>JAQGJP010000003.1 GCA_028290545.1 Rhizobium sp. | reverse complement strand
TATGCCAGGACCAGGCAGGCATCGATGAGAGTGTACGCATGGCTAAGGACTGGATTGCAAAAAACGCAGCACACATTGGCGTAGAAGCACCGAAGGTATCTTTGGGAAAGATAGTCATCCACGCCACAAATTAGCAGAATTCTATTTTTCGACCCGGCTTAGCGAACCAGCCCGGTCGGGGGCCTTTTGCCTCTGATCCCTTGGCAACCCACCCATCAGCCTTCTTGTCCGACACCTATCTCCTGTGCGTGCTTGAAGGAAGTGATCGAGCGCCTCCACTTGGCGCGAAGCGGAAATGACTTCCGCATTTGGCCCGAAGGCGACCTTGAACGAGAAATAAACCACAGAAACATCGTTGCTCTAACTAGCCCTTCGCGCCTTGCTTCGGCCGCTGTCGATCTGGTTTAAACTTCCTTCAGGTTCATCGAGCCGCCAAGGCTTCCGACAAGCGTAGAACTCGCTTCGTTCAGGCCCGCGACATCCACAGATACACCGTGCGACTTAAACCGCTGCACCACCTTTTCGAGTGCTGCGACGGCTGTGATGTCCCAGAAATGTGCTTGCGACACGTCGATCTGAACTGTCATGCCTTCCGCATCCTGGATGTCGAATGCGTCAACGAAGACATCTGCGGACGCGAAGAAAACCTGACCCGTTACACGATAGATCAGACGGCCAGCCGAAGCATCGCTTTCGGTTTGCACATTCAACAGGCGGGCAACCTTGAATGTGAAGAACACGCCACTGAGGAGGACACCCACCGTGACGCCCAGCGCGAGGTTGGCGCTGAACACCGTAACCAGAACAGTTGCAACCATGACAGCGCTGGACATCCTGGGATGAACGATCACCCCACGTAGCGACGCCCAGTCGAACGTGTCGATCGACACCATCACCATGATGGCCACCAGCGCCGCTACTGGAATCTGGGAAACCCATGGTTTCAGCAACACCATAAGGATCAGTAGGAAGGCACCTGCAAACAAGGTGGAGAGACGACCGCGTCCGCCGTACTTGACGTTGCTGACCGTCTGCCCGATCATGCCGCAGCCCGCGATCCCGCCAAACAGGCTTGAGGCGGCGTTGGCGACACCGAGGCCCGTACACTCCCTGTTCTTCGAACTCGGGGTGTCGGTGAGGTCGTCGACGACGCTTGCGGTCATCATGGATTCGAGCAGGCCAACCATGGCAATTGCCAGAGCAGGTCCAGCGATGATTGTCAGGGTTTTCCAGGTTAGCGGGACTTCCGGCCAACCGAAGATCGGAAGCGAGTCTGGGAGCTTGCCAAGGTCGGCGACGGTCATGACCGGAAGATGGAAGCCGATCGAAACGAGCGTTAGGACCAGGATACAGATCAAAGGCGATGGGATCGCGGTCGTGATCCTTGGTACAATGTAGATGACGATCAGTCCGGCAGCCAGCATGGCGTAGGCGATCCAGTCTCCCCCGATGATATGAGGAAGCTGGGCCGCAAAGATGAGGATCGCGAGTGCGTTCACGAAACCCGTCCGCACCGATTTGGACACGAACCGCATGAGGACGCCGAGACGCAATAGCCCGAACAAGATTTGAAAAGTTCCAGCCAGAAGACCGGCCGCGAAGAGGTAAGGCAGCCCGTGTGCGTGGACCAGCGGGGCCGCGACAAGCGCCACCGAGCCTGCGGCTGCCGAAATCATCGCAGGACGTCCTCCGGTAAAGGCGATGACGATGCCGATGACGAATGAGGCGAACAAGCCGACCTGCGGATCGACCCCCGCGACGAAGGAAAAGGCGATGACCTCAGGTATCAGCGCGAACGTCGCGACGGCTCCAGCGAGCATTTCGCGCATGGGATTGCCGGACCAATCTCGACGGATGGATGAAAGTTGCATATGATAAATTCTCGCAAAGCATGGATCAAGCGCTCCATTGAGCGGCTTTTTTGAAAGCATGCAGGTTTTGCGTGGTCTGGCGGATCGGCGGCCAGAAGAGCCACCCGGAGTTTCACCGGGTCCGTGGTGAGTGATTCATTTATGGCTATATTTCTGCCGCGATGCAACATTGAATCACCCTCGTCGCGGCAAGCCTCAACGTAAGCGAAATCAACGCGGTCGTGATCATGCTCAACCATCGGAATGGCTGCTGATGGCGCAAACCGGACTCTTCTATGGCCACACTCGACTAGACCAACGCCCCTTGGCGACGCACCATCTCGGCAATCCAGACGGGCGCGTAAGGCGGCGTACAGCCCGGAGACGCCGGATAGTCGATGAGAACCTGGAGCTTTTCGCCAATGCCGATGGCGCGGGCGCGGTACGTGGGGTGACGGATGCCAATTTCGGCAAGGCAGTGGTTCATCGACCACTGCTTGGGTGCAGGCGCATCCTTCATCTCCACCGCGATTTGGTCCAGCAGGCCGTCCAGGTCCAACCCATCAGCGCTTTTGACCACGCGGTCAGTCGTTAAGCTCCAGCCGGCCCGTCCGATCAGGTCCGTGTCGTCTTTCCAGCGCAGACGCAGCTCTTCAGCATGCTTTCCAAGCTTGACGATGTTGGTGATAAACCAGTCCAGGAGCTTTGGCGCGCGAATGTCATGGATCATCGTGTCGAGCTCATCGGCGGCGAAGGCTTTTGGCCTGGCGATCAGGGTCGCCAACAGCCGTGCAGCCGTTTCACCGGTGGCCCAGAGCTCTTTTGCCAGCTCATGCTGGATCTTCAGGCGTTTGGCGACCGCACGCATCGCAGACAAATTGACGCCATGATCGTCTCCGCGTTCCTCATTGGCTGCCCTCAGCTTTGGATCTTGCAGCAAGCCCAGTTCGGCCATGACGTCGGTAGCTGCGGACATGCTGTTCCTCCATGATCGCCCAAGCATAGAATAATTCTCGGTCGCTGACCTGGATAGCAGCTCGTGGTCGCCGACGGCTAGAGAGCCGCTATTGGCGAGAATGGGAAATCAGGTCCCATTGCTGTTCTGCAACATCAATCTCATTGGGCGGGTATCCGCAACTGCGAGACGCCATAGATACAAAAAGGCGGCGTGCCATTTCGTTCCGATGCGAAGCCAATCGAAAAACACCGGGACGGATGCTCCCTGACTTCAGCGCATGTTCTTCGCCTTCGCTAGACGATCAGCAGCAGGGCACCGGTGCCAAGCAGAACCAGCGTCCATATGAGATCCACATTGATCCAGGCACTGCGCAGTATCTCGAGCCCGACCCAGCGATAGACCGCCAGGGCAACGAGACTTGTGGCCGCCAACATCGCAATTGTATGGACGCCGACCGCTGCCATGGCTGTCGCCACGGACCCATTCCCGCCGAGTGCCCCCAAAGGCGACTCGGTGAGACAGAGGGGCATCAGGGCCGGCAGGACCATCAGTCCCGCACCATGGGCGGTCGCCATCAGGAACGACCATAACACGAGGCCGGCAAGCCCCGTGCGCATGCCGATGCGAACGCGGCGCCGGTGGCCGAAGAAATAGTGCCAGATCGCCCATGCAACGAGGCCCGCTCCGGTGCCGGTGCGCACGGCATCCTGGTCCACGATAAGACCGGCCGCGAACACGGCTCCGGCCACCAGTGCGATGGACGCGGCATGTCCGAGGGCGATGGCGGGCACTGCGCGAACCACCGCGGCAGAACTCTGGCGGTGAACGCCAAGCGCCACGGCAAACAGCCATCCCATCGCCGGGTTGAGACCATGAAAGGCACCCAGTCCCGCCAGCAGCATCCAGGGCCAGAGCTCGTTCATGGGCGTCTCATCCGGCTGACCTTGACTCGCTACGGATAACAATACGAATCTGACGAGCAATCTCCACCCTGAAGGCGGACCTGGTGCGGGCGATGCGACTTCGGCCATTCGACGAAGAATTTCTCGTCGAAGGCAATGCCGCCGTCCGGTCCCGCGTCAAGTTTCACCATCCAGCCAGACAGGCCATCGGGATAGAATTGCTCGTCGATCGCGCCGTAGAGCGAGTTGGTGAAGTAGACGCGGCGCCCGTCGCGGCTGATCTCGACCATCTGCGGGCCACCATTCAGCGCGCCATTCATCGCCCCTGGGTGGGAAGCACGCGAAACGATGCCGCCGATCCGGACCTTGCCTGTTAGCCTGGGCTTGAACGGATCGGAGACATCGTACTGATGCAGGTCGCCGGTTCCCCAGCAGGACACGTAGAGAAATCTGTCGTCCATCGAAAGATCGATGTCGGTGACGAGCGGCGGCACGGCATTGAAACCCTTGAGCATCGGCGGCAACTGGTCCGGATCGGCGGGCTCCGCCGGAATGTCGATCACCTTTGTCACCGCCCATTTATCGCCGTCACGGTGCCAGACCCAGATCGAGGAGGAGAGGTCCTCGAGACTGAGAACGCAGTTGACAAAACCATAGGCCTTGGTCGGGTTGTGCGCCGGCCTGAGTTCGAATACCAGCTGATGCTTGTCGCCGAAATCGATCGTCTGCAGGTGCTTGCGCTTGTGCAGATCCCAGAAATGCAGACGGCGGCCGTATTTCGCACCGAGCAGGATTTCAGGGACCAGGCCGTCTTCGAAGGTATCCGGCGTGCCCCACTCGCTGGTAACGAGCGTATCATGGCCCAGGTGCCACCAGACGTCATAGGAAAGCTGTTGCGGTCCGCGATCCATTTCCCACTGGCCGCGCACCTCGAAGGTCTCGTGATCCATGAGGAACACGCCGCCCGGTCCCTTGCCCTCGGCATTGCCCAGGGCTGCGACATAGATCCCTTCCGGCCCGCAGTGAACGGTATGCGGCCTGGAATATCCGGCCCGTTCGGCGACTTCGCCGGGTTCGATGACCTTGACGATCGATGGCCTCCGGCCATCGGGCTTGGTGTCGATGATATGGATGCGCGAGGATCTCAATCCCGGCACGACCAGATAGCGGCGCTCCGCATGCGGGTGCGGCGCATTGGGGCAAAGGCAGGATGAGCAGGCGTTCCAGCCGAAATGATGCAATTCGTCACCGACATTGGGCATCGCGACGGAAGTGACGATCTGACCATAGGAGGCTGATTTGGGATCGACATCGACGACCGCAAGCTCGTCGGGAACCGTTCGCGTCGGATCGAAGGCAACGACGTAGGCGAGCGTTTCCGGTGCGGCCTTCATGGCCATTCGCGGTGACGGATAAAAGCTTGGATCGGGTTTCCACGTTATCATGTGAAGTGCTCCTGGCTCGCGTTTGCTGAACAATGAGAGATGTTCGCTGGATGCTTGCCGACAGCCGACTCATCGCTGCGGACGGGGCAGGATCAAGGGTGCTTCAACGGGATATGATTCGAGACCGTCCTCCGTGGCGGGCGAGCCACAGAGGCAATCCTCCCCGGGTAATTGTCTCAGATAAAGGTCGGTTTGGACAGTCCCTTTTTCGCAGCGGTTCAATCCTCTGGCCATCCCGGACGAAACGAACAGGGGGCAAATACGCGTCGAGGCTCCGCGGCGACCAGGTTTCACCCTTTAGTATAGCCGAAGGCACTTGACAGCATTGACCAGAAGCGGACCGAACACTGGGCAGGCGGTTAAAAACTTGGCATCGCCCCGCAGCGTCATCGTGCGCGACATCATCCGCCGCCACAGAATTCCTGGCGCCAAGCAATCGCACAATGCGCGCCGCCCAAAGATGATCGCTTTAGACATGTACGGCTCAGAAAAGGAAATTGTCGTCAGTCAGCTGTTTCAGGCGTATGTTCTCGATGATCATCGTGTCGCCGGTGTCGAAGGAGAGGTGCACGTCCCCGCTGCGCTGCGACAGGTAGGGCTCCAGGTCGTCATACGAAGTGATCATGACTCCGTCCGCTCCAGCAACCGCCAGCCCGAGATAGTCCGCGTTTTTGCCCTTGACGGCAAAATCCTTGACGATGTCGAGGTCGCTGCCGCGCCCTGTCAAGTTGTCCGTGATGAAAATGAAGGAATCCTTGCCCGCGCCTCCGCTGAGTATGTCCCGGTCCATGCCGCCGTGGAGGATATCGTTTCCGGCGTCCCCGTAAAGCTTGTCCTTGCCCTCTTCGCCTTTCAAATCGTCATAGCCCGCACCGCCACGGATGGTGTCGTTGCCTTGGCCGCCGCTTACGAGGTCCACACCGGCATCGCCGTTCAGCCTGTCGTTACCAGCCAGTGTGACAATGACATCATTTCCACCCCTGCCGGAGTAATGGTAGTCGTCATTCGTCGTGGCGTAGAAGATGTCGTCTTTCGGCGTTCCTTTTTCACGAATAACTTTGCGCATGCCATTTCTCCTGTTTCGAGAAAATCCTTGGCCATGGCCAGCGACAATACCGGGCCGATGCTTCGATCAGGCCGGTCACGACGTCCGCATGGGATCGAGGTCCCAATCTGTTACTGTACCTCACGCGGCTGTTAATGGAAATATCGATCCGAGCGGCGATTTGGGCGTGTTCCGCAACGCATTGTGAATAAAGGGAAAACCGGAATGGAGTCGCGAATGCACAAGCAGCGAAATGACCGCTCGCTGGTGGCTTGCTGGCTAGATCGGTCGCTGCCAATAGCCGGTCCAGGTGTCCAGGGGCCGCCCCGGCCCGTAGCTGCACATCCTCTCGTCGATCCCTTTGCACTTGTCCCCAAGGGGGCCTATTCTGGGAGGGTGACAGGGCTTGGGGGGTATTGAATGTCGATACTGCCTTTCTCGAAGATTTCTGCGCTTCTCGCTGCGGTCGGGCTCGTCGCGGTCGCGGCCCTGACGATGCCGGATATCGAGGGGCGGACTAGGCTCGCTCTGGAGATCCTGCTTGCCGGCATCTGGGCCGTCTATGTGCTGCAACTGATCGAGACGCTGATCGTGGAGCGGGCGGGAAACGTTCGGGACAGGATGCCGGCCATCGCCGTCGATATGCTCGCCGTCCTGGTTCCTCTCGCTGCCTATCTGTCGACCGGCACGCCCGACCGCAGCCTCTATTGTGGCATCTGGCTGCTGAAGCCGCTGCGCGGTTCGACTTTCTTCCGGCTGTTTGGGAGGGTCCTGGTCAACGAGGCGCGCAACCTGATCGGCGTCACCTCGATTTTCGGCATCGTCCTGTTCGGTGCGGCGCTCGCCGCCCATGTCATCGAGCGCGACGTCCAGCCGGACAAGTTCGGCAGCATCCCGCAGGCGATGTGGTGGGCGGTGGCAACGCTGTCGACCACCGGTTATGGCGACGCCATTCCGCAGAGCTTTGCCGGCCGGGTGCTTGCCGGGCTGGTGATGATGAGCGGCATCGGCATTTTTGCGCTCTGGGCCGGCATCCTCGCCACCGGCTTCTATGAGGAAGTCCGCCGCCGGGATTTTGTGCGCAACTGGCAGCTGGTCGCGGCCGTGCCGCTGTTCCAGAGGCTTGGTGCGGCCTCGCTCGTCGAGATCGTCCGGGCGCTGCGGCCCCGGGTCGTGCCGGCCGGCACCGTCATCTGCCGCAAGGGTGAGACTGGCGATCAGATGTACTTCATCGTCGAGGGTCGCGTCAGCGTCGCGACAGCGGACCCGGTGGAGCTTGGCCCCGGTAGCTTCTTCGGCGAGATGGCGCTGATCAGTGGCGAGCCCCGCTCGGCGTCCGTCAGCGCCGTGACCGAACTCTCGCTGCTGACGCTCTACGCGGTGGATTTCCAGATGCTGGCCAGCGGCAGCCCGGAGATTGCCGACATCATCCGCAAGACCGCGCTCGAGCGGCGCAGCAGCAACCTGAAGGCTTGACCGGCCCAAATGCCCAATGGAAGCGCCCCAAACTTCATGTTTCAAGCTGCGATCGGATAGCTTATATTGCAGGGATCGGGGTAAGGCGGATTTGCGATGTCGTCGACCGAATATCATCTTGTCACCCATTGGCTGATCGACGCCTCGGTCGAGGATGTCTGGCGGGTGCTGATCACGCCCGAGAGCTGGCCTGAATGGTGGCCTTCGGTGAAAAAGGTCGATCTCCTGCGCGACGGCGACGAGGCGGGCATCGGTGCCGTCCGCCGGCTGACATGGTCCACCGCGCTGCCCTATGACGTGACGTTCGAGATGCAGACGGTCAGGATCGAGCCGCTTTCGATCATCGAGGGCAGGGCGCATGGCGAGCTCGAGGGCGTGGGCCAGTGGACCTTGAGGCGGGAAGGCGCAAAATGCCACGTGCGCTACGACTGGATCGTCAAGATCACGAAGCCATGGATGATCAGGCTTTCATTCCTCCTCAGGCCGGTATTCGTCTGGAACCATGGCGTGGTGATGGAACGCGGCCGGCGCGGCCTGACGCGCTACCTTGCCCGAGACAATCCAGCAAACGCCGCTTGAGTTTGCGCCGCATTGATTCCCCTCATTAGAAATCCTCATTACAGCCATCAGCCGATTTTGTTGGCCGTGCGGGCGCTCCGCCGGTAGCTTGGGCCGGGCAGTCCGTTCCCCGCTCGATTTCCGGTCCTTCGTCGTTCCGTCTCCCGACGCTTCGAAGGACCGGCGCTTTTTCACATGCTCTGGAAGGCTTCCCGGATCGCGCTCGCCATGCCGGTGATGGCATCATCGCCCTTGCGGTTGTTGACGCGCAGGGTGACATTCGAATGATCGACAACCGCAAAGCCGTCTGCCAGCGTCAGCTCCCGGCATTGCGGCGGAATGCCGGCGCGCGCCAGCGGCGCGATGCCGAGACCCGCCTGCACGGCTGCCATCAGGCCATTGCTGGTGTCGCTGACATAGGCGATGCGGTAACCCCTGCCGAGGTCGTCCAGCAGGGCGAGCGCCCGCGTCCGCGCCCAGCCGACGCCGGAATACATCGCCACCGGCAGCGGCGAACGAAGGTGTGTCTCGTGGATATCCGACGTCACCCAGACGGTGGGGTCGGTGCGCAGGATCTCGCTTGTGGTGTAATCGCCCTGTTCGTAGACGACGGCGAGATCGAGCTTGCCGCCATGCATGGCGTCGATCAGCACTGACGAACGCCCGAAATTGACGATGATTTCGACGCCCGGATGCAACTGGTCGAAATTCCGCAGCGCCTTGGGCAGCACGGACGAGCCATATTCCTCGGGAATGCCGATCCTGACGACGCCACTGAGGCTTGGCTGGCGCATGCTGGCGGCGGTCTCGTCGAGCAACAGGATCACCCGCCGGGCCTTCAGCAGCAGCGTATTGCCCTGCTTGGTGAGGCTCACGCCGCGTGAACCCCGGTCGAACAGGGCGCTGCCGACGGCGTCCTCCAATTTCTTGATCTGCATGCTGACGGCCGACTGGGTGCGCCCGACCATTTCCGCCGCCTTGGTGAAATTGCTGGTTTCGGCGACCGCGATGAAGGTCCGCAGCAGATCACTTTCAAGGGGGGCATTCATTCAGGAGCCATTCGCAATTCTCATGTCTGCCATTAACACTATTCGTTTCTCTGATGTCAACAACAAGCGTATATACGGCGTCACAAACATAAAATCTGGATAGGAAACACGATCCATGTGGTCAGCACTTCGTAAAATCGGATCGACATCGAATCTTGGCGGCAACACATCGCTGCGCAGCCTGGCGCGCAAGAGCGACGGCCATCTGTTCGACGACATCGGCCTCAACCGCGACGCCTTCGTCAATGCCAGCGAAGAGCAGATGCGCAAGCGTTACTGGTGGATGATGTAATGCGGCTTACAGCGCCGCGCGTCAAACATGACGCGCAAAGGACGCTGTGATTCCATAAATCATGCAGACCGCTCAGGCGACCTCGACCAGTCTCTCGGCGGTTTGCAAATCCACCGATACCAGCTGGCTGACACCCTGTTCAGCCATGGTCACGCCATACAGCCTGTTCATGCGGGCCATGGTGATGGGATTGTGAGTAATGATCAGGAAACGCGTCTCCGTGGTCGCCGCCATCTCGTCCATCAGGTTGCAATAGCGCTCGACATTATGATCGTCGAGCGGCGCATCGACTTCGTCGAGCACGCAGATCGGCGCCGGATTGGTCAGGAACACCGCAAAAATCAGCGCCAGCGCCGTCAGCGCCTGTTCGCCGCCAGAGAGCAGCGTCATGGTCTGCGGCTTCTTGCCGGGCGGCCGCGCCAGAATTTCCAGCCCGGCTTCCAGCGGATCGTCGCTCTCGACCAGTTGCAGTTCAGCCTCGCCGCCATTGAACAGGTGGGTGAACAGCCGCCTGAACTGAATGTTGACCGCATCGAAGGCGGCGGTCAACCGCTCACGCCCTTCGCGGTTGAGGTTCTGGATCGCCGTGCGCAATTTGCGGATAGCGTCGATGATGTCGTCGCGCTCGCGGACAAGCGCTTCGAGCTTGTCGGTCAGCTCCTGCTGCTCTTCCTCGGCGCGCAGGTTGACGGCGCCCAGCCGCTCGCGCTCCATCTTCAGCCGTTCCAGCTCGATCTCGATCACCCTGATTTCCGGCAACGGATCCTCGGCCCGGAGACCGGTCAGTCTCAACACCTCATGCGGCGCGACCGACAGCACCTCGCGGATACGCGTCTCGGCCGCAATCCGCCATTCGCGTGCCGACACCAGTCGTTCCTCCGTGCGCCCCCGGCGTTCGCGGGCTTCGGCCAGCGCGGTCAAGGCGCTGGCGGCGGCGCGGTCGGCGTCGCGTTCAAGATTTTCCTGCGCCGCCAGCCGGTCGGCGGCTTCCTTTCGCGCCGTATCGGCCTTGGCGATTTCGGACAGCAGGGCGCGGCGCTTCTCGTCATATTCCTCGGGCGCGGCCAGCAGGTCCTCCAGTTCGATGCGTGCTTCCTCCTCGCGGGCGGCGAGCGTCTCGATCTGTCGGCCAGCGCTGTGCTCGCGTTCCTTCCACACCTGCCGCTCGGCGGCAATGGCCGTGATCCGCCGCCGCCGCGCATCGTTCTCGCGCGCCTCGGAATCGTGGGCAGCGCGGGCTTCGGTCAGCGCCGCACGTCGTTCGGCCACCCGCAGACCCTGCTCACGCAGAGCAAAATCGAGCGCTGAAATATCCGCAGCTTCGGCGAGCGATATGCGGGCATCCTCCTCGGAGGTCACCAGTTCCTCCAGCTGGTAGCGATAGCCGGCAACCTGCTCGGTGCCGGTATCGCGCAGCCGGATCAGCTCGGCGCTCGCCCGTTCCGCCCGCGTGAGTGCCTCGCGCGCCTCGCTCAGCTTGCGGGCCAGCAGCCGCGCCATGTCGCGGTTGCCGGCAAGCCGCGCCTCGTCGCGGCGCATCGCCTCGATCGCGTCGTGATGGCGAGTCTCCGCGTCCTCGACCCGGATCGCGGCCTCCTCGGTTTCGTTTTCCAGTGCCGTCAGCCGGTTCTTCTGCTGCAGGCGGAGGGCGGCGGCACTCGGCGCGCCGGCGCGGCTCACATGCCCGTCCCAGCGCCATACCGTGCCCTCTCGCGACACCAGCCGCTGGCCGGGGCGGAGGGAGGATTGCAGGCGCCCGCCCAGATCGTCCTCCACAAGGCCGATCTGCCGGAGCCGCCGATGCAATTCCTCCGGCGCGCGAATGAAATTGATCAGCGCAGGCGCGCCATCGGGCAGGGAAGGGTCGCCGGCACCATCGCCCGGCATCGACCAATAGGCCGAAGCGGAGCTGACGAGCGCGGAATCGAGATCGTCGCCGAGCACGGCACCGAGGGCTGCCTCCATCCCCCCGTCAGCGCTGATCAGCTCGGAAACCGGCGTCTCGGTGCTCGCGCCGCCTGCAGCCAGCATCTTGCGGATCGTCCGCGCCTCGGTCTCCAGCATCTGCAGGGCCGCGCGGGCCTCGTCGAGCGGCTTGCGTGCATCGGCTTCGGCCTGGCGTGCGGCCGCCAGCGTCCGTTCCGCAGACGCCATCGCCGTCTCGCCATCGTCATGGGCAATCTCGGCGGCGTCCAGTTCCTCCTGCCTGAGCACGGGATCGGGCAGGGATGCCAGTCTTCCCTCCAGCGTTTCGAGATCGCGCCCGGCATCGGCGATCTGTCGTTCGAGCCGCAGACGGCGCTGGGCAAGATCGGCGAGGAAACGTTCGGTCTGCTGGCGGCCGGCGGCGGCTTCGGCGCGTTCGGAAGTCACCCACTGCATGCGGGCTTCCGCTTCGGTTACCAGCGCGCTCGCGTCCGCCAAAGCCGATGCCAGAACCTCTGTGCGCTCGCTCGAATTCTCCAGTGTCTCGCGCAATTCCTCTTCTTCGTCATCAAGGCGGGCAAGGATGGCGCTGTTGCCGGCAATCATCTGCCGCTCGCGCTCGATATCGGCGGCAAGCTGGGTGATCCGCCGTTCGAGTTCCTGGCGGCGCGCGTCGAGCCTGCGGACTTCCTCATCGAGTTGGGTACGGGCGATGCTCAGACGCTGCAGGCTGGCGGCGGCGCGGGCTTCGGCGTCGCGCAGTTCCGGCAGTTTCAGTCCCTGGATCGCCTGGCTCTTGGCTGCTTCCATCTGTGCCTGCGCCCGTTCCGCCACCAGATTGGTGGCCTGGTTGAGGGCGCTTTCGGCCTCGCCTTCCGCGTTTTTGGCTTCGGACCAGCGGATATGCAGCAGCTTGGCTTCCTCGGCGCGGATCGAGGCCGATAGCTGCTTGAAGCGGTTGGCCTGCCGCGCCTGCCGCTTGAGGCTCTCGATCTGGGTGGAAAGCGTCGTGGTCACGTCTTCCAGCCGCTCGAGATTGGTCTCGGCGGCCCTCAGCCGAAGTTCGGCTTCGTGCCGGCGCGAGTGCAGGCCGGAAATCCCCGCCGCCTCTTCGAGCAGTTGCCGCCGGGCCTGGGGCTTGGCCTGGATCAGTTCGCCGATCCGCCCCTGGCCGACCATGGCCGGCGAGCGAGCGCCTGTCGAGGCATCGGCGAACAGCAGTTGCACATCCCGCGCGCGCGCCTCCTTGCCGTTGATCCGGTAGACCGAGCCCTGTTCGCGCTCGATCCGGCGCGTCACCTGCAATTCGTCGGCATCGTTGAAGGCCGCGGGCGCGGTCCGATCCGAATTGTCGATGAACAGGCCGACTTCCGCGGAATTGCGCGACGGGCGCTGCCCGGACCCGGAAAAGATCACGTCGTCCATGCCGGAAGCGCGCATGTTCTTGTAGGAATTCTCGCCCATCACCCAGCGCAGCGATTCCGTCAGGTTGGACTTGCCGCAGCCGTTGGGACCCACCACGCCGGTCAGGCCCGGCTCGATCAGGAATTCGGATGGTTCGACGAAAGACTTGAAGCCGGTGATCCGCAGCCTGGTGAACTTCATGAGGCGAGCCTCAAAGGACGCTCAGTCTGAAGACACCCCCTTCTGTCGCTTCGCGACATCTCCCCCTCAAGGGGGGAGAGTAAATCCCCTTTTTGAAATCGTCCCTCAAGCGAAAGATCGGCTTTGTGGCGAGATGGCGCCGCGCGCTTCTGCTCTCCCCCCCTGAGGGGGAGATGTCGCAAAGCGACAGAGGGGGGTGAAAGCTCCGGCAAAGTGGCAAAGAAAACGGACGGCAGCGCGAAGCTGCCGTCCGTCATGCAATACGGTCGGAGATTATTCAGCGGCGTCGATGATGGCCGACATTTCTGCAACGCCCATTTCCCCGGTGTAGCGGCTGCCATTGACGAAGAACGTCGGGGTGGAGTCCACACCATAATCCTTGGCGCCTTTTTCCCGCGTCGCAACCACATCATCCAGAAGCTTCTGGTTCGTCAAGCAGGCTTCGAAGGTCTCCTGTGTAAAACCGGCAAGCTTGGACATTTGCAGAAGCGCAGCGCGGCCGTCTTCCGCCGTCGCCCAGGTTCCCTGGGCGCGGAAAAGCGCGGAAACCATCGGGAAATACTGGTCCTTGGCTGCGCAGCGGGCCAACATGATCGCCGCCGTCGCACGGGAATCGAGCGGGAATTCGCGCAGTACGAACTTCACCTTGCCGCTATCGACATATTTCTCCTTGATGGCGTCGAACACCGTGGTGTGGAAGCGAGCGCAATGCGGGCAGGTCATCGACATATATTCGATGATCGTCACCTTGGCATCGTCCTTGCCGATCGACATTTCCGGTAGCGGACCCGCTTCCATCAGCTTGGCGACATCGACCGTGCCTTCGGCGGCAGGAACCTTGACGTCGGTCGTCGTGGCTGCGGTCTCGATCTTGTCGGTCGCCGTCGTGTCCTCGGCGTTTGCGGTTCCGGTCAGGACAGCACCGAAGCCGGCAATTGCAAGGGCGGCAAGCAGGCGTATCGAAAGGGTGGTCAAGGCGATCGGCATGGGGGCTCCTTGGTAAGGCAGATGTAAAATCGGGATATACTGCAGCCAAAATCACCGCAAGTGCCCGTTGCGACCTATGTGTTCAAACAATTGTGACTGGCCGATGGCGGTCGTTCGAAGAAAACTGAACGATTTCTAACGTTTGCCGCGACTGATGACAGCACGGCCGAGCCGCTCGAGCGCAGCCTTCAGATTCTCGTTTTCGATCTCGTGGGTCATCGTGTCGAGCCGCAATGTCTCGGACGGAGAAAGCGGTCGCGGCTTGCGGCGGTGCTTGTGCATCGGCGTCACCGGTTTCTGGACGATGCGGATCTGGCGGATCGCCGGGTAACCGAAGAAGCCGTTGATCCGCTGGATCAGTTCGCCCTGCGCATGGGTGAGGAAGAGGGCACGCGCGCCCTCGCAGGCAATCGTCAGCACGCCGGGTTCGATGCCGCCGCCTTCGCCCGCCATCTCGCTGTTGCGGCGCGACCAGCTGATTTTTTCCGGCCGCGTGCAATCGGCAAAATCGGCCCCGGCGATCTCGTCCCAGGAACCGAGCAATGCGGTGTTGATGCCGGCTTTTTTGGCCAGCACGGGATCGATCAGCCGGTTGGCGGCCTCCGAAATCTGTATCGCGCCTTTTCTCTGGAATGTGGACATGAGGCTTTCGGAAGTGGGTGAAGATTTGTTACGTCTATAAACATGAATCATAGCCCCGCTGTCGCTCCGTTGCAAATGCTGCATGTTTTGTATCGTCTTCACTATGCGTGAGATCTTCACGGCCGACCCCGCCGATCTGCTCGCCTGGTATGATCGCCACCATCGCGAACTGCCATGGCGCGTCAGCCCGAAAGCGCGGGCCGGCGGCAAGGTCGCCGATCCCTATCACATCTGGATGTCGGAGGTGATGCTGCAGCAGACCACGGTTCAGGCGGTCAAAGCCTATTTCGAGAAATTTCTCGATCTCTGGCCCACCGTGACCGATCTCGCACATGCCGATACGGAGGATGTGATGAAGGCCTGGGCCGGGCTCGGCTATTATGCGCGAGCCAGGAACCTGAAAAAATGCGCCGAAAGCGTCGTTGCCATGCATGGCGGGGTTTTCCCGCGGACGGTCGAAGGCTTGCAGAGCCTGCCGGGCATCGGCGACTACACGTCGGCTGCGATTGCCGCGATCGCCTTCGATATCCGGGCATTGGTGATGGACGGCAATGTCGAGCGCGTCGTCTCGCGGCTGTTTGCCGTCAGCGAAGCGTTGCCGGGCGCCAAGCCGATCCTCAAGGCGCATCTGGAAACACTGACGCCAGCCGAGAGGCCCGGAGATTTCGCGCAAGCCATGATGGATCTCGGCGCGACCATTTGTACACCAAGGCGCCCGGCCTGCTCGCTCTGTCCGTGGCGGGACAATTGTCTGGCGCTCGCCACCGACGATCCGGAAAAATTTCCGGTCAAGGCTGCGAAGAAAGACAAGCCGGTACGGCAGGGCGCGGCCTTCGTCGCGATCGACGATCAGGACAGGGTACTGCTGCGCAAGCGCATCGACAGTGGCCTGCTGGGTGGCATGACGGAGGTGCCGACCACGGGGTGGAACTCGAACCGCGACGGCGCGACGGGCACGGACGCCGCACCGTTCCAGGCCGATTGGCGGCCATGCGGCGCAATCACCCATGTTTTCACCCATTTCGAACTTCGGCTCACCGTCTATCGCGCCGATGTCTCCTCGATCGAGACCGATAACGGCTGGTGGGAACCGGTTACAAATCTTGACGGCGAGGCCTTGCCAACCGTCATGAAAAAAGCAATCACCGCCGCTATTCCCAACGCGTTCGCTAAACTCGCAAGGAAAATCCATGCCCGCTGAAATCCGTCATATTGTCTTCGATATCGGCAAGGTTCTCATCCATTACGACCCCAATCTTCCTTATTCCCGGCTGATTCCCGATGCGGAAGAACGCCGATGGTTCTTCGACAATGTCTGCACGCATGACTGGAATGTCGAACAGGATCGCGGTCGCACCTGGCTCGAAGCCGAAGCGTTGTTGCTCGAAAAATTCCCCGATCGCGAAGAACATATCCGCGGCTTCCGCAAATACTGGCACGAGATGGTGCCGCATGCCTATGATCGCAGCGTCGCCCATCTCGAGCGCTTCATCGCCGACGGCCGCGACGTGACGCTGCTGACAAATTTCGCCGACGACACATTCGATCAGGCGAGCCAGATTTTCCCCTTCCTGAAGAAGCCGCGCGGCGTCACCGTTTCGGCACGGGTCAAGCTGATCAAGCCGGATCCGGCGATCTATGAGAGCCATACGAGGACATTCGATCTCGATCCCGGCGCGACACTGTTCATCGATGATGCCCAGGTGAATGTCGAGGGTGCCAGGGCCTATGGCTGGAATGCCATCCATTACACCGGCGCCGATGCGCTGGATGCCGAACTCGCGGAATATGGATTGCATGATGTCGAGCGCGTTTGATCCCGTAGAACGGACCATCCTCTATCACGACGCCATCAACGCGCTGGATTTCGCCACCATCACCGCGATGTTCGCCGACGGCGCGGTCTATGTTTCCGGCGGCGTCGGCGGCACAATCGAGGGCCGCGATGCGATCATGGGCGCGTTCCGGAAATATTTCGATGCCTATCCGGACCAGAGCGCGGTGGACCGGAGCGTCGGGGCGGTGAGCCCGCTTGCCGCCCGCGCTGTCTGGGAACTCAACGCGACACATAGCGAGACAGGCGAAAGGCTGGTCCGCACCGGCGAGGAGACCGTCACTTTCAACGACGCCGGCCGGATAAGCCGCGTCGATGTGACGGATTACTAATCGACTGTCCGGTGGCAAGTTTGAATTCCCCTCCCCACAAGGGGGAGGGGCTTAATGCGTGTCACCGTTTCGCGCGGGCCTGACCCTGCAACTTGCTGTGAACTTTCTGGTTTGGCCGCGGCAGTTCAGCAATTTTAGCCCCGCTCCCTTGTGGGAGGGGAAATATCCAGCCCTCGATCCGCATTTTGCTGCATCGCAGCAATTATCTCGCCAACAACTGTTTTCAAAGCACTTGGAATAAGATAGCTGTGTCGGTGACAAATTCATGAATTCCGTCGGGAGGGGTCGGAGTGACCAAGTGGGTGTTTAGCTTTGGCGGCGGTAAGGCCGATGGCCGAACCGATATGGCCGACAGGCTGGGCGGCAAGGGTGCCAATCTCGCTGAAATGAGCGCGCTTGGCCTGCCGGTTCCGCCCGGACTGACGATCGTATCCGAAGCCTGCAGCTTCTACTACCAGAACGCCCAGAATTTCCCCGACGGGCTGAAAGCCGCCGTGGTCGAAGGCCTGCAGAGGCTGGAAAGCCTGACCGGCCGCAAATTCGGCGGCGGCGATCATCCGCTGCTGCTTGCCGTGCGCTCCGGCGCCCGCGTTTCCATGCCTGGCATGATGGATACGGTGCTCAATCTCGGCCTCAACGACGAGACGGTGCTGGCACTCGCCAAAGACACCGGCGATGCGCGGTTTGCCTGGGATTCCTATCGCCGCTTCATCGAAATGTACGGCGGCGTGGTCATGGGCCTCGGCCATGATATTTTCGAGGAGATTCTCGAGGACGAAAAGGCCCGGCTCGGTCGTGAGCTCGATACCGATATGACCGCCGAGGAATGGCAGGGGCTGGTCGCGCGCTACAAGGAAATGCTGACCGAAGAGACGACCGCATCTTTTCCCGAAGACCCGATGGCCCAGCTTTGGGGCGCGGTCGCGGCGATCTTCGCGAGCTGGATGAACCCGCGTGCCATCACCTATCGGCTGTTGCACAATATCCCCGCAGACTGGGGAACGGCGGTCAGCATCCAGGCCATGGTGTTCGGCAATCTCGGCAATTCCTCGGCCACCGGCGTCGCCTTCACCCGCAATCCGTCGACCGGCGTCAAGGAACTCTATGGCGAGTTCCTGGTCAATGCCCAGGGCGAGGATGTCGTGGCCGGCATCCGCACACCGCAGAGCATTACTGAGAAGGCCCGCATCGAAACCGGCTCGGATCGGCCCTCGCTTGAGAAGCTGATGCCGGATGCATTCAAGGAGTTCATGACCGTCTGCAAGCGGCTCGAGGGCCACTACCTCGATATGCTCGATCTCGAATTCACCATCGAGCGCGGCAAATTGTGGATGCTGCAGGTCCGTCCGGGAAAGCGCACCGCCAAGGCTGCCATGCGGATTGCCGTCGACATGGTCGAGGAGGGGCTGATCTCCGCCGCCGATGCGGTCGATCGTATCGATCCGTCGAGCCTCGACCAGTTGCTGCATCCAACCATCGATCCGACGGCCCGGCGCGATGTGATCGGCAGCGGACTGCCGGCGTCGCCAGGCGCGGCTTCGGGCGAAATCATCTTCACCTCAGAAGCGGCGATCGCCGCCAACAAGGAGGGCCGCAAGGTCATCCTCGTCCGTACCGAGACCAGCCCGGAAGACATCCACGGCATGCATGCCGCACAGGGCATCCTGACCACGCGCGGCGGCATGACATCCCACGCGGCTGTGGTCGCGCGCGGCATGGGGCTGCCCTGCGTCTGCGGCGTCGGCGCCCTGCGCGTCGATATGCGCAATCGGGAGCTGGTGGGGCCGGGGATCAAGCTGCGAGAAGGCGATATCATTTCTATCGACGGCTCCTCCGGCCATGTGCTGAAGGGCTACCAGCCGATGCTGCAGCCGGAGCTTTCGGGCGATTTCGAGCGCATCATGGCCTGGGCCGACCGCATTCGCCGCATGCGCGTGCGCACCAATGCCGAAACACCGGCGGATGCCCGCGCCGCCCGCGCCTTCGGTGCCGAGGGCATCGGCCTTTGCCGCACCGAGCATATGTTCTTCGAGGGCGACCGCATCAATGTCATGCGCGAGATGATCCTCGCCGAAACGGTCGATGAACGTCGCGAGGCGCTCGACAAGCTGCTGCCGATGCAGCGCGCCGATTTCGTCGAGCTGTTCGAGATCATGCATGGCACGCCGGTGACAATCCGCCTGCTCGATCCGCCGCTGCATGAATTCCTGCCGAAATCCGAGGAGGAGATCGACGAGGTCGCCACCCGCATCGGCATGCAGCCATTCCAGCTCAGGGAGCGGATCGATGCGCTGCATGAATTCAACCCGATGCTCGGCCATCGCGGCTGCCGGCTGCACATCTCGCATCCGGAAATCGTCGAGATGCAGGCGCGGGCGATTTTCGAGGCAGCGGTAGAGGCCGCCCGCAAGACCGGCGAGGCCGTTGTGCCGGAGATCATGGTGCCGGTGGTCGGGCTGAAGGCGGAACTCGATTACGTCAAGGCCCGCATCGATGAAGTGGCCAAGTCGGTGATCGCGGAAACCGGCATGGCGATCGAATATCTGGTCGGCACGATGATCGAGCTGCCGCGCGCCGCCCTCCGCGCCCATGTCATCGCCGAAGTCGCAGAGTTCTTCTCCTACGGCACCAACGACCTGACCCAGACCACGTTCGGCATGTCGCGAGACGATGCCGCGAGTTTCCTGCCGACCTATATCCAGAAGGGCATTATCGAGCGCGACCCGTTCGTCAATCTCGATTTCGACGGCGTCGGCGAACTGATCAAGATTGCCGCCGAACGCGGCCGTCGCACGCGGCCGGGCCTGAAACTCGGCATCTGCGGCGAGCATGGCGGCGACCCATCATCGATCGCCTTCTGCGAGGAATCCGGCCTCGACTATGTGTCGTGTTCGCCCTTCCGCGTGCCGATCGCCAAGCTCGCTTGCGCGCAGGCGACGATCAGGAACGGCAAGAAACGGTAGAAGAAAGAACTATGCTTGAATCCGTTGCAGTGCTTTCAACATGCCCGTTGGATTGTCATCGATCAGGAGCAGATAGGCACGCAGACCTTGAACGGGGCGCGCGCGGCCCTGTTCCCACTGTTTCAATTGGTCGAAGCCAAACCCGAATGTGGAGGCAAAGTCTTTCTGTGTCATCCGGTTTTGGCGCGGATGGTCCTTACATCGATCTCTGCAGGGACATGTAGTTTGTACGGCCGGGCCTCGTCCCGCGCCACAGCCAGTGCCTCCATCAATCCCTCACTGATTTGATCGAAGACTTTCTTGCTCATTTCGGCTCTCCTGCATCAAGTCGGGCAGCGCGTTGCGCATACGTGCTCACGATTTGCTCCGTGATAACTCTCAACGCATTTCTTTCAACTTTGGTGAGGTTGACTTTCTGGCTTTTGCCAAAGGCGGTCACAAGAAAGACCGGCAATCGCGGACCAGTGAAGAAAGTGATGGCCCGGATTCCACCACTCTTGCCTTTATTATTGCTTCTGATGGCAAAGCGGAGCTTTCGGCATCCGCCCGTTCCCTGCATTTCTTCGCCGGCTTCGGGATGTTCGGCTAAATAATCCACCAAATCGGAAATGTCGTCAGCGCCTTGCGAAAACTCTGGAGTTCACACACCGTTTGCATGCCAGCAATGTATGTAAGTTACGCACAAAGTCAACGGTGAAATTAATGCAGCCGGTGGTCGTTCAATGCCGCCCGATCTTCTCCAGCACATTCACAAAAGATTCTGCGAAATTCCTCAGATGCTCGGGCTGGCCTTCGGAGGCTTCGATGCTGGTTTCCATGCCGTCATCGAGCAGGAAGACGAAGGCGACGCGCGGTTCGTCATCGCCGGCATAGGCCAGGCGCACGGCAGCGACACGGCCCTTTCCGTCGGGTTTTTCACCATAGGGGAGTTCGAACAGGAATTCGCCATCGAGCGGCAGGATCGCGGCTTTCACGGCGTCCATGAACGCCGGATGCGTGTCGAGCAGCATTTCCAGTCCCAGCCCGAGTTCGATGAACTCGACGGGCATGGAGGCGCCATCCTGAGGTACGGTTTGCGCCTCAGTGCTGGCGTCGAGATGATTTTCGGGCGTCGGCATCGAATAACTCCTTATCACGACCCCCCGGCTGGTCGCTAACTTCCGGGCGAACATGGGCAAATTTGAGGCAAGGCCTGTTTGCACCGTTGACAGCGATGCTTCTTCCATGTTGGCTCGACTGCTGATGGCACGATCTGGAGCATGAACTGGATGCCGGAAAGCGGCGGAGATCGGTGCGATCCGGACCGCACTGCGGCATTGAAAGCGCAGTTCGCGGAAAATATTCCGCGCTGTCCGCTGTTTTCCACAGCCGCCATTGCCCGCGATCCTGAGGCAGCGTATCTCGGCATGATCGCGGATATGAAGAGACAATGAGTTGCAATGACCGTCCGGTATGAACGCCCCGTTTCCCACTCGGCCTTCTATGCCCGGCGTCTGGCGCTTCTGGCGTTCGTGATGTTCGTCATGGCCTGGGGCCTGCACCGCTTCGGTCCGCTGGAGACGCCCTCGTTTCTCGCCGTGGCGCTGGCCTCGGTCGTTCTGGCGGTCGTGGCGCTTTACCTTGCGGTGCTCGGCCTCGTCATGCTCTGGAGCAAGGGTGCACGCGGCGGCAAGGCCTCGGCGCTGGCGCTGGTGCTGGTCATCCTGCCGCTGTCGCCACTGGTGCTCGTCACACCTGCCTACATGAATCTGCCGCAGATCTACGATGTCAGCAGCGATCTCATCGATCCGCCGAAATGGATAGACGTGGTCAACGCCGATCAATCCTGGCTCGGTGCCCGTGCCGCGCCCGGCGCGAATGATCGCGAGGCGCAGATGATCGCCTATCGCGGGGTGACCGGCCGGCGTTATGAAGGCGCGCTCGATCGCGTCTATACCGCTGCCCGAAAGGTGGCGATCGCGTCGGGCATCGAGATCAGCGCGGAGCGCGGTGCCCCGGAAGGCGCGCTGGGCGAGTTCCAGGCGATCGATCCGAAGGCCACCGACGATGCGGTGCCCGATGCGCTCGACAATGTGCCGGTGCCGCTGCCGCGTCCGGATTTCGAGGAAATGCCGGATGCGCAGATGCCGATCGGCGATGCCTCGATCCAGGGCGTCCATCGCACGCTGATCTTTGGCTTCAGGCAGGACGTGGTCATCCGCCTGCGTGAGGAAGCGGAGACGACGCTGGTCGATATCCGCGTCGCCACCCGCTATGGCAGCCACGATCTCGGCTCGGGCGCCGCCTTCATCGAAAGCTACCTCAGGGCGCTGGATGCCGAATTGCTTGGCATAGCGGGAGATTGATTCCTCACGCGGGCCGGTATTCGCCAGCCAGCAGTGCCGGGCCGTCGGTGACGATCTCGCCTTTTTCGACCAGATCCTCGATATGGGCGAGCACCGAAAGGGCGGCGGCGGCATGCAGCCGCGGGTCGGTTTCGCGATAGATTGCCTTGACCATGTCCGGAATGATCCGGTCGCCGGCCCTGATCCGTTCGAGGATGGCGCGCTCGCGCATCCGGCGATGGGTGCGCAGGCCCCGGCAGAAGGCGGCGGGATCATTGACCGGCCCGCCATGCCCCGGCAGATACATCCGGTCGTCGCGTTGCAGCAGCATGTCGAGCGAGGCCATGTAGTCGGCCATCGCGCCATCCGGCGGCGCGACGATCGAGGTCGCCCAGGCCATGACATGATCGGCGGAAAACACAATGCCGTCGCCGTCCAGCGCGAAAGCCGCGTGATTGGCCGCATGGCCGGGGGTCAGCAGCGCCGTCAGCGCCCAGCCGTCGCCCTCGATCCGGTCGCCATGGCCAAGCCTTATATCCGGCATGAAACCGGTATCCGAGCTTTCGGCGAACGGATTGACCTCGCCATTGTGCAGGGGACGGGAAGGGCGGTGCGGCCCCTCGGCGACCACGACCGCGCCGGTCTCGGCTTTCAGGCGGGCGGCCAGCGGCGAGTGGTCGCGATGGGTGTGACTGACGGCGATATGCGTCACCTCGCGTCCCGCGAGCGCTTTCATCAGCGCCCGGAAATGATCATCGTCCTCCGGACCGGGATCGATCACGCAGACCGAGCGGTCGCCGACGATATAGCTGTTGGTGCCATGGAAGGTGAACGGCGAGGGATTGTTGACCGTCAGCCGCTGGATGTTGGGGCCGACCGGCACCGGCTCGCCATAGGCAGGCACGAACGCCCGGTTGAAGTCGGCCGCATCCATCTTCACTTGTACTCGATCTCGATGAACGACATGAACTCGTCGCCGCGATTGACGACGTTATGGGTCATGCCCGATTCGCGCCGGTAGACCGCGCCCCTGGCGACGTCGACCTCGCGGTTGCCCGCCTGTTCCTCAAGCAGGAACTTGCAGTCGGTCATCGGCACGACGACATAACCCATGCCATGGGTATGGACGCCGGTATCGGCACCGGGCACGAAATCCCAGCGGGTGACGCGCACCATGGCGTCGTCGAGCAGGACGGTGGGTTCGGCGGGCGGGCGGGCTTTGAAACCGGGCATGTCATTCTCCTGATGCAGTCTACCTGAAACGGTGCCGCAAACTGCGAAAGCTTTGGCCGCCCGTCCAGTCAAAAGTTGCGATCGGTCGAAGAAAACTGGTGAAGCGTCATCCCGGTCTTTTTTCGCAACAGGCGTTGCCGGGCAGTCCGGCTTTTGCTATGAGCACACCGCGCGCCGGCCTTCAGAGGTTCGGCGATCGGCAATGTTGGGGCGTAGCCAAGCGGTAAGGCACTGGTTTTTGGTACCGGCACCCCTGGTTCGAATCCAGGCGCCCCAGCCATACTCTATTTTATCAATAAAATAAGATACTTAGAGAATGTTAGGGATTGCTAAGTGTTACAGTTTTGTGGCTGATACACATGGTATAGCTTCGATCTTGCAATAGGCCCGCACCGTAACTACCTAAGATAGCGCTAACATTTAACACGCCTCGACGCTATGCGGCGATGGTCCAATGGGGGTTGGCATGGATATCGAGCGAGTTCGGCAGATCGAATCTGACCTTTCAAAAGACGAGATATTTCGCACCGTTGGTGACTACGGCGTTACCGCCTTGGCTATGCTCGTGTCTGCTATTCCTGGAGCTGGTCCAGTTGGTGTCGCGATAGAAAAGATCCAGCAAAAGTTGTTTGAGCCGGATTTCAAAGGCGCTCTCGTAGCGCTTTCTCAAGAGTTAGCTTCGGTCGAGCCGCAACTTGAATCAATCGAAAGTCGTATCGGACGTATTGAAGAGCGGACTGCGATAGACTCTGCTTTTGAAGCTGCGTTTAGGGCGCTGGTGGCCGGTGCCGTAAACGCCTCAATGGACCCTCTGGAAGTCTCCAATGAGGGCGGCACTACAAACGTCGTAGATGTCATCATCGATGACATGAAACTTCATTCAACTGCGACGAACGGTGGGATAACCAACATGAGCGGCGTGACTGCTACGGGATCCGCGAAGTTTGAGACAGGGCCAAACTCCGAGCACAACATTTCCGGTAGCCATTTTTCCTCGAGGCGCGAGGGTTTCGCAGCTTCAGCTACGTTAAACAATGTCGCCATGCGTAGTGGGTCAAAGGTGGAGATTGCCCCTCCCGATGCCAACGTCGGTGTTCGTGTGACTCGCGTATTTGGCCCAGGCGAGGGCGGGGCCGCAATGACAATCACGCCGTCTGGCATTGTCTTCGGTGGCAACGGACGCAAGTAACATTTAATTTCGATCGCGGGGCACCGCTGGAGTATCGATCAACAGAGGCCAGGAAGCCTTGTAATTGTCCGAAGCCGCCTGTTGCCGCAAACCCGAGCAGCTAGATAGCGAATGCCCGCCGGTGGAGATGTGCAGGCCGGATGGGTGCTGTGAGGTCGATGCCTTTTCGGTGCTTCATGGTGACGATGCCCGACTGAGAATATGTTCCTATATTTTTCCGAGATAGGAAAATAGTCAATTCGGTGGAAAACACTCCTATTTTTGTCGAGCATGACCTTGATTTCCTCAACGTAAGCAATAAAACCGTATTGCTTAATGGGGATTACGATGAAATATCAATATATTATCGCCGCGCTCGCAATGGCGCTGCTGTCTTCGTGTGCGTCTAGATCAAAGAATATCGAGGCTGCTTACGTTTCCACGACGCTATATCATACGCTCACTTGCAAGCAGTTGAAGGCCGAGGCGGAAAACGTGTCATCGCGTGCCGCCTTAGCGTCAGGCAAGCAAGATCAAAAGGCGAATGGCGATGCAGTTATGATGGGCGTCGGATTGGTAGTGTTTTGGCCGGCGCTACTGTTCACTGAGGGCGACGGGGCCTCTGCGGCCGAAGTTTCGCGGCTCAAGGGTGAAATGGTCGCGATCGAGGAAGCATCTGCGGTCAAGCAGTGTGGAATCAAGTTCGAACGAGAACCCGCGCCGGCACCGAAGAAAAAGCCTTGATGCGAAAAAGCCCGCCGATTTCACCAGCGGGCTTTGTCAACCGTCCTGATATGAGATCAAACCTCAAACGGCAGCGTGGCTTTCGGACTTTTTCGAATTGCGTCCCTTTTTGACCTGCGGCATCGCTTCGACAACGGGTTCCTCTATCTCCTCGATATCTTCCTTGGTTGCCGGATCGAGGCGGTGCTTGATCGCGAGCGCATAGATCACGTGCAGGATGTTGGCGTCCTTGAGGTTCGGATCGGACAGCGCCAGCAGCGAGGCCTTGACGATTTTCTTGCTGCTCGCCTTCGGGCATTCCTCCAGCACATGCTTGAATAACGCGTTGTCGCTCAGACCGGCCTCCGCACCGTCGATCAGTGCATCGTAAACCTTCTTGATTTTGTCGCTCATCGGGCTTTCCTTTAATTTATGTTAAAACCGCATTGTCCCCTGCGTCTGTCATTTCACTGTCATAATCAAGAAGCCTAGCACATTAGTATGAGCAAATCTCGCCCGACTGTCCGGCTGCTCTGGTCGTCGATCCGGCGCATTCGTGCTGCCGTCAGCGATCAGTGCAACTGCGCGAATATGCGCAATCCGCCCGCAATCGCCAGTCGCGGCTCCGGAAAAGTATTGAAAAACGCTCGGGAAGACATCGCGCCCTGTTGTGCAGCATCAGCGGTCCGGTAAATGAACCGTCATCCAGGCTTGGCTTCATTTAGTTGAAGCTTAAAATATATTCATTCAAGCAGGATCTGTGCGCGATCGTGTCCGCGCGCCTGGACTAGGCCGCCTTGTAGCCGTCGAGCGCAGCCACCAGCTGCTCCGGATCACGGACGCCGTGGCGATAGAGCTGGATCAACGAACGGGCCAGCTTCCTGGCCTCGATATCATCGCCATAGAGCGCGAGCTGCACGCTTAAAATCGTAAACGCAGTCTGCAGCGCTTCAAGGTCGTGCGGCCTGAAGACACCTATATCCTGTCCTTCGAGCAAATATTTCATGCATCCCCCCCAATCTGGTCCCGCCATCGTTGCCGAATGGCGGGTTGCTCGTTGGTTTCATGCTCGTCGAGAGTACATCGATTTGAATTTATTAACACAGAATAAAGGCGCCCGCGTGCAACTTTATTGCGGAATTGGGTCGGGTTGGGGAACCTGCTTCCCGATGCCGCGGGTGGGCGGCATGACGCTGGCCACCGATACCAGCACACGGAAAAAGAAAGGCCCGGCAGGATGCCTGCGCGGGCCCGAATGCGGATAGGAATTATGCTTTACTTGGCGGCGTCGAGCGTCGTTTCGCACCAGGATGGACCGCCATCGATGCCGGGCTTGTCGACGATCCTGGTGATCGACCTGATCATGTAATCGGAACCGACCGTCAGCCGCACCTGGCACACCAGATAGTCCGTGCGCGCCTTTGCTGCCAGTTTCCTGGCCTTGCCTTCGCCGCTGTACTGGGCCGGCGTGCGGCGGGTCTTGTAGCCACCGCGCCATACATAGGTCGTCGAAGAGCCGCTTTCCTCATCCGATGCCGGCGGACCATAGGCCGCAAAGAACTTGCCCGCCTCGGTCCCGACCCAGCGGGCGGAGAGGGCGTCGCCGGAAAGCGATGCGGTCGTGGTGCAGCCGGCAACGGTCATTGCCATGCCGGCGATCAACAGGGTGCGGAAATTCATGCCTTCTATTTTCCTTGAAATATGCCGGAAATGCCGGTTTCAACGCGATTTTGGGTGACGCTGGAATCGCCATAAACCGGCTTTCTGCAAAACGGAACCGGATTTTCGCGGCGATTGCGGATTTTCCAGTGCATTGTCTTATTTGTTACAGCTTTGCCCGCAAAATTGACCTTTTGGAAAATATTTCTGCAGTTCCGTATTGCATTTCATGGTCAAATGCGGTCCATTCGGTGCAACCGGGCCGGTAGAGAAGCCGGTGCGGAACATACAGGGGAAATACATGAAGAAGCTCGCTACGCTCCTTGCAGCCACTGCCATCGTGTCCACTTTTGCGTTTGCCGCCTCGGCAAAGACGCTCGTTTATTGCGCCGAAGCAGCACCTGAAGGCTTCGATCCCGGCCTTTATACTGGTGGCCAGACCTTCGACGCATCCTCGCGCACTGTCTACAATCGCCTTGTTGAATTCAAGCATGGCGGCACCGAGCTGGAGCCGGGCCTTGCCGAAAGCTGGACGATTTCCGACGACGGCAAGGAATATACTTTCAAGCTGCGGCCGGATGTGAAGTTCCAGACCACCGATTTTTTCTCGCCGACACGCACGCTGAATGCCGACGACGTGATCTATTCGTTCGAGCGTCAGCTCAAGGCCGACAATCCCTGGAACAAATATGTCGAAGGCGCCGCCTGGGAATATTCCGCGGGCATGGGTTTCCCGGAACTGATCAAGACGATCGAAAAGGTCGATGACCTGACGGTCAAGTTCACGTTGAACAAGCCGGAAGCGCCGTTCCTTGCCGACCTCGGCATGGATTTCGCCTCGATCATGTCCAAGGAATATGCCGACAAGCTGGCCGCTGACGGCAAGATGGCGCAGCTCAACCAGATGCCGCTGGGCACTGGCCCGTTCACTTTCGTCGCCTATCAGACGGATGCCGTCATTCGCTACAAGGCCAATCCGGATTACTGGCATGGCAAGGAAAAGATCGACGATCTGGTCTTCGCCATCACCACTGATGCCGCTGTGCGCGCACAGAAGCTGAAGGCCGGCGAATGCCACATCATGCCCTATCCGAATGCGGCTGACGTTGCGGATCTGAAGAAGGACCCCAACCTGACCATTCTTGAGCAGCCGGGCCTGAATGTGTCCTACCTCGCCTACAACACGCTTGTGGCGCCATTCGACAAGGCCGAAGTGCGCAGGGCGCTCAACATGGCCATCAACAAGCAGGCGATCGTCGATGCTGTGTTCCAGGGCGCGGCCCAGGTTGCCGTAAACCCGATCCCGCCGACAATGTGGTCCTATAACAAGGCGGTTGCCGACGACAAGTTCGATCCGGAAGCAGCCAAGAAGGCGCTGGAAGCTGCCGGTGTCAAGGGCCTCAAGATGAAGCTCTGGGCGATGCCGGTGTCGCGTCCCTACATGCTCAACGCCCGCCGCGCGGCTGAACTGATGCAGGCCGACCTTGCCAATGTTGGTGTGGAAGCCGAGATCGTTTCCTTCGAATGGGCCGAATACCTGAAGCGCTCTTCCGACAAGGCCCGCGATGGTGCTGTCATTCTCGGCTGGACCGGCGACAATGGCGATCCGGACAACTTCCTCGACACTCTTCTCGGCTGCACGGCTGTGGGCGGCAACAACCGCGCGCAATGGTGCAACAAGGAGTTTGACGATCTGGTCAAGAAGGCCAAGGTGACGTCCGATCAGGCTGAGCGTACCAAGCTCTATGAACAAGCTCAGGTGGTCTTCAAGCGCGAAGCGCCATGGAACACGATCGACCATTCCGTTGCTTTCGGCCCGATCAGCAAGAAGGTAACGGGCTACTTCATGGATCCGCTCGGTGTTCACCGTTTCGACGGCGTGGATATCGCCGAGTAATCTCAGATGCTGCTGCCGATCTGAATCGGCACAATTGGCGGGGTGGCTTATGCCGCCCCGCCATTGAAATATGGAAAGTCACCGATGCTGCGTTTCCTGCTTGGCAGAATTGCGGTTTTGATTCCCACTTTCGTGGGCGTCGCACTGATTTCATTTTCCTTCATTCGAATGCTGCCCGGCGATCCCGTGATGCTGATGTCCGGCGAGCGGGTGATGGCGCCGGATCGTTATGCGCGGGTGATGCACGATCTCGGGCTGGACAGGCCCTATTATCAGCAGTTCGGCGATTATCTCGGCAACCTGCTGACCGGTGATTTCGGCAATTCGATCGTCACCAAGCGTCCCGTTCTCGACGATTTCATGACGCTGTTTCCTGCCACGCTCGAACTGTCCTTCTGCGCGATCATCCTGGCGGTCGGTCTCGGGATTCCAGCCGGCGTCATTGCCGCTTTGAAGCGCGGCACGTGGCTGGACCAGACCGTGATGGGCGTGGCGCTGGTGGGCTATTCCATGCCGATTTTCTGGTGGGGCCTGCTGCTGATCATCTTTTTTTCCGGCTACCTTGGATGGACGCCGGTTTCCGGCCGCATATCGTTGATGTATTATTTCCCGCAGCCGACCGGCTTCATGCTGATTGACAGCCTGTTGTCGGGACAGGCGGGCGCGTTCAAATCGGCGCTGAGCTATCTGATCCTGCCATCTGTCGTGCTGGCCACCATTCCGCTGGCGGTTATCGCGCGGCAGACCCGTTCGGCCATGCTCGAAGTGCTGGGCGAGGATTATGTTCGTACCGCGCGCGCCAAGGGCATGTCGCCGTTTCGCGTCATCGGCATTCACGCCCTGCGCAACGCCATGATACCCGTGGTCACGACGATCGGCCTGCAGGTCGGTGTGCTGCTGGCCGGCGCGATCCTGACGGAGTCTATCTTCTCCTGGCCGGGCATCGGCAAATGGATGGTCGATGCGGTATTCAAGCGGGATTATGTGGTCGTGCAGGGTGGGCTGCTGCTGATCGCGGCGGTGATCATGCTCGTCAACCTGATCGTGGATCTGATGTACGGATTTCTCAATCCGCGGATCGGGCGGTAGGACAGGCTTATGGCAAACATCGAAACGAAATCCACGCCGCCATCGGCTCTCTCCGAGTTCTGGTTCTATTTCTCGCGCAACAAGGGCGCGGTCATTGGACTGGTCGTCTTCGTGATCATCCTGCTGATGGCGATCCTTGCGCCTCTGATCGCGCCGCATCTGGCGCAGGAACAGGACCGCGCCAAACTGCTGCTGCCGCCGTCATGGATGGCAACCGGTGATACGAACTTTCTCCTCGGCACCGATGCGGTCGGACGTGATATTCTCTCCAGGCTGATCTATGGCGCGCGCTTTTCGCTGTTCATCGGCCTCGTGGTCGTCACGCTGTCGGTGGTTTCCGGCGTGCTGATCGGGCTGATCGCGGGCTATTTCGGCGGCAAGACCGACATGATCATCATGCGGGTCATGGATATCATCCTGGCATTTCCGTCGCTGTTGCTGGCACTGGTGCTTGTGGCCGTGCTTGGCCCGGGGCTGCTCAATGCGATGATTGCGATCTCGCTGGTCAATCAGCCGCATTTCGTCCGGCTGACGCGCGCCGCGGTGATGATCGAGCGCGGCAAGGATTATGTCGTCGGCTCTCGCGTCGCCGGGGCGGGTACTCTGCGCCTGATGTTCCTGACGATCCTGCCGAACTGTCTGGCGCCGCTGATCGTGCAGGCGACGCTGGCCTTCTCCGCCGCCATCCTCGATGCGGCGGCGCTGGGCTTCCTGGGCATGGGCGCGCAGCCGCCGACACCGGAATGGGGCACGATGCTGGCCGAAGCGCGCGAATTCATCCAGCGCGCCTGGTGGGTGGTGACATTCCCCGGTCTGGCGATCCTGATCACCGTGCTCGCCATTAACCTGATGGGCGACGGACTGCGCGACGCGCTCGATCCCAAGCTCAAGAGGTCGTGAGCGGATGGAGCTCTGGATCGGCCCGGCCATTGTTGCAGCGGTGATTTCAGGCCTGATCAGTCTGACCGGTCTTTATCTCGGCGGCTGGATCACTATTCGGCATGATCGCCGCCGCCGAAGGGAAAAAGTGAGGGATTTCCAGATCGCACTTCGAGCAGAGATCAGAAGCGAGTTGCATAATCTGCTCTCGATCGATTTCGACAAGCATTTTGAAGAGGTCAAGTCACGCTACGCCAGGCAGCAGGATTATTCGGTGTTCCCGAGCTTTCCTGCGAGGCATGTGATTTTTGAAGCGCTGAAAGAAGAAATACACCTGCTGCCCGAAGCGGTGATCGATGATATTATTCTCTATTCGCGGCAAAGGCATGCCATAGAGAAATTTGTCGAAGACATGCGCGATCCTCGGTTCAGCAAATTGAGCCCGGAGCGACAGCTGGAGATGTATGGAGACTTTATCGAAATGCAGAAATTTCTGAGCGAGACAGCGCGCTTTTCTGTCGATGCGCTGGATAAATCGCTCGGAACGAAGACGCGGATCAGTATCCCGGCTTCGGGCCTGTCTGTCCCGTAATCGGTCGAGGATCTGTCGATGGTTTTGGTTTGCTCATACGCATGGATGCCTCGCGTGAAACAATGGTTTGCTGCTCCCATTTATATAGGAGCTGAGTGAAAAAATCATGCCCCTGTTGGAAATAAAAAATCTCACCGTCGAGTTCGAGACCACGTCCGGCCTGTTCCGGGCGGTGGATAACGTGTCGCTGTCCTGCGATCAGGGCGAGATCCTGGCGATCGTCGGTGAATCCGGTTCCGGCAAATCGGTGGCGATGCTCGCGGTCATGGGCCTGTTGCCATGGACAGCGATCATAACCGCCGACACAATGTCGTTCGATGGCAGGGATCTCAAGTCGCTGTCGCCCGGCGACCGCCGCAAGATCATCGGCAAGGACATCGCCATGATTTTCCAGGAGCCGATGACCAGCCTCAATCCATGCTTCACCGTCGGCTTCCAGATCGACGAGGCGATCCGCACCCATCTCGGCCTATCGAAATCCGAGCGCAGACAGCGCGCTGTCGAACTGCTGAACAAGGTCGGTATTCCGGCACCGGAAAGCCGGTTGAAGAATTTTCCGCATCAGCTCTCCGGCGGCATGAGCCAGCGCGTGATGATCGCCATGGCGCTGTCTTGCAATCCCAAACTGCTGATCGCCGACGAGCCGACCACTGCGCTCGACGTGACGATCCAGGCGCAGATCCTCGATCTGCTTTTGCGCCTGCAGCAGGAGGAAGGGATGGCGCTGGTGTTGATCACCCACGATATGGGCGTGGTGGCAGAGACCGCCGAGCGCGTCCAGGTGCAGTATGCCGGCCAGAAGGTCGAGGAGCAGCCGGTGATCGACCTGTTCACCGATCCCCACCATCCCTATACAGCGGCCTTGCTGGCCGCCCTTCCGGAACGCGCGGTCGTCGGCAGCCGGCTTCCGTCGATTGCCGGCGTCGTACCCGGCCACCATGACCGTCCGGCGGGATGCCTGTTCTCTCCGCGTTGCGCTTTTGCCACGGAACTCTGTCGGGTCACGGTCGAGCGGCAGGGTCCGGAATTCGGTTCCGCCCTTTGCAATTATCCATTGTCCAAAGGTGTGCCCACCGGCCATCCGGCCTATGCGGGAGAGCTGGCATGAACCAGGTCATCATTCAGGGGACGGACCTCAAGCGTTTCTATAGCGTTGGCGGCGGGATCTTCTCGAAGGGCGCCACGGTCAAGGCGCTCAATGGCCTGAGCTTCACGCTCGAGGCCGGCAAGACGCTGGCGGTCGTGGGCGAATCCGGTTGCGGCAAGTCGACACTGGCCCGTCTCGTGACCATGATCGAGGAGCCGACCGAGGGCGACTTGAAGATCAATGGCCAGAATGCCGATCCCCATGTTCGCGACCTGCGCGCCACCGTGCAGATCGTTTTCCAGAACCCTTATGGCTCGCTCAACCCGCGCCAGAAGATCGGCGCGATTCTCGAAGAGCCGCTGAAGATCAACACATCGGACAGTGCCGCCACGCGCCGGGAAAAAGCGCTCGAAATGATGCGCAAGGTCGGCCTCCGTCCCGAGCATTACGATCGCTATCCGCATATGTTTTCGGGGGGCCAGCGACAGCGTATCGCCATTGCCCGTGCCCTGATGCTGAACCCGCGCGTGCTGGTGCTGGATGAACCGGTCTCCGCACTGGATCTTTCGATCCAGGCACAGGTGCTGAACCTGCTGATGGACCTGCAGAAAGAGATGGGGCTTGCCTATCTCTTCATCTCGCATGGCCTGTCGGTGGTGCGTCACATCGCCGATGACGTGATGGTGATGTATCTCGGCAAGCCGGTCGAGATCGGGCCGGTCGAGGATGTCTACGCCCATCCGCGCCATCCCTATACCGCGGCGCTGCTCTCGGCGACGCCGATCGCCGACCCGACCCGCAAGAAGAACCGTATCGAGCTGAAGGGCGAATTGCCATCGCCGCTCAATCCGCCGCCGGGCTGTCCGTTCAACCCGCGCTGCGCCTACGCGACCGATATCTGCCGGCAAAGCTTCCCCGATGAGACGGCGGTTGGCGAGCATCGGTTCCACTGCTATCATCCGCTCTGAGTGCTCCAGAGAGGATCAGCCGATGTTCTTGCAGACGATCGCCGAATCCGATGCCACGGACAGTGTCGCCGAGATCTATGGAAAGCAGCTCGATAGCCAAGGATTCGTGATGGAAGCGACCAAGTGCTTCACGGCGCGGCCGGATCTGCTGCCGATCTATACGGATTTCAACGACAGGATCAGGGCGGGCTTTTCGCTCGGCATGCGCGAATGGCGGCTGATCACCTTTATCGCCGCCAAGCATATCCCCTCGACATACTGCTCCCATGTCTATGGCAAGCAATTGATCGGCGACCTCGGCTCCAGGGAAGCGGTGCTCGCCGTCCAGCACGATTTCCGCAATGCCGGGCTGTCCGCCAGGGATGTCGAAATGCTCGGATACGCGGAAAAGATCACACGGGATGCGTCAGCAATCGTTGAAGGCGATATCGATCGCTTGCGCGCCGTCGGCTTTTCCGACCGGCAGATCACTGATATCGCCCTTTGCGCCTCGTTTCGGAATTTTGTCAGCCGTTTCTTCGATGCGGTCGGCGCCGGCCCCGAAGCCATCTATCTCGACAGCGACGAGGAATTCCGCGCAGCGATGACAGTCGGCAAGCCTGTCTGACCGGATGTTGCGGATGGTTGTCGCAGCGGCAAAAATCATGGAGCAAACATGAATGGTTGATGTATAAGGCTAAAACTTGACAAGAGTACACATGTTCTCTTTTCGCCCACAGCCGATGTAACCGATGCGCCTCATTCTCACATGCCTTGGCTTCGCGATCGCGACGCTTGCAGTTCTCGCCGGCATCAGTTCCGCCGGCTCCGGCCGCTTTGCGAGCAAGGAAGAGTTGGGCGCGGCACTCTTCCACGACAAGAACCTGTCGAAGAACCGCAGCCAGGCCTGCGCGACCTGTCATATGCCCGAGATCGGCTTTGCCGACCGGCATGACACGCACAAGGGCAATGCCGTCTCGCTCGGCGACGACGCCAAGTCGTTCGGCGACCGCAACGCGCCGTCTGTCACCTATGCCGCTTTCAGCCCACCCTTCCACAGGGACGCCAAGGGCGCCTATATCGGCGGCCAATTCTGGGATGGCCGCGCCAAAGGCCTCGAAGAGCAGGCGGCAGGCCCGCCGCTCAACCCGATCGAGATGGGCATGAGCGACGACAAGGCGGTTGCCGCGCGCATCACCGAAAACCCCGATTATCTGACGGCATTCAGAACCTTCTTCGGAAATCAAGCGCTCAAGGATTCAAACGGAATTTTCAGGGCGGCGACCGAGGCGATCGCGGCTTTCGAGCGTACCAGGGCGTTCGCGCCGTTCGATTCCCGCTATGACCGGTATCTGAGGGGAGAGGAAAAATTTACCGAGCAGGAGGAATTGGGCCGGACGCTGTTCTTCTCGACGCAGTTCACCAGTTGCAATCTCTGCCACGACCTCAAGGGCCCCGACGGCCGGTTGGAGACCTCGACCTTCACCTCGCACAAATATTTCAACATCGGCGTTCCAGCCAATCGCGAGGCGCGCAGGATGAACGGTATGAAACCGGATTTCGTCGATATCGGCCTGGCTGCCAATCCAGAGGTTGATGGCGATCCGCTGCAGCGCGGCAAGTTCAAGGTGCCGAACCTCCGCAACGTCGCGATCACCGCGCCCTATATGCACAACGGCGTCTTCAGCGACCTGCGCACGGTGATCCTGTTCTACAACAAATACAATTCCAAGAAAAAGAGCCGGCAGATCAACCCCGAAACCGGGGAGCGCTGGGCCGATCCGGAAGTGCCGGCCAATCTTGCGACGAAGGAACTCGAAACAGGCCCCGGGCTTGACGACAAGCGCGTCGATGCGCTGGTCGCTTTCCTGAAGACGCTGACCGACAAGCGCTATGAAGGATTGCTGAAATAACAACTGCCCTTCAAATTATGCTACGTGAAGTTCAGGCCCGACATCAGCGTCAAGATGCGGTTTCACGACGATTTCAACGTCCTGTCCAAGAGCGACCAGGAACCGCATCAGGCGTTCAACGGAGAATTGCCTGAAATCGCCTCGAAGCATCTTCGAAATGTCCGGTTGTTTCACACCGAAAATCGCTGCGGCTTCAACCTGTTTTAGGCTGCGTTCCCGCATCAGCGTGTCAATTTTGAAAACCAGCTTGGCCTTTACAAGATGATCTGCAGCATCCGGCAATCCGATATCTGCATAGATGTTGCCGCTGCTTTTTTCATGTTCAACATGTTTCGTCATAGTTCTGCTTCCTTGTGCAGACGCTCAGCGTCACGCAGCCGTTGTTCGATGAGATGCATGTCGCCTTTTGGAGTTTCTATGCCCTTTTTCGATTTCTTCTGAAAAGCGTGCAGCACGTATAACACGGAGCCAAAACGAACGGTGTACACGGTTCGAAATGTGTCGCCTCGATAATCATCCACGATTTCGATAATGCCTGCGTCACCAGTACCCTTGAATGTTTTGGCCTTCCGATGGCGTCCACCGACCTGCGCCTGAAAAAGCGCGTAGCCCATCTCTGACTTCATCTCATAGGGGAAATCGCTAAAATCCCTGCGGCTTGAGCCCATCCATACAAGTGATTTCAAGAAGGCTCCATTCGACCTTATGGCGAAGATATGGTGATATCACTATATTGTCAAGAGTGCCTGTCGAATGTTACGATATCGTGATTTAAGCGATGTCTCGTATCAATTCCCGTGGAAGCGGGCTGGACAGCCTGCCGGCCATCCACTACCTGTTTTCCGCCTAAATCATACAATTCAGTAGGAGGCATTTATGGCCGAAGCTTTGAAAATACCCGATCTTGCCGGCAAGGCAGTCCTGATCACCGGCGCCTCGACCGGTATCGGTGCTGCGCTTGCGAAGGCCTTTGCGGCCCAGGGCGCACTCGTCGGCTTGCACTACAATTCCAGCGTCGATGCCGCCGAAAAGCTCAAGAACGAGATCGATGAAGCGGGTGGCCGCGTCATGCTCGTGCGCGGCGACGCGACGAAATCGGAGGAAATGGTCCGCGTCGTCAACAGCACGGCATCGGCCTTTGGCCGGCTCGATGGCCTGATCAACAATGCCGGCGGCATGGTGGCGCGCGTTCCCTATGAGACCATGACGGACGCGCATTACGATGCGGTGATGGATCTCAACGGCCGCTCGGTGCTGGCGGCGACGACGGCGGCGATCCCGCATCTCAAGCAGCATGGCGGCTTCATCATCAACACGACCTCGATCGCGGCCCGCACCGGCGGCACCGCCGGCTCCGGCCCCTACGGTTCGTCGAAGGCCTTTGTCGCTGCCGTCAGCAAGGGACTCGCGCTGGAACTCGGCAAATACGGCATCCGCGTCAATTCGGTCGCCCCCGGCTACATCGCCACGCCTTTCCAGAATCTTTATTCCCTGCCGGGTCAGGCGGATGTCGTGGCGAAAGCCGTGCCATTGGCGCGCGTCGGGACGGCGGAAGATTGCGTCGGCACCTACCTTTTCCTCGCCTCGGACGCGCTTTCCGGTTACATCACCGGCCAGATGATCGACGTCAATGGCGGCCAGGTGATGTCCTGATCGTAGGACGTTTCACGGCCTGCTGCTGCTCACGCTGCAGCAGGCCGACGACATCGGCGGAAAAACCAGAAATTAAACGCCAAACCGTCCCAGTGCCGGTACTTTCACGCCCGGATGGCGGAAATCGAGGCCCGCGACCAATCCGAGGATGTGCATTTCAAAGCCGCTCTTGACGCCGGCGGAAAAGCCGACCAGCCCGAACAGCGTGACATGCACATCTCCATTCGGATCGTAAGAATAAAACCGGCCATTGGCCAGATAGTCGCGACCGACCGCGTTGGACGGTAGCACGGCGTCGATCTCCGGCACCGCACGCAGGATCGAGGCGACGAAGGTGTTGGAGTTCGGGCCGGGCCACAGCCTGTAGCTGCCCCTGACATTATGCGGATAGTTATCGATCGCTGCCTCGATTTTCGGAATCAGCGCTTCGGCGTCCTTGCCCGTGAGCTGCCAGACGACGTGTGGCTGGTTCGAGTACCAGTTGCCATCCGGGGGAAAGCCGTTCCTGCGCACCGGCATCCCCCAGCCCATGACATCGTAGCGGTCATATCCTCTGGCGCCGGCCTGTTTGAGGACGATCCAGCTATGAACGGCGAAGGCACCCTTGAAGCCGCCGGTGTTGGCCGCGAAGATGACGATCCGCGCATCCCTGTCGGTCGCTGCATCGGGTAGCATCTGGCTCGAGGTCCAGTTCGCCTCGCGGTAGCTTTTTGGATGTGTCGTGGTCGCCCACAAGCCTGCCGCCGCCAGGCCGGGCAGCAGGTAGATCGCCAGAATCAGCATGGCGATGCGTTTGAAAAGGCGCATGGTCGATTGATTTCCCGCGATTATTCTGCAATTCCCTCACCGAGATGATCGGCTCTGCGAGCTTCATCAAACATTCCGGCCGATTGAAGGAAAAATCATGGCGAATCCTGTTCTTGTCGAAGTCACGCGCGGCAACCGCGTCGAGAGTTTTCATCGGGGCATGATCGCCGTTGTCGACGGAGCAGGCAAGACGGTTCTCGAATTTGGCGATATCGAAACACCACTCTTCCCGCGTTCGGCCTGCAAGGCCATGCAGGCGTTGCCGCTGGTCGAAAGCGGCGCGGCCGATGCCTATGGCTTCGGCAACAGGGAGCTCGCCCTGTCCTCGAGCTCCCATTCCGGCGAGCCCGAACACGTGGCGCTGGCCGCCTCGATGCTGAAGGCCGCCGGGCGCGATGAGACCGCGCTTGAATGCGGCGAACATTGGTCGTTCGAACAGCCGGTTCTTATCCAGCAGGCGCGTTCGCTGGATCGACCCAACCAGCTTCATAACAACTGCTCCGGCAAGCATGCCGGCTTCGTTTGCGCCTGTTGCCACACGGGAACAGATCCCGGTGGCTATGTCACTTATGATCATCCGCTGCAGGCCGAAATCCGCGACATCATCGGCGACCTGACCGGCACCGCGCTCGGCCATGACAATTGCGGTACCGATGGCTGCTCGATCCCCAATTATGCAGTCCCGCTGAAGGCGCTGGCCCACGGTTTCGCCAAGATGGTCACGGGTGAGGGGCTCGGCGCCGAACGTGCCAAGGCGTCGCGGCGGATCATCGATGCCTGCATGGCCGAGCCGTTCTACGTCGCCGGCACGAAACGCTCGTGCACGCGGCTGATGCAGGCCGCTCTCGGCCGCATCTTTGCCAAGACCGGAGCCGAAGGCGTGTTCTGCGCGGTCATTCCGGAACTCGGCCTGTCCATTGCCCTCAAATGCGACGATGGCGCCTCGCGCGCCGCCGACAGCATGGTGGCCGGCACGCTTGCGCATTTCTTCAGGGGCGACGACGAGGTTCGCGACAAACTGCTGGCCATTGCCAATCACACAATACGCAACTGGAACGGGATCGAGGTTGGAGCGGTTCAATTAAGCAACGCATTCGATCGGTAAAATTGTGCCATTCTGAGGCATGGACTGTTATAGACTTGTGAACCAGCACAATCCGGAAACCAGAAACGCAAGTGTTTCCGACAATCTGAAAAGTCTTGCTAATATATCTCCGAGATTTGCAACGATGCTGATCGAAGGGGTGAAGTCCATGTATGCCGGACGGTACTTATGGTGGAACGCCATCGCCACGATGGCATATGTATTCTTCGCTATCTACTTCTATTACATGACGTGGCTTGCTATTCGCGTTTCCGGATGTGCGGCGGTCATCGGCAATTGCGGCACGCTTGATACGACGCTGAACGCCGTGATCCGGCCCTATGGCATGCTGGCCTGCGGCATCGTCGTGCTCGCCACCGGCGTCATGCGCATCCGCTTCCTGCGAATGAGCCCGCTCTGGGGTCTGGCGCTGTTCATCTGGTTCGGCGCATCGGCGGATTTCTTCTTCAACCTCGGCGATCTCTGGTTTGCCAGGATCGATCTCGAAACGATCGTCAGAGGCATGCCGATCGAGACGCTGTTTCTTGCTGCCCTCGTCGCCTTCATGTGCTTTCCCGTTGAACTCTACAAGAAATCCCCCTCGGAAGTCCTGCGGCTGGTCTATTACGTGGCCGGCTTCACGGCTTCCTATTCGTTCTCCTTCACCGTCGCCAATTCACCGATATCGGTTGCATATGTCAGGCTCATTACCGGCTCGGATCAGGCGGTTGCACTCTTCGTGGCTTTTCAGAACCGGCTGCGGGATATCCTCTCCCTCGGGCAGGATGGCTGGCTACCGATCGTGATCGCCTTCGCGATCTTCCTCGCCTCGCTCAGCTATCTCGTGGCGATGCGAAAGGCGCCGGGCGGCGCCCCCGCAGCGGCGGCAGCCTAGGCCGCGACCTCCTTTGCCGTCGCCGCCCGCGCCGCCGAAAGTGCCTGCGTCCACCATAGCAACGAGCCCACCATCCGCAGGACCGCCGCGTTGAGCCGGTCCGGATTGGTGGGCACGCCGTCCGGACTAAACGCCGACCACGGGCTGGAGATGCTGACGACCTCCCTGACGCTGACCATGCCAAGTTCGGCAAACACCAGCTTGAGTTGCTCGATGGCGCGCAGCCCGCCGGAAATGCCGCCGTAGCAGACGAATGCCACCGGCTTGCGGTGCCACGGTTCGCCGAGCGCATCGATCATGGCCTTCAGGGGCGCCGGGAAACTGTGATTGTATTCCGGTGTGACGACGATCACCCCGTCGGCATTGTGAATGACGGTTTCGTAGGATGGATCGGCGCGGTCGGCGGTTTCAAACTCGCGGGCGTCCAGAATGTGATAGGTGAAATCGGGATGGCGGCGGAGTTCGGGCATCAGCCATTTCATCACCCGATCAGCGATGCGTCCCTGGCGGGCGCTGCCGATCAGTATGGCAATCTTGAAACTATCCTGCATCGTTGGCTCCTGGTTGAAAATCAGTGGAGCTGTCTGTATAGAACCTCAAGTTAAGTTGAGGTCAAGCCCATGGCGCAGGATAAATCGACAATCGATATCAACCGTCCGCTGACCGTGGGGGAAGTGGCGGCCCGCGCAGGGGTCGCCGTTTCCACACTGCATTTCTATGAGGAAAGGAAACTTATCCAGTCGATCCGCACCGGCGGAAATCAGCGGCGCTATCGGCGCGAGGTGCTGCGGCGGGTCGCGGTGATCAAAGCCGCGCAGCGCGTTGGCATACCGCTCGCGGACATCGGAGCGGCACTGTCGTCGCTGCCGGATGGCAGGGTCCCGAATGCCCAGGATTGGGCCGGACTCTCGGCACGGTGGAGATCGGCACTGGATCGTCGTATCGAGGATCTCATCGCCCTGCGCGATCATCTCGATGGTTGTATCGGCTGCGGCTGCCTGTCGATTACCGCTTGTCCGTTGCGCAATCCGGAAGACCGGCTCGCGGAGCAGGGGGCAGGAGCGCAGCTTTTGCTGCGACCCTGACAAAGCCCGATGACCGGGGCTATTTTTTCTTCTTCTTGGCCGAAGGTTCAACCGTTTCGGATTCGAGAGCGACCTTCGCTAAACGCAACTGTTTCAGCTTTTCCGTCTTCTTGTCACGGGCGGTCACTTCCGCCGCGATGATTTTCCTCGCGGCATCATCGGTCAGAGCGATCTTCTGCTGGCTGGTGAGCTTGGAAGGGCTCTGCAATGCATCTTTGCTTGCGGACATATCTGCTCCCATTCGGCTTGATGTGGTCGTTCGATGTACCGGATTCGGTATTATCGAGCTGCCGCAGCTGTCGGACGGATAACCTTCTTCGGAGCAGGCAGCAGGCCTTCGCGCTGCAATTTCTTGCGCGCCATCTTGCGCATCCGCCGAATGCCTTCGGCCTTTTCGCGGGCGCGTTTTTCGGACGGCTTTTCGTAAGCCGAGCGAGCTTTCATTTCACGGAAGACGCCTTCGCGCTGCATCTTTTTCTTCAGCACGCGGAGTGCCTGTTCGATGTTGTTGTCTCTGACTAGAACTTGCAAATTTTCTCCTTTGGTCGGGTCGCCGATGCGTGCCCGCGTTAGATCATGTCTCTCGTAATGCTGATATGAAAATCCGCAAAACAAAAAGGCCGGGCTTGCCCGACCTCTTCCTATCATTCAGCCAGAACGCTGCCAGTACATTCGTGGTCAGCAGCGGCGAATAATAATATCAAGCAGCCTGCAGGTTTTCAGCCGAGCTACGGCCCGAACGCTTGTCCTGGACGACTTCATAAGAAACCTTCTGGCCTTCGGAGAGGCTGCGCATGCCGGCGCGCTCAACGGCAGAAATATGGACGAATACGTCCGTGGAGCCATTGTCCGGCTGAATGAAGCCGAAGCCTTTGGTGGTGTTGAAGAACTTAACTGTTCCTGTATTCATGACGATTTCCTTTCGGTCACATTGTTCGCCCGGCGGTTATTCGGTCAGGCGTATCGAAGTTGAGAGGAAATCTGAGAGAGCGCTAAGTTCTCAAGCAAAGGTCGCAAGCAAATATCGATGGAGGCTATCTATATGCAAATCGTCAAAAATTCAAGAGTGAGCAAAAAATAATTTCCCCAATCGATTTGCTGGCGAAAATGTTTTTCACGTTTCATACCCTGTGACGCGGACCGTTAACGCTTGCGCCAATACCGGGCCGCCACCGTTTTGCGGCGGCCCCGCTTTTCAATCATGCATCCGCAAAAATCTTCCACCGCGTCGGCTTGAACTTCACCGCTGCCCCGCGCTCCGCCGAAGCGTGCAGGGGAATTTCAACCTCGATAAGGACGGGCGTGCCGGCCGTGCCCACGTCGATCTCGACGATTCTCGCACCGGCAAGTCGCCGCGACGTCGTGACCTTGCCCGTGATCCCCGGCGCGTCCTCGGCCATCAGTTCGACATCGCGCGGCCGGAAGAACATTTGGCCGGCGCCGTCTTCAGGGTGCTGCAGTCCGGTATGCTCTCCTGCGAGCCATACGTTGCCATGCGCCATCGTCACCGGCAGATTGACGCTGTCGCCGATGAAGGAGAACACACTCGGCGAGTTCGGTCGGTCGTATACATCATCCGACGAGCCGACCTGCTCGATCTTGCCCTGGCTCATGACGACGACGCGGTCGGCGAGCTCCAGCGCCTCTTCCTGGTCATGGGTGACGAAGATCGTCGTATGGCCCGTGCGGTCGTGGAACTCGCGCAACCATTTGCGGAGTTCCTTACGCACCTTGGCGTCAAGAGCGCCAAACGGTTCGTCGAGCAGCAGCACGCGCGGCTCGATCGCCATGGCGCGGGCCAGCGCCACGCGTTGCCGCTGGCCGCCGGAAAGCTGGTTCGGATAGCGCTTCTCCAGCCCGGTCAGTTGCACCATGTCGAGCAATTCCAGCGCCCGCCGGCGGATTTCCGGCTTGGGCGGCCGCTTGGCTGCGGGACGCACGGTCAGTCCGAAGGCGATATTGTCGAGAATGTTCATGTGGCGGAAGAGGGCGTAGTGCTGGAACACGAAGCCGACGTTGCGATCCTGGACGGGCTTGTTGGAGGCGTCCTCCTGGCCGAAGAAGATGCGCCCGGCGGTGGGGCGCTCGAGACCGGCCACCAGCCGCAACAGCGTCGTCTTGCCTGAGCCGGAAGGGCCGAGCAGGGCGATCAGTTCGCCGGAGCGGATGTCGAGCGAAACTTCGTGCAGCGCCGGGTATCGGTCGAATTCCTTGCGGATGTTTTCAATGCGGATTTCCATGGTCTATGACCTCAATGTTTGTTCGAGCCGGCGAGGCCGTGCGAAAACCAGATTTCAAGCACGGTGCGCACCACGAGCGTCAGAAGGGCGAGAAGGGCGAGAAGCGAGGCGACGGCAAAGGCACCGGCGAGATTGTACTCATTATAGAGTATCTCGACATGCAGCGGCATCGTCGTCGTCAGGCCGCGGATGTGACCGGAGACGACCGAGACCGCGCCGAACTCTCCCATCGCGCGTGCATTGCAGAGCAGCACGCCATAGAGCAGGCCCCATTTGATGTTGGGCAGCGTCACTCGCGTGAATGTCTGCCAGCCATTGGCGCCGAGCGTGATTGCAGCCTCCTCCTCGGCCGTGCCCTGTTCCTGCATCAGTGGGATCAGTTCACGGGCGACGAAAGGGAAGGTGACGAAGATCGTGGCAAGCACGATGCCGGGCACTGCAAACAGAATCTCGACGCCATGGCTTTTGAGCCAGGGGCCGAGCAGGCTCTGGCCACCGAACAGCAGGACATAGACGAGGCCCGAAATCACCGGAGAGATGGAAAAGGGCAGGTCGATCAGGGTGATCAGGAAGGCCTTGCCCTTGAAGTCGAACTTGGCGATCGCCCAGGATGCCGCAAGCCCGAACAGCAGGTTGAGCGGAACGGCGATGGCTGCGACCAGCAGCGTCAGCCGGATGGCCGCCATTGCGTCGGGCTCCCTGAGGGCCAGCAGATATTCGCCGACGCCATTGCGGAACGCTTCGACCAGCACCGAGACCAGCGGCAGGATGATGATCAGCAGCAGATAGATGAAGGCGGCCGACATCAGCAGGATCTTCGCCGTCAGCGGTTCGGTCACCGCCGAGCGCCATTTGCGCCGGCTATGCGGAGACTGGTTATGGAGATCAGACATTGGCATATCTCCTTGTCCAGGCCTGCACGAGATTGATCATGAACAGCATCAGGAAGGAAACCGCAAGCATGACCGTGGCGATCGCCGTGGCGCCCGCATAGTTGAATTCCTCAAGCCGGATGGTGATCAGCAGCGGTGCGATCTCCGAGACATAAGGAATATTGCCGGCGATGAAGATCACCGATCCGTATTCGCCGGCGGCACGGGCGAAAGCGAGCGCGAAGCCGGTGAGAATCGCGGGCAGCAGGCTCGGCAGGATGACGCGGCTGATCGTCTGGAACCGATTGGCGCCCAGAGTGGCCGCGGCTTCCTCGACTTCCTTGTCGATCTCCTCGATCACCGGCTGCACGGTCCGCACCACGAAGGGCAGGCCGATGAAGATCAGCGCCACGACGATGCCGGCTGGCGCGAAGGCGATCTTGATGCCGAACCAGTTGAAGATCTGGCCGATCCAGCCATTCTTGGCATAGAGAGCCGCCAGCGATATGCCGGCAACTGCCGTCGGCAGCGCGAAGGGCAGGTCGACGATCGCATCGACGATGCGCTTGCCGGGAAAATTGTAGCGCACCAGCACCCAGGCGACCGGAACGCCGAAGATCACATTGACGATGGCGGCGATCAGTGCGCAGCCGAACGAAATCTTCAGCGCAATCTGCGTGCGCTCGTCGGCCAGCAGGCTCGCATAGCCGGAAAAGCCGAGCGATGCTGAATGCAGCACCAGCCCGGCCAGAGGTATCAGGATAATCAGCGTCAGCCAGGTGACGGTCACGCCGAAACTCAGGCCGAAGCCCGGGATGACGCTATGCCTCCTGAAGCCGATGCGCTCGGCAAGAGGTTTGTTGTACATGATAGTCCCCGTTGAATTTGAGGCGGGAGAGCAGGCTTGGCGCCTGTCTCTCCGAAGTCTTTTTTGCATAGGCATTAAAGGGGCTGCGGCCGTATTTCGGTTCCGCAACCCCTGCCGTCTCAATTCAGAGCGCCGACTTTAGCTTAGTTTGCTGGCTTGTAAATCTGATCGAAGACGCCGCCGTCGCCGAAATGGTCCGGCTGCGCTTTCTTCCAGCCGCCAAACAGCGGATCGTCGATGGTGACGAGGTTCAGCGTCGGCAATGCGACGAGCCCTTTCACCAGTTCCGGCTTGCTCGGACGATAATGGTTCTTGGCGGCGATCGTCTGGCCTTCCTCGGAATAGAGGTAGTTGAGATAGGCTTCGGCCACTTTGCGCGAACCCTTGGCATCGACATTGGCATCGACAACAGCAATCGAAGGCTGCGCGAGGATGGAAAGGCTGGGTGTGACGATTTCAAAGCCTGCGTCCTTGAATTCCTCCTGGGCCAGATAGGCCTCGTTTTCCCAGGCAAGCAGCACGTCGCCGATTTCGCGCTGGGCGAAAGAGGTCAGCGAGCCACGGGCGCCGGTATCGAGCACGGGCGCGCGTTTGAACAGTTCGGCGATATAGGCCTTCACTTTTGCCTGGTCGCCGCCAAATTCCTTGTTTGCCCAGGCCCATGCGGCGAGGTAGTTCCAGCGGGCGCCGCCGGATGTCTTCGGGTTCGGCGTGACGATCTGCACGTCGCCCTTGACCAGGTCGCCCCAATCCTTGATCCCCTTGGGATTGCCCTTGCGGACCAGGAAGACGATCGTCGAGGTGTAAGGGGCTGAATCGTGGGGGAGGCGCGACTTCCAGTCGGCCTTGATCTTGCCGGTCTTCTTGGCGATTGCGTCGATGTCGCCCTCCAGTGCCAGCGTCACGACGTCGGCATCGAGGCCATCGATGACGGCGCGCGCCTGCTTGCCGGAGCCGCCATGCGACTGCTCGACCGTGACATCCTCGCCGGTTTCCTTCTTGTAATGGGCGATGAACGCCGCATTGAATTCCTTGTAGAGCTCGCGTGTCGGGTCATAGGACACATTGAGGAGCGTGGTTGCCGAATAGGCTGGCATTACCGTGGTGACAGCCAGCGCAAGACCGACGACAGCGCCGCCGAGCCTTTTGATAGTGTTGCGTCGATTAAGAACGAAAACCATTGGTCACCCTCCAGATTGGTTAATGCGTAAACTCTATCTGCTTGGTAGACTATGTCAATATTCTTAGGTTAAAAAGCAAAATCCCGCTTATGTTAGCGCTTATTTTTAGAACGTCACGCGAAATAGAGGCGGCTAGGCGCAACAAAAGTGGCCCGTTGACCGCAATTCAGGGTAGGAAATTCTACGCGGCGATCAAAAAAATCAACAAATTATATAGAATTTAGGGGTGGTTAACCCGCCAGCATCACGGCGACGCGACTTTTGTCGTGCAGCGTGTCGGCGATCGTGGCGGAGAACAGCACCTCGCGGGTGACGTCGGCGACGCGGGCGAAGACATGGCGGATTTCGCATTCCGCCTCGCTCAGGCAGTCGTCACACTTGCGGTAGGCCGTTTGCGACAGGCAGGGCAGGGGTGCGATCGGCCCGTCGATCATCCGCAGGATCTCGCCGAAGGTGATCTCATGCGCAGGCTTGAGCAGCAGATAGCCACCATCCTTGCCGCGCTTGCTCATCACCAGGCCGCGATGTTTCAGATCGAGCAGGATCTGTTCAAGGAACTTTTTCGGAATCTTCTGCTGTTCGGCGATGTCGGCAATCAGCATGGGCGTCCTGTCATCGGCCCTCGCAAGGGCCGCGAGCGCGCGCAGTGCATATTTTGCCTTCTGGGAGATCATAACAAACGCCTGAACATCGAATCCGTGGAACCCTAGCATGGTATCATTGACCAAGGATAAACAAAGCCTTGACCGCGGCAGGCAATGACGCTGAAAGCCGCTTTATCTTGGGCAGGCGGCAGGTTTTTCACCGAATCCGGAAGCTGGAGAGATATTTGCTCTACATGCGAGCGGACGGGAAAACCGATTTCTGTCTAATATCGATTCGACCTGCGATAGTCCAGACAACAAAAATACAGGACATCGCCATGAACATGATCAATCTTTCCACCGAAGCCCAGTCGCTCAACGAGCAGATGGCGAACCTCGATCTGGCGGGTCGATTGGGGCTGGCGGCAAGCCTGGGCGGGCGCGTGGTCTTCACCACCAGTCTCGGTATCGAAGACCAGGTCATCACCCATGTGATCGGCCAGAACCGTTTCGATATCGATGTCTCGACGCTCGAAACCGGCCGGCTGTTTCCGGAAACGCTGCAGCTGATCGGCGATACCGAAAGCCGCTACGGCATTCAGATCCAGCGGTTCTATCCGGAAAAGGCCGATGTTGATGCCTATGCAGCGCAATATGGATTGAACGGCTTCTATGACAGCGTCGAGGCCCGGCACGCCTGCTGCGGCGTCCGCAAGGTCAAGCCTTTGGCGCGCGCGCTGGCCGGCGCATCGGTCTGGATCACCGGCCTTCGCCGTGGCCAGTCCGGCAATCGCGCCGACACGCCGTTCGTCGAATTCGACGCCGAGCGCAACCTGCTCAAGGTCAATCCGCTGGCGGATTGGGATATCGACAGGATCAACCGTCTTGTGCAGGACGAGGTGATCCCGTTGAATCCTCTGCATGCGCGCGGCTATCCGTCGATCGGCTGCGAGCCTTGCACGCGCGCCATCAAGCCGGGCGAATCCGAGCGCGCCGGTCGCTGGTGGTGGGAAAACGACGAGAAGCGCGAATGCGGCCTGCATGTGCCGGAAGCAGCGCTTCCGTCGCTGGAGTCGAGCGAACTGTAAGACCTGTCATTGTGATTTCCCCCTCATCCGGCCCTTCGGGCCACCTTCTCCCCGCTGGGGAGAAGAGAGTGCAAACTTCGAAATCACCGAACACACGAACGCTGAGACGGCCATTTCCGAAAGGGCGGTTCAGCGGGTTCCCTCTTCTCCCTAGCGGGGAGAAGGTGGCCAGAAGGGCCGGATGAGGGGGCTTTGAAGAGAGAAAGAAATAGAATGCCCCAGTCTGAATTCGATGCCCACACCAGGGATGCCGCCGCCCGCCCGCCGCTCGACCCGCATCTGAAGGCGATCGAGAACGAAGCTATCCACATCTTCCGTGAAGTCGCCGGCGAGTTCGAACGCCCGGTGATGCTCTATTCGATCGGCAAGGATTCGTCCGTTCTGTTGCATCTGGCACGCAAGGCCTTCTATCCGGGCCGCGTGCCGTTTCCGCTCCTGCATGTGAATACCGGCTGGAAATTCAAGGAAATGATCGAGTTCCGCGACAAGATCGTCGCCGAATACGACCTTGATCTCGTCTCGCACACCAACCCTCGCGGGGCGCTGGAAAACATCACGCCGTTCAGTCATGGCTCGGCGCTCTACACCGACATCATGAAGACAGAGGCGTTGAAGCAGGCGCTCGATGCCGGCAAGTACGATGCGGCCTTCGGCGGCGCCCGCCGTGACGAAGAGGCCTCCCGTGCCAAGGAGCGCATCTACTCCTTCCGCACTCCGGATCACAAATGGGACCCGCGCAACCAGCGTCCGGAACTCTGGAACATCTATAACGGCCAGATCAGAAAAGGGGAGAGCGTGCGCGCCTTCCCGCTGTCGAACTGGACCGAAGTCGATATCTGGCGCTATATCCAGGCCGAGAACATTCCGATCGTGCCGCTCTACTTCGCGGCTGAACGCCCGGTGATCGAACGCGACGGCATGCTGATCCTTGCTGAGGACGAGCGGCTGGAACTGCTGCCGGGCGAGGTCAAGCGACAGGAACTGATCCGCTTCCGCACGCTCGGCTGTTTCCCGCTGACCGGCGCGATCCGCTCCGATGCCGCTACCCTCGACGACATCATCACTGAACTCGAAACCGCCACCGTTTCCGAACGTCAGGGCCGCGCCATCGACCGCGACCAGGCCGGTTCGATGGAAAAGAAAAAGCGCGAAGGGTATTTCTGATCATGACAACCATTTCCAATCTCGCCGAACAGCAACAGCTGGCGTCGGACGCTCGGAAAGTCACCCGCGATTCGCGGCCCTTGCGGCTGATCACTTGCGGCTCCGTCGATGACGGCAAGTCGACGCTGATCGGCCGGCTGCTCTGGGACTCCAAGGCCGTCAAGGAAGATCAGGCGGCGGCGCTGCGCCGCGATTCCGGCAAGCAGAACGACCTTGGCCTGCCCGATTTCGCGCTGTTGCTCGATGGCCTCCAGGCCGAGCGCGAGCAGGGCATCACCATCGATGTCGCCTACCGTTATTTCGCCACCGACAAGCGCTCCTTCATCGTCGCCGACACGCCCGGCCATGAGCAATATACCCGCAACATGGCGACTGGCGCCTCGACCGCCGATCTCGCGGTGCTGCTGGTCGATGCCCGCGCCGGCCTGCTCGAACAGACCCGCCGGCACGCGACGATCGCCACGCTGATGGGCATCAAGCAGTTTGTGCTCGCCATCAACAAGATCGACCTGATCGGTTACGACGAGGCGCGGTTCGACGAAATTTCCCACGAGTTCCGCGAACTGGCGCTGTCGCTCGGCGTCCGCCAGGTCACGGCGATTCCGGTCTCGGCGCTGAAGGGTGAGAATGTCGTCTATTCAGGCCATGCGGCGATGCCGTGGTATGATGGCCCGACGATCGCCCAGGCGCTGGAAAACGCACCGGTCCGCTCGCCGCAGACAGTCGGCTTCCGCATGAGCGTCCAGCGCGTGTCGCGGCCCGGCGAGAGCTTTCGTGGCTACCAGGGCACGATTTCGGGCGGTTCGGTCAAGCCGGGCGATCCCATCGTTATCCTGCCATCCGGCATGGTTGCCAATGTCGCCAGGATCGTCACCTTCGATCTGGTTCGCAATGCGGCCGTCGCCGGCGATGCGGTGACGCTGGTGCTCGACCGTCAGGTCGATATCGCCCGCGGCGATCTGATCGCCTCGGTCGACAGCCAGCCGATGCTTGGCCTCGCTTTCGACGCCCAGCTCGTGGCGCTCCAACCCGATGGCATCGAGCCCGGCAAGCGCTATTGGCTGAAATCAGGTTCGCGCCGCCAGCGCGTGCAGGTCGAACCGACCCTGAAGCTCGATCTCCAGTCGGGCAAATGGGACGCGGCCGAACGGCTGCCCATGAACGCCATCGGCAAGGTGCGGCTGGCGTTCGAAGAACAGGCCGTCTTCGATACCTATGAACAAAACCGGGCGACCGGCGCTTTCATCCTGATCGATCCCGATACCAACAACACCGTGGCCGGCGGCATGATCACCGCCAGACGCGGTTCGGTTTCCTCGATCCACGGCGATGATGCCCGCGTGATCCTGTCGCTGCCGGCCAATCTCGCCGATCAGCTGATGGGTGGTGAACTGTTCGCCGCCCGTCGCGACGAGGTGGAAATCCGCCGCGTTTCAGCCGACCGGGCGAGGGTTGTCATCGACGGGATCGAAGGCTGAACCAGATGGCGACGACTGCCGAAGGCCGTAGTCTCGGGCGGTGTGTGCACGCGCTCCGCTTCGATTGCGTCGCTCGTTAACAGAAACCTGGGCGAGAGTCTGCGCTTGGCGCGACTCCGAACCTGGATCGCGGCGTCGTTTTTTCGACGAACTGCATTGCGCGACTGCCGTATCCTTCTTCCAAGCCAACAGCAGAAGAGGGGAACGGCTATGCGGATGACGGCGATATTGACAGTGGCAGCATTGGTATCATTTGGAACGGCAGGCATGTCGCGAACGGAAACTATCATCAACGCCAAGGCACTGTTTCCAGAGGGGCCGGTCATGTCGGCCGGCCATTTGCTGTATGTGGAATATGCCGGCCAAACGGTGACGGCATGGAACGGCAAGAGCAACAGCGTCATCTGGAAACAGGATGGATGCGGGCCTTCAGCAGTGGTGCCGATGGGCAAGGATTTCGGCGTCACCTGCTACGATTCCGGCCAGATCGTGATTATTTCCGCCGACGGCAAGACGCTGAAAACTTATGACAAGGACGCGGCCGGGGGCAAGCTGCAAGGCCCCAATGACGGCGCACCGGACGGCAAGGATGGCGCTTACTTCACCCTTTCGGGACCTTGGGAGTCCGGACCGGTGGTCGGACGCGTCATGCATCTGGCATCCGATGGCACGCTCAGGGAAGTCGCCGATGATCTTCACTACGCCAATGGAATCGTCGTCGGCAAGGACGGGCGCCTGTATGTGAATGAATCAGAGGCTGGCCGGGTGATTTCCTTCGCAGTGGCGGCGGATGGCAGCCTGTCGGACCGTCGGCTGTTTGTCCGGCTCTATCAGTTGGGCGAAGCGCCGAACGTCTATCCGGACGGCATCAAGCTTGGCCCGAACGGCAATTTCTACATCGGCGAATATAGTTCCGGCACCATTCTGGAAGTGGCGGCGGATGGCACGCTCAAGAACAAATATACAGTGCCGTCGCCTGCTGCTCCCAATCTCGCATTCAGCGACGACGGAAAGACCATGTATGTCACCGCCATCGACAACAAGAACGGCGCACCATACGAAGGCAAGGTCTATTCGATGCCCGTGAAATAGTCACTCTTGTTCGTGTATGAGAAGCGGCGGAAGTCTAACGCCGCTTCTACCGCTCAAGCATCGACTTGCCGAAATAGCTCGTGAGCGGCCGGACGAGATAATCGAACGGGGTCCGCTCCGTCGTCCGGATGAACGCGTCGACAGGCATGCCGGGAATAATCTCCGCCTTTGCGCCGAGGAACTTCTCCTCCCCGGGCAACAGCGAGATGGATACGGAATAGTAACTCTGGCCGGTGCGCTCGTTGGTAATGATGTCGGCGGAAATACGCCGCACCTTGCCGTTGAGATCCGGCGTATGGCGGTGATCGAAGCTCTGGAAACGGATGATGACATTCTGCCCGACATGGACCTGATCGATCTGTGCCGGCGGTACCTGAACACTGACCACGAGCTTGACGTTGTCCGGCACGATTTCCATGATCGGCTCGGCGGCGCGGATGACCTGTCGCACCGCATGCACTGCAAGATTGAACACCTTGCCTTCTGTCGGTGCCGTCACCTCAACGCGTGAAAGCGTGGCAAGCGTCGAGATGCGGCGTTCCCGCAGCTCCGAGGCGCGCGCATCCGTGTCGCCGAGTTCCTTGATGGCGTCCTCGCGCATCTGGGCGCTGACATTGATGATTGCAAGTTCCATTTCCGCAATGCGCGCCTTGGCTTCGGCAATGGAGGATTGCGATTCGCTCACATTGCCGCGGATCTGCGCGGCATCGCGTTCGAGCGCCGAAACGCGACTCTTCTGGGTCAGTCCCTGCTTGAGAAGCTTGTTCTGTGCGTCGATGTCTTCGCTAAGAAATTTCAGTTGCTTGCCAAGCGCATCGATGCGGGCAACGAGGCCATCGATCTGCTTGGTGATCTGCGCCTTGCGTTCCTGCAACTGGTCGATCTGCTTGTCTCGCGTCAACCGGCGCGCGATCAACAGTTCCGACTGGCTGCGGATGACTTCTGCCTCTCTCGGGCTGGTTTTGGCGCGCTCGACAAGTTCCTTGTCGAAGATCGGCTTCGGCGCCTCATCCTGTTCCGCAATCAGCCGGGCACGCGTTCCGAGCAGCGGGAAAAGCTGGCTCTCGATCACCGCGAGTTCGGCACGGTCGAATGTATCGTCGAAGATCAGCACAGTCTGGCCGGCTTTGACGACCTGGCCTTCCTTGACCAGGATCTCTCCGACCACGCCGCCCGTTGCATGCTGCACGACCTGACGCTTTGTCTCGACCTCGACGACGCCGTTTCCGACGACGGCGCCTGCCATCTGCGTGAACACCGACCAGGAGCCAAGCCCCAGGACGAGAAATGCAAGTGTCAGGAAACCGATAATAAGATAGCGCTTCATGCTCCAGGCATGCGCGGGCGTCTTCTTTTCAGGCGTCACTTGCCGCCCCCGTCTTCCGGCTTGGATGTACCATCCTTGCCGTCCGTGGCATCCTTGCCATCACGGTCCTTGCTCTGGTCGGTGAGGGCACGAGGCGGGGCACCGATCGCCCTCTGGCCGCCGGTGCCGGACAGCAGCCCGGTGCCGAGAATGCCGGGCAGGGGCGTTGTGCCGCCCGACGGGACACCACCAGGTGCCGCGCCGCCAGGACGCGGTCCCTGCGGGGTAGTTGCGGGCGGGCTCGCACCCTGCGGAGGCGTGCCGCCCGGGCCGCTCTGTCCGGCGGGCGGCTGCCCGATCTGCTGGAAGTTCTTCAGATGCTGCTTCAGCACTTCGTCGCGCGGGCCGAAGGCAACGCGGTTGCCGCCCTCGAGAATGAGGATCAGGTCGCATTCCTCGATGGCGGCCGGCCGGTGGGCCATGATGACGACCGAGCGCCCGTCCTTCTTGGCGTTTCGGATGGCGAGGTTCAGGGCCATCGAGCCTTCGGCATCGAGATTGGCATTGGGCTCGTCGAGCACCAGCAGCACCGGATCGCCGTAAAGCGCGCGGGCCAGCCCGATGCGCTGCTTCTGCCCGCCGGAAAGCCGCTGCCCCTGCGCCGGAAGCTTGGTGTCGTAACCGTTGCCGAGCCTGAGGACCAGTTCGTGGGCGGCTGCCTTCTGGGCGGCGGCGACAACTTTCTCGGAGTCGGGCTGCAGCGCAAGGCGCGCGATGTTTTCAGCGATCGTGCCTTCGAACAGCGCCACTTCCTGGGGCAGATAACCGACGTAATTGGCAAGGTCGTCGACGCTGTACTGCTCGATCGAAGCGCCGTCGATCCGGACGCGGCCGGCTTGAATTGGCCAGACGCCTGTCAGCACGCGCGCAAGTGTGGTCTTTCCGGATCCCGACTGGCCGATCACGCCGAGCGCCTGGCCGGGTCTGAGTTCGAAGGAAAGGTTGCGCAGCGTCGGCACGCGTTCGCCAGGCGGCACGACGGAGATATTCTGCACATCCAAGATCGCCCGCGGCCGCGGCAGCGTGGTGCGCGCAATTTCCGGCGGGACCTTTGCAAGCGTTTCGGCAAGGTTTTTCCAGCCTTGCAGGGCGCGCTGTATCAGCGACCACTGGCCGATCATCGTCTCGATGGGCGACAGCGCGCGTCCGATGATGATCGAACTCGCGAGCATCGCGCCCGAGGTGATATGGCCCTGGATCGCCAGCCAGGCGCCGGCGCCGAGAATGGCCGACTGCAGGAAAATGCGGAACGTCTTCGACGTGATGGAATAGAAGCCGTTATTGTCACTGTAATGAATATTGGCGACCAACGTATCTTCGCGCAGCGACTTCCACCGTGATGCAGTCGAAGAGCGCATGCCGAGCGCACGCACGGTATCGGCTTCGCGCTGCAGGGTTCCCGTCATTTCTTCGGAGAGACGGGCGGCGTTCATCGCCTTTTCCTGGTCCAGCTTGGTGCCGTTCTGATTGAGCCAGGTCAGGAAGACCAGGATCAGGCCGCCGATGACGCCGATAACGCCCATCAAAGGATGGAAAATGAAGATGATGACGACGAAAACCGGCGTCCAGGGAATGTCGAAGACCGCGAAGGCGGCAGGCGACGCCAGCGTCCGCTGGATGGAGTCGAGATCGCGCATGGCCGTCGAGGTGTTGATGCCCTGCGAGGACAGCATGGTGCGGTCGATGACCATGCGGAACACCCGGGTTTCCAGATTGGCCTGGAAACGGGCGCCGATGCGCGCGGCGATCCGGCCACGCATGTGGTCGAGAATACCCATGATCGCGTAAAGCATGATGAGAAGGATCGTCAGCACCACAAGCGTCGGTTCGGACCGGCTCGTCAGAACGCGGTCGTAAACCTGCAAGCTGTAAAGCGAGCCGGTAAGGACCAGGAGATTGACGAAGAATGAAAAGATCCCGATAGCGATAAACGCTGAACGGCTCTCTCCAAGGGCTGCACGCAGCTCTTCCACGCCGTTTTTCTTCGGAGCAGGGCTCAAATCAGTCTCTTTTCACTCATCTTCAATTGTTTACGCAACAAGAGATTTCTAGCCAGTCCGCGCGTCAATATAGGGTGTCGAATCGTCATACGAATGCATGCTATGGTTACACGGCATTAACTCTGATTAAGACGAACAATCAATAGAAAACCGGCCACACACCTGTGCAAAATCGCTTGATATCCAACACCAAATCGTGAGCGGCCGCTTTTAGTCAGGTATGCGCCAGTTCGCGACGCAATTGCTCGGTCGCCGATAACCACCGATCCCGCCTGCACTCTCATAATGCTGCCCGGTCAACCCTGCGATGTGACAAATTGACGTGGCGGCGATCCGTCGGCAAACCAATCTCCCCTAGGTACAGCGTGCAGCCGCCGGTCGACTAAAAAGCTTTTGGCATGCAAAATCCACGAACGGTCTTGTTTCAATCAATTCAGTAACTTGAAGCTAAGTCACGGCCTGCCGCACCGGCGATCCCCTGCTGTTCGAAAAATTCAATTGACAAAAATATCATTCGGTGAAAATTATTTCATGAAAATATTTTCTGAACTCTGAAAAAATATCAAAAGTTCGGAAAGGGGGAGGATGATGGCGATCATGAATGGCGGCAGCCTGCGTGATGACGAAACCAGCATGGCGACCCGCGCTGCGTGGCTGCATTATGCCGGCGGCCTGACCCAGTCCGAAGTCGCCAAGCGCCTCGGTCTTTCCTCTCTCAAGGCGCATCGCCTGATCATGAAGGCCAACCAGGACGGTCTGGTGAAGGTCTATATCGACAGTGACGTGGCTGAATGCGTCGAGCTGGAGCAGGCTCTTTCCGAGAAATACGGCCTTTCCTATTGCGAGGTGGCCCCGGATTTCGACAGTGACCAGATTCCGCTGAAGGCGCTCGGCATTTGCGGCGCCCAGTTCCTCAAGCGCGAGATCGAGAACGGCGAGACGGCGCTGATCGGCGTCGGCCACGGCCGGACGCTCGCCGCCTGCATCGAATATCTGCCGCGCACGGTCAACAAGAACATCCGCTTCGTCTCGCTGCTTGGCGGGCTGACGCGCAAATTCGCCGCCAATCCGCATGACGTGATCCACCGGCTTGCCGACCGGGTCGCCGCGGATGCTTACGTGATGCCGGTGCCGTTCTTCGCCAACACGGTCGAAGACCGTGACGTGCTGTTCAATCAGCGTGGCGTGCTCGATGTCTTCAATCTGGCCAACAGCGCCGACCTCTTGTTTGTCGGCATCGGCACGGTCGAGCGCGAGGCGTCGCTGGTCGCCACCGGCATGATCGAGATGAGCGAGATCGAGGAGATCAAGCGCGGCGGTGGCGTCGGCGAGTTCCTTGGCCATTTCTTCGACGGCAATGGCCAGGCGATCGAGACGACGCTGTCGAACCGCACATTCACATTGAGCCGCGAGAAGCTTCGTGACCGGCGCATCGTCGCGGTCGCCGGCGGCAAGTTCAAGACTCCGGCCATCCGCGCCGTGCTGGCCAGCGGTTATCTCAACGGTCTGATCACCGACGAGCGAACCGCGGTCGAACTGATGAAAGGCGAAGGCTGACAGGAACATTTACAGTCGCGTCGGCCAGGTTTGGGAGAATCCCGGCTGACAGGTTTTGGAGGAATTACCGGGCGGGTGGCCGGTATGGCTCAACAGAGCTTTGCACACCCAACAAGGAGGAGAAACGAAATGCATGAAAAGGAAAAAGACCTCATTGCGGCCTTTTTGCGCGGTCAGACGGATCGTCGCGGCCTGCTCAAGGGCCTGGGTGCCATGGGCATCGCAGCCGGCACCGCCGGCACTCTCTTCAATATGATGTCGACACAGGCGCTTGCCGCCGATTTCGACTGGAAGGCACACAAAGGCAAGTCGCTCAAGCTGCTGCTGAACAAGCATCCCTATGCCGATGCGATGATCGCCAACCTGCAGAATTTCAAGGACCTGACCGGCATCGAAGTTGCCTATGACGTTTTTCCGGAAGACGTCTATTTCGACAAGGTGACAGCCGCCCTTTCGTCCGGCTCCACCGAATACGATGCCTTCATGACCGGCGCCTACATGACCTGGACCTATGGCCCGGCCGGCTGGGCGACCGATCTCAAGGAATGGATCAACGATCCGGCCAAGACCAACCCCAATTACGCCTGGGACGACTTCCTGCCGGGCGTCAAGAACTCCTGCGCCTGGAACGGCCAGCCGGGCGGGGCGCTCGGCTCGGACGACGCCAAGCAATGGTGCATTCCGTGGGGCTTCGAGCAGAACAACCTCGCCTACAACAAGGCGATGTTCGACAAGGTCGGTGTTTCCGTTCCAAAGAACATCGATGACATGGTCGAGGTTTCGGCCAAGCTCACCAAGGATGTTGGCGGCGGCGTCTACGGCATCGGCGTTCGCGGCTCGCGCTCCTGGGCGACCATTCATCCGGGCTTCCTGTCGGGCTATTCGAACTTCAACGAGAAGGATCTGAACGTCTCGGCCGATGGCAAGCTGTCGGCGGCGATGAACACTGCAGGCTCCAAGGCCTTCCACACCAAGTGGGTGCAGATGATCCAGGAAAGCGGCCCCAAGGACTGGTCGACCTACACATGGTATCAGGTCGGCACCGATCTCGGCGCCGGCGCTTCCGCCATGATCTACGATGCCGATATCCTCGGCTACTTCATGAATGGCGGCGACAACAAGATGGCGGGCCAGCTCGCCTATGCAGCCTTTGCCGCCAATCCGGAAGCCAAGGCCTCGACCCCGAATATCTGGATCTGGTCGCTTGCCATGTCCAGCTTCTCCAAGGACAAGGACGCCACCTGGTATTTCATGCAATGGGCTTCGGGTCCGGAGCATGCGCTGTTCGGCGCCACCAAGATGGACTTCGTCGATCCGGTTCGCCAGTCGATCTGGAAGGACGAGGCATTCCGCGAGAAGCTCAACAAATATCCGGGCTATGTCGAGATGTTCGATGCGTCCGCCGCCGGCGCCTCGATCAAGTTCACGCCGCAGCCGCTGTTCTTCGATGTCACGACCGAATGGGCGGCGACCTTGCAGAAGATGGTCGCCAAGGAAGTGCCGGTCGATGAAGGCCTCGACCAGCTTGCCCAAAGCATCGACGGACAGTTGAAGGAAGCCGGTCTCGGCTGATCCTCCAACGCGGCCGGGCGGATTTCTCCCTGCGCCCGGCCGCAAAAAGCAAGAAAGACCCCGCCCCAACCCCTCCCCACAAGGGGAGAGGCTTAATCCGAGGCTGCATTTCGCCCTGACAATTCTCTCAGCATGCTGTGAGGCTGGTTTCTGGCGAAATGGTGCGGCGAGTTAACCGCTTCCCCTTGTGGGGAGGGGCTGGGGGGGGCTTGAAATCTTTCCAGCACTCCAGCGAAATGGAGCTTCCATGGCTTTGGTAGCCAACACCAAAAAGACCAGATCCGGCTTCCGCATTTCCAAGCGCGCGCTGCCCTATGTGCTGAGCCTGCCCGCACTGCTCGTCTGCATCGGCATCCTCATTCCGTTCGTGACGGCGGTGATCAACTCGTTCCAGCGCTACCGGCTGAGCCAGCCATGGGCGCGCAAGTTCAACTGGGGCGAAAACTATTGGACCTTCTTCACCGATGCCAGCTTCTGGAACACTCTGAAGGTGTCGCTGCTTTACGCCGGCCTGACCGTGACTCTGGAACTGGTGCTTGGTCTCGGCATCGCGCTGTTGCTCCAACGCCGTTCGACGGTCAACAATTTCATTTCGATCATGCTGCTCCTGCCGCTGATGATCGCGCCGGCGCTCGCAGCCCTGATGTGGAAGCTGATGACCAATCCGGGCTTTGGCGTGCTCAGCTATCTGGCGGGCCTCATCGGTCTCGAGAATTTCCGTTGGGCCTCGTCGCCGGATACCGCGCTGCTGACCGTCGTGCTGGTCGATATCTGGGTCTACACGCCGTTTATCATGATCCTGCTGCTGGCCGGCCTGAGATCGCTGCCGACCCAGCCGTTCGAGGCGGCGGCACTCGATGGCGTGCCGCGCAGCTTCGTGTTCTTCCGCATCACGCTGCCGATGCTGACGCCCTATATCCTGACCGCGACGCTGTTCCGTCTGCTGGATTCGATCCAGCAGTTCGACATCATCTATGCGATGACGCAAGGGGGACCTGGCGATACGCTGACCGTCTTCCAGGTCGAGGCGTACCTGAATTTCTTCCAGTCGACCAATGTCGGGCGCTCCGCCGCTCTCTTGGTCATTCTCTGGGCGATCACTTACTTCCTGTCGAATATCTTCATCAAGAACTGGCTGCGGCTGCGCGAACGCGCGCGCGGCGAAGCGTGAGGAGGGCCTGACCCATGGAAACCATGTCTCCCGTCGAGAAAACCCTGCGCTTCATCGCGCTCTCGCTCGTCGTCATCTTCTTCATGTTTCCGATCTTCTGGATCTTCATGATGTCGTTCCAGACCAACGAGACGATCCTGACCATCCCGCCGTCGCTGGCCTTCACGCCGACGCTGTCGAACTATGTCGCGCTGATCACCGGCAAGCTGCAGACGGCCGCCGGCACGCTCGACATCGCCTTCATGCGCAATCTTGGTAATTCGGTTTTCCTGTCGGTGACATCGGTGGCGGTCTCGCTGCTGCTTGGCGTGCCTGCGGCCTATGCCTTTGCCCGGCACAAGTTCCGGGGGTCTGAGGACATCGCCTTCACGCTGCTGTCTTTCCGCTTTGCGCCGCCCTTGCTGGTACTGCTGCCGCTGACCCAGTATTTCCAGTGGATGGGTCTGGCCAATACCTATATCGGGCTGATCTGGGTCTACCAGCTGATCTGCCTGCCATTAATCCTCTGGATCGTGCGCGGCTATTTCGAAGATATATCGGCCGACGTCGAATATGCCTATCGCATCGCCGGGCATTCCTGGTTTGCGACCTTCCGCAAGATCGCGCTGCCGCTCGCCGGACCCGGCATCGCCGCCGCCGGCCTGCTGGCCTTCATCTTCGCCTGGAACAATTTCGTCTTTGCGCTGGTGCTGGCCTCGGCCGACAAGCAGCCGGTGACGGTGGGGGCGCTCGCCTTCATCACATCCTCGGGTATCCAGTATGGCCAGATCGCCGCAGCCATCGTGCTCTCGGTCACGCCGACGCTGGCGCTGGCGCTCTACGCCCAGCGCTATCTGGTCGAAGGCCTGTCGCTCGGCGCGGTGAAGGGGTAAATCTACATGACGACGCTTCAACTCCAGAACATCACCAAGCGCTTCAAGACCCAGACAGTGCTCGATAATCTCACGCTCGATGTCGCCGATGGCGAACGGCTCGTGCTGTTCGGCTCGTCCGGTTCGGGCAAGACCGTGCTGCTGCGCCTGATTGCCGGCGTCATCGATCCCGACCAGGGCAGGATCATCATCGGCGGTGAGGATGTCACCGATGTCGATGCCGAATTCCGGGGGATCGGCATGGCCTTCCAGAACTTCGCGCTTTTTCCGCATATGTCGGCCTTCGACAATATCGCCACGCCGCTGGAGGCGCGCGGGCAACGCGCCAATGTCATCCAGGCGGGCGTGCATTCGGTGGCGAAACTGCTCAAGATCGACCATGTGCTGAGCCATCACCCGAAGGCGCTGTCGAACGGCCAGAAGCAGCGTACGGCATTGGCTCGCGCGCTTGCGGGTTCGCCGCCGCTGCTGCTGCTCGATGATCCCCTGCGCAATGTCGATGCCAAGCTGCGCTTCGAGATGCGGCTGGAACTGCCGCGCCTGCTGGCCAAACAGGGCGCCACCGTCGTCTACGTGACACAGGACTATAAGGAAGCGATGGCGCTCGGCGACCGCATCGCGGTGATGTCGGATGGCCGGATCCGCCAGCTTGGCACGCCGGAGGCAATCTACAATCACCCCGCCGACATGGAGATCGCCCGGCTGTTCGGCGACCCGACCATCAACCTGCTCGACGTGACGCCGAAGCAGGACGATGCCGGCATCTATGTCGAACTGTCCAATGTTCGCGTCGCCCTTCCGAATGCGCCGGGCAAGGTGATCGGCCAACCCTGCGTGCTCGGCCTGCGCCCCGAAACCATCGCCTTCACCGACCCGGTCGCGCATGGCGCGATCCCGGTGACGGTCGAGGCCGAAACGCCGCTCAACGAAAAGACCGTGACACTGGTCAACACCCTGCGTGGCCGGGAGATCCTGCTGTCGCGCCCCGCCGGCACACCCGGCCCGAAATCCGGTGCGGCGGCAATTGCCGTCGATGCGGCTTCCGCCTTCCTGTTCGACAAGGCAAGCGGCTCGCGGATTTCAGACAATCGCAGGGACATGACGCGGGGAGAAGCTGCATGAACGGTACCGTGCTCGTCATCAATGGCGTCGATAAATTCTACGGGCCGATCGACCACGGCGTCCATGCCGTCAAGCAACTCAGCATGGAGATCAGGAAGGGAGAGATCATTGCGCTGCTGGGATCGTCCGGATGCGGCAAGACCTCGACGCTGCGCATGGTCGCCGGCTTCGAGCCGGTGTCGCGCGGCACGATCGCGATCGCCGGCCGCGAGATCCACACATTCGCACCGGTCAAGCGCAATGTCGCCATGGCGTTCGAGGGCTATTCTCTCTATCCGCCGCTGACGGTGCGCGAGAACATGGCTTTCGCCCTGAAGGCCAAGCGGCTGCCCCAGTCGGTGGTCGACGAGAAGGTCGCCTTCATCGCCAAGCTTTTGGAAATCGAGGATATCCTTGGCCGCTATCCCTCGTCGATCTCGGGTGGACAGCAGCAGCGCGCCAGCCTGGGCCGGGCGCTGATCCGCGATGCCGACCTGCATCTGCTCGATGAACCGATGGGCCAGCTCGAACCGCAACTGCGTGCCGTGCTGCGTGGCCGCATCAAGCACTACATCAAGGAGCGCGGCCTCACCGCCATCCTCGTCACCCACGATCAAACGGAAGCAAATGCGCTCGCCGATCGCATCGCGGTGATGGAAGGCGGGGTGCTGCAGCAGTTCGATACGCCGCAGATGATCAAGGAGCGGCCGGCCAATCTGTTCACCGGCACCTTCGTCGGCGAGCCGCCGATGAATGTCTTCGAGGCGTCGGTGATCGGCGCGGGCGACACGATCGCCTTCGGGCTCAATGAGGGGGTGAGGCTCGATTACGCCGCTTCCGCCTTCGCCCCCGGCGTTCGCGACGCGTTGCTGGCCCGCCGCAAGGTCGTGCTCGGCATCCGCCCCTATGCCGTCAAACGCAGCATCGATGGCGTCTCGGCCCAGGTCGCGGTCAGCCAGTGGCTCGGGGACCAGACGCATATCGCCGCCGATTTCGCCGGCGGTACCATGGTGCTTGTGGAACATGACCGGACCAGCCTTGCGGTCGGCGAGACAATAGGCATTCATCTCGACCCATCGAGCCTGCACGTCTTCGACAGCGAGACGGGAGGGGCTATTTCGCACGGGGTGGAGCTTGCGTGATGAATGACATACTGATCGGGATCGATGCCGGAACGTCGGTGATGAAATCGGTGGCTTTTGACCTTGGCGGCCGGCAGCTGGCCATGGCATCGATCCCGAACAGCTACGAGGCCGTCGGCCGTACCGGCGCGGTGCAGGATATGGCCCGCACCTGGGCGGATGCGGCCAGGACGCTTGCCGAACTCGGCGGGAAGATCGACAACCTCGCCAATCGTGTTGCGGCGATCGCCGTGACCGCCCAGGGCGACGGCAACTGGCGCATCGACAAGGCGGGCGATCCCGTCGGCAAGGCGTGGCTGTGGCTGGATGCGCGGGCAAGCGAGGTGGTCGAACGGTTGCAGGCCGACAGTGGCAATGTCGAGCGCTTCCGCCAGACCGGCACCGGCCTTGCCGCCTGCCAGCAGGGTTCGCAACTGCGGTGGATACTGGAAAATGCGCCGGAAACGCTGGATGGCGTCGTCAACACTTTCCACTGCAAGGACTGGCTGTATTTCAAGCTGACCGGCAAGGTCGCCACCGATCCGTCGGAAGCCTGCTTCACCTTCGGCGATTTCCGCACGCGGCAATATTCGGAAGATGTCATCGATTTCCTCGATCTCCAGAAGGTCCGCACCCTGCTGCCGGAAATCGTCGATGGCGCCACCCAGCATCATGCGCTGAGCGAAGACGCCGCCAGACTCACGGGACTGAAAGCCGGAACGCCTGTGGTGCTCGGCTATGTCGATGTCGTCTGCACATCGATCGGCGCGGGGCTCTACGACAAGAGCACGGATACCGGCTGCTCGATCATCGGCTCGACCGGCATGCACATGCGTTTTGCAGAAAGTGCCGACGATGTCTGGCTCAACAAGGAGCAGACCGGCTATACGATGTGCCTGCCGATTCCCGGCGCCTATGCGCAGATGCAGTCCAACATGGCCGCGACCCTGAATATAGACTGGATCATCAACGTTGCCGGCGGCCTGCTGAAGGGCATGGGGGTCGAGAAATCGAAATCCGAACTGCTCGGCCATGTCGATCGCTGGCTGGCCGAGGCGTCCGATCAGCCAATCCTGTTCCACCCCTATATTTCCGAGGCCGGCGAGCGGGGGCCGTTTGTCGATGCCAGTGCGCGCGCGTCCTTCGTCGGCCTCAGCATCGGTCATGGCTTCGGCGATCTGGTCAAGGCGGTGTTTGACGGCCTGGCCTTCTCGGCGCGGGATTGCTACGCCCAGATGGGGCCGATGCCCGAACGTGTGCGGCTGACCGGCGGTGCCGCCCGCAGCCGCGCGCTGCGCTCGATCCTGGGCGGCGCTCTGGGCGCCAGCATCCAGACAACGGAGCGCGAGGAGGCGGGTGCGGCGGGTGCGGCGATGATCGCCGCCGTCTCGCTCGGCATCTATCCCGATATGGAGACTTGCGTCGGCGACTGGGTTTCACCCTATATGAAACCGGCCGAATCTCCCGACCCCACATTGACCCGCCGCTTTGACGAGGCTTTCCCGGCCTATCGCCAGACGCGGCAAGCGCTCCGCCCGGTCTGGCACGAAATGGCGAGCGAACATGCCGAAAGGACTGCCAAATGAAGAAGATCGCCATCATCGGTGACCGGTTCATGCTGCCGGACGTTTTCCGCGACAAGATCGTCGCGGCCTGCGGCGACGGCCACGATATCCGCACTGTCGAACAGCCTTGGCCGGACGAGCCGATGGAGCATGGCTATGCCACCGAAGGCATGGCGGGGCTCAAGGAATATATGGGCAAGGCCGACGAGATCGTCGACTTCATCGCCGACGCCGAAATCATGGTCACCCAACTGGCGCCCTTGTCCGCCTCGATGTTCGCGCGCCTCCCGGACCTGAAGCTGGTTGCGGTTTCGCGTGGCGGTCCCGTCAATATCGACATGACGGCGGCGCGGCAAGCGGGCGTCCTGGTCGTCAACACGCCGGGCCGCAATGCCAGCGCGGTCGCCGAATTTACACTCGGCGCCATCCTCGCCGAGACGCGGCTGATCCGCATGGGCCACGAAAGCCTGCGCAGGGGGGAATGGCGCGGCGATCTCTATCGCGCCGACCGCACCGGCCGCGAGCTCTCGGAGATGACCGTCGGCGTGGTCGGCTATGGCAATATCGGCACCAAGGTGGTGCGCCTGCTGCGCGCCTTCGGTACCAAGGTCATCGTTCATGATCCCTACGTGCAGCTTTCCGCCGATGACCGGAATGCCGGTGTCGAGCATGTGTCGTTCGACGATCTGCTGTCTCGCTCCGATGTCGTCACGCTGCATCCTCGTGTTACCGAGGAGACGAAAAACATCATGAATGCCGGGAGCTTCGCCAAAATGAAGCCGGGCGCGATCTTCGTCAACACCGCGCGCGGGCCGCTCTGCGACTATGACGCGCTTTACGAGGCCCTGACCAACGGTCCATTGTCGAGCGCCATGCTGGAAACCTTCGGCGTCGAGCCGGTGCCGCCCGACTGGCCGCTGCTGCAGTTGCCGAACGTGACGCTGACGCCGCATATCGCCGGCGCTTCGGTCCGTACCGTGACCTATGCGGCGGAAATGGCAGCAGAAGAAGTGCGCCGCTATATCGCCGGCCTGCCGCCGGTCAATCCTTGCTGAGGGGATGGTGTGATGGCGGATTTAGCTCACCCCCCTCTGTCGCTTCGCGACATCTCCCCCTCAAGGGGGGAGAGTAGAGGCCCGTTCAATCATCGCGCCTCAAGCATGGACTTGTTTCTCGGCTACGGGCATTCCGTGTGTTTCCACTCTCCCCTCTTGAGGGGGAGATGTCGCGAAGCGACAGAGGGGGGTGCGGCGCTGTGAGCACAGACAAGATCCACGACCTCTTCATCATCGGCGGCGGCGTCAATGGTGCGGGCATCGCCCGCGATGCGGCCGGCCGGGGACTTTCGGTCGTGCTCTGCGAGAAGGACGATCTCGCCCAGGGCACCAGTTCGCGCTCCGGAAAACTCGTGCATGGCGGGCTGCGCTATCTCGAATATTACGAATTCCGGCTGGTGCGCGAGGCGCTGATCGAGCGCGAAGTGCTGCTCGAAAGCGCGCCGCACATCATCTGGCCGATGCGCTTCGTGCTGCCGCATAACCCGGATGACCGCCCGGCCTGGCTGGTGCGGCTTGGCCTGTTTCTCTACGACCATCTTGGCGGACGCAAGCGGTTGCCGGGCACGCGCACCCTCAACCTTCGGACCGCTCCGGAGGGCGCGCCGATCAAGGATCAATTCGTCAAGGCCTTCGAATATTCCGATTGCTGGGTCGATGATTCCAGGCTGGTTCTGCTGAACGCGCTCGACGCGAAGGCCAGGGGCGCAGAGGTCCATACGCGCACGGCCTGTTCCTCGGTCCGCCGCAATGGCGATCTTTGGGACATCGAAACCACCCACACGGGGACCGGCGCGAAATCCTTCTACAAGGCGCGATGCGTCGTCAACACCGCCGGACCATGGGTCAATGACATTATCGGCCGTGTCGCCGGGCTGAACTCGACCCGCAATGTCCGGCTGGTCAAGGGCAGCCATATCATCGTGCCGAAATTCTGGGAGGGACGGCAGGCCTACCTCGTCCAGAACCCCGACAAGCGGGTGATCTTCATCAATCCTTACCAGAACGATCTGGCGCTGATCGGCACGACCGATATTCCCTACGAGGGCCGGCCTGAAGATGTCGCGCCGGATCCCGGCGAGATCGAATACCTGCTGAAATCGGTCAACCGCTATTTCAAGCAGCAACTGACGTCCGCCGATATCGTCCACAGCTTCTCCGGCGTCCGGCCGCTTTATGACGACAATGCCGAGAATCCGTCGGCCGTCACCCGTGACTATATTTTCGAAGTCGACGCGCCGGACGGCAAGGCGCCGCTGCTGTCGGTGTTCGGCGGCAAGATCACCACCTTCCGCAAGCTCTCGGAGCACGCGCTCGACCGGATACAATCCTTCTTCCCGCAGATGAAGCCCGCCTGGACGAAGCGGGGAATACTCCCGGGTGGCGATATGAAGGGCGCCGATTTCGAACAGTTCCTCGGCGATCTCAAGGCTCGTTATCCGTGGCTGACCGGCGCCCTGCTCAAGCATTACGCCCGGCTTTACGGCACCCGTGCGCACGCGCTGATCGGCGACGCCACCTCATTGCAGGATCTGGGTAAGCCATTCGGACCGTCGTTCTACGAGCGCGAAGCCTATTTCCTGATTGCGGAGGAATGGGCAGAGACGCCGGAGGATATTCTCGAACGCCGCACCAAGCATGGCCTGCATCTATCTGAAGCCGAGCGGCATGCTTTTGCTGCATGGTTCGAGAACCATCGCGCCTCGACACATCTGGAGGGCAGGGGATGAGAGTCCGCAGCCGGCACCCCCCTCTGTCGCTTCGCGACATCTCCCCCTCAAGGGGGGAGAACAGGCGCTCGCTCGACCATCCCGTCAAAATAGCCGATCTTGTTTTCGTTAAGATACATGCCGCGAGGCTCTACTCTCCCCCCTTGAGTGGGAGATGTCGCGAAGCGACAGAGAGGGGTGAGTTGCTCGCAGGGAGGAGCCCCCATGAACACTCCTGAATTCGAAGCGTTGCTCGATCTCTCCGCACGCGTCGGCGCCGATCCCCTGCTGGTGCAGGGTGCGGGGGGCAATACCTCGATCAAGGAGGCGGGCACGCTGTGGATCAAGGCGTCGGGCCTGTGGCTTGCCCATGCCCGCCAGCGCGACGTCATGGTGCCGGTCGATCTCGATCCTTTGCTGGAGGCTCTGGGGCGCGACGATCCGGCCTGCGAAAAGGCCCAGCAATTTGTCATTGCCGACAAGAATCCCGCTGGCCTGCGCCCCTCGATCGAAACCACCGTACACGCGCTGATGCCGCAGAAGATTGTCGTTCATGTCCATTGCGTCGAGACGATCGCGGTCGCCGTGCAGGCCAATGCCGAGGCGGTCGCGGCCGGTAGGCTGGAGGGCATCGCACATGCCTACGTTCCCTATGCTCGACCCGGCTTGCCGCTCGCAAGGGAAATATCCAAACGTCTCGGCGATGGCGTCGCGGTGCTGATCCTCGGCAATCACGGGCTGGTCGTAGCCGGCGAAACCGTCGCCGAGGCCGAGGCATTGTTGAATACGGTGTGCGCCCGGATGCGCGCTGCCCCCCGCCAGGCACAAGCGCCGGACAAAGCGGCGCTGTTGCGTCTGGCGATGAACAGCGATTATGCGCTGCCGGACATTGAGGCTGTCCACGCGGCAGCCACCGATCTCGAAAGCGTCAAGATCGGCGCCGGCGGCAGTCTCTATCCCGATCATGTCATCTTTCTCGGGCGCGGGCTGACGATCGCGGCGCCCAACGACACTGCTGCGGATATTGGGACGAGCCATGCCGATCCGCCGCCGATCATCGTTTTTCCCGGCAAGGGCGTATTGGTTCGCAAGGACATAAACGCTGGAGCCCTGGCCATGGCGCGCTGCTTTGCCGATGTCGCCGCCCGCGTTCCCGCAGGCGCGCGGCTGCATTATCTCAGCGATGCCGAGAAAGCCGAATTGCTCGGCTGGGACGCGGAAAAGTACCGGCAGGAACTCAACCGGGCCGGGCAGGCGCTGCAATGAGCAGCCCGTTCGTCATCGGCATCGACCTCGGTACGTCGGGCGCGCGCGCGGTTGTTATGTCGCCGGATTTCGAGATCCACGCGACAGCATCGGCAAAGCTTGCCGGCTTTTCCGGCGATCACCGCGATCCGTCCGGCTGGTGGGCGGCGGTGCGATCGGCGCTGAACGATGTGCTGGACGAAATCGACAGGTCGAGCATCGTCGCGCTGTCGATCGATGGCACATCGGGCACGATGTTGCCTGTCGATAGCGCGGGACAGCCACTCGCCGACCCGATGATGTACAACGATCCGGTGACGGATCGCGCTATTCTCGATGCTGTCGCCCTTCATGCGCCGAACGAAAGTGCCGCCCATGGCGCGACTTCCGGCCTTGCCAGGCTCATGACATTCCAGACGGTTGCTGGCGTTCACAAGATCGTTCACCAGGCCGATTGGCTCGCCGGGCATTTCACCGGCCGCTGGGATCTGTCGGACGAAAACAATGCGTTGAAGACTGGCTACGATCCCGTCGCGCGCCGCTGGCCGGACTGGATCGGCGCAACGGGCGCCAACATTGCGCTATTGCCGGATGTCCTGCCCGCCGGTTCGCCTATGGCGACGATTGCCCCATCAGCCGCCGAGACTTTCGGTCTTCCGCATGATCTCTTGATCGTTGCCGGTACCACCGATGGCTGCGCGTCCTTCCTGGCGACCGGCGCCGATCGGCCCGGTGACGGCGTCACCGCACTGGGCACGACGATGACGGTCAAGCTTCTGTCCGAAATTCCGCTGTTCGCGCCGGAATTTGGACTTTACAGCCACCGCATCGGCGACATCTGGCTGGCCGGAGGCGCGTCCAATACCGGCGGCGTGGTGCTGGCCGAGCATTTCAGCAACGATCGGATCGCCGAACTGTCCGGCCGGATCGATCCGGCGACCCGCACCGGTCTCGATTACTATCCGCTGGTCAGGCCGGGCGAGCGTTTCCCGATTTCCGACCCGGCGCTTGCCCCGCGCATGCAGCCGCGTCCGGTTGATGATGCGGAATTCCTGAAGGCGATCTTCGAGGGTATCGCCGGCATCGAGGCGCTTGCCTATCAAAGGCTGGCGGAACTCGGGGGGCCTGGGCTTCGTTCCATCCGCAGCGTCGGCGGCGGTGCCGGCAACGACAAATGGACCGCCATTCGCGAGCGCGCCCTGGGCACTGCCTCGCTGCCGGTCAAATCCGACGAGGCGGCAGCGGGTGCAGCCCGCCTCGCGCTCAGCGGCGCCAGATCGGCAGGATTGCTATGAACGAACCGAAGTTGAAATCGGGCCTTGCGCAGATAGAATCGAATTACGATGCCTTTCTCGTCGACCAGTTCGGTGTGCTGCGCGATGGCCGGGGACCCTATCCCGAGGCCGCAGCGACGCTTGTCGCGCTCAAGGCACTAGGCAAGAAAATCATCATCCTTTCCAATTCCGGCAAGCGTTCGGAAGAGAATTCCGTGCGCCTGGCGCAGCTTGGCTTCGACCCCCAAAGCTGGGACTGGTTCCTGACGTCCGGCGAAACAGCGTGGCGGATCATGCAGACCGAGACCCGTGGCAGCGGGCAAAAAAGATGCCTGCTGATCAGCCGGGACAATGACACTTCGCCGCTCGACGGGCTCGATATCGTCAGGACCGACAGCGCCGAAGATGCCGATGTCATCCTGATTGCCGCCAGCGAAGGCGATGTTCATACGCTGGCTGACTACCAGGCGCTGCTCGAGCCTGCGGTCAGGCGCAACATTCCCTGCCTCTGCACCAATCCCGACAAGATCATGCTGACCAGAGGCGGCACGGCCTTCGGGGCAGGGCGGATCGCCGAACTCTTTGAGGCGCTTGGCGGCACGGTGCGCTGGATCGGCAAGCCGTTCCCGGACATTTACAATCAGGCGCGCGACTTCCTCGGAAATATTCCTCCGGCCCGCATCTGCGCCATCGGCGACAGCGTCGAGCACGATATCGCCGGTGCGCGGGATGCGGGCTTTGCCTCCATTCTTGTGACCACCGGCATTCTCGAACATGCCTCGCCGGTGGATCGGCAGAACCTGTTCGAGGTGCACCAGGCCGTGCCGGATTTCATTCTTCCAATGTTCAGGATGTAGGAGACCGCCATGGCCTTCACGCTGTCGCTCAACACCAATCCGCTGGTCAATCGTTTCGCCGAGGCCGATGACCTGATCGACACGATCGCGGGGAAAATCCGCATCGGCCATGTGCAGCTGACGCATGAATTCATCAATCCCGGCTGGCCGTCGGCCACCATATCCAGGCATGAGCGGCTGTTCCGGAAAGCACTCGCCCGCACTGGTGTCAAGGTCACCTCGGGCATGACCGGTCCCTATGGCAGGCTCAACCATTTCGGTCATCCGGATGCCGATGTCCGCCGTTACTATGTCGACTGGTTCAAGACTTTCGCGGATATCTCGGCAGGGCTTGGCGCGTCCGGCATGGGCACGCAATTCGCGATCTTCACCCACAAGGATTACGACGATCCCATCCGCCGCGAAGGGCTGATGAAGGTCGCGATCGATTGCTGGGCCGAGGTCGCCGAGCATGGCAAGGCGGCCGGTCTTGATTATATCTTCTGGGAGCCGATGTCGGTCGGCCGCGAATTCGGCCACACGATCGCCGAGTGCCGCGCGCTCGATTTGCGGCTGGTGGATGCCGGCTTCGCCATCCCGATGAAGATGATGGTCGATATCGACCATGGCGACGTCACCTCGCCGGACCCTGACGATATCGATCCCTATGCCTGGGCAAGGGCCTTCCCAAGGCAATCGCCGATCATCCACATCAAGCAATCGTCGATGAACAAGGGCGGCCATTGGCCATTCATCGCCAAGCACAATGCCGATGGCCGGATCATACCCGAGATGCTGCTCGACACCATTCGCGCGGGTGGCGGCACGGACAACGAGATCTGCCTCGAACTCTCGTTCCGGGAGCGCGAGCCGACCGACCATCTGGTGGTCGAGATGATCCGGGAGTCGGTGGAATTCTGGGAGCCGTACATAGACACCGGCTTCAATCGATCCTAAAATTAAGAACGCGAGAGACGGCATGCGCAATTTCTGGGTGGGCACGAGCTGGAAGATGAACAAGACGCTCAGCGAGGCGAAAGCCTTTGCCGGAGCGCTTGCCGCCGCGGATCGGGATCGCGACCCGCGTGTCCAGCGTTTCATCGTCCCGCCTTTTACCGCGATGCGTGAGGTCAAGCAGATGCTGGCGAACACCAGCGTCAGGGTCGGCGCCCAGAACATGCATTGGGACGATGCCGGCGCCTGGACGGGCGAGATCTCCCCCGTCATGCTCAGGGATTGCAATCTCGATCTGGTCGAGCTTGGCCACAGCGAGCGCCGCGAGCATTTCGGCGAGACCGATCGCACCATCGGCCTCAAGACCGTGGCGGCGGTGAAGCATGGATTGATGCCGCTGATCTGCATCGGCGAGACGCTCGCCGAGCGTGAGGCGGGGCAGGCAGACGCGGTGCTCAGACGTCAGGTCGAAGGCGCGCTTGGCCTGCTCGAAGGCGATGCCAAGACCAAACCGATCCTGCTTGCCTATGAGCCGGTCTGGGCGATCGGCGTCAACGGCATCCCCGCGACATCGGACTATGCCGATGCCCGCCATGCGATGATTGCAGACGTGGCGGGCAGTGTTCTCGGGGCGACAGTGCCGGTGCTCTATGGCGGCAGCGTCAATCCCGGCAATTGCGAGGAACTGGTCCGCCAGCCGCATATCGACGGCCTGTTCATCGGCCGCTCGGCCTGGGATGTGGCGGGCTATCTCGATATTCTCAACCGCGTGTCGAAGGCTATCGCCTAGCGCCGGATACTTCAACGAAAGGACATTCCCATGAAAATAGCCATTGGAGCCGACAGCGCGGGCAAGCCGTTGCTCGACGTCATCGCCGCACACCTGGCCACCAAAACCGGCCTCGAGGTCAGCGACCTCAGCCAGTCCGGCTTCTATGCCGATCTCTCGCAGAACCTTGGCCAACGCATTGTCGACGGCGAATATCAGCGCGGCATCCTGTTCTGCGGCACCGGCATTGGCGTCAGCATCTCGGCCAACAAGGTGCCGGGCATCCGCGCGGCGCTCACCCACGACACCTATTCGGCGGAACGTGCGGCGAAATCCAACAACGCCCAGATCATCACCATGGGCGCGCGGGTGATCGGCCCTGAACTGGCGAAATCGATCGTCGACGCCTGGCTTGCCTCCGAGTTCGATCCGAATGGTCCGTCGGCGGGCAATGTCCAGGCTGTCGATCGGCTGGATGCCGCGAAAAAATGATTGATTCAAACAGTCCTTTCGGCTTGCGGACGCAAGCCGGCTGGATTCCTGTGACAAGCACAGGAATGAGGGAGATTGGGATGCCGTTGGTGCCTCCATGGAACCTTGCGGCAACATTTACGCTGCTCTAAGGCCCGTTGACAGACGTAAGGTTGAGGCAAGGTTGTTGGCTTGAGATTCTTCCTGCTGGACAGGAGGTGTGAATGCTGAGGTTTATTCTACAGGAAGATCAATGGAAACGACTGAAGGGTCT
>JAQGJP010000054.1 GCA_028290545.1 Rhizobium sp. | reverse complement strand
TCGCGTGGGTCTTGACCGCATTCTTCGGTGTCTTCGTGCTTTTCGCCTTCTACAGGCTGATTTTTCACCCGCAGCGGACTTGACTTTCAGCGCTTTATGCGTAGTTTCCGCGCAGATTTCGCCGTGGGAGAAACAGATTCCACGGCGACAATTATTTTAAAGGCAGGACGACCATAGCGAAAGCGACCACGATCAAGATCAAGCTTCTCTCGACTGCGGACACCGGCAGCTTCTACGTCACGACGAAGAACAGCCGTACGATGACTGAGAAGATGACCAAGACCAAGTACGACCCCGTCGTGCGCAAGCATGTCGAGTTCAAGGAAACCAAGATCAAGTAATCCTTGATCTCAGAGGTTTTGCGGATCAGGCGCGCAACCACCCGGTTGACGCGCTTTTTTCGTTTTGTCACCCATGTTTTTTTCGTCGCTTCACCCCATGCTCGGGCAGAACCTGTTCTGATACTCTTTCAGCGCCTTGCGCAGCCAGTCTTCAGACCCGCAAATCCCGCTTGCGGAATGCCTGGATGATCGCGCCGAGCACCGCGACCGCAATCTCGGCCGGACTTTGCGCTCCGATATCGAGCCCGATCGGTGCGTCGATCCCGGCGATCTGCGCGTCGGTTATCCCCGCCTCCTTCAAACGCTCGACGCGCTTTGCATGCGTCTTGCGGCTACCGAGCGCGCCGACATAGAAGCAGCCGGTGCGCAGCGCCTCTGCGATCGGGAAATCATCGATCTTCGGATCGTGAGTCACAGCGACCAGCGCCGTGTAGGCATCCAGCGGCCGCTCCTTCAATACGTCCTCCGGCCAGTCGGCGGTCAGATCGACGCCCTCGAATCGCTCCGGCGTCGCGAACGCCGTGCGCGGATCGATGATTGAGAGATCAAAACCCGCGACCGGAGCCATGGCCGCCAGGGCCTGGGAAATATGCACCGCCCCGATCACGACGATCCGCGGCGGCGGCACCTGAACGTTGAGAAACAGCTTTCGGCCGCCCGCCTCCACCGTCGACGACCTGCCGCTGCGGAATGCCTTGTCGATATCGGCCTGCACGCCGCCGCCGATGATCTGCCCCTCGGCAACCACCTGCCCGTCGCCGCTGTCGAGGTCGGTGACCAGGATCACGGCCCGTCGCGAGCCCCTTGCCTGATTGATCGCGGCGAGATGTTCGGTCCGCATCAACCGATCCTCTCGACATAGACGGCGATCCGGCCGCCACAGGACAGCCCGACCCGCCATGCCGTCTCGTCGGCCACTCCGAACTCCAGCATTTTTGGCGCACCCGATGCGATCACGTCGATTGCTTCCGAGATTACCGCGCCCTCGACGCAACCGCCGGAGACCGAGCCCTCGAAATTGCCCTCGGCATCGACGACCAGATGCGAGCCGACCGGTCGAGGTGCCGAACCCCAGGTCTCGATCACGGTGGCGATCGCCACGTCCCGACCAGCCGCTTTCCAGGCTTCGGCGATATCCAGCGGATCACGGTTTTCAGCAAGGTTCATCTGTTCTTCTCCTATGCCAGAAAGCGTTTGGGATCGGCGTTCCTCGCCCTGCCGCCGGACAGCGCTTTTGCGAGATCGCCGATCGAATCCAGATTATGCACGGCACGCAACTCGTCCACATGCGGCACCATCGCGCGCACCCCACGCGCCCTCGCCTCGAAGCCATCGAAGCGAAGCAGCGGATTGAGCCAGATCAGCCGCCGGCAGGAGCGATGCAGCCGGTCTGTCTCTGTCTCCAGCAGTTCGGCGTCGTCGCGCTCCAGCCCGTCGGTGATCAGAAGCACGATGGCGCCCTGCGACAGCACCCGCCGCGCCCAGAGCTTGTTGAACTCCTTCAGCGTCTCGCCGATCCGCGTGCCGCCCGACCAGTCCTTGACCGTCTCCGAGCACAAGGCAACCGCCTCGTCCGGATCCCGATGGCGCATGGCGCGCGTCACGTTCGAAAGCCGGGTGCCAAACAAAAAAGTGTGCACCCGCCGCCGGCGCTCGGTCAGCACATGCATGAAATGCAGGAAAATCCGCGTATACTGGCTCATCGACCCGGAAATATCGGCGATGATCACCAGCGGCGGATGAATGGTCTTCGGCAGCCGCCACTTTGGAAGGATCAGGTCTCCGCCGGTCTTCATCGCCGCCCTGAGCGTCGCGCGCGGATCGATGCGGGCGATCTTCGACGATGACTGGTAGCGCCGTGTCTTGACCTCATCCATCGGCAGGATCAGCCGGGAGAGTTCTTGCCGGGCCTCGTTGAGTTCGCGCGCCGTCATCTGAGCGAAGTCCGTCTTGCGGAACACTTCGCGGTCGGACACCGAAAAGCGGGAATCGATCTCGATCTCCTCCCTGTCGTGCTGGCGTTCCGGACGCTCGGCATAAAGCGATTCGGAGACCCGCGCCTGCGCCGCCTTCGGCTTCTGCTTGTCGCCGGCATCGGGGGTCATGCGCGTGAGCATCTGGATCAGCTTGCCCTCGAAATCGCGCGGCCGCCAGAATATCCGGAACGCCTCGTCGAACACCGGCCGGTCCTCATGCCGCTTGACGAAATTGCAAAACAGCGCGGTATAGAACTCCTCGCGGCTGCCGATGCCGATGGCGGTGACGGATTCGATTGCGTCGCTTATCGCGCCGGGACCGATTTTCAGTCCCGCGCGCCGGAGCACCCGCCCGAAATAGACGATGTTGTCGGCAAAGCGGCCATCTCCAAGCTGAACCGGCGGCACCACAATCCCGTCATTGGCGGCCAGCGTTTCCATGGCTTATCCTGTCGCCAGCAGTTCCGCCTTGACGGCATCCAGCGTTTTCCTGCCCTCGGACCCGTTGATGCGGGCGATGTCGTCCTGGAATTTCAACAGCGCCCCGATCGTGTCCGAGATCGTTTCGGGATCGAGCGCCACGCGGTCCAGTTCGGTCAAGGCGGTCGCCCAGTCGATGGTTTCGGCAATCCCGGGATTCTTGAAGAGATCGAGCGTCCTGAGCTGCTGCACATAGGCGACGATTTCGCGCGCCAGCCGCTCGTTGCAGTTGGGCACCTTGCGCCGGATGATTTCGAGTTCGGTCACTGAGGTGGGGTAGTCGACCCAGTGATAGAGGCAGCGGCGCTTCAGCGCGTCATGGACTTCGCGGGTGCGATTGGTGGTGATGATGACGATCGGCGGTTCGGCCGCCTTGATGGTGCCGAGTTCGGGGATGGTCACCTGATAGTCGCTGAGAATTTCCAGCAGGAAAGCCTCGAACGCCTCATCGGTGCGGTCGAGTTCGTCGATCAGGAACACCGGCGCGCCGCCTGCATGGGCGGAAAGCGCCTGCAGCACCGGCCTGCGGATCAGATGCTTTTCCGAGAACAGGTCCCCTTCAAGCCGCGAACGGTCGCGCACGCCCTCCGCTTCGGCCAACCGGATATCGAGCATCTGCGCCGGGTAATTCCACTCATAGACCGCAGACGAGATATCCAGTCCTTCGTAGCATTGCAGCCGGATCAGTTCGCGGCCGAGTGCCCTGGCCACCACTTTGGCGATCTCGGTCTTGCCGACGCCGGCGTCACCTTCGAGAAACAGCGGCCGCTTCAGTTTCAGCGCCAGGAACAACACGGTCGCCAGCGACCGTCCGGCCAGATAGTCATGGGCCTCCAGCATCGCCATCGTCTGATCGATGGAAGCCGGCAAGGCGATTGCGGATGATTGGGTCATGGGCACTCCACGGACCTCCGGAGACCGGAGGCTGCTTTTCACGGAGTCTATAATGTCTGGTAGGAGCGGTCCATATAGACGAGCGCCGGATTTTTGCCGCCGAGTCGCAAAGCTGCGACTTCGCCGATCATGATCGTGTGGCTGGCATGCGGCACCAGCTTGACGATGCGGCAGTCGTAGGTGGCGATAGCATCCGCCAATGCCGGCGCGCCGGTTATCAGCGTGTCCCAGTTGCCCTTGGCGAATCGTTCTTCGGTCGTCAGCTTTTCCAGGCCGGAAAAGGCGTGGCTGAGAGTCTGGTGATGCGCCGAAAGCGAATTCAGGGCAAAGATCCCGCTCTCGAAGAACATGCTGTTCTTCTCATTGCCGTGATTGAGGCAGACGAGCACGGTCGGTGGACTGTCCGATACCGAACAGGCTGCGGTAACGGCAACGCCGCGCCGCTCGCCGTTCAAGGCAGTCGTCACCAGTTGCACATGGCCCGCATAACGGGCCATCGCATCGCGATAGAGTTTGCCGTCGGCCACCGACAGTTCCGCCAGATTTCGCTTCAACATGATGATGTTATATAAGGGAAGGGTTGAGAATTTCGAAACCCGGATGCGACAAATTTCTGGTATTTTTTCCCGGCATCGGGTGTTTTATCTTGCGGACCCGTCGCCGGTCGGTACATTCGGGCCTAATCCGGAACCAAGCCATGCTCAAAATTTGCCCGTACATCCTCACAGCGCTTGTGGCGATTCCCCTCTCCGCTTATGCCGCCGACCTCAAGATTGCTGTCGTCGCCCCGCACTTGGGCAACCTCCAGATCCTGGGCAAGCAGGTGCTCGATGGCGCCGCGCTTGCCGCGCAGGGCAAGGCCGAGATCGTCGCGATCGAAGAACCCTGCACGGACGGCTCGGGTTTCGATACCGCAGAAAAGATCAAGCAGTCGGGTGCGACGGTCGCCATCGGCTTCCTCTGCTCACAATCGCTCGAAGGCGGGCTGCCTGTCCTGGCGGAAGCGAAGATTCCGGCGATCACCCTGTCTGTACGCGCCTCGATCCTGATGGAGGATGCGCTGAAGAAGGGCTGGCCGCTTTTCCGGCTGGCGCCCTCGCCCACCGCCGAGCGCGACAAGATTGCCGATGTGATCTTCCAGAACTGGAAGGGCAAGCCCTTCGCCATTCTTGACGATGGCACGATTACCAGCCGCGAAACATCCGAGACTGTGCGAGAGGCGCTTGAACAGAAGGGTATGAAGGCGACGCTGATCGATAATTTCCGTCCCGCACAGGAAGTACAGACGCTGCTCCTCCGCCGCCTCGCCAAGGCGGGCGTCACCCATGTCTTTGCTCCTGCCGACCGCAGCGACATGTCGGTCATGGCCCATGATGCGAAAGGCGCGGGCCTTGATCTGACCTTCCTCGGCGGCGATACGCTCAACGCCACGGAACAGGCGCTGCCGCTCGAAAAGGGCGTCCTCGCAATCACCCGGCCGGACTATCAAACCCTGCCTGCGGCCGGTCCCGCCGTCGCTGCGCTGGCCAAGGACGGCAAATCTGCCGACGGCTATGTCCTGCCGGCCTATGCGGCGGTAACGATCGCGATCGACGCGCAAGAGATCGCCTCCGGCAGCGGCGCGCCACTGGCGCAGGCGCTGGTCGAAACGCCGTTCGAGACGGTGCTCGGCAATATCCGTTTCACCAAGCTGCATGAACTGGCGACCAACCCTTTTGCACTGCTGGAGTGGGACGGACAGGGCTTCAAGCCTCCGGCGGCAACGCAATAAAATGGTTCTGCTTCAGTTCCTTACCGGATCTTCCGGACTCAATTTACGATCCACTTAAACCGCCACAGGAAACGTCATGCGCGCCGGCCCCAAAAACCTGATTACGGACGTCGCCGGTCTCAGGGTCGGCAATGTCGAAGACCGGGTATTGAAATCCGGGGTGACGGTGATCGTCTGCGATCAGCCCGCCACGGCCGCCGTGCATGTCATGGGCGGAGCGCCGGGCACGCGCGAAACCGACCTTCTCGAACCGCATAATACCGTACAGGCTGTGGACGCCATCGCGCTTTCCGGCGGCTCGGCCTTTGGCCTCGACGCCGCATCGGGCGTTCAGGCGGCTTTGCGGGAAATGGGCCGTGGCTTTGCGGTCGGTCCGATGCGTGTGCCGATCGTGCCGGCCGCAATTCTCTTCGACCTCCTGAATGGTGGCAGCAAGGATTGGGATCGCTATCCGCCTTATCGCGAGATGGGCTATGAGGCGGCCCTGGCCGCTGCCGGGACTTTTTCGCTCGGTTCGTATGGCGCGGGCACCGGTGCGCTGACCGCCGGCCTCAAGGGTGGCCTTGGTTCGGCTTCGAGCCTGTTGCCGAACGGCATCACGATCGGCGCACTGGTCGCTGTCAACGCGCTTGGCAGCGTCACACTCGGCGATACACGGCATTTCCGCGCCGCCATTCACGAAATCGGCGAGGAATTCGCAGGACTGGGCTGGCCGAGAGAGATCCCGCCGGAAGCAAGGGAAATCCGCACCAAGCTCGATCTCGGCCAGCCGAAGGATGGCAATACCACGATCGCGGTCATCGCCACCGATGCCGTGCTCACCAAGGCAGAAGCCAAGCGACTGGCGGTCGCGGCGCATGACGGCTTCGCCCATGCCATCTGGCCGTCTCATACCCCTCTGGATGGTGATCTCGTCTTCGCAGTGGCGACGGGGACGTCCGGCAAAAGCATGTCTATCGAGGATTTCATTTCGCTTTCGGCTGCAGCCGCCTCGACCATGGCGCGCGCGATTGCGCGCGGCGTCCAGCAAGCCCATGCCGAGGACGGCGACCTCATGCCGGCGTGGCAGAGTTGATCCTTCTTCCGACGGCAATTAACACAGTATAAAACGAATGCGTGTACGTTGTTCGCGTATTTTGCTGCATATAACTGTCCGTGCATTCTCTCAAAGATTACCACCGGAGCCTCCCGATGCGTCTGATTTCGCCACTGGTCCTATTGCTTGCACTTGCCGCGCCGACCGCGGTGCTCGCCGATCCCGTCGGGAAATTCGATATACGCGGCATCAATCCCGACGATGGCAAGGACTACACCGGAACGGTCAAGGTGACGCGTACAGGCCAGACCTACAAGGTGGTCTGGAGCATTGCCAACGGCGACCTGATCGGCACCGGCATTGGCATCAAAATGATCGATGGCAAGGCCGTGCTTGGTCCCGCCAGCGAAGGCGATGTCGGCATTTCGATCGCCTATGGCTCCGGGGAAACATTCGGCACCGTGATCTATTTCGAGCAGCCGGATGGCCACTGGCACGGCACCTGGGCCTATAACGGCTGGGATCGGATTTCGACCGAGGACTGGTTTCCCAAAGGCCGGAAGAATGTCGCGAGGATCGAAAAGCAGGACGATAAACAGACCAGGGCCATCGACACCCAATTGTCGACACCGATGCCTGCCCTCGCCGGCCCTAAAAACTGACACGGCGACCGTGCCAAAGTACGCGCGCGATCGCTAAACTCGATAGATCCGTCTTAACACCCTGCAAATTCCCGTGTAATACGCTGTCGTAGCGAAGACTTGCGTCCAGGTGCGCCCACCGGACATATCGGCATTATATCATTTATGGAGAACTTTATGCGTTTGAAATCGATCGCCGCCGCCTGCCTTTTGCTTGCCATGCCCGCCCTCGCCTGGGCGGATCCGACCGGCGCCTATCAGGTGCGCGGCGTAAATCCCGGCGATAACAAGGAATATACCGGCACCGTGAACGTGGTGCGCAACGGTGAGACCTACAATGTCTCCTGGAACATTGCCGGTCAGGAGTTTGTCGGCACCGGCCTCGGCGCCAAATTCATCGGCGACCGTTTCCAGATGGGCGTTGCGAGCCCCGATGACACGGCGATTTCGGTGGGCTATATCTCCGGCCAGTCTTTCGGCATGGCGATGTTCTTCCAGCAGCCGGATGGTCATTGGCAGGGCATCTGGACGTATGCCGGCTCCAACAAGGCATCGACGGAAGATTGGTACCCCCGCTGAGTAACCTGGAGAAGGCATTGGCGAATATTGAAATCTATGTCGATGCCGATGCCTGTCCGGTCAAGCCGGAAATCCTCAAAGTGGCCGAGCGGCACGCCCTGCGCGTGACGCTTGTTGCCAATTCCGGCCTCCGGCCCTCGCGCGATCCGATGGTGCGCAACATCATCGTATCCGCCGGTTTCGACGCGGCGGACAACTGGATCGCCGAAAACGCAAGCGCCAACGACATCGTCATCACTGCGGATGTGCCGCTTGCGGTACGCTGCGTGGCCAAGGGCGCGCACGTCACCGGCCCGACGGGGCGGATCTTCGACGAGAAGAATATCGGCATGGCCTCGGCGATGCGCGATCTCGGCCAGCACCTGCGCGAAACCGGCGAAAGCAAGGGCCACAACGCCGCCTTCAGCCCGCGTGATCGATCCGCCTTCCTTGAGACCATGGAAAGGCTTTGCCGCAGGGCCAGGGCGGCGACCACCTGACCCTCTTCGGCATTCCTTTGTGATGGCAACTGCATTAGGAATCTTTGCATGCTCAACATCCTCCTTGTTGCCGTCGGCGGCGCAATCGGCTCTGTCGCCCGGTATCTGACCGGACAGTTCACGCTGCGCGCGTTCGGCCCTAATTTCCCCTGGGGTACGTTGACGGTCAACATCGTCGGCTCGCTGGCGATCGGCATTCTAACTGAGCTGATCGCACGACGCTTCAATGCGCCGCAGGAATGGCGGCTGCTGATCATCACCGGCGTCCTTGGCGGCTTCACCACTTTTTCGGCCTTTTCACTGGATGTGGCCGTCCTGGTCGACCGAGGTGATCTGCTGCTGGCCCTGACCTATGTAGCGGCCAGCATGCTGGTATCCCTTTTCGCTGTGTTCGCGGGACTGGCTTTGATGCGCGCTTTGCTTTAGAGCGTGCAAAAAAGGAATTTAGTCTAAAATGGCAAGCGTAGAACACAAACAGGTTGAGAGCGAAGAGGCCGGCATGCGCCTCGACCGCTGGTTCAAGGTACATTATCCGGGTCTGGGCTTCGGTCCGCTGCAGAAACTGCTGCGCTCCGGCCAGGTGCGCGTCGATGGCGGCCGGGTCAAATCCGATACCCGCGTGCAGCCGGGACAGACGGTCCGTATTCCGCCGATCGACGCCGACGAGAAGAAATCCGGCAAACCGCTCAGCGGCAAGGAGCTCTCGCATTCCAGCGATCACGAGCTTCTGTCGCGCATGGTTCTGTATGAAGACAAGAAGGTGATCGTCCTCAACAAGCCCGCCGGCCTTCCGGTGCAGGGTGGCTCGGGCGTCTATCGCAATATCGACAAGATGCTCGAAGCATGGACCAGCCCCAGGGGCGAGAAGCCGCGCCTCTGCCATCGTCTCGACCGCGATACGTCTGGCGTGCTGGTCGTTGCCCGCACGCGCGGCGCTGCACAGGCGCTGACCGGCGCCTTCCGCGAGCGCGATACCCAGAAAATCTACTGGGCGCTCGTCAAGGGCGTGCCGCGTCCCGCCGAGGGCAAGATTTCCACCTGGCTCATCAAGGAACCGACGGAAGACGGTGACCGGGTGCGCGTCGCCAAGCATGGAGAGGAGGGCGCCGACCATGCCGTGTCCTATTTCCGGGTGCTTGAACAGGCCGCCCAAAGCCTCGCCTGGCTGGAAATGCAGCCTCATACCGGCCGCACCCACCAGCTGCGCGTCCACGCCGCCCATCTTGGCCACCCGATCATCGGCGATCCCAAATATTTCGAGGCCGAACATACCTGGAATTTCCCCAGCGGCATGCAGGACAAACTGCATCTTCACGCCCGCTTCATCGACGTCCCGCATCCCGACGGCGGTCGTCTCAAGGTGACCGCACCCCTGCCGCCGCATATGGTCCAGAGCTGGAACCTGCTCGGCTTCGAGGAAGGCGATATCGGGGAATCCGAGAAATGAAACTCGTTCTTTTCGATTGCGACGGCACACTCGTCGACAGCGGTAAGTTGATCCACGAAGTCATGTCCCGCACCTTCGTTCATCATGGCCTCGATCGGCCTGACTACGAGACGACCAAGTCGATCATCGGCATCACGCTGGATTCCGCCATCGCCCGGATCATGGGTCAGGCGGAGGTTGACGACAGGGTGCTGGCAATGACCCGGCACTACAAGGAAATCTACGCCCCCGTCCGCAGCGAACCGGAATTCCAGGAGCCGATGTTCGAGGGCATTTCAGAAATGCTGGCCGTGCTGCGTGCCCGTGATGACATCTTGATCGGCGCGGTCACCGGCAAGGATCGCCGGGGGCTCAACCTGATCATCGATTCCCACAATTTCCACAAGACGTTCGTCGTCTCGCGCACGGCCAGCGATTGCCCCTCCAAGCCCGATCCGGCCATGGTGCTGGAATGCTGCACAGAGACCGGCATCAAACCGGCAGACACGGTTGTCATCGGCGATGCGATCTACGATATACTGATGGCGAAATCGGCCGGTGCCAAGGCGATTGGCGTCTCCTGGGGCTATGGCGGCGTCGATGATCTGAAAGCCGCCGGCGCCGACGTCATCGTCAATCTGCCCCACGAGATCCTCGACCATATCGAGAGGTAACATATGTCGATCCGCGATATCTTTTCCGACCTTGCAGGCCCTGTGCTGACCGATGCCGATCCGGTGCGCCGTGCCCAGATCCAGATGAAGCATCATCTCCCGAAGCGCTTCTACAAGGACGTGTCGGTGGGCAAAACCGAAGAAGGCTTCACGATCCTGCTCGACGGACGTCCGGTGAAAACGCCGGGCAAGCATCTGCTTGCCGTGCCGACCCGCGCCGCTACAGAACTCCTTGCCAGGGAGTGGGACGCGCAGGTCAACGAGATCAACCCGGTGAAGATGCCGGTGACGCGCCTGGTCAACACCGCGATCGAAGGTGTCGCTGCCGAAATCGACGGCGTCTTCGATGATATCGTCAACTTCGCCGGCACCGACCTTCTCTGCTATCGCGCCGAGACGCCCGATTCGCTGATCGAAATGCAGGCCAGGCATTGGGATCCGGTAATCTACTGGGCCGCGGATGCGTTTGGCGCGCGCTTCATCCTCGCCCAGGGCATCATCCATCGGCAGCAGCCGAAGGAGGCGATCAATGCCTTCGCGGCGACGCTGGCCAAACACCGGTCTGCCATCGCACTCGCCGCGCTCCACACGGTGACGACGCTCACCGGCTCGGCGCTGATTTCGCTCGCATTCGCCGAGGGACGGCTGACCGCCGAGGAGGCCTGGCTGACCGCGCATGTGGATGAGGATTGGAATATTCTACAGTGGGGTACCGATGCGGAGGCCGAAGCCCGTCGCGCCGCGCGCTGGCTGGACATGAAGGCTGCAACCGACCTCTTCGACGCCGTGAGGAGTGACTCTACCTAAGGAGACCAGAATGGCCCGGATGACATTTTCTGATGATTGGCAGCAGTTCACCAATGGCGACTACACGGTCGTCAACAATGTCTGGAACAAGGGCGGTCGCGTCAACGGGGTCGATTATACGCAGACAGTCTCGTTCGACGACGCCGACCTCAGCCGCGACCTCAACTTCGCCTGGGACTGGGGCGGCAATGCCGGCCAAGTGCTTGCCTATCCGGAGGTGGTGGTCGGCTACAAGCCGTGGGACCAGGCCGGCACGGATGTCCTGAGTTCCCGCATTTCCGACATCCGCGACTTCAGCCTCTACCATGACCTGGCGATTGGTGGGCCGGATACCGATCTTTTCAACGTCGCCTATGATCTCTGGCTGACCGACACGCCACTTGGCGGCATCGACAGCATCACCACGGAACTGATGGTCTGGGCGCATGCCGGAGGCATCGGCGCATTCAACACTGAAGCCCATGTCGGCACCTATGACCACGACGGCTACAAGGCCGAGATCTATACCTATGCCGATTTCGGAGGCAACAGCAATCCCGATGCCCATGCCTGGCGCTATATCGCCTTCGTACCGGATGAGGACCATCTTGAAGCCGATATCGACATGCATGATATCCTGATGGAACTGGTCGAACGCGGATTGATCTCAGATCTGGATTTCCTGACCGGCTATGAACTGGGCGCCGAGGTCACCGGCGGCAAGGGCAGCCTCGATATCAACCAGATCTCGCATGATCTCGACACCTACGATGCCAATGCCCAGGCCAATACGCTTGTCGGCACCGCTGGACGTGATCGTATCTATGGTCTTGGCGGCAATGACATGATCAGGGGAAATGCCGGTGACGACCATCTCTCGGGCGGCTGGGGTCACGATATCCTAACTGGCAACAAGGGGAAAGATGTGTTCCACTTCAATCAGTTGGCCCGGAGTTCTGATGTGATCTCTGATTTTGTCACTCACGTTGACAGGATCTCGTTGGACGGCCCCATATTCCTTGCGCTCGGCACGGGACCTCTCACCGAAGATGAATTCAAGACGGGCATGAAGTTTGACGCCGACACCCGAATTCTCTACCGTAAAGCCTATGGTGAACTCTATTATGACGCCGATGGCTCAGCGTCCGGCGATACAGCCCATCTCTTCGCAACGCTCAATGACTACACAAAGCTGAAATATTCGGATTTCGACGTGCTCTGAAGCCGCACTTTAACGCTTCGCTAACCATAATTGGTAATCTTCAGGCAAGAACTTCATCTCGGGGGATTCGTAGATGTTCGGCCTGTTTCTGCGCGCTATTGCCATCGCCATTATCGGAACCGCGCTGACGGCGTGCGGCACACGTCCAAAACCGATGCCCGAAATTCAGCAGATCTACGAGATCCGCGCCGTGGCGGTCACCGCAAATGCAGACATCCCCCGCGCAATCATGCGCGGCATCAAGGTCCGTCTCGACAAGGCGATCGACGACACCAGGCGTCCTGTCCCGATGCCGCGCGCCGTCATGAACATCCACATCGTCAGTGTCACCAAGAGCGAGGGCACCGACGGCACGCGCAACGAGACCGAAGTCAGTGTCACCTTGACGGATGTCCCATCGGGCCAGGCGCTGCTGGGCCGAAATTTCCTCGTCTACAGCTTCTCGATCAACGGTCGCGACGCCAGCAATTCCGCCGCCGAGGCCGTCGCTTCCCGACTGCGTGCCGAATATGCCCTGAGCCAGCCGGTCATTCGGCAGGCGCCGGCCTATGAGCCGCGCGTCTCCACAAGGATGAAAGGCGACGACCAGCACATCGTCAGGCAGGAAAAATCGATCGTAATTCCGCTCAGGACCGCTCCAGTTCTGGGTGCGGATCAGGATCCGGTGCTCAATTCCCGAACCAGGGTCAAACCGGTGAAAAAGGAAGCCGCCATTCCGGAGAAGCAAAACGTCAAGCCGGAGATCGTCAAGCCGGAGGTCGTCAATTCGGAGCCGGCCGATAATGCGGTGGAGGCCGGCGCCAAGGTCAAGGTCGTGATCAGACCCAAGGCGGCAGAGCCGGCGAGCGCCGAACCCTGCGTCGAGACAATGGACAAGAAATGCTGAGCAGCCGCAGTTCATGACGAGGAAAGCCCGGCATCGACCGGGCTTTCGGCTATTTGGCCAGCCGTTCGGCATGCCACCGCAAATGATCTTCCATGAACGACGAGATGAAATAATAGGAATGATCGTAGCGCTCATGGTTGCGAAGCGTTAGTTTGATATCGGTGTCCTCGATCGCCTCTTCCAGCAGCCAGGGTCGGAGACCGGTCTGCAGGAAGCCGTCGGCAAGCCCCTGGTCGATCAGCAGTTCGGGGAAGCGGGCGCCGTCCTCGATCAGCGACACTGCGTCGTATTTCCGCCAGGTCAGCTGGTCGCCGCCGAGATACTTCTCGAAGGCCGGCACCGACCAGTCGGCGGTCGACGGCTGGACGATCGGCGCAAAGGCCGAGCAGCTCCGGAACCGGTCCGGATGCTTGAGCGCGATGGTCAGGGCGCCATGGCCGCCCATCGAATGTCCGGTGATCCCTTGCCGGCTCATATCGGTGCGGAATGACTTGCCGATCAGTTCCGGAAGCTCCTGGGTGATATAGGTGTACATCTGAAAATGTTCGGCCCACGGCGTCACGGTGGCGTCGAGATAGAAGCCCGCTCCCTTGCCCATCTGCCAGTTGGTCAATTCGTCCGGCACGTCATCGCCGCGCGGCGACGTATCGGGGCAGACGATGATCATGCCGAGTTCCGCCGCCAGGCGGCGGTACTCGCCCTTTTCCATGACATTGGCGTGGGTGCAGGTCAGGCCCGAGAGATACCAGAGCACGGGGCAAAGGCCTTTGGTGGCCTGCGGCGGCACGAAGACCGCAAAGGTCATGTCGCAATTGCAGGCCTTGGACTCGTGTGAGAAGACGCCCTGCATGCCGCCATGCGACGTTACTTCTGAAATGATGTTCAGCAATTCACTCTCCATGAGGCAACGGATTACCCGGCTTCGCTTTGACTCCGCACGCCTGCGAACCAGCCTATATACTGCGCGTGCAAACCAGGCTTCAGGCGATCGGCAATTCTTGCGCAGACTTCGAAAACATTCACAAGATAATCGTCCGGTTCCTTCAGCACTGCCCTCAGAATCTGCAGTTCTTTCTCGAAACCGTCGAACTGCTCCGGCTGCTTTTCGGATATGTGCAGAAGCTGCCCGAGGAAAATGATGGCGAACGCGTAGAGCACTTTTATCCGCTCGATGTCGGAAACAGCGAGCGTCCTCCGAAACGCGAAGACATAGCTGTCCATGAACCGGAAGAGCGAGGCGAATGCCACTGCCTGGCGCGGCAGACCGGCCGATGCGTAGATATTGTCGATGGACGCTTCTATTCCCTCGTTCCAGCGCCATTTCCCGATGTCATATTTGAGAATTGTCGAACGATCATAGGCAATTTTTCCATTCGCCAGCAGTGCATAGACGATCGCCCAGTCGATGTCTCCCGCCCCTGTCGGATGATTGGTTTCGACCAGCCGGATCAGCTCCTCGAAATCGCTTCTGCGAAAATACGAGTAGTAAAGCGAGTTGTCGCCGCCGATCTTGTTGCGGTATTCATACAGCCGGTCAGCTGCTGTTTCAGCATCGATCGCGAAGACATGGGTTCTGAGCACAGGCTCGCCGACCGCGAAGACTTCGAGATGCGGCCGGACGCCCGCGACATCTCTGCCCAGCGCCTTAAAATCGAAATCCGCCTCGCCTGCCGTCACCTCGACCAAATCATCGTCGCCCATCGGCAGGACGAATTCGGTAGCGGCATAATCGAGACAGGCAAGCAGATTGGCGACCGGCGGCAAACCGGGATTGTCCAGATAGGTCACGTAGTCAGGCGCAGCGCTGAAATGGGCAAATTTGACGCCTTCGCCCGAATTGTCTGAAATCACCACCCGGTATCCCTTGGCACCGGCAAAGCGGATCGCGCTTTCCAGCGAAGCCTTCGACAATGCCAGCGGGCGATTGGACGGTATGCAGATCGTGACGGGGCATTCGCGCGCAGAGGTCACGAGCGGCTCCTTTCCTTGCGGAGCTTGCTCCACCATTCGAGACGTTTGTTGATCTCCCGCTCGAATCCGCGATCCGGCGGCTTGTAGAACTGACGGCGTCCCATCTTCTCCGGAAAGTAATCCTGTCCCGAAAACGCATCCGGCTCGTCATGATCGTAGCGGTAGCCGTCGCCATAGCCCTCATTCGACATCAGCTTGGTGGGTGCGTTGAGGATATGCTTGGGCGGCAGCAGCGAGCCGTTGAATTTCGCCGCCTGCGTTGCAGCCTTGAAAGCCGTATAGACCGCATTCGATTTCGGCGCGGTCGCCAGGTAGACGATCGCATTGGCAAAAGCCAGCTCGCCCTCCGGCGATCCGAGGAAATCATAGGCATCCTTGGCGGCATTGGCGACGACCAGCGCCTGAGGATCGGCAAGACCGATATCTTCGATTGCCATGCGAACGATCCTCCGTCCGAGGAACAACGGATTCTCGCCGGCGTCGAGCATGCGTGCAAGGTAGTATAGCGCCGCGTCAGGGTCGGAACCGCGCACGGATTTGTGCAGGGCCGAGATGAGGTTGTAGTGCCCGTCCTGGCCCTTGTCATAGATCGGCGCACGCCGCTGCACCACCTTGAGCAGTTCCTCCGGCCCGAACACCTCGCCTTCGCGCGCCGCCCGCCAGGCTTCCTCGGCCAGCGTCAGTACCGCACGGCCATCACCATCGGCGAGTGTCACCAACAGCGCCCTCGCATCCTCATCGAGCGGCAGCGGCTTTCCCATTTCGGTTTCGGCTCGATCGACGAGCGACTTCAAGCTCTCCTCGTCATGCGAATGGAACGTCAGTACCCTCGCCCGCGACAGCAGCGCCGCATTGAGCTCGAACGACGGATTCTCCGTCGTCGCTCCGACCAGCACGATCGTGCCATCTTCCATCACCGGCAGAAAGCTATCCTGCTGCGAACGGTTGAAGCGATGGATCTCATCGACGAACAGCAGAGTCTGGCGTCCCTGCGACCGCCGCAAGCGGGCAGCCTCGAATACCTTCTTCAAGTCGGCGACGCCGGAAAAGATCGCCGAAATCTGTTCGAAATAGAGGTCCGTCTCGTGTGACAGCAGGCGCGCGACGGTGGTCTTGCCGGTGCCCGGCGGCCCCCAGAAGATCATCGAGCCCAGGGACTTGGACTCGATCATCCGCGTCAATGCACCATCGGGGCCGGTCAGATGCGGCTGTCCGCTGACCTCTGCCAGCGTCGTCGGACGCAACCGATCTGCCAGCGGCCGCGGTGCATCCGGGAGACCCGCCTTGGCGAACAACTCATTCATCGGATAAACTGCCTGATCCTCTGGCCATTTCGTTCTATCTCAACGCGCCAGAGACCCGGATCGTTCTGTAGCAATTCGGCCAGCATGGCTGTGCTGGTGATGTCCTGGCCGTTGATATTGACGATGATGTCTTTCGGCTCGAAGCCGATGCGGGCAGCCGGCGAGCCGCGCGAAATCTCCTCGATCACCACGCCCTGGGTTTCGGCCGCCATCTGCAGCGCTTCGGCCAGCCGCGGCGAGAGATTGGCAACGAGTGCGCCGGCAAACGGGTTTCGGCCATCGATCAGGCGCTCATCCTTCGGCTGGGTCTCAGGCGCCTGCTCGAGCTTCAGCGACAGTTCCCGCTCCTTGCCGTTCTCGGAAACCTTGAGCGTCACCGTCGAACCGAGGCCGGCGGTCGTCAAGCGGTATGTCAGCGCGTCGGGATGCTCGACCGCGTGATCGTTGACGGCCAGAACCACATCGCCCGGCTTGAGGCCCGCGGCATCCGCTGGGCCATCCTTGATGACCTTCGATACAAGCGCACCACGGGCGATCTTCAGCCCCAGGGCCTCCGCGACTTCGAATGTCACGGGCTCGAATGCGGCGCCGATGTAAAGCCGCGTGAAGCCGGGCTGTCCGCCCTGTGCCGCAGCGATGAAAACCTTGACCAGATTGACCGGAATGGCAAAGCCTATGCCGTTGGAACCGCCGTCGCGCGAGACGATCGCCGAATTGATGCCGATCAGTTCGCCCTTCATGTTGACAAGCGCGCCGCCCGAATTGCCGGGATTGATCGAGGCATCCGTCTGGATAAAATAGGAGAAGTCGCCCTCGCGGATCTTTTGCGGGCAAGGCCCGAAACGATACCCGATGTGACGGTCTGGCCGACCCCGAACGGATTGCCGATCGCCAGCACCAGATCGCCGACGTCCACGGCGTCTGAATCGCCGATCGGCATGGCCGGGAAGTCGCCATTGCCACCATCAATCTTCAGGATCGCCAGATCCAGCCGCTCATCCTTGAACGTCACCCTGGCCGGGAATTCCCTTCCGTCTGAAAGCGCAATGCGAATATCATCGGCACCGGCCACGACGTGGTTGTTGGTGATCACCAGTCCGCTCTTATCGAAGATCACGCCGGAACCGAGTGAACTCTGCTTCTCGGTGCGGTTCGGCATCTGTTGGCCGAAGAATTCCTCGAAGAACGGATCGCCGGAGTAAAGCGTCGGCCGCTCGACCCGCTTGTCGGCAAACACGTTGACGACGGTGTTGGCCGTCTGCTTGACCAGCGGCGCAAAGGACAGCTGCATCTGCAGATTGTCTTTCGGCACGGTCTTCAGCTCTTCGGCCGATGCCGAGCCAACTGACGCTAAGAATACCAACCATAACAACGCGGTGAGCCGGATCATCTGATTCCCTCATCTCTCCAAGGTGACATTTTCTGCACCTTTAACGTCCTGAGGGCAATAAACATTCAGATCAGATCGGCGACGCCTGGAAGGTATGAGCGCGAGCAATGTCCCATGGCAGCTTGAAGCGCACATCATAGGTACCGGTCAGCAACTCGCCCGGCGCCAGCGCGGGATAAAGATGCGTGAACGTCGTCACCTGGCTGTGATTGATCCGCTTGTGGAAATGGAACGGCTCGAATTCGGAAGGGTGATGCAGGCCGGCCCCCGCCACGACTTCGGCCAGCGCCTCCAGCGTCTTGTTGTGGAACTGCTTGACGCGCGTCGCCTTGTCGGCCGGCACCAGCGCCCGCTGACGGTGCTGGTCTTGCGTCGCCACGCCCACCGGGCACATGTCGGTGTGACAGGACTGGCTCTGGATACAGCCGATCGCGAACATGAAGCCGCGCGCCATGTTCACCCAGTCGGCTCCAAGCGCCATCACGCGGCCGATGTCGAAGGCCGATATGACCATGCCGGAAGCACCGATCTTGATCCTGTCGCGCAGGCCTGCTCCGATCAGCGCGTTATGCACGAAGGTCAGCCCTTCGCGCAGCGGCATGCCGATGTGGTCGATATATTCCGATGGAGCAGCACCGGTGCCGCCTTCCTTGCCGTCGACGACGATGAAGTCGGGTGTGATCCCGGTTTCCAGCATCGCCTTGACGATCGCCAGAAACTCGTGCGCATGGCCGATGCAGAGCTTGAAGCCGACCGGTTTGCCGCCGGACAGCACCCTCAACTGCCGAATGAACGCCACCAGTTCCAGGGGCGTGGAAAAGGCGGGATGGCCAGCCGGAGAGACGCAATCCCGGTTCATCGGAATGCCGCGGATCCTGGCGATTTCCTCGGTGATCTTGGCCATCGGCAGCACACCGCCATGGCCGGGCTTGGCGCCCTGGCTGAGCTTTATCTCGATCATCTTCACCTGGTCGAGCGTCGCGGTTTCCGTGAACCGTTCCGGCGAGAACGACCCATCCGGATTGCGACAGCCGAAATAGCCAGAGCCGATTTCCCAGATGATGTCGCCGCCATTCTCCCTGTGATAGGGCGACAGCCCGCCCTCACCGGTGTCATGGGCAAAGCCACCCATCTTCGCGCCGGTATTCAATGCGCGGATGGCATTTGCCGACAGCGAACCGAAGCTCATCGCCGATATGTTGAGGATCGAGGAACTGTAAGGTTTCTCGCAGTCGGGCCCACCGATCCGGACGCGGAAATTGCTGGTTTCAAGATGTGTCGGCGCCAGAGAATGCGAGATCCATTCATAACGTGGCTCATAAACGTCGTATTCGGTGCCGAACGGACGCTTGTCGAGCTGGCCCTTGGCGCGCTGATAGGCAAGCGAACGCTTGTCGCGCGGAAATGGCCGTCCGTCCTTCTCGCCCTCGAAGAAATACTGGCGGATCTTTGGCCTGAGATCTTCCATGATGTAGCGGGTGTGGCCGGCGATCGGGTAGTTCCGCAGGATCGCCCGCTTGGTCTGGAAAATGTCGTGGATGCCGACCACCGTCAGAAACGCCGTGATGAAGAACGGTGCGATCAGCACCGTGTAGGATGCCTCGCCCGTCAGGATGAGAGCCCCGAACAGCAGCGTCAGCACCAGTGAGATCGTGAACGGCATGAACCGTGCCGACACAGCTAATTTCAGGCTTTCCACGGACATCCCCCCGACTCGATTGGCTTCGGGAGGAATAAACCTGCAACGTTGCGCGAAGGTGACAATCGCTGGGCGCCTTATTGCACGTCGAGCAGATAGCGCATCGGTTCGCCGAGACGCGCGTTGAACTGCGGCGTCAGGTAATTGCGCTGAACGAGTTGTTGCGGAAGATCACGGCGCGTATAGCTCAAATGCAGCTGTCGGCGGCGTTCATCAGTATGTTTCAGCGTGCCGCTATGCCAGATATGCGCATTGGTGACCACCACAGAGCCTGCCGGTACCGTCACCTTGACTTCCCCGTCGAACGGCGCGAACGGATCGGTCGGCGCCCTGCTGACATCACCACTCAACGGCGATTCCGCCACATGGTCTGCGATATTATCGCCCTCCACCGCCCAGCGATGCGGCTGCGCATGCGACCGCTTGTGATAATCGGCGGCGTTTTCGCCCGGCACATTGAGCGGGCCCCATTTGTGCGAACCCGGAACCACACGCGTCGGACCGTTGTCCAGCGTCATGTCGTCGAAACATATCAGCGCGTTGACGAGCGCCCAGGTGCCGTCTTCGTACATGACGGAATCCGAATGCAGGGGCTGCTTGCCATGGCCTTTTCGCGGCTCGCGGATATTGGCGCCATGCACCTTGAAATCGCCCAGTAAATACCGGGACGCGGACAGCAGCGGCTTGATGACCAGAAGTTCGTCGAAGACGTCCGATTTATTGAAAATGTTGGATATGCGCAAACTGCCGGGCTCCTGGCTGACCTCATTGCCGGCATTCTCACCCTCCAGCATGGCAATGCGGTCGACCTCCGCCGCCATCCTCTTGCACTGCTCGGGAGTCAGAGCATTTTCAATGACGAAGTAGCCGTTTTCATCGAGGTCCTGCTTCTGCTGAGCGGTCATGGCATCTGGGTTGACGCCGAGAGTCGCGAGCGCTGCTTGTGTATCCATTGATTTCCTCCAAAAGCTGAAACGGACGGCAATGCGATCCGCGGCCTTCCGATCCTCTTCGGAAAGTACATAAAACGATATTTGTACATGGAGAGCTTGTCAAGCAACCATCCGGTTTCCTCTGAAGCGATTGCGCGCCGCCACCGCCCTGTCGTAAGATAGCCGTCGTCGCCCTCATTTCCGGAAAAGCATGTCCCGCCCGAACGTCATTTTCACCAATGCCACCAATCGGCTTCTGCGCTATTTCGACGGCTTGCCGATCGGCGAACGCGTACCGCCGGAAAACGATCTTGCCGAAACCCTGGGGGTCAGCCGCGGAGCGGTGCGGTATATTCTCAAATATACCGAGGATCGCGGCATCATCGTCAATGAAAGCCGAAAGCGCCAGATCATGCGCAAATCGCAGATGGAGGACTTCTTCGGCGATGCGGATGTCGTAGCACCCTCCGACCTGCTGGAACGGCTGTTCCTGCGCAAGATCAACGACGGCGCCATCGTCCCCAATCAGCGGTTTTCGGAGCTAAGCCTTGCCAGGGCAGTCGATGTCAGCATCGGCTCCGCGCGGGAATTCCTGCTGGAATTCTCACGATTTGGGCTGGTCGAGAAACAGGCGCGCGGCGGCTGGATCCTGCGCGGCTTCGACCGGAAATATGCGATCGAGATTGCCGACATGCGCACCATGATCGAAATGGCCGCCATCCGCCGCATTCGCCAGGTCGGCTTGACGGATGCACAGCTTGGCGAAGTCCGTTCGCTCCTGCGAGACCATCTATTGCATGTCGATGCGCGAAAAGCTGATTTCACCGGCTGGGCGGATCTCGACAACCGCTTCCACGAATGGCTGATAGCCCACATGGACAACCGGTTCATGTTTCAGCTGACCAAAGGCATTGCGGTCGCCTTCTCGCTGCACTTTCAGTCCGATGAACAAAACCGGCTCAGGCGGATGGCGGTCGCGGTGGAGGAGCATATCGTCATTCTCAGCCAATTGGCCGAACGCGATTTTCTCACCGCCTGCGAGAGCGTCGCCGCCCATATGACGACGGAACGCGACAACCTGCTGCGCTCCATCGAGGGAAAGACGTGACGCGGCGTCCATAATCTCACCGCGTTTGTTCCTCGACCGGCTCGGTATCCGCCTTGACCGGCGCCTGATGCGCTGAGAGGAAATTGCCGAACGGCTTGAGTGATTCGAAATTGTCGCAGATCACCTTGATGACGACCAGCAGCGGCACGGCCATCAGCGCGCCGACGAAACCCCAAAGCCACGACCAGAACGAGATCGAGATGAACACCGCCACCGCATTCAGCTCCAGCCGTCGACCGAGCAGCAGCGGCGTCAGGAACTGCCCCTCCAGGATGTGGACGAGTAGAATGAAAGTCGGCGCCACGAGGCTGTAAATCAGGTTGTCGAATGTGACGACCGAGATGATCCCGACGAGCACGATCGAAATCAGCGCTCCGACATAGGGCAGGAAATTCAGGATCGCCGCCGCCACGGCCCAGACAAAGGCATTGGGAATGCCGATCAGCCAGAGACCGCCGCCGACGACAATGCCGACCACCAGATTGATGACCGTGATCGTGAACAGATAGCGCGAGATCTCGTGCTCGACATTATAGACCACGCGCAACGCTCGCTTCTTGTCGCTGAGCAGCGGGAAGGTCTGGACTATCTTCTGGTAGAACATCGTGCCGGAGGCGAGCAGGAACAGCGAGAGCACGAAGGTGATCGCCATGGTCGTGCCCACCGAAAGCAGGTTTCCTGCCGCGCGCGAAAGAATTCCCGGCTGGGCGATGACCACCTTCTGCGTCTGCGCATCGGAAATGTTCTCCGCGACCATGTCGATCTGCGATGTCGCCTTGACGGCCTTGTCGATCGTCTGGCGGATCGTCGCCACGCGCTCCTGGAGTTTTGCACTGATTTCCGGCGCACCGCTGATCATCTGGCTGACCGGGCCGCTGGTGCCATAGCCGATCATGCCGAACACGGCGGCCGATATCACGATCAGCAGCGTCGCCGACAATGCCGGCGGCACCGACCATTTGGAGAAATAGCGGACGATAGGGCTGAGTGTGGTCGCCAGCATGAAGGCAAGCAGAACCGGCGTCAGGAAATCCCTGCCGAGATAGAGGCCGTAGATGACCAGCATGATGAAAATTCCGCCCAGATAACGGCGCATGGCTTTTCTGTCGGCTCGCTGGGCGTCGGCGGCTGCGTCGGTGGTCTCGCTGGTCACGGATAATCCTCCTCAAAAGGCGCTCCCTGATCATGTCCATTTACCAAGGTGATGCAGCAATGCGGCAGATGCGTATTTGTTCCTGCCGGACTATCGTCTACGGTTCAGCGATCTCGGCACGCGGCGTACTTACCGAGGCAATGGCCTGGCGTTGCCGTTCCGGTCCCTGGCATAGACGACGCAGGCGTCGATCGTGCTGACACAGAGGCCGTTGATCCGCCGCACCGTATTGTTGTCGCCGGAAAATTCGACCTGCGTGACGCGACCGTCGGCAAACCGCACCTGGGTATTGCAGAAACCCTCGCTGCCGACCCCGGTCGCCCCCGTCATGCCGGGCACCGGACCTATGGCTACCGAGGTCACGCCGACATTGAGATTGCCGCGCGAATAGCTGCGCTGGTAGGTCCAGATCTTCTCGGTCTCGGTGACTTTCGCGCCAGATGTCGGAAATCCGGCGCACATCCGGACATCGGCCTCGCTCATGCCGATCATCACCTTTCGCGCCGCCTTGACCGTTTCGTCCTCATGAATGACGGTCGACGTGTCGACCGGAATGGTGCACGAGCCGACCAGCGTCAGCCCGAGAATGGCAATATGTCGAAGTTTCATCATCGCTCAGCAAGCCTCGCGTTCGTCAATCTTCGTTGGGTGAACACTCCACTGATACGCTAAGCCAGTTCTTCAGCGGGAATCGGCGCGCGGGGGGGCACATGGCCGCGGGGCACCTGTGGGGTTAAGTCATGATTGCCGGATGGGTTCCGATCCTTGGCAAAATTTGTGAGCAGGTGCAGCATTGCTGCGCAGGCCGGTCGTAACAGTCATGGCATCTGTCTCCCCGCGCCACAGACTGTTCACGACGGCTCGGAATGCGTGTAAAGAATCCCGGCAGACAGGAAGCCCAGGGGCGGCGAATGGTGAGCGTTCGACAAGCGGAAACAGGCGCCGACTTCAAGACAGTATGGAGCCTGATTGCGGACATGGGGGAATGGGACGCACGCGAATGCGCGGCGCGCGGCATTCCGGGCAGCGACGTGATCCAGACCTATTACAATTATACTGCCGATCGGCTGACGGCGGCGTTCTCCGCGCCGGGAACCGCGATGTTCATCGCCCGTCTGGATGGTGCCGCGGCGGGCTGCTGCGGTTATGCCGACGCGGGAGATGGCGCGGCCGAACTCTGCAAGATGTTCGTCCAGCCGGATTTTCGCGGTCGCGGCGCGGCCCGCGCGCTGGTTTCGACGGTGCTGAGCGGCATGCAGGAGAGCCGGTTTTCGGAGGCGCGGCTGGTAACCGTAAATTTCATGACCGAGGCGATCTCTCTCTATCGTTCCTTCGGCTTCGATCCCTGCGCGCCGTTCGAGGACGTGCCGGAAAGCCTGAAGGACATCACGGTGTATTTCAAAAGGGCGCTGTGAGGGGTAAGAGAGGCGCAGTCGATCGCCTGGGCGCACTTGGTGAGGGGTAACTGTATCCGACTTTCTCAGCCGATATTGATGCCGACACCGCAATGGGCCATTTTGTCGCCAGCCATCATAATTTGGCGGGTTTTCACGAAATCTTTTGCGAAAGTTATAGGTACTGGAGAAGGCAAAGACCCTTCGAAGTTGACGAATAGGACATTGTCACTATCGGGAATACCAAAATCTCTCGCTATCAGAGTTTCGTTATCGTTCAACTTTGCTCGGTCCTTAAAGCCGATCTTCAAATTTACTCTATGTATTGAAGACTTTAAGATTAATGTCCGGGCGCTGGGACGCGCTTCAATATCATCTACGTTGTTCCTTGCCAGCAATCATTTCTGTGCATCGAGAATATTAAATTCATGCAGACATCGTAAATATTCAGAGAGAGGGTGTCATAACCGTCGTCATCTTTCTGAAAATAAATAATATCTATCCCTGACATTCTCAGCATTGACTCGCAATTGTAAGCATAGCTGCCACCGCAGACAAAAACTGTATGATTTCTGCGCCAATCGAATTTGCTCCCGACCTGAAGACTTTTTCGCGTCTTAAGTTCAATCAGTTGCTCGTTTGCAAATGCTCCCGCGTCTGCTGCGTCGTGATGGCGCGCGCACAGCGCAATCATACCCTCAGGGTTGTGATGTTTCTCTAACGACCAAGGGGGATCAAAGTGGTGATACGCGAGGTGAGGAGAGCCGCAAATTGGACATCCAAAGCCAACCTCAGCGCGCAGAAAACGCCGCACCGCAACGGGAGGCGTCCGAGATTTCCTATTTGAAGGGCCATCGATCTTCAAGGTCACGGCTCCAACCCTTTCCGGCAGCGCTCGTCCCATGACCTCGCCCTCGATTTTTTGGCGGGTCGTCGGCACAGATCTGGTGAGTTACTTCTACGTTTTGAAATGAACAGTTCGAAGTAAGATGGGACTCCTTGTGCTGGGCAATACCTATCCGGGTATTTCGGATCACTGAATTTTCTATTTCGCCAGAGGCTCCTCTGCCGATGCTTACTCCGGTAGAGAACCCATCAAAAACACACTCCTTCATCACTACGCTCGGTCGTTTGATCGTATCAGGCATCGCGTCCAGCCTCTTGCTTCTTGCCTCTTGCTAAATTTCTGTTTTGTTCCACTCTGCAGTCCGGTCCGAAGTTTCCTTCGGACCGGCTTATTCACAGGTTTTACGAGCACCCACTCGTACTTCCACACGTGTTGCACTTCTCGCAGGTGCCGTTCCGCACCATGGTAAAGTTCTGGCATTCGCCGCACATGTTGCCGGTATAGCCCTGGGCAAGCGCCTGGATCCGCCGTTCGGAGGCCAGCGTCTTGGCGTCGAGCTTGGCGGCGGCGGCATCGGCGGCGGCCTTGTCGGAGAAGATGTCCGTCACGGATTCAGTGACTTCCTCGACAATCTGCTCGACCAGTTCCTTCTGCCGCTCCTCGTAGTCGCGCTTGAACGACACGACTTCCGAGGTCGAGATCGCCGCTACAGGCTCAAGTTTGCGGAGCGCGCCGGAACCGCCAAAGGTGGCGGTCGTCACCACCGTGCCGGAGGAACCACGGGCGCCCTCGCCGGCCGAGCCCTTGGGCTCGCTCGCCGGGCCATGGTTGGAGACCAGTGTCGGCTTATAGCCACGCGTCAGGCCCTTCGAGACGACATCCGCCTTACCTTCCGAGACACCACGGCCAAGGGTCGTGTTGCCGAAATCCGACTGGTCGACATGGGCGAGATCGTGACGGCCGAGATAGGACACGGCGAGTTCGCGGAACACGTAGTCGAGGATCGACGTGGCGTTCTTGATCGCGTCATTGCCGATGACCATGCCGGCCGGCTCGAACTTGGTGAAGGTGAAGGCATCGACATATTCCTCCAGCGGCACGCCATATTGCAGGCCGAGCGAGACGGAAATGGCGAAGTTGTTGATCAACGCGCGCAGCGCCGATCCCTCCTTGTTCATATCCAGGAAGATTTCGCCGACACGCCCGTCATCGTATTCGCCGGTCCGCAGGAAGATCGTGTGTCCGCCGATCTTGGCCTTCTGGGTGTAGCCCTTGCGGCGCGCCGGGAGTTTCTCCTGTTCGCGGCTGACGCGCTCGACCACGCGCTCGATGATGCGTTCGGTGATGGTGACGGCCTGGGCGGCAGCCGGTGCGGCCAGCAGTTCCTCCAGCGCGTCCTCGTCCTCCTCGTCCTCGATCAGCGAGGCGTTGAGCGGCTGGGAGAGCTTGGAGCCGTCGCGATAGAGCGCATTGGCCTTCAGCGCCAGCTTCCACGACAGCATATAGGCGTTCTTGCAATCCTCGACGGTCGCATCGTTGGGCATGTTGATGGTCTTGGAGATCGCCCCCGAAATGAACGGCTGGGCCGCCGCCATCATGCGGATGTGGGATTCGACCGAAAGATAGCGCTTGCCGATCTTGCCGCAGGGATTGGCGCAATCGAACACCGCCAGGTGTTCCTTCTTGAGGAACGGCGCGCCTTCGAGCGTCATCGCGCCGCAGACATGGATATTGGCGGCCTCGATGTCCTTGCGGGAAAAGCCGAGGTGATCGAGCAGATTGAAGTCGATGGCGTTCATGGCTTCGTCGGTGACGCCGAGACCGCGCAGGAATTCCGCCCCGAGCGTCCACTGGTTGAACACGAACTTGATGTCGAAGGCCTGCTTCAGCGCGCCGTTGACCGCCTCGATCTTGTCGTCGGTAAAGCCCCTGGCCTTCAGCGAACCGGGGTTGACGCTCGGGGCCTGGTTGAGATTGCCATGACCGACGGCATAGGCCTCGATCTCGGCGATCTGGGACTCGGAATAGCCGAGCGTGCGCAGCGATTCCGGCACGGCGCGGTTGATGATCTTGAAATAGCCGCCGCCGGCGAGCTTCTTGAACTTCACCAGCGCGAAATCGGGCTCGATGCCGGTCGTGTCGCAATCCATCACCAGGCCGATCGTACCGGTCGGCGCGATGACGGACACCTGGGCATTGCGGTAACCGTGCTTCTCGCCGAGTTCGAGCGCCAGATCCCAGGCGGCCGTCGCATGGGCGATCAGGTCCTGGTCCGGGCTGTCGGCATGGATCAGCGCCACCGGCACCACCGACAGGCTCTCATAGCCGTCCTTGTGGCCATGCGCCGCACGGCGGTGATTGCGGATGACCCGCAGCATGGCTTCCCGGTTCGGCTCGAACTGCGGGAAGGCCCCAAGTTCGCCGGCCATTTCCGCCGAGGTCGCATAGCAGACGCCGGTCATGATCGCGGTCAGAGCGCCGGCAATTGCCCGGCCCTCGCTGGAATCGTAGGGAATTCCGGTGGACATCAGCAGGCCGCCGATATTGGCATAGCCGAGGCCAAGCGTCCGGTATTCATAGGAAAGCTCGGCAATCCGCCTTGAGGGAAACTGTGCCATCATCACGGACACTTCGAGCACGATCGTCCAGAGGCGGACGGCATGCTCGTACGCAGCGATATCGATGCGGGCGGTGGCCGGATCCTTGAACTGCATCAGGTTGAGCGATGCGAGGTTGCAGGCGGTGTCGTCGAGGAACATATATTCCGAGCACGGATTGGAGGCGCGGATCGGGCCGGCCGCCGGGCTGGTGTGCCAGTCGTTCATCGTCGTATTGAAATGCAGGCCGGGATCGGCCGATGCCCATGCGGCATAGGAGATCGATTCCCAGAGGTCGCGGGCCTTCAGCGTCTTCATCACCTTGCCGTCCTTGCGGGCGGTCAGGTTCCAGACGTCGTCACGCTCCACCGCGCGCAAAAAATCGTCCTTGATCGAGACGGAGTTGTTGGAGTTCTGGCCGGCAACGGTCAGATATGCCTCGGAATCCCAATCCGTGTCATAGGTCTTGAATTCCATGTCGGTGTAGCCCTGGCGGGCGAACTGGATGACGCGGCCGATATAGTTCTCCGGCACCATGGAGGCCTTGGCGGCCTTGATCTCGCGCTTCAGCGCCGGGTTCAGCTTAGGATCGAAGCATTCATCCCTGTCGGCCTCGCAATTGACGCAGGCCTTCATGATCGCCTTGAGGTGCTTGGCGACGATCTTCGAGCCGGTGACGAGCGCCGCCACCTTCTGCTCCTCCTTGACCTTCCAGTTGATGTAATCCTCGATATCGGGATGGTCGATATCGACCACCACCATCTTGGCGGCGCGCCGCGTGGTGCCGCCCGACTTGATGGCGCCGGCAGCCCGGTCGCCGATCTTGAGGAAGCTCATCAGGCCGGACGAGCGGCCGCCGCCCGAGAGCTTCTCGCCTTCGCCGCGCAGGTAGGAGAAGTTGGAGCCGGTGCCGGAACCATATTTGAACAGACGCGCTTCGCGCACCCAGAGGTCCATGATCCCGCCTTCGTTGACGAGGTCGTCCTCGACCGACTGGATGAAGCAGGCATGCGGCTGAGGATGCTCATAGGCCGACTTCGACTTGGTCAGCTTGCCAGTGAACGGGTCGACATAGAAATGACCCTGCCCCGGACCATCGATGCCATAGGCCCAATGCAGGCCGGTGTTGAACCATTGCGGTGAATTCGGCGCGACCCGCTGTGTGGCAAGCATATAGGCAAGCTCGTCGCGGAAGGTCAGCGCATCTTCCTCGGAAGTGAAATAGCCGCCCTTCCAGCCCCAATAGGTCCATGTGCCGGCAAGGCGGTCGAACACCTGGCGCGCATCGATTTCGGAACCGAACTGCTCTTCCTTCGGAAGATCGCCAAGAGCCGCCTTATCGGGCTCCGAACGCCACAGCCAGGACGGCACGTCGTTTTCTTCGACTTTCTTCAGATGCTTCGGAATTCCGGCCTTGCGGAAATATTTCTGGGCGAGGATATCGGCAGCAACCTGGCTGAACTGGTCCGGAACCTGGATGTCGGCGAGCCGGAAGACGATCGAGCCGTCCGGATTGCGGATTTCGCTGGTGGCGGTCCGAAACGCGATACTGTCATAGGCCGACTTGCCTGCTTCGGTGAATTTCCGTTCTATGCGCATCTCTTCAATCCCTTGCCAAAATCCGTGCGCCATGCAGAGCGCAGACATTCTCATCCGGCGGTGCGGGCATCATGCCCAGACAGCCAGTTCCCTCGGTTCATAAAATTAGGGAAACCCGTTTCCAGCAACGCTGTATATGGTGGCCAGACTGGCTGCAAACACTAAATATAGTATTAACAACTCATTTATTCCAGCCCTCTTCCCCGTTGCGGCAGAAAAAATGACGGTCAGCTCTCTACAGGCACAGCTCCGCCGCCTGCAAAAACGCCCCTTCGCCGCTTCATTTTCAAGAAAAGGACCAGACCTCGTTACTTTCTGGACCTGTCGCCGCCGCAACGTCCACCATTAAGCGAGAGTCGGCCGTTGCCGTCAAGAGTTGGTTTGTGACGGAAATATTTATACCATATCTTGTGTGTAAGGGGTGTGGATAAAATGAAACCACCACAAGTACCTAAAATTTAAGGCTTATAACGCCACGACCACGATCGCGATCGGACTGTTGTACACAAAATAACCTGCCAAGATTTATTTTTTTCCCCAGGCAGGCAGAATTCTTCCAATCTGCGTTGCTTTATGACAACCCCGCCGATAGCGATTCGCAGCACAGTTACTTGTCCTGACGATCATCAATTCGGGACCTCTAAAGCTGGTCCAGATTGATACCGACGGTGATTGCGCCGATCGGCTGATTGTGCTCATCGACAATGGTCATGGAGACCTGCGACTGCAGCATCTGCGTCGACTCATCCATCCTGACCGCATCCACGAAGATCGCCGCCGGACCGGCCATGAACGATTTCATGTATTTGTCCTCGTCGCCCTGCCAGTAGTCGGTGGACACGCTGCTCTGGCCCGCGTTACATCCCCGTGCATCCATCACGATGATTTCGGTGATCGCGCCATCGGCCTGGTTTTCCTTGTCCAGAAGGAAGTGCGACAGCGGCGTCGACATCACCTTGTCGATCATCGGATGGGCGGCACTATCGATCTCGTTGCGCCATTCTGTATCCATGGCATCGATCTCGGGCTTGGTCAGCCGCACAGTGGTGGCGTTCTGGTTCTTGAGGCTCGTGATGATGAGCGGATTGGAGAGCCAGTTCCGAACATTGGCATTGAAGAATTTGATCACGGGGGCGACATGGATATCGTCCGCCGACGCCGGATTCCCGGCCATAACAGCCATAAAGGCGGCAGCGCGGCAAAGTCCGAGAGCGTTCGGCACGCGGATTGGCCGGATGAAACGCAGTATTGCGCGCACGACAACTCTCCCTGGCAGATTTCGGTCAGGCGCACAATAAACTGGTGGCCTGCAGAATTCCGTACCTCTGGTTACTTAAACATAGTCTAATTAACGAAATTTGAAGCCGATTGAGGCGCTCCAACAAACGACAGCGAATTATCAGACAGGCTACCTGCCCCTTCAAGAACGCATCATGCAACTCTCGATAGACCGCCGCGCAACAAACAGCAACGGGCTCCTCTGCGTGAGCCCGCTTTTTATCGATCACATCTGAACGTCAGAGCTTGTCAAGATTCACGCCGACGGTGATGGCGCCAATCGGCTTACCCGTCTCATCGGAGATCGTCATCGATGCCTGTGATTGCAGCATCTGCGTCGACTCATCCTTTTCCGCATCATCCACGAAAACCGCATTCGCGCCGGCCCCGAACGATTTCTGGAACTTGCCTTCGTCGCCCTGCCAGTAATCGGAGGTAACGCCCGACTGGCCGACGTTCAGCCCCTTTGCGTCCATGACAAATACTTCGGTGATCGCGCCGTCGGAGCCGTCCTGTTTCACCTTGAGGAATTCGGAGACCGGATTGGCCAATACGGCATCGATGGTGGGGTGAGCATCAGCCTCGACCTCGCTGCGCCATTTCTGATCGAGCGCATCGATGTCGGCCGGGCTCAAACTGGCATTGGCGGAATTCTGAGCCTTGATCGCATTGATGATAATGGGATCATTGGCCCAGGCCTTGACATTTGCGTCGATAAAGTCCTTGACGGGGCCGACATGCGCTTCCTCGGCATAGGCCGAGGTGGAAAGCAGGCCCAGCGCGACAATGACGCCCCTCAATGCAATATTCTTCATAGGTCGTTCCTCCTGGTCGCGTTATCCAAACGCGGATTTTACTCAGATTCTACACGCTCAAAACTCTTGCCAGTCGCTCGCCACTGCCGCAGCGGCACTGGCCGTCGCCGGCCGCCGGATTGGTGCGCCGACCGCCCGGCGCGGGGTCACTGGCGCCGTGGCATGCACCTGCCCGGCATGGTGTGCCGGCGCGTGCGCGAGGGGTGAATGGCCACCATCAAAACTGAAATTGCCGAGTGCCGCCTTCAACTGATTGCTCTGGGACTGAAGCTCCTGGCACGCTGCATTTGTCTCTTCTACCATAGCGGCATTCTGCTGAGTATTATGATCCATCCGCCGGATCGCGCCATTGACTTCGCCCAACGCGTGGGATTGCTCCCGAGCAGACGCGACGATGATGGCGATCGAGCCGTCGATTTCACGGATCTGCTGCTCGATCGTCAGCAGCGAGCCACCCATATTGTTGACCAGCGACACGCCGGCGCCGACCTCCCGGCCCGAATTGCTGACCAACTGCTTGATTTCCTTGGCGGCGCCGGCAGAGCGCTGGGCAAGCGCGCGTACTTCCTGCGCGACAACCGCAAACCCCTTGCCCGCTTCGCCCGCACGCGCGGCCTCGACACCGGCATTGAGCGCGAGAAGGTTGGTCTGGAAGGCAATTTCATCGATCACGCCGATGATCTTGCCAATCTGGCTCGACGATTCCTGAATACGATCCATCGCCGAAATCGCCTCGCGAACGATCGCCGCCGAGCCATGGGCGCTCTGCTTGGCGGCAGCCACCAACTGGCTCGCCTCGTCGGCCTTCTTGGTGGAAAGACCGACCGTACTGGTAATCTCGTCAAGAGCAGCCGCAGTCTCTTCCAGCGCGGCGGCCTGGGTTTCGGTCCGGCGCGCCAGTTGATCGGCGGAGCCTGCGAGATCCACGGCACCGCCGTCAAGCGCCGACGCGGTATGCGAAATGCCGGCCAGCGTATCGGCGACTGCGGCAACCATCTTGTTGAAGTCACTACGCAGATTTTCGAAATCCATATCGATATTGCCCAGCCGAACGGAGAAGTCGCCGGCGGCGACCCGCTCCAGCGACGCACCGAGGGCCGCGATCGCCTCGGCCTGCTTCTCGGCGGCCAGACGGGCTTGTTCCGCAAACCTGCTGCGTTCTCCGTCCATCGCCACTTGCTGCTGGCGGGCGATATGCTCCTGTCTCGTCGTTTCCCTGATCGACTCGATCGAACCTGTCAGCGCCCGGGCAATGACGCCGATCGCATCGCCGCGCGTGCTATGGGGCACAGGCGCATCGAGATCGCCCTCCCGGATACGCGTGATCCGGGTTGCCAGCGCGGCCAGCGGCCTGCCTGCAAACTGCCGCATGGCAAAGAAGAATGCGGCGATCACGAATGCGATCACCAGCGCCTGCTTGCCCGCAAAGAAGCCGGCCTGCAGACGGGAGGCGGAGATAACTTTTTCGGTCGACCACGCGGTCGCAACATAGCCGATGCGAGCACCCTTCTTGTCAAGGCCGAGTGGCGAGACGACAAGAACCTGGCCGGGAATTGAACTGTCGAGCACCGCCTGTTCCGGCTTGCCGTCGATCAGGCTTTTGATGCGGGTCTGGGCAAGACCGGTGTCGCCCGTTTTGTCGGCCCAACTGTCGGCGGGTTCACCCTTGCCATTGAGGGCGACGAAGGAGCGCAATCCGAGAGCCGGATTGTCCCGATACATTTTGTATGCCTCCTGAATGACGGCAGCCTTCTTCCACTTGACGGCGCCCTCTGTTGTGACCCCTATCTGCCGTGTCGCCTGCGTCCACTCCGTCTCCGCTCGCCCCATGCTTGCAGCAAGATCGGCCGACCAGGAAAGCCAGGTCGTGACAGCCAGGGCCGCCGCATTGGCCCCGATAATCACGACAGCCACCTTGGCGGTCAGGGACAATCTGGAAAACGCGTTCAAATTCAATACTCCCAACAACAATAAATGTTGCACCCGCATGGACACCACGCTCGTGGCATGCATGCTTAGGTACGGAGCACCACCCTTCAGACGCGATTAAAACAGTTCTAATATTCCCATGTTAATTTGAACTTAATTGCTGGGCACCGCGCAGGAAATCCGACAAAATCAGTCCAAGACAAAAAAGCCGCATGGAATGCGGCGTTCCAAGTTAGATATATGCCGAATACGGGGACGGCTTATACCAAATCCCGATGATCCTTGGCGATCGGCTCCTGATAGGTGAAGCCCATGTCCCACGGGAAGTAGATCCAGGTATCCTGCGAAACCTCGGTCACGAATGTATCGATAGTGGGGACGCCCTTGGGCTTGGCGTAGACGGCGGCGAAATGCGCCTTCGGCAGCATGGCGCGCACTTGCGACGCCGTCTTGCCGGTATCGGTCAGGTCATCGATGACAAGCACGCCCTCCCCGCCATTTTCGCACAACGATGGCGTGATGCCCTTCAGCACGGTCATTTCGCCCTGATTGACATAATCATGGTAGGAGGCGACGCAGACCGTCTCGATCAGCCGGATATTGAGTTCACGGGAAATGATGGCAGCCGGCACCAGCCCGCCACGGGTGATGCAGACGATTGCCTTGAAATCCTGCTTGAGACCGGCAAGCCGCCAGGCCAGCGCCCGCGCATCACGATGAAATTGATCCCAGGCAACGGGAAAGGCTTTATCGGGAAGGGACATGGAACACGAATTCCTTATACATGGCTTGAGGCATGGCTGATTCTGCCGCCGCCATTATGATAAAGCGCCCGTGTCCGTCCAGAACAAAGTTGATTGACCGTTCAGCGCGACATCAGCACCGGTATGGTCATCGATTCGAGCAATGTCTGGGTGACGCCGCCAAACAGCCGTTCGCGAATACGCGCATGACTGTAGGCACCCATGACGAGGAGATCGGCCGCAAAATCGCTGCAGCGGTTTTCAATGACGGCGGCCACCGGCAGTCGCGCCGATTCCTGCGAATTGATGTTGACCACCAGTCCTCGCCGGGCAAGCGTCGCTGCGATATCGGCGCCGGTCAGCGCCGCCGTCTGCGATTTGGTATCCTGCGCATCGATCGAGAAAATCTCGACTTCAGCGGCAGCCCTCAGCAGCGAGGTTGAATCGAAGATCGCCCGGGTCGATTCGCGCGAACCGTCCCAGGCAACCAGAATGCGGGTGAAGGGCTTGCAGTCGCGCGCGATCCAGGGAATGAACAGCACCGGGCGTCCGCTTTCAAACAGCACGTCGTCGAGCTCGCCGACCCGGCCGGCCGCCGGTTGCGAAGCGACGATCAGATCGGCTGCGCGGCAGCTTTCGACCACCCCATGCGACGCAAGGCCGCTGGTGCCGCGAACCGTCCGCCAGCCGGAGGATATGCCAGCGCGTGCCGTAAGCTCGGTGAACAGCCCTTCGATGCCCTTGCTGCGTTCAGCGGCCACTTCATAGAGCGTGGCAATCACGGAGGCATCCGGAAGGTCGAACGGTGACATCACCGGCGGCGGATCGATAGCCTCGGCATGCAGCCCGATCAAATGGGCCTCATGCGATTGGGCAAGGCAAATAGCGGAATCGATGACAATCTTTGCGGTGTCGGGGTCAGTGAGAACGACGGCGATGGTCTTGATAGGCATGGTAACCTCCATTCGGTCAGGCGTAAATTTCATTTATAAAATATAGATATAAACGCGCTGGACCTTGCCTGGTTCAATCGCGTTCAGTTCTGGCCGCTTGTTGCGCTGCCGTTGTTCTTCTGTTCGGCGACGCGGTCCAGCATCGCCCGAACGGCCGCTTCCGCGGCATCGAGCACGCCCTCATCCCGCGCCCGGATCACAAGATCGGTCGAAAAGGATTGGCCATCGAATTTCGGGTAGGAGCCGATCACCGTCTCGGGGTGAGCCTTTTGCACCGCGCCCAGGGGCACGCCGATATCCCCTTCCCCAAACAGGCATTTGACGGTACGCGACAGCATCTTCGCACCCGTCCGCAGTTCCGGCAGCACATTATCGAGCATCGCCTGGAAGATGTTCGGCACGCCGGCCATCACATAGACATTACCGATATTGAAGCCCGGCGCCGTCGAAACCGGATTGTCGACATGCCGGCTTCCCTGGGGCATGCGGGCCATGCGCTGCCGCGACTCGTTGAACTCGATGCCGCGCCGCGCATACATGGCGCCGAGCAGTTGCATGGCTTTCTCCTCATGCACCACGGGCAGATCAAAGGCCGCGCCAATGGCGTCCGCGGTGATATCGTCATGGGTCGGCCCGATACCGCCGGAGGTAAAGACATAGTCATAGCGCTGTCTCAACGCATTGAGCGCGGTCACGATATCCCCCTGCTCGTCGCCGACGATCCGCACTTCCTTGAGGTCGATGCCCGAAAGGGTCAACATATCAGCGAGATAGCCGATATTCTTGTCTTTCGTCCGGCCCGAAAGAAGTTCATCGCCGATCGCCAGCATCGCCGCGGTGACCGTATTGACTTTATCCATTCCGTGCTTCCTTTGCGATTTTCCGGGCAAGGTGATCCGCGTCATCGGAACTGTCAAGGCCGGCTATTTGTCATCAAATCGCTATTCAACAAAGCGTCACTGTTCACAATTAGCGAACACTACAGGCGCAATTTGCTATCCTGCCATGCGGCGGTTCCTCGAATATACAGTTCTCCATCGAATGCATCCGCTCCAAGCAACATCAAAGGGACATCACGATGGCAAAAGTTCTGGTTCTGTATTATTCGGCCTATGGCCATATCGAAAAGATGGCCTATGCGGTCGCTGAAGGCGCAAAATCTGCCGGCGCCGAAGTCGTGGTCAAACGCGTCAAGGAACTCGTTCCGGATGACGTTGCCACGGCTTCCTACTACAAGATGGACCAGGCCGCTCCGATCGCCGACCCGAACGAACTCGATCAATATGATGCGATCATCGTCGGCGCCGGCACCCGCTTCGGCACGATGGCGTCGCAGATGCGCAATTTCTGGGACCAGACCGGCGGTCTCTGGGCCAAGGGTTCCCTGGTTGGCAAGGTGGGCTCGGCCTTCACCTCGTCCGCGACGCAGCATGGTGGCCAGGAATCGACCATCCTCGGCTTCATAACAACGCTGATGCACCAGGGCATGATCGTCGTCGGCCTTCCCTATGCTTTCCAGGGACAGACGGGCGTCGACGAGATCAAGGGCAGTTCGCCATACGGCGCCTCCACGATCACCGGCGGCGACGGCTCGCGCCAGCCTTCCGAAATCGAACTCGAGGCGGCCCGCTACCAGGGCGCCCATGTTGCCAGGATTGCCGCCAAGCAGGCTGCGTAACGGCGCTGATTTTCCGGACGAACGAGGCGGCATGCTCACGGGCAGGCCGCCTTTTCTTTTGCGCTTGATCGAATCCATCCGCTGGGCTACCGCAGAACAACAAGCGGACGTGGCGGAATTGGTAGACGCAAGGGACTTAAAATCCCTCAGCCTTTGGCTATACGGGTTCGATTCCCGTCGTCCGCACCAGTGAATTCAAATTTGTGATTAAAAATCAAATACTTAGACTTAACAACTGGAGTCTTACCCCGCTGCGCATCCACCTTCCTTGAGAGCCTGCAGGCTTTGAATTCGAACATGTAAATGCCCGACCACCGTAGCAGTCGGGCCTAAACCCTGCGAATTGGGAAGTTTACTGCGGCGAGATCCGAAGCAGAACAAACCCCTTGGCGTGGTCGATATCGACGCACCATTGCTCCCCATGCATCTCGGTCAGCAGTTCAGCCGTCACGCGCAACAAGATGCGGATGCTCCGCTCTTTCTCGGCGCAGGTGCTGATGGCAGATGCGAAGGTCGTCTTGGCGTGGCTCTTCATGACGCCCTCACCACTCGCAGGAACATCGAGCCGGGCTCGCCTACGATATCTGGACCTGCGGCCATCTGCCGGTGGATGTCGCGAAGCTGCTTTACGGCGATATCTTTGCCACTTCCATCAAATGACGAGCGCCAGCTGTCGCCACTGTCATCGATTTCAGACCAGTCGTCCGGCCTACGGTTGTCGCGGCTCTCCGGGCTCGACCATCCGAGGAATGGTTCGGCCTCCCCTTCGTCATCGTGCGGGTCGTCGAGGATATTGCCTCCGTGCTCGTTCTCAACCTCACATTCATCGTACTCTGAGGTTTTGTACCAGTGATGCTGCGGGATGCTCTCAGGCGCTCCAAGCATGGGTTCGTAGTCAGCGTTGTCGCCCTCACCGATGCCCGGCATGTCGCTGTCGTCCGCACCCTCGCGGTCGTCGCGATGATCCCAGCCGGCCAAATCTGGCTCAAGGTTCTCGTCGCCGTCGAGGGCGTCCAGAACGTCTATAAGGCGCTCGATCGACATGGCGATAACCAAACGGTCGGTTTCATTCACGGCAAAGAACAGCGTGCCGTCGCGCCTCTCGATTGCTGGGTAATGGGTCATGACCGCACTCCCTGCTTTCTCTTCATACCTATAAGTATGAAGGTCGAAAACGTATGAGCGTGGTGGCTAGGAATGTTGATTGTAAACGAGCGAAGATTGTCGCCGTTGATCGCGTCTGAAAGAAATCTGTCTTCAATAGCCTGTGAGGCTGTCAGGTTTCCGATAGCTGCCATCAATTCGTGAGCGAGGCGGGTGCATCGTTCCTGCGGCGTTTCCCTTGATACTTGCTCTGAGCCCACGGCCACCGAAGGCACGTAAGCTCCCAATGCGAGGGTTGAGGCGCTTCGCAGAAAAGCGCGTCTGGTCGATTCATGTTGGTCTTTCATTGTCATACTCGCTGGTTGAACCGGCCTTCCACAGCCGGGGAGCCTTCTTCCTTCCACAGAATCAGGTTCCGTTGCAGGTGACAGACCTGCAGCCGGGGGGTGGAAACCTGCCAGCGAGACAGGTCGAACGCTTTTATGAGTTTCCCCACTGGACAGCACGCTCGCCCCCGGCCATAATCAGCCAGTTGGAGCCGTGCCGCCAAGCACGTCCATTCCGTTCCAGATGGAACAGTTTTCGGTTGGTGAATCCCCGCCAAGGGACATTCAACCTATCGCTAGTCCGGGTTTCCACACCCACGGACATAGTTATCTGATTTGCTCAAATACACAAGCACACCCTTAGCCGGGGTGATCGCTTGCGTGTGCACTCAAGGGCAAAGAGATGATCGCAGAACGGGGGTTGCGTTATTGGAACTCTGATCCCCAACGGACTTCCATTTGACCGCCAAACCACTTCACGGCCCGATTGATCGCCTTGAAATCAGGATATTTGCTGCGATATCCGCGTGTCTGAAAGTACCGCTTGGTGCGGCATTCTTCATCCAACTCTCTCATATTGACGTTTTCATTATAGCACTGCACCCGCGTCTGATCGAGCGCCACGACCCCGGTGATTTTGTAAGGCTTTTTCTTACGTCGATATCCGTAGTAACGCGCCATCGCCTGGATATTTTCCCAATCGATATTAGGAAACGTCAGACAGATTTCCTCTCTGGAGGCCGTTGGATAAAGCTTCCGTAGCTTTTGTCTCTCAAGTGGCGTCCATGAATGACGCGGCCTTACAAGCCCAAGCTTCCTGCAATGAGCCTTGATCGCGGCTGAGCTGCGCGAATAGAGGATTTGCTGAAGGCCCAAATAGTCAGGGAAAAATAGCTTGCAAGCAAAGTCTTCCTGCTCATTCCAAATGCGTTGCCCAAACAGCGTAAAGCCGGTCTTGAGCATGCGCGCTCGAACCCGCCGAGCCGTTTCGGCGTTTCTTGCATAGTAAGCCAAGTCCACCGGATCGACCTCTAATTTGCGGCTTTCAACTACGCCTTTTTGACTTTCAGAACCCTGTAGGCATTAAAGGTGCCTGCCTTGTCAGTGAACAAAGTTACAAGTGACGACGGCAAGGCGCTGAGTTCACGAAGCTGTGTTGCCATTTCGCAAAATTGAAGCTTCATCCTGTCTACCTCCGCTGCCTTGACCTTCTCAATCTTAGCGTCGATTTCTGCCTTCTGCCTTAATAGATCAGCCAGTTCCGACAAGTGCTCATCCTCCCGTTTAGTTCGGAATTCAGAACACGCCAACTTCCCGTCCATTGCGAGTCACATCCCGCAGCTATCCCAGATATTCACAGGGCGCGCGCAGTTATTTCCGCTGCTAGCTTCATCATTGACGATCTCAGGAATGAGTTCCACCAACCGGCACTCGAGTCGGCAATCCACCTCCTCTTGCATGTGGTGGCTTAATGGCGGCTACACTCGCCAAGGGACAATGAACCTTCAACTCCCGCATGGGCGCATGAGCCAACTCACGCTATCCCTCGTTGCCATCTGAAACGAAATTCTTCGGAATGGAATTTGAAGCTTCGTGAAGCGCGTTGATCTGGTCAAGCCATCGCACCTTGATCAAATCGTTCATCGCAAGAATGATTTCCTCAGTTGGCCAGTTGGCGTCTTCCAGTTCTCGAACGAGGGAAGTAATTCTCTGATCAATGATGCCATCAAGGTCGTTGATGTCTGCTGGCTGATTGTCCATGACCGTCTCCGTTTTACCTTACTGTGGGGAAACAGCGGAGGCACCAGCAAGTTCCCACGCTCACCCTCGCCAATGGGTGCCGGCTTGCGTCTTGACTTATGCCGGTAGGATCTTGATCGTGAAATGTCTCAACACAACCGCACAGTAGTAAGGTGTCCAATGGCAGACGAGAACATGCATATCGATAACCTCCGCACGCTTCGCAATGCGATGGTTGAAGCTCGACGGAAAGTGATCTCTGAGGCCCTTGATCCCGTCGGCGGCTATTTTCTGGGCAAAGTCACGGAAGTGATATCACTTCAACAGCAGATCGACGTTATTGATTCTGCGTTATTCGACGAAGAGACGCTTGCAGCGGGAACGGACGACGACACTCCAGATCCCGAAGAACAATCATTCCAGTCCGATGTAGTCAGCCCTCGCGACGAAGATCGAGATCGTCCACGTCCGCGTCCGGTCGTCAGCCTTGGGCACCAAAATATGAAAAATCGTCGGCGTAATAACTGAGTACCTGATCCTGACACTTTGTCTGGCAGCATTTTAGGAGCCACCTCGGAGTCTCCGACTTCATCGGCTATCGAGCAAAGCACCTCTGCGATCTTAAGACATAGCCACTGGTCGCCAGCGCCGACGACAGCGAAATTTTGACCCGCGTTGCAGCGGACTTTAGATGTCAAGGCGTGCAATATTCCGTCGTCCGCGCAGGCTGCGGTATCTGAAAGAATGTAGGCGCCTTGCTTATCGGCGCACCCAAAATAGGCGGTCAATTTGAACTGCTCCTTTTCTGCGATTCCAGGAGTGCAGTATATCACCCTTCAACCTTGCCGATAAATAATTCGCCGGTGTTCACGTCACAAACCAACGCCCTGTCGTCGCGCCGCTCGTGCGGCGGCTTCACCGCGCCCGTTCTGACCGCCTCGGCATGGCCGTCCACGACGTCGCCGGGCCGATAGGACCCTTGGCAGCACTTCTGCGTTATGTCGTAGCGGTGTCCGTGCTGTTCAGACTGCACATGCGGATCAGCCAGGAGCCATCAGGCTGTCGCTCGAAAACGTTCAATGAGGTGCCGTTACCGACGTCAGTGCCTTCGGAGTATTTTGCAAGGCACCAAGCGGCATCGCTCGTTCCTGCGGCCTGCAATACCGTGATGCTCTTTTCGCCGATGATCTCCTTCGTCCATTCGCGGTGCAGCTCCTCGATCGCCCGGCGGCCGACCGCTGGCGGCGCGTAAGGTGAATGGACCTCGGCATTCTCGGTGAACAGCGCTGCACAGCCGGCTGCATCGCCAACCTGATAGACAGCTGCCATCTTGGTCATCACCGCCTGCAATTCGTCATGGATCGACATTGCTGTTCCCCCAAATCGATTGGCGACGAAGCTTTGCACTGGGCGGAAACTGAAACAAGCACGAAAATTCAAGGATCTCGGAATTCATCCTCCTTACTAATCTTCAGGCCACTTGAATCTGGTGGTGAAATCAAGAGAGCCTTGCTATGCCGGTTGTCGGGCAGCGCGTTCGCGCTCCACCCATCTCCACAATTACCCGCCCCGACTGAAACGCTGACTCAGGATCCTACGCCTCAATGCAGACCGTCAATCACAATGCGAAGGCTGCGACGATAGCCCTTGCTTCCTATGCAGTTTTCACTGGCTCCGACACCATTATCAAGCTGTTGAGCGACGGAGTCCCCCTGGCACAAGTGACCTTCATATCAACAGGGTTGGCGGCCGCTTTCATCGTCCTGCAGGCGATCGTCACTGGCAAGACATCCAGGCTTGTTCCGCGATTTCCGATTTTTACGGTCACGCGAGCGGTCATTCTAGCGTCCGAGACGGCACTGATATTCTATGCCTTCTCGCAAATTCCGCTCACCGAGGCGTATGTTCTCGCCTTCCTCGCGCCAATTTTCGTAGCTCTCCTGGCGTTTCTTTTTTTGAAAGAACGCCTCTCGTGGCTCGCCACGATTGGCGTCATTCTCGGCTTTGTTGGCGTCGTCATCGTGTTGAGGCCCACCAGCAGCCCCCTGGAGTTAGGACATTTTGCGGCAATCGGGTCGGCGTTTTTGTTCGCGATTACGCTTCTGATGCTGAAGCGCGCTCACTTGGACGAATCTGACCTGGCGCTGGCGTTCTCGCCGCTTGTGATTCTCTCGGTTTCGGCTCTGATGACCGCATTGTGGTCCGACAGCCTCGTTTCGATGTCTTGGCGAACCGTTGCAATCTTCATGCTTGGCGGTGTCTGCATGTACGCAGGAAATATGTTGCTCGTGCGGGCTTTCCGCACGGGGCAGCCGTCGATCGTGGCGCCATTTCAATATAGCCAGCTGTTTTGGGGCAGCCTCTTCAGCTACTTCATTTTCGGGGCCACAATCGACCTGTACACGATCATCGGGGCGGCTGTAATTGTTCTCTCGGGCCTACTCGTGCTCCGGTAAACCGGCA
>JAQGJP010000057.1 GCA_028290545.1 Rhizobium sp. | reverse complement strand
GGGTCCAGGGCCTGACGAAGGTCGAACTGATCCGGCGCATCGTCCTGCCCGGCGCCATGCCATCCATCCTGACGGGTGTGCGCTTTTCGCTGGCCACGGCCTGGCTGGCCCTGGTCGTCGCCGAGACAATCGGCGCGCAGGCCGGCCTCGGCTTTCTCGCCATGGATGCCCGCGAATTCCTGCGCACGGGCGTGATCGTGCCGGCGGTGAATTCGTTCCACTCGAAGGAACGCACGGAGCGGCCCTGTTCGTCGAAGGGGAAACGGGGCTTGCCGTCGCGCAGGAAAACCACGTTGCGATCGCCGCCGGCGGCGGAATTGCCGCACCATTCGGTACCGGGATAGCAGACGAAGCGGCCGGGCTCGTTCAATTCGCCAATCAGTCCTACCGCCTCGTTCCACTTGGCTTCGGTGATGTTGAAGTCGTTGACGGTATATCCGACGATATCGAGGCCGGCGATGTCGCGGCCATAGCTCAGGTTGTAATAGGTGTCATTTGTACCGACCGTATCCTCCGAATGGACGTGAAGGTCGGCGTAGAAGGCGCGCAATCCGTTTTCGAGCGGCTCGATCTGGACATAGGCCGTCGCCGGTTCTACCGGAATGCCATCGACTTTTGCCTGCAGCCGCCATTCGCCGCTTCCGGCGAGCGACAGCGGCAGTTGCGCCACTGTCCAGCCGTCCGATGCGAATGTCAGGGCTTCTTTGCTCGTGCTGCCATTTGGGCCGCTCAGCAGAATGTGCCCATCAATCTGCCAGTCCCGGCAGGTATTGCCCCAGATATCATCGATGCGGGCAAGCAACGACACAGGCAGGCCGGGTTCCGCCAGACGCGGCGCGATCAGCTTGATCGCGTGCGGCGCGCCGGGGACGATATCCAGGGCGCAGTCGCCGGGAACTTCGGCGAATTTAGAACTGCCGAGTGGATCAATGAACATGCGGAAGCGGAAATTCTTCTCGACGAAGGTTTGCACGCGGGTGCCCGCGCCGCCCTGCCGCCGGTCGCCGAGCCGGATGACGATGCGGTCGCCCGGATGGAGATAGCCGTCGATCACGTCGATGATCACAGCCTTCTAGAAGGGACGTTCATGGCCCTTCTGATCAAAGCGGACCTTGAGTGCCCGGACTGTCGACGGGCTCTGGTCGGAAAACAGGGCTCCGGCATGATATTCCGCCGAGACGTAATTGGCGCCGGCTGGATCGGAAGTCTGGAACAATGCCCAATCCGAATATAATTTGAAGGCGAGCTTCAGCCATGCGCCGTCGGCAAGTCCGACCGCGCCGATCTCGTAAACCAGCGTCAGTTCGGTCCATTCGCCGGCAGTCAGCACCTTGCGGTCGCAGGAAAGCCGGCCGAGAAAGGGCAGGGATTTGATATAGGCAGAAAGATTGGCGGGCGCGACGGAACCTTCCGCTGCGGGCATGCCGCTCGAATTCATCAACATGGATATTGACCTCATTGCTGTCCGCGCCAGCTTTCGTAGCGGCGCTCGATACGTCGAAATGCCAGGCTCTCCATGAGCCAGGCGATAAGCCCGATCAGCGAAACGCCGAGAAGCACCTCGCTGGAATTGCCCGTCTGGCCACCCATTGCGACCATCCATCCGATGCCCTGCGAAGCGCCGTTCATCTCGGCCGCCACCAGTGCCCGCCATGCCTGAGAAAAACCGATGCGCAGAGCGGTGGTGACGAAAGGAAGCGACGCCGGCAGATATATGTGCCGCAAAAGCTGCAGCTTGCTGGCGCCCAATGTTCTTGCGGCGCGCACTTCGCCGCCCTGGATGGCAAGCACACCTTCCTGGATCGTCGCCGCCATCGGGAAAACCGCGGCGATGAAGATCACCACCGCAATTGAGAGATAACCGAGGCCGAAAAAGATCATCGACAGCGGTGCCCTGGCAATCGGCGGTATCGCCATGAACAGGCTATTGAGCGGGCTTATGAAGTCGCGAAATCGGGTGGAGAGCGCTACACCCGTTCCAAGCGCCAGCGCGCCAACCGTTGCGGCGGCAAAGCCGCCGATTTCGCGCAGCAGGCTGGCGACCATCTGATGCCACAGATCGCCGGATCGGATCCAGCGCCCGGCTTCGAACGCCACGTCCCAGGGCTGCGGCAGGACATAGGACGGTACCTGGCTTGCGGCCAGGCACCAGACGATCCCCAGCGCCGGAAGCGATGCCCAGCTCCAGGAGGGTTTCGGCCATGCGATCGATGCGGACATCTCGGTTCTTCTCAGTTCTGCGCGCCGGTTGCCCGCGCCCAAAGGCCGGTATCGATGACATCATCGGCTTTCAACGGCTTCGAAAGAAACCCTAGAGCCAGAGAATAATCCATCAGGCGCTGAATGAAGGCGCGGTCGCTGCATTCGATGGCATCGGACCAGCCGAGCCGCTTGCGCGCTTCCGCCACGATTGCTTCGGCCGGCACAATCTTGCCCTCTGCCGATTTGACGGATTGTAGCTTGAAAGCCTCTGCAATGATCTTGTCGGCTTCTTCCGGATGATCGTGCAGGAAGGCGATCGCCTTGTGATGGGCGCGCAACAGCCTGACGATATCGTCAGGCCGCGCGCTGACCGTCTTGCGCGTGGCGGCAATGACATACCAGGGATAATGCGGCAGAGCCTCATTGACGTCGAACACCACCCGGCCCGTGCCGCGCAGTACCGATTGGCTGATGAAGGGTTCCCATTCGAAAACCGCATTGACCACGCCGGTGTCGAGGGCCGCGTTCATATTGCCCGGCGGCATCTGGGAAAGCTGAAGATCGGCATCCGGATCGAGCTTGGCGACAAATGAGCTGTATGAACGATGAAACTGCGCACATTATTGAAGTTATTGAATGCCAATCGTCAGGGACAATGCCACTTCGCTCTACCGGCAGATCGCAGCGAGACTGCGCGATGAAATCGCCGGTGGCCGCTTCGAGCCGTCTGGGCGGCTGCCGTCCGAGGCGGAGATCGGCGCGCGCTTTGCCGTCAGCCGCGTGACCGTCAGACTGGCGCTTGAGGAGCTTGCAAAGAGCAGGCTGATCGAGCGCCGCAAAGGCAAGGGCACCTATGTCGCCGGCAAGGAGGTGCGGCATGAGCTCGATACGCTGCGCAGCTTTCATGAATCCCTCGTCCTGCAAGGGCTGAATGCCAGCATGTTGATTCTTGCCTTGGAACCCATGAAGACGCCGGAGATGATCGCCGCCTCGCTTGGTCCGGGCTGGGAGACATGCCTGTTCCTGGAGCGGCTTCATCTCGTCGACAACGAGCCGATCGCCCTCGGGCGCAGCTTCCTGCCCGCATCTCTGGCAAAATTTTCGCGCGAGGAAATGGAAAGCCGCCCGACCTACGCGATCGTCTCGGCGCTTGCCGGGGTCGAGGTCGAACGCGCCCATGTCACCATCGGCGCCCAGAACGCCGATCCCGACCTCGAAGCGTTGCTGAAAATTCCGAATGGTGCCGCACTTCTCGTTATGGAGCGGACGTCCTGGTTTATCGACAACATTCCAGCCGAACGGTCGACCTTCTATGTCCGCCCCGAGCGCTACAGGTTCGTCATGAACAATGTCTTCCGCTCATAACGCGCAAGCCAGCACTCTACAGGCGACCGTGCCAGTCTGGCCTAAATTGACGCAGTATTGACGGGTACTCTGCAAAGTCATCCAAATTGGGTCGGGCAAGCAGCAATGCGGATAGAACAGGTTTAAGCATGGAAATCTCCTACAGGGACTGAACATGGGTTCTCTGTCGGATGTCGCAGGCATCGGGGACCTCAAACGCGATCGAGGACGAGGCCCAATGCAGTTTTGGTGTTTCTGTCCGTTCTCCCTCAGCGTGTCGCCGGAAACATTTCTTGTTCCGACCCCTCCATGAGACGGAGCAGATTGCAGCAGTCATCGAAAGGGGAGGTGGGCGTTGCGTCTATGGGTGGCTTCGTCACGAAAAGCTGGAACCCCGATCTCGTGATGGAAATGCTGCGCGTCCAGCCCACCGGTCGATTAGGGAGGACGGAAGAGATCGCCCCGGCTGTATTCGTCTTGTGCAGCGACGGAGCCAGTATGATTGTCGGTCGAACGCTGCAGGTGGATGGTGGCTTCCGGCTGGGTAAGGCTGTCACCGCAGTTGTGTCAAACGTTCCTTCCGGCGCGGGCGGAAATACATTTCCGCTCGCGCCGTCGTTAGGTCATTGGCTCAACGACGCATTGTCGATGACGAAGCGATATTTGACGTCGCTTCTCTGCATACGTTCGAAGGCGGCGTCAATTTGTTTGATATCGATTATCTCGATGTCCGAGACGATGCCCTTCTCGGCGCAGAAATCCAGCATCTCTTGGGTCTCCGCGATCCCTCCGATCAGTGAACCCGCGATTGATTTGCGGCGGAAGATCAGGCTCGCAAAGTTCGGCGACGGGTGACGGTTTTCCGGAACACCGACAAGAGTCATGGTGCCGTCGCGTTTCAGCAGGTTCGTGAAGGCGTCGAGATCGTGGCTGGCGGCGACGGTATTGAGAATGAAATCGAAGGAGTTGGCATGTGCCGCCATTTCGTCAACGTTTCGGGATACGACGACGTCATCGGCTCCTAGCGCTCGGGCATCGTCTCGTTTGGACTCCGACGTTGTGAAGGCGACCGTATTGGCACCCATGGCGTGGGCCAGCTTGATACCCATATGGCCGAGGCCGCCAATGCCGACGATGCCGACTTTCATTCCCGGGCCTACTCGCCAGTGGCGGAGGGGCGAATAGGTCGTGATCCCTGCGCAGAGGAGTGGCGCGACAGCGGCGAGCTGCTCGGCGGGATGCGAAATTCTCAGCACGAACTTCTCGTCGACGGTGATGCGCTGCGAGTAGCCCCCGAGCGTATGGCCCGGTTCGTCCGCTGTCGGGAAATTATAGGTCCCGGTGAAGCCGTTCTCGCAGTATTGCTCAAGTCCTTCCGCGCAGGCAGGGCAACGTTGGCAGCTGTCGACCATGCAGCCGACCCCGGCGGTATCGCCGACCTTGAATTTCGTCACGCTGGCACCGACGGCGGAGACATGGCCGACAATTTCGTGCCCAGGCACGCAAGGGAAGATCGTGCCCTCCCATTCCGATCGGACGGTATGGAGATCGGAGTGGCAGACACCGCAATAGGCGATCTCGATCTGGACGTCCCTTGCACCGGGTGCCCGACGCGCGATGTCCATCGGTTCGAGGGGATTGTCGCATTTGAATGCGCCGTAGGCCTTTGTGACCATTGAAAGCTCCTTTTAAATTGAAGTCGGAGACCCGTTTCGACGAGCCCGTCGCACATGACGTAGCATGCGTGCAGCGCCAGAACTAGATTGCGAGAATCGCATAGAATTATGCGTGGACTGCATAAGCGACCATCGGGGCCTCGATCGCGATGGGATGCGCGCGACGATTTATCGTTGCCGAAGACGTTCTGCATCGCTGCTCGGTCGCTCGCTAACTAATAACAGCGACATTTCTACAGAGAATTTGCAAACGCCCGCCTCGCCGGAGCGGGCGTTGCTGCCTCCTCGTTTGGCAATGCTTCCGCCGGGCGCCGTGCAGCGTGATTTCGCAATGCGCATCGCACATAGCTGCACTGCAACATAACACCTTTGAAAACGGCAAGATCCGCGATAGATGAACTCTATCGAAGCGATGCATCTCCTCCCGCAGAGCTTCGTATCTCAGACGGCCCACTCCTCCTCCCAGGGACGTCTGGTGGAACAACGGCATCCCTCCTCCCAGTCGCTGTTCCGTTCTTTCAGAAAGCCTGCCGCACCTCCTCCCGCGGCAGGCTTTTTCGTTTCTGGGAGGCGATATTCCCGCTAAACCGAGATCGAGCTGAGGCTGTGCTCCATCCCCGTCAGCATTCATGGAGAGCGTTTCGCCCAATATGCCGCCAAGGGTCGAAATGCGCATCCGAAGCCTCTTCCAGCATCGAGCCGGTAACATTGCGGATCCGTTTCAGATTGAGATCCAAACGACGCGTATCGAGAAGCTCGATGGCAAGATTCAGGCTGCAAAGCCGATGAGGCCGCACGCCGGCCAACCGGCATTCCAGCCGGGGAGCAGAGATGGCCATGAAGAAGCCCGGCCCGCCAACGCGTTGCCCTTATCGACAGTGCACTGGCACGAAATCATTACAACGAAAGGCAGTAGAATTCCCAGGAGGGGCATTTTTTGTTGCGCGTTGGTAGTGAAGATGGCAAACTAGGCAGTGTAACAGCGCTACATAGTAGCCAATGAATCCAAGAAAGCATCTTTCGACTTTGACAGTGGGCCGCATTTGAGGGGTAAGCTACAGTAATATCAACACGATGCTTGATATTATTGACGTTTCTCAAGAATCGCACAGGCGATGGCGGACTATACGATCTCAGGGGGGATAAGCGTGATCAATTGGATCAATCGGCGGCGCTTTTTTGCTATAGCCGCGGCGGCCACGTGCATTCTTCCTTTCACGGTATCATACGCCGCCTCAGACTCCATGCGAGACGTCGATGTCGCGATCGTGTTCTCGATCGACACGTCCTTCTCGATCGATCGCGAAAATGCGCTCCGCCAGAGGGACGGCCATGCTCGGGCGCTCAGGTCCAAGCGGGTGCTCAATGCGATCAAAAGCGGGCCGCGCGGCTGCATCGCCATCGCTTATATAGAGTGGTCGGGCCAGGGCAGCGTGCGGAAGATATTGCCGTGGACAATCATATGCGATGGCAATCAGGCCGCCGAGGCTGCCAGGATCATTGTGAAGAGGGGATTTGCAGGCGTTAGCCGCCATGCCCATCGCCTTACCTCGATCTCTTATGCGATTGATGTCGGCAACCTGTTGCTCGACGGGTTTCCGGCCGATGCCAGCCGCAAGGTCATCGATATCTCTTCGAACGGCACCAACAATGACGGCGTGCCCGTGGCCGTGAGCCGCGGCCGCGCGCTCGGTCGCGGACATGTGATCAATGCGATTGTGCTACCGCCCGCGGACCCCCGCCACGAACCCGAGGATCTCCCCGGTTATTTCAGGGAAAACATCATCGGCGGGCCAGGTTCGTTCGTCATCGCTCCCCGGGAACCGAACGATTATTGCACCGCCTTGCTTCGAAAGCTGGTGCAGGAGATCGCTGGCGTCAGGGAAAGAGCCATATCGAGTGACTTTCGATGAACGGCTTCAACGCCCCTCTCCGTTATCGATTTCTAAGACGCCGCATTCCATGTCGCTAGAGTGCATTTTTCAAAGACGTCGTCGCGGAACGGTGGTTTAGCCGCTCACCCGAAGGCCAACAGCTATTTGCGCTTGTTCGCGTTGACCTTTGCGGCACAAAATTCTTGAGGCTCAGAGTGACCGGAGGTTCAGAGAAGAGTTTCGATGCAGGAGAAACCGACATCATCAGAAACACTATGGAGGACGCGCGTAAAGCAGGTTGGAGCGTGAAGAAGTTCTGATGGCGATCGATGATTGCAAGCGCAACCGCTGGCTCGTTCACAATGGCGAAGGGCAGGGGGTGATTGTGACCGGCAGCGTGAAAACATCGCCAGAAACCGCCGTGTTGTACGGCACCGGTAGATTATCCTCGGAGGTCTTTTATGCCGAGTTCCTCCCACATCCACTGGAAGTTGTAAGTGGCCATGGGGTCGTCCGGGCTCGGCTGTCTGGCAGACTGGTTTTCAAGATATTTGAGCCATTCGGCGACTTTTTTCCGGCCGCTGGCAGTGTTGACGGCCTGGCGAGGCGTTTTGTTTCCGAGCATCCCGACTGGCTGGTCGAGCGTCTCTCGGTATTGCCGGTCCATGAACTGGTGAACGATCTGCTCGGCGATTTCCAGCGGCAGATCGGAATCGGTCGGTTCTGCATCTCTTGCGGGCCGATCGGCCATCATCTGCTCGACAGTGCGGATTTCGGTGAGCGGCATACGGACCAGATCACCGAGGGCCTCTTGCATGATGGCCGTCCCCCTCCGTGCGCGGGCGGCCGAGTTGGCCGAAAGATGCAGGAAGCGGCCCTTCAGCTCGACATTGCCCAGAACGCGAAAGCCATTATCCATCGTGGTGTCGAGCGAAAGTCCTTCGGCCTGTTTTGCTTTGCTGCGACCTTTCGGCTTATCTTCCAGCCAGTTCCAGAACTTCGCGTTTTCCTGGCTCAGTCCCGGTATGTCATTAAGCCGGACAGCCACGTCTTTCTGCGTCACGCCGGACGCCAAGGGAAAACGGACATCATGGAAGACGATCTCGTCGCCGTCCGAGTTCTGCAAAGCCGGTAAATCCGTACCCATGGCGCGATCCAGCGTGTCGAACAGCCATGACAGGGTGAACACCGACGCTGTTGCTTGCAACTCCGTGTCGGTTGGAACCGGCAGTTTTTTCGAATTCCTCTTTCCGAAGATGGCGCGCAAGCCATCGAACAGGTTTTCCGACGCCTGTAGCGTGAAGGGCAACAAGCCGCCGGCGAAGACATTCTTGCCCAGCACGGGCACGATCCGCACCGCCACGCGATCCCATTGTTTCAGCGTCTTCGTGGCGGTTCCCTCACTCACCGGCATCGGGTCTCCGCCGCGAATGATATCGCGCGCCATCAGCGATTTCCCCGGCACGACATCGCTGACTTCGTAGAGGCTCATGACGGAGGAGCGTAACGCTTTCATGTATGCCTTCGATTGCGCGCCTTCCTTCCAGCCCCGCCGCTTGAGATATTCATCGACGATATTGCCACCCTCGACGTCGAAATCCTGGGTCAGGAAATCCTCGAAAGCGCAGCCCCAAAGCGTCATGGCCCAATCATCGCCGAGTATTTCGGCAAGTTCGTCGAACTCCATGTCGCCGGCATCGAGGACCGGTACGAAGTGATCGTCGAAAACCTCTTCGAAGCAGTCGCGCCACTCATCGCGAGCGAGGAACTTCATCAGACCTTTGAGGTCATGGCTGGCAGGCATGGTCTTTCCCCGTTCGTTGCCGATGTTCTGCAATGATTCTCGATACCGTCGGTTGGCTCACTTCGTACAGACGCGTCATTTCGGCCGCGGATTTGCGTCCGGACAAGACGCTTTCAACGATTTCCAGCCGCTTCTTCACTTTCAGCTTTCTGCGGCGTCCGCCGATCCCGCCCTGTTTCTGCCTTTCATAATCCTCTTTCAAAATTGTTCTGTATTGCAAGTGGTTTTTGAAAGGATTCGTGATGCCACCCGGACATCTATGACGAAGAAACAGCGTGAAGCGCTCCAGGCTCTCCCCGAAAACGAGGAAGAGGTCGTTCGTCACTCTACATTGGGCGCAGATGATCTTGCTGCAATCGGCAAAAGCCGGACGCCGGAAATACGATCGAGCTTTGCCCTGCAACCTTGCTGCCTGCGCTATCCCGGTCGAAACCTACAGCTAGGACCGAACCCATCGATTAATCGTGCTGCGGCCGTGACCCCACGCTGGATGGCGATCGTCAACAGCGCAAGGATCGTGAACGCAACCAGCACCTCGATCAAGCTGAGCCCGGTTTTTTGGCCGTCGCTTTGGATTCGGATGCCCTTGATGTTGAGCCAAAGCTCGGCGTCTGACAGGGTAGGACTGATGACCGAAGCGTTGCCATGGCCGGTGAGGTGAAGCTGGGCTTATTTCCGGCGTCACGTCCGAGGCAATCGTGTATACCCCACTCATGCATTCACGACATGCCGCGATGCAATATTAGTTTTTGACGATCTTGCCATGAATATTAGTATGGGCTTTAGCAAGTGCAGTCCAAATCCCCTAGGACAGCCTTGCTGCGACCATCGGCCCTTGTTCTCCCAGCCGCAGGTCAGCATACGCGCCCGGTGCACATCCCCTCAGGGCACCGGGCGCATTGTAACGGAGGGGTCAACGTTACTTCCGCCGGCTGATCTCCCGCTGGTCGCGCACGCGCGCAATTGGGACATATCACCGACTTCCTTGCCGACGGGGTATTTTGTCTGCAGATAAAGGAGAGTTTCGATGGAATATGAGCATGGAATGCAAATTCTCTGGGATGTCCTCACCCGGGAAATTGTTGTAATTTTTCGCGGTGCCGTGACGGCCCTGCCGGACAGATTTCCGGATCGACAAGCTGGCATTGAGGCAGGTGAAAAAGTATGCCGAAATTGCGGCTGGGGAGTTCCAAGGCTGGTTTCGGTCACATGAGTTACTCGTCACATCTGCCCGCTAGCCTTAGTTCCACTTTGCACATCCAATCAGCGCATCCGGCAGGCCCCTTGCAATCGGTGGCGTCAAGCCGCAGCTTTGATTTGGGACTTTGCGGCATAGGCCCACAGCAGGTTGGTCTTGCTTCGGAAAAGTAGAGAGGCATTTTCAGACCATCTCTGACTTCAGCGTCTTGAAGAAGGTTTCGACCGTGGCAATCGCTGCAATTTCCCTTTCCCGACATGGAGATGAGGATGCCGTTGTTGCGCAGCAGAGCCTGACAGTGGATCGAGCAATATTGACTGCCGCGGACTCCCTTCTATTTTCGTTCGCACTCACCGACCCAGTCACCTCAAAGGTGAGGTGCTGTGGCTTTAACCGGACCATACGATTGGAAACTCAGCGGAAGAACGAGGCTCCTTGCCTTTGCCTTTCGATGACTTTCTCCAGAAAGACGTCACAGGTGTCGAGTTGCGAAAGTTCGACATATTCGTCGGGCCGATGGGCCATGGCGATGGCGCCGGGGCCGCAGAGCACAGTCGGCAGGCCGAGTTCGCTGAGAAACAACCCAGCCTCGGCGCCATAGGCGACCTTGCTGTGGCTGTTGCGTCCGAGGAGTGCCTTGATCCGCGTGACGAAGGGATGGTCGGGCGTAATCGCATGCGCCGGATAGGCATAGATCGGTTCGAAGCGAATGTCTGCCTCTGGATGAACGGCGCGCATGCGGGGGAGCAGCGTGTCGATGGCATGGCTCAGGATCGCCTGGTAGATTTCCTCCTGATCGACCTCGATCAGGTTCCGAAATTCGAAGACGAAGCTGCATTTGTCCGGCACGATGTTGATGGCCGTGCCGCCCTCGATCAATCCGACGGAAATGGTCGAATGCGGCAGGTCGAAATCCGCGTCCTGCGCGCTGAGGGCCAGCGTGTCGGCGACGGAGCGGATGAAGGTGATCAGTGCCGCCGCATATTCGATGGCGTTGACGCCATGGGGCGCAAGGCTTGAGTGAACGGAGAGGCCGTCGAGGCCGCAGCGGTAGGACCGGCCGCCCTTGTGGCCGACGACGGTCTGCATCGAGGTCGGTTCGCCGACGATGCAGGCTTCGGCTTTCGGGCCGTCGCGCGCGATTTCGGCCAGCATGCCGCGCACGCCCTGGCAGCCGATCTCCTCGTCATGCGAAAAGGCGAAATGAATGGGCCGAGCGAGCGGCGCGGCCAGCATTTTGGGAACGGCGGCCAGAACGCAGGCAAGGAACCCCTTCATGTCGCATGACCCCCGTCCGTAAAGCCGCCCGTCGCGCTCGGTCAGGGTGAAAGGGGAGGTCGTCCAGTGTTGGCCGTCGACCGGCACACAATCGGTATGCCCGTTGAGGATGATGCCGCCATCGCCTTCCGGGCCGATGGTCACCCAGAGGCTGGCCTTGTCGCCTTCTTCGTTCGGAATTCGGCGCGAGGGGATGCCGAACTGCGCGAGATAGGCCTCGATATAGGCGATGAGGTCGAGATTGGAGTTGCGGGTGGTCGTGTCGAACGCGACAAGATCGGCGAGAATCTCGCGGCTGGAATGGGTAGGCATTGTAAGGTCCTTTGGCAGGGAGCAGGGCGCTCCCCGCGCCGCTGGTTGTTTCGGAAGGATTGGTTCAGAGCGAGCCGCTGCCGCCGGGCCGGTAGGGCGGCGGCGTCATGATCATCTCCGTGACCTCGGGCGGAATGCCGCCGAGCGGATCCCGTCGCGACGGCATGCCCTCCACGAAAGGCAGCAATTGCTTGAGCGCGATTTCGAAGACCCGTCGCAATTCTCCGACCGGATTGCGGTGTTCATCGACCCGAAGGTCGAGCCATGGAAATTCTTCAATATTGTAGACCTTGAGTGCCGCCGACTGCCTGCCGCGCTTGTCGCCGCCCGCGGCTTGTCCAGCCTCCAGCACCAGCATTAGCCGCTCGGGAAGGCTGAGCGGCACGCTGCGTTCCGCTGCAAGCGCCATCTTGTCGATTGTCGCGGCGCTAACCAGCATATTGCCTTGAACGCTGAAGCCTTCGCCAATGATATGACCGGCCCAGTCGACGCAAGCCGAACCGGTAAAGGCGGCAGCATCGCCCTTTGAATCGACAATCCCGATCTGGCGAACGTCGCGTCCGGGATCCTCCGCAAGCAAGCGGTCGAGCGTGTCCTGTGCGCCAACGCCTTCCTCGAGCAGGACGAGTCCGTCTATTCCAAGGTAGGGATTGACCCAGGATTGTGTGGAAATAGCACCCGCACCGGGCTTGATGAAAGGGCAGATGCTACCAACCGCCGGCACGGCGGTGGAAACCGCAACACCAAGCATCCCGGTGCGCGGGCAGCGCGCAGAAATCGAAAAGGTCATTTGTCGCTCCTTGGATCTTCAGGCTTGGAAGTGGTGAATAAATGCGCGTGATCGGGAACCGCTGCGATCAGTGCGCGGGTGTAATCGTGTTGCGGGGCGGCAAAGATCTGTTCCACCGGCCCATATTCCACGACCTCGCCAAGGCGCATGACGGCGACCTCGTCGCTGACCTGGCGTATGACTGCGAGATTGTGGCTCACGAAAACAGAGGTCAGTCCCATGGCGGATTTAATCTCTTGGAAGAGATCGAGAACCTGCGCCTGAACAGAGACGTCAAGCGCCGAGGTCGGTTCGTCCGCAAGAACGATCCGCGGTTCGAGAATGACGGCTCGGGCAATCGCGACCCTCTGCTTCTGCCCTCCGGAAAGCTGGTGCGGCAGGCGTTCGGCATGGGCGGCCATCAGCCCCACCCGTTCAAGAAGTTCGACCGCTTTGTCGCGGCGGCTTTTGCGGTCGCCGATACCGTGCACTTCCAGCGGTGCGGTGAGGATCGCACCGATCGTCTGGCGAGGATTGAAGGAGGAGCTCGGGTTCTGGAAGATCGGCTGCACCTTGCGACGCAGTCCCTTCAGGTCGCGGCTCGCAAGCGCCCAGATATCCTCGCCGTCGATTTCGACCGTGCCGGCCGTTGGAGCGATAAGGCGCAGGACCATCCTCAGCAAGGTCGATTTTCCGGAACCGGATTCGCCGACAATGCCGAGTGTGCGGCCGGGTGCCACCGAAAGGGAGACATCCCGCACGGCGTGGAAGGCGGTCGATCCTCCGAAGATGCGCTTCTGCTCGAAACTCTTGCCAAGCTTGGAAAGTGTGATGGCCGCGCCGCTCATGTCACCGCTCCGGATCTGGAAGGGGCATGAAGGCTGGGCGTCGCTGCAAGCAGCATTCTGGTATAGTCGTCCTTCGGACGGGTGAAGATCTGTTCCACGGACCCGCTCTCCACCACCGCGCCGTTCTGCATCACATAGACCCAGTCGCAAAGTTGGGCGACGACGCCAAGATCGTGTGTGATGAAGAGTACAGCGGCCTGGTGCTCGTCGCGAATTTCCTTGATGAGCTTGAGCACCTGCGCCTGCACAGTGACGTCGAGCGCCGTCGTGGGCTCGTCGGCAATGATGAGTTCCGGGTCGAGGGCAAGTCCCATGGCGATCATCGCCCGCTGCTGCATGCCGCCGGAAAACTGGTGGGGAAAGGCCTTTGCCCTCTGCTCGGCATTGCGGATATGGACCGACTCCAAAAGACGGATTGCCGCGTCTCTCGCTCGGGCGAGGGTGAATCCCCGATGCAATTCGAGAGGTTCGCCGACCTGGCGTCCTATCCGCATGGTCGGATTGAGCGACTGCATCGCGTCCTGGGGGATGAAGGCGATGCGATCACCCCGCAACGCGCGCATCTCACCTTGGCTCAGTGCAAGCAGCTCGGTGTCGCCGAGACGAATGCCGCCAGCTGTGATCCGTGCGTGCTTGGGCAGCATGCGAAGCGCGCTCAGCGCCGTGAGCGTCTTGCCGCTGCCCGATTCTCCGATCACGCCGACGATCTCGCCCGGCCAGACGTCGAGCCGAACATCCTTGACAACCGTGGTCTCGACCTGGCGGCGCGCGAAGGCGATGGAAAGACCACGGATGGACAGTGTGGGGCGCCGATCGGTGCGGGCATGTTTGCGCTCAGAGCTCATGTCAGTCCTTCAAATGTGGATCTAGGACGTCACGAAGGCCGTCACCGATGAAGTTGAAGCCGAGGACACACAGGAAAATCGCCATTCCGGGGACGATGCTGAGCCAGGGCGCCTGGGACATGAAGCCTCGTCCAGTATTGAGCATATTGCCCCAGGAAGGCTCCGGCGGTTGCGCCCCGAGGCCGAGGAAAGAAAGCGCCGACTCAAGAAGGATCGCATAGGAGAAAGCGACAGCGGCCTCGACGAGCAAGGGTGCGAGAATATTGGGAAGGATTTCCCTCAAAAGAATGCGCGCATGGCTCATGCCGATTGCACGCGCCGCCTCGACATACTGTTCCCGCAGAACCACTTCTGTCGCAGCCCGGGCAAGACGTGAAAATCCGGGAATGAAAACGATGCCGATCGCAATCATCGCATTGAAGATCGACGTGCCGAGACTCGCCATCAGGACAACCGCCAACAGAATGGCGGGAAAGGAAAAGAGCAGTTCCATAAGACGCATCAGCACAAGATCTACCCAGCCGCCGAAATAGGCAGCGACACCCCCGATCAGCGTGCCGAAGAGGAGCCCCACGCCGGCGGCGATGAAGGCGACTTCCATGGAAATCCGTGCGGCGTAGATCGTCCGCGAAAGCGTGTCGCGCCCGAGCTCGTCGGTGCCGAGCCAGTGAGCGGGGCTCGGTCCCTGGAGCATCATCGTGACGTCGAGATCGTAAGGGGAGTAGGGTGTTATCACTTGCGCGAGAATTGCGGCTGCAAGGATTGTGCCGATGATGACGCAACCCGTGATGACCAGGCGCCAACGTCGCCAATCGAAGTCTTCCAGCGTTGCCATCACAGGCTGCCTCCCTTGACCAGCCGGGGGTCGAGAATGCCGACCACCAGATCGACGATCAGGTTGATAACGAGAACGAAAAGGGTGATCGTCAGGGCGGAGGCGAGCAGCACCGGATAGTCCCGGTTGATGATCCCGACAAGGACCAGCGAGCCGATACCGGGGAGCAGGAAAATATCCTCAATCACCACCACGGATCCGAACATGAAGCCGAATTCGACGGCCGCCACGTTGAGATAGGGGATGAGACTGTTCCGAAAGGCATGCCGGCGCAGAACGACGTCTTCGCGCGCGCCTTTGGCGGTGGCCGTGCGGATATAGTCGCTGGACAGGACTTCGATCATTGAGGATCGCATGATGCGGGTCAACAGAGCCGATGAGACGAGGCCGAGCGATAGAACGGGCATCGCCATCTGCTTCAGATTGAGGAGTGGATCGACCGTAAAGGGGGTGTAGCCACCCGGCGGCAACCAGCGCAGCTTGAGCGTGAAGAGCATGACGAGAAGGGTGGCCAACCAGAAGTTCGGCACCGCGCCAAGAAGTGTGGCGAACAGTCCCACCGCCTTGTCGGCCTGCCGCTGGTGGCGCGCGGCGGCGGCGATGCCGCACGGAATAGCGATGAGATTGGCAAGCGCAAAGGCAAGTACGGCAAGCTCGAGTGTTACCGGCAGGCGCTTGAGAAGTTCGGGTCCCACCGAAACGCTGTTCTGGAAGCTGACGCCGAAGTCGCCGCTGGCGGTTTTGCGCAACCATTCCGCATATTGCACGACCAATGGTCGGTCGAGCCCGCGCTGCGCCTCGAAGCGGGCGATCGCCTGCGGTGTCGCGTCCACGCCCAATGCCGATCGGGCAGCTGAGCCCGGCAGAACCTGGATGGCCAGGAAAAGGATGAGCGATGAACCGAAGAGCGTCAGCGCGAAAGCAGCAAATCGCGTAGAAATAAGTTTGATCATGAATAATGAAATCCGCCAGAGAGTACGGGCAGGCAATTGCGTGCCTGCCCACTAGACCGTCAGGCTTCGAGCCATGCATCCTTCAAGGTTTTGAGGAAACCGCTGCGCATCGGCTTGTAGTTCTTGAGCTTGTCGGTATGGGCGATCAAAAGCCAGGCATTGACGAGCGGAACGATCGGCATCTCTTCAAGCGACAGTGTCTGCTGTTTGACGTACTCCGCCTTGCGCTCGTCGACTGTTGGCGCGCTCTTCGCCTGTTTCAGAATGGCATCCATACCAGGCGAGCAGCTCTTCTGCACATTGATCGGCGTGCCACAGCCATAGTTGTTGAAAACGAAATCGTCGGGGTCGGCAAGCGGGCTCACCCAATACATGCTGGTGATGTCGAACTTGCTCGGTCCCCAGATTTCGTCCCAATAGCGGGGCACTTCCATGGTGCTGATCGTCGCCTTGATGCCGATCGAGGCCAGATTGGCCTGGATGATCGGCGCCATCGCCACCATCGCCGGGAAGGAGGAAACCATGGTCATGGTGGTCTCAAATCCGTCGGGATGGCCGGCCTCGGCCAGCAGCGCCTTGGCCTTCTCAACATCACCCTTGGGGTTGAAGACCTTGAGACCGGCATAGCCCCAATTCCATTCCGGGATGGTGCCGCCCAGAATGGGCGTCGCCTGTCCGAAGAAAGTCCCGGCGACAATCGCCTCGCGATTGATCACATGTGCGATCGCCTGGCGAACTTTCGCATTGTCGAACGGCTTGATGCTGTTGTTCGGGATAAGCCAGTAGAAGCGCGAGCCTTCCAGCGTCTTGCCGACCATGCCCGGCGTCGCCTGAACCGTCTGCCAATCCTTGGGCGGAATCTCGTTGGAGAAATTGACGGTACCCGAAAGAACGGCGTTGGTGAGCGCGGTCACATCGGCGATCAGGTGCATTTCCAGACCGTCGACATATGGCTTGCCCGTCTCGTAGAAATCCTTGTTCTTTTCGAAAACGACCATGGAGCGAGGCTGGTAGGACACGAACTTGAACGGCCCGCTGCCGATCGGCTTGGCGTTGAGGTCGTGGCCGGATTCGACGAGCTTCTTCGGCACGATCGACGAACCGGGAAACGCCATATAGGTCATGAACGGTCCGGTCTGGACGCTCAGCGTGAACTTGACCGTATGTGGATCGACCGCGGTAACGTCCTTGATCGTCTCTACCTGTGAAGCATAGGAATAGCCGGAGCCGGGCTTGCGCAGCCGGTCGAAAGTGAATTTGACATCTTCCGCGGTCAGTTCGTCGCCGTTATGGAACTTGACGCCCTTGCGCAGGTTGAACGTATATTCCAGCCCATCCTTGCTGACATCGTAGCTCTCGGCAAGATCCGGATAGGGCTTCGCATCCGGATCGAGCGACATTAGCGTCGAATAGACCTGTTCGATCACCACATGCGACATGCCTGACGGGCCCATTGCCGGATCGAAGCCCGCCGGGTCGGCTGTGAATGCGAGCTTCAGTACGCCGCCGGAGACCGGGGTGCCTTCCTGCGCATGAGCGGATAATATCGGCATGGCGAGTGTGGCGGTCAGGGCGACCCCGGAAAGAAGCAGGTTCCGGCGGTTCATCGAAATGACCGGAAATGATGTGTTGCGTGTATCGGACGACATGGCTGTTCCCTCTGCTTTTGCGCTTTAACTGGTCCAATGCAAAACTTGAATGGACTTGAACTAAGTGCAACAAATAATCGTTGTCAACGTGATTTTTGTAAAATCCCCATTGCAAAGGCCAAATTTTAAGGCAGATTGTTGCAATGCATATAATTTGGGCGGAATGCTCACTTTTTATCTATCTTCTTGTAATTGAAGGCGAGGTTGAGGGGATTTGAGCGAGGGTAGCGAGAAAGAGATTGGAAATGTCGCGCTTGGTGGGAGATTGCGGCATGCCAGGCGCTTACATAAAATGACACTCAGGTCGGTGGCTGCGAAAATTAGCTGTTCGGAGAGCATGCTATCGAAGATTGAAACCGGACGGGTGGCTCCGAGCCTGCAGATGCTCGCGCGCTTGGCGGAGGTACTCGGGACGTCGATTGCCGCCTTGTTCAACGAAGAGCAGCGGATGACGGTCACCGTCTACCAGCAGGGAGAAAGACAGGTAATGGGGCTGGGCTCGAAGCGTGACCACGCCGATTATACTGTTCTGGAGCGCCTGATCCCCTACGCGGACGGCCGGTTGCTGAATGCCAATCTACATGTCGTGCCGCCCGGAGGCGGCTCGAACGGCACGCTCAGCCATCCGGGCGAGGAAGTCGGTTTCGTGATCGAAGGCTTTGTGGAACTCATTGTCGACGGTAAACCATTGCTGCTCGGCGCAGGATCGTCGTTCTTTTTCTCGTCCGAGTTGCCGCACAGCTATCGCAATATAGGAACTTCGATCGCGCGCATCGTATGGTGCAATTCACCCCCGTACTGAATGGGGGTAGTACGCAATCATACCCAATCCCTTCACCAACGCCATGTGGAACGCAAACTATCCGCAATGCGGGGCGTGAGAACCTCAGCGGATAGCTGCAGGTGGCCGATCTGACCGCGCGAATGCACACGGTCGGGCTGTTCGGGCAATCTTATCGAGGATCTTTGTCCACCATCTCAAACCGTGTAGTTCAGGCCAAGTCGACCACCGTCAGGATAGATGGTCTGCCCGGTGATGTAGGATGCGTCTTCGCTCGCGAGGAAAGCAACGACGCCTGCGACTTCAGATGGTTGTCCTCTCCGCCCGAGTGGCGTTCTTGACATCACGCGGCGCTCGGCATCCGCATCCGGTATGACCGCTGCCGCGATCGCGGTATCGATCGTACCGGGTCCTACACCATTCACGCGGATATTGTGCTTTGACAGCGCCATCGCTGTAACCTTTGTCAACTGGTTGAGCGCACCCTTGGAGACGGCATAGGGAATCTGGTTCGGGATCGTGATGAGGGCGTTGACCGACGACATGTTGATGATCGAGCCGGTTGCTCGCGGGATCATATGCCTTGCCGCTTCCTGGGTCATCAGAAAAGCTGATTTGAGATTGACGGCAAGGACGCGATCAAAATCTTCCTCTTCAAGGTCGATCAATTCTGCGGTGTGAATGATACCCGCGTTGTTTACCACAATATCCAGATGACCGAACGCCTCGAGCACGGCGGATATGAGTGCCTTGACCTCGGCCTTCTTGGACGCGTCGGCAACTTTGTAGGGGCAGTTTAAAGCAAGCGCGGTTTCTTTCAGCCTGGCCTCGTTGATATCCGACAGAAAAACCCGCGCACCTTCGGCCACCAGGCGCTCCCCAATGGCTTTTCCAATACCCTGAGCCGCACCAGTGATGACGGCTGTTTTATTTTCTAGGTGCATTTTGCTTTCCTCATTTTGCGATCGATTTGCGACCTTGCCTAAATAACATTTCGTTCAATGATAGGATTACGATTCTCCACACGCGCCCATCCCAGCGCAGAGACATCGATGGTACTGGCTTTGCCGTCATCGATGATTTCAGCGACACTCAGGCCAACGCCAGGAGACTGCATGATTCCATGACCGCTGAAACCGGTCGCGAAGACAAGGTTTTCCAGTACACTGTGGGGGCCGATTATTCCGTTATGATCGAACGTGTTGAATTCGTAGTAACCTGCCCATGCTCCCGTCATCTTAATCGCCTCGAACGCCGGTACGCGTGAGGCCAGGATAGGCCAAAGGATTTCCTCCCACTGCGTGTAATCAACTTCGAGCGGCATATCGTCCGGATCGGGGTCGGGGGAAACGCCGCATATGAATTGCTCGTGCCCTTCGGGGCGGAAGTAGACACCGGATTTGTCGACCACCAAAGGACAATTGTCGA
>JAQGJP010000102.1 GCA_028290545.1 Rhizobium sp. | reverse complement strand
GCTGTTCATGTCGCTGAAGCCGACGCGCGGGCTGATCAAGGTGTTCGGCCGCGAGATTTCCACCATACCGCAGATGGAACTGCCGATGCTGCGGCGGCGGATTGGCATCGTCTTCCAGGATTTCCGCCTGCTCGACCATCTGACCACGTATGAGAACGTGGCGCTGCCGCTGCGCGTGCGTGGCAAGGAGGAGGCAAGCTATCGCAGCGATGTGCTGGAACTGCTGAAATGGGTGGGGCTTGGCGATCGCATCAATGTCCTGCCGCCGGTTCTGTCCGGCGGTGAAAAGCAGCGGGTGGCCATTGCCCGCGCATTGATCGACCAGCCGGAACTGCTGCTGGCCGATGAGCCGACCGGCAATGTCGATCCTCCCATGGCAAAGCGCATCCTCAAGCTTTTCGGCGAGCTCAACCGGATCGGCACCGCCGTGGTCATTGCCACCCACGATCTTGCATTGATGGACCAGGTCGAAGCACGCCGCATGATCCTGACCTCCGGCCGGCTCGATCTCTATGACTGACACCCATGCCGCCGGCAAGAGAGAGAAGAATGCGCCTCGCCGCGAGATCACGCTGCGGCGAACGGCTTCGATCGTGCCACAGCAGAGCGTTCAGGGCCGGGCTCTGCTCGCTGTTGTGGTCATCATGTCGTTTCTCGCCTGCCTGACGATCGGCGCGGTCAGCATGATCCGTTCCACCGCGGCATCGTGGCAAAGCCAGATTTCGCGGGAAATCACCATCCAGATCAAGCCGGACGACAAGATCGACATGGAGAAGACCCTGCTGCAGGTGCGCGAACTGGCGCTCTCCTTCGTCGGCACCAAGACCGGCACCGTGCTCGGTAAGGAGGCAACGGCCCGCCTGCTCGAACCCTGGCTGGGCACAGGGCTCGATATCGACGAACTGCCGGTGCCGCGGCTGGTGATCGTCACCATCGACGATCAGAACCCGCCCGATTTCGCCGCGATGCGCGCCGAGCTTAGTAAAAAGATCCCGCAGGCCTATCTCGACGATCACCGCACCTGGGTCGATCGGCTGGTTTCCATGGCGCGCACCACCGTCATCATCGGCTCCGGCGTGCTTGGCCTCGTGTTCTTCGCGATGGTGCTGACGGTGATCTTTGCCACGCGGGGCGCCCTGGCCGGCAACCGGCATATTGTCGAAGTGCTGCATTTCGTCGGCGCCGAATCCTCGTTCGTCGCCGAAGAATTCCAGAAGCATTTCCTGCTGATTTCGCTCAAGGGGTCGCTGACCGGCGCATTTCTCGCGGCGTTCTCCTTCGCCGGTGCGGGCTGGTGGCAGACGCGGATGATCGCGACACCGGAAAGCGACCAGGCGACCGCGCTGTTTGGCTCGTTCACCATCGACTGGACCGGCTATCTCGGAATTTTCCTGACCATGCTTGTGATTGCGGCATTGACGACATTGACGGCACGGTTCACCGTGATGCGAACGATTGACGAGATCGACCATATCCGCTCGGATCCCGGTCGGCTCGATCAATATCAGGCGTGAAATAGGATATGCTTATTCAACTAGATACGCCTGTTTGCGGCCTAAAAGTTTGAATAAAATCTATGAGATTATGGCTAACGGTATTGAAGTGGGCGAAGACATGAATTCCGGGCGGGACATTCCCCGTGGCCGGATCATGCGACTTGCGCGCTATTTTCTCCGCCTCGTCGGCTACGTCATTGTTGCAGGAATCGCCACTTTCGCACTCGGCTTTCTGATTTTCTACCAGCACGTCGCCTCGATGAGGCCACCGGAGAATCCGAAGGCGGATGCCATCGTCGTGCTGACGGGCGGCTATCAGCGCATCGATCTCGGCGTCCAGCTTCTGGTAAGCGGCGCCGGCCGGCGGTTGCTGATCTCGGGCGTCAATCCCGCCACATCAGGCAATCACCTTCGTCTTCTCACCCGCTCGACCGCGGACCTGTTCCAATGCTGCGTCGATCTCGGCCATGATGCACTCGATACGGCCGGCAATGCGTCGGAAACCGCACGCTGGATCAAGGCCCATAATTACAAGACCGTGATTCTCGTTACCAACAATTACCATATGCCGCGCAGCCTCGCCGAAATCCGGCGTGCGGACGACCATTCGGATTTCATCCCCTATCCGGTCGAGAGCTCGCTTTCGCTTTCCGATATCAGCCAGAACCCGCTGCTGCTGCGGACGCTGGCGTCCGAATATGTGAAATACCTGCTGGTGCAGAGCCGCGACTGGACCGGTATCAGCATCTGATTCTCCGCTTTCGCTGCGCCACCCGATCGGCTATGCACATTCGTCAGTCGCTTCCAGGATTTCCCCGCATGGTCTATCTGCGTTCCGGCCTTTTCCAGCTCGTCTTCTATGTCAGCTTCATCGTCCAGATGATCATTTTCACACCGATCTATTTTTTCCTGCCACGCAAGACCGCCTACAAAATTCCGAAGAACTGGGCGCGATCGAACCTCTGGCTCGCCGACAAGATCGCCGGCATCAGCTACGAGATCGAGGGGCTGGAGAACCTGCCGCAGGGCGGCTATATCATTTCGGCCAAGCACCAGTCCTTCTGGGACACGTTCGCCCTGATTCCGACGCTTCATGATCCTGTCTATATCCTCAAGCGCGAGCTATTGTGGATCCCGCTGTTCGGCTGGTATGCCGCCAAGCAGAAGATGATTCCGATCAACCGCGCCGCCAAGAGCCGCGCGATCCCCGAAATGGTGGCGCTCGCGAAAGAGGAACTCGCCGCCGGCCGCGAACTCATCATCTATCCCGAAGGCACCCGCAAGGCGCCGGGGGACCAGCCCGATTACAAATATGGCATCGCCCGGCTCTATACCGATCTCAAGGTTCCGGTCGTGCCGGTGGTCCAGCATGCGGGTCTTTTCTGGCCACGGCATGGTTTTCGCCGCAATCCCGGACATATCAGGATACGCATCCTCAAGCCGATCGAGCCGGGCATGCCGCCGACCGATTTCTTCCGGCACCTGGTCGAGGTGACCGAGCGCGAAAGCGACAGGCTACTGCTCGAAACCGTCAGGGACAATCCGGGTTTGCCGCTGCTGGAAGTGACCCGCAGGCGGCTCGAGACGCTGAAGGCTCAGCCAAGTTCCTGATAAAGGTTGATCTTGTCCGCTACTTCTTCCATCCAATGGTCGCGAATGCCGAGCGAGCGCAAATGCGCAACGGTGTTCAGCACATAGTCGGAATTCCTGCCGGATTTGCCAACCGCGTTCGCCACAATTTGTGCCGCATCGTCGGCCGACAGGCCGGGAACATATTGTCTGTGGCGGCGATCGACCACATAGGCAATCGCCTTCGAGCGCCTGGCGTCGGCCAGCCGGATCGGCACCGACCGCTCCAGATAGACACTGGTCACCAGTTCGCGTTCCCTGAGATAAGCGGTGACCTCGTCGCGTTTGTCCGGCTGAATGCGAAATGCGGTTCCCTTGCAGGCGCCGCCGCGATCCAGGCCGAGCACAAGTCCGGGTGCGGTCTCCACGCCCCGATGGACCCAGGAGTGGATGCACAGCGCCCGGTGATAGCCATGGGCGACGGCGATCTGCCGTTCCTCGAATTCGAAGCCGGGATGCCACATCAGCGAGCCGTAGCCAAACACCCAAAATTCGTCCATATCGGCTGGCACGAGCACTGTAGACATATGATTCCGGAACCGAGGAAATATTGAATGGCAGTAGATACGACCGCCGCACCCCCAAATGCCGGCCGAAAGATCCGGCGGCTCGGCATAGCGGTGGCAATCGTTGTCGCCCTTTATTCCGCAGGCTGGTTCTATCTTGCAAGCAAATTCGAGACGTTTCTGGGCCAATTCGTCAACCAGGCCAGTCCCGGCGATGTCAGCATCACCTGCGGCAAGCTCTCGACCGGGGGCTTTCCGTTCCTGATCGGCTTTACCTGCGACAACACGGTGATCGACGATCAATCGACCGGCAACAAGGTCACGGCCGGCCCGTTCCGTGCGGCGGCGCGCATCTATAATCCCGGTGCGGCGATTGTCGAGCTGGAAGGTCCCGCCGATTTCACGCTCGGCGACGGCAGCACCGTTGCCGCCCGGTGGAAGTTGCTGCGGTCCTCGCTGCATGCCAATTTTTCCGGCCTGAGCCAGCTTTCGCTGGAAGGCGATCTGCCTTCCTTGCGGCTACAATCCCCCCGCCTGTACGGGCCGATCGACTTCAAGGCCAAGGAAGGCGAGTTGCATCTGCGCCAGAATAACGGCGATCTGGATCTTGCGGCGATCGCCAACGATTTCGAATGGAACGACGAAGGCGGCAACGCGATCCTGCCGAAACTGTCGACCAGCTTCGACCTGACCCTGATCGGCAAGGGGGCGCTGCTCGAAGGCAAGCCACTGGTCACCAAGGCCATGAAGGGCGAGCTCAGAGCTTTCAAGATCGAGACGCCGGATGGCATGTATGGCGAGATGTCCGGGCCTTTCACCATCGACGACGAGGGTTATATCACTGGCACATTCCGCACCACGCTCGAAAAGCTCGATCTCTGGGACGAGAAGCTGCGGACGATCTTCCCGGAAGCGGGCGACACGATCTCCGGCATGGCGGCGCTGCTGAAGGGCCTCGCCAAGGGCGAGGACAAGGTCACAGTCAAGCTCAAGGTGGATAAGGGCCGCATCTCGCTCAGCCTGCTCCCACTCGGGAAGATCCCGCCGATCTAGACTAGCGCCGAACGGCCTTTTTCGGCTTCATTGCGACCGTATCGGCGATTGCCTTGTCGCGCAACTTGCGCCGGATCACTTTGCCGGTCGTGGTCAGCGGCAGGGCGTCGATGAATTCCACCTCGCGCGGATATTCATGCATGGACAGGCGCTGCTTGACCCAGTCGGAAATCTCGCCGGCCAGCTTTGCCGATGGCTTGAAACCCGGCGCTAGCACCACATAGGCCTTGACGATCTCGGTGCGCAACGGATCGGGCTTGCCGATCGCGGCTGCGAGTTGCACGGAGGGATGCGACAGCAGGCAATCCTCGATCTCGGACGGGCCGATCCGGTAGCCCGAGGAGGTGATGACGTCGTCGTCGCGGCCGAAGAATTCGACATAGCCGTCGCGGTCCATCACGCCCTGGTCACCGGTCAACATCCAGTCACCGGTGAATTTCTTTTCCGTGGCCTCCGGATTGTTCCAGTATTTCAGGAACATCACTGGATCGGGGCGCTTGACGGCGATCTGGCCGGCAGTGCCGGGCGGCAATTCGCAACCCTTCTCATCGATCACAGCCACGGTGTGGCCGGCCGTCACCTTGCCGATCGCGCCTGCTCGGGTGACGCCGAGCGAGGCCATTGAACCGAGCACGATGTTGCATTCAGTCTGGCCGTAGAACTCATTGACCGTGATGCCCAGCGTGCGGCGGGCCCATTCATAGGTCTCGCGGCCCAGTGATTCGCCCGCCGAGCCGATCGCCCGGAGTTTCAGATCGTATTTTTTGAGCGGATCGGCGATTGCCGTCATCAGGCGCAGCGCGGTCGGCGGTATGAAGGCATTGGTAACGCCCATCTCCGCCATGATCCGGTAGGCGAGATCGGGATCGAATTTCTGTGCCGGCGAGCAGACGCAGGGCACGCCCATCATCAGTCCCGGCAGCAGGCAGTTCAGCAGGCCGCCAGCCCAGGCCCAGTCCGAGGGCGTCCAGAACCGGTCGCCCGGCTGCGGCATGAATTCCTGCGCCATCTGCACGCCGGGCACATGGCCCGGAAGCACGCGATGCGCATGCAGCGCACCCTTGGGTGGACCGGTGGTGCCGGATGTGTAGATCATCAGCGCCGGATCGTCCTTGGAGGTATCGGCAACCTCGAACAACGGCGGATGGGCGGCCAGCAGCGTTTCGAAATCATGCGTGTCCGGATGCATGCTGTCGTCAGCGACAACGATATGGTGGAGATCGGTCAGATGAGCGCGGATGGCCTGGAGTTTGGACAGGCCGAATGCATTGGTGATCACAGCCACCGCACCGGAATCATTGAGCCGGTATTCCAGTGCATCAGCGCCGAACAGCAGCGCCAGGGGCAGGGCAATGCCGCCGAGCTTGTAGATCGCCACATGCGCAATGACTGTCTCAAAGCTCTGCGGCAGCAGGATCGCCACACGTTCGCCGGACGTGACACCCAAGGAGAGAAGTCCGTTCGCCAACTGGTTCGAACGATCGCGCAACGCGCCATAGGTCATCTCGCCATGCTGGCCATCGGCGCTGAAATGTTGCAACGCGACACGGTGCGGCTCCTTGCGCGCCCAGTCATCGGCGACCGCGCGACCGATATTGAATTTCTCGGGGATCTCCCAGCGGAACTGAGCGATCAGAGCGTCGTAATCATCGCAGACAGGCAGAAACATGCACAAACCCCGCATTTGCTGCGCTGCAATAGCATTTCTCCGCGCGGCGGGGAACAGTTTAGCTGGCTCTCTTTTCCCGGAGCTGTCTATTGGTGGATTTCGTATTCCACCGTTTCCATCTTCGTGTCGCATTCCTCCGATCGCGGCTTGTCTTCGTGCGGTATCCGCCGCTCGATCACCACCTTGTTGCCCTTCATCCACGCGTTGTTGAGGCAGCGGAACCAGGATTGCCCGATGGCGGTGAGGATGTGAACCTTGGATGTCTTGGTGCCGAACAAATCATCCTTGACGATCCGTTCGTCGATGCGATAGGCGGCAATCTCACCATTATCCGGCAACATCACTATGAAAAGCCCATCTGTCGTCTTGCCGATCGGCTTGTAGCTGAAGCTATCCGATGTCACTTCGGACATGACCGCACCCTGGACCTTCGTGGAGACGACGTCGCCCTCCACTTTGATTGGATTGGCCGCAAAGGCCCAGTTGCTGTTCTGGCAGTAGTCCAGATTCAGCGATTTGATGATGATGTCGCCATCACTGTACCATGGATGCATATTCTGCAGGCACATCGGATTGATGACCTCGCCATTGATTGTGAAGCCATGGAATTTCTCCTCGGCCTGACCATGGCTCACCGATGCTGCCAGAAACAGCGTCGCAAAAAACATATATCTGAACATTGAAATTTCTCCGGCCCGTCTGAAGACAAGGACGTCCGAGGGGCCGGGAATATTTTCGGGTGGATTGCTGCCTTGCGATTCCCGCACTACACATTTGCGGGACACAATTCTGGAGGACGGCATGAGCAGGGACAAGGGAACGATCAGGATCGGCATCGGCGGCTGGACGTTCGAGCCCTGGCGCGGCACATTCTACCCCGACAAGCTGTCGCAGAAGCGCGAACTCGAATATGCCGCCAGCAAAATGACGTCAATCGAAGTCAACGGCACCTATTACGGTTCGATCAAGGCCGACAGCTTCAAGAAGTGGCATGACGAAACGCCCGATGGCTTCGTGTTCTCGCTGAAGGCGCCGCGCTTTGCCACCAATCGCAAGGTGCTCGCCGAAGCCGGCGGCTCGATCGAGAAGTTCATCACCGGCGGCATTACCGAGCTCAAGCACAAGCTCGGCCCGATCAACTGGCAGTTCATGGGAACCAAGAAATTCGATCCGGATGATTTCGAGGCCTTTCTGAAGCTGCTGCCGGGCGAGTTCGAGGGCCGGACGCTGCGTCATGCGGTCGAAGTCCGCCATGACAGTTTCAATACCCCGGATTTCATCGCGCTTTTGCGCGAATACAAGGTGGCGATCATTACCGCCGGCGATTCGGAGTTTCCGCAGATTGCCGACATTACCGCGCCTTTCGTCTATGCCCGGATCATGGGTGCGACTGAGGATCACAAGAATGGTTATGCGCCCGGCGAACTCGACCGCTGGGCGGAACGCGCGAAGGAATGGGCGTCCGGCGAGGTACCCGGCGACCTGAAGACCGCCGCCAAGGACCAGCCGAAGCCGGAAGCCCGCGACGTCTATCTCTATGTCATCAGCGGCCACAAGGAAAAGAACCCGGCGGCGGCGATGCAGCTGATCGAACGGATGAAACAGTAGACCGGGTTATTCTACCGCACGCGCCATAAGCTTGTCGCCGCTGTAGTCGATGATAATGAAGGCCTTGGCGAAGACATTGGCTTCCGGCACGAAGCCGACTGAATAGCGGCTGTCCAGGCTGTTGTCCCGGTTATCGCCGAGGACGAAATAGTGGTCTGGCGGCACAGTGACGACCTCGGTATTGTCGCCATGCGCCACGCCCGTATCAAGGATGCGGTGGGTCTTGCCGCCCGGCAGGGTCTCTCTATATTCCCTGGCATCCGATGCCTCGAAAGTCCGATTTGCCCTTGTACGGCCCGATCAAAGTGCGCTGTAGCGCGACATCATTGATATAGGTTATTCCGTCCCTGATCTGGACCCGATCACCGGCGATGCCGGCCACGCGCTTGATATAAACCGTCGTCGGATCGCCCGGCACCGCAAAAAGGATCACGTCGCCGCGTTCCGCTGAGGCCTTCAGCACCTGGAACGCCGGCAGATTGGCGCCCATCGGCAGCGAGAACTGGCTATAGCCGTAAGAATATTTGCTTGCCAGCAGATACTCGCCCGGCTCCAGAGTCGGCGCCATGGAACTGGCCTGAACCGAAAACGGCTGGATCACCGCAATGCGGAAAATTATCGCCAGAACCAGGGTGGGCAGGCAGAGCGGGTCCATTGATATCCATTCGTAATAAAATCTACGCCGCGTCTTCTGTGAGACGCGGCGACTGAAATCAATACGGATCGAGTATGCAATTTATGCGGCGTGCGCCGTCTCGCCCCTCAAACGGGATATCCAGTCCAGGCAGCACAGCGGATATCAGGCGGCCAGCGCTTCCTGATCGTGGAACATCTTGGCAAGGTTCAGGAAGCAGATCATGCCGTTCTCGCGGGCGATGATGCCATCCGTGAAGGCCTTGTCGAAGGACGTGGTGATTTCCGGCGCCGGCTGCACTTCGGAGCTCTTGATCGTCAGGATATCGGAGACGCGGTCAACCAGCATGCCGATGATCATGTTGCGCACTTCGGTGACGACGATGGCGCTGCGCTCGTTGGCGGCCGTGCCGGGCATGCCGAGCTTGTAGGCAAGATCAATGATCGGAATGACCGTACCGCGCAGGTTCATGACGCCGATGACATCCTTCGGCGCATGCGGGATCGGCGTCGACGGCGCCCAGCCGCGGATTTCGCGGATGGTCGTCGTCTTGACGCAGAATTCCTGGTCATGCAGGCGGAAGGCAATGATCTCGATCGTGTCGGATTCGAAGATCGCGGTAGAATTGGCAGTCGTCATATTCAAAACTCCTCCCAGCTATCAGCTGATTGAGCGATTGCGGCATTGCCAGATGCGGCGATGCCCTTGCTGTTTTCGACGGCATATTCCGGACCGGGTAACGGCCGGCGCGGCATCATGCCGTATCGGGGAGGGGCATTCCTGAGCGGCTCGCCAGTCCTGGACGTGGTGAGCCTCCGGTTCAGCGCATCGACCTCGTTCGCCAGATTGTGGCTCGCGGCGGTTGATTCTTCCACCATGGCAGCATTTTGCTGTGTGCCTTGATCCATGGTTATAACAGTTTCGTTAATATCCCTTAAACCGGCGGCCCTTCGCGTGCCAATTCCTGACTACACTGCCATTGAGTGGCGCTTTGCCGGGCGCCGAATCAGCGAGGTCCATATCGCCGGTCGCAAAAAATCCCGGACTGTTGCCAATCCGGGATGATGCTCATGCACGTTCGGTTTACATGCGCACGACAACCTTCGTGCGGGTACGATAATCGCGCGGGCAATCGTCGATGAATCGACGACCGTAGCGATCGCGGTAATAGCACTGGCCGGGCTGGGCAGCGACGGCGCCGAGAACGCCGCCGATGGCTGCGCCGATAGCTGCTCCGCGAACGTTGTTGCTCAACACGCCGCCGATGATGGCGCCGGAGGTCGCACCGATTGCGGCGCCCTTTTCAGTTTGCGTACAACCCGCAACCGTAAGACCTGCGAGAAGAACCACTATAGCCTTATACATGTAGATGCCTCCATCTGAATGCCGTCGTTCGGCTCAAGATAAATCATTGATAGTCCCGGACACTCAAGCCGTACGTCGAAGGTCCAGACTTCGAGCGCTATGGCGTAAAAGAGTTTAAAATGTGAAATTGTTCCCAGGCTTGCCGCAATAAATTCATGCTCCGGCAATGTTCCGTGAAGCGGCATGCGTCGACAGTGTCTCACGGTTGCGCCAGTTTGTCCGGCCGTGATCGCCTCCGGCTTATTGAATGCTTGGAAGGTTCGAGAAAAGCAGGCAGTTTAACGTCTGGGTTCTACCCAAAGAGGGAGGAAGAAATGACGAAAGTGACGTTGACGGTCAACGGCCGCAGAGTGAGCGGCGAATGCGATGACCGAATCCTGCTGGTCAATTTCATACGCGACAATCTGGCGCTCACCGGCACGCATGTCGGTTGCGACACCACCCAGTGCGGAGCCTGCGTGATCCATATGGACGGCCGCTCGGTGAAGAGCTGTTCCATCCTCGCCGTCCAGGCAAGCGGTTCCGAGATCACCACGATCGAGGGACTTGCCAAGGATGGCGAACTGCACCCGGTCCAGGCGGCGTTCAAGGAGAACCATGGCCTGCAGTGCGGTTTCTGCACGCCCGGCATGGTGATGACTTCCGTCGACATGATCCGCCGCCACGGCGCCAGTCTTGATGAAGCCACGGTGCGCCATGAACTTGAAGGCAATATCTGCCGCTGCACGGGCTACCACAACATCGTCAAATCGGTGTTGGCGGCGGCGCAGGAAATGAGCACAAAGCAGGCAGCCGAGTGATTTGAGGCAATAGGCAATCGGCTTTGGTGAATAAAGGGCATTTCCGATAGTCGGTCCCTACTGCCTGTCGGCTACTTGCTGTTCACTAGACGAGAATCTCGGAGGAGATGGACCATGGGTATTGAAGGCATTGGTGCGCGCGTGACGCGCAAGGAAGACAAGCGATTCCTGACCGGCAAGGGCCGGTATACGGACGATATGAGCGTTCCGGGCATGAAATACGCGATCTTTGTCCGCAGTCCGCATGCGCATGCCAGGATTAGAGGCATCGATTTGTCCGCGGCCCAGGACATGCCCGGCGTGATCGGCGTGCTGGAGGGCAAGCAGATGCAGACCGACGGCATCGGCAACCTGATCTGTGGCTGGATGATCCACTCCAAGGATGGTTCGCCGATGAAGATGGGCGCCTGGCGACCGCTAGCCTATGACACTGTCCGCTATGTGGGCGACGCGGTCGCCGTGGTGGTGGCGGACAGCGTCGGCGAAGCGCGCGACGCCGCCGAAAAGGTGCTGATCGACTATGAGATACTGGATTCTGTCATACAGTCCGTCGATACAATCAAACCGGGTGCGCCGCAGATCCATCCGGAAGCTGAAAACAACCTGATCTTCGATTGGGAACTCGGCGACAGCGCGGCTGTCGATGCGGCGATCGCCGGCGCGGCGCATGTCACCGAAATGCATATCGTCAACAACCGGCTGTCGCCGAACGCGATGGAGCCTCGCGCCGCCCTCGGTATCTATGATACGGCCGAAGACCATTACACCTGCTACACGACCTCGCAGAACCCGCATGTCGCCCGCCTGGTCATGAGCGCCTTCTACAATGTCGCGCCGGAAAACAAGCTGCGCGTCATCGCTCCCGATGTCGGCGGCGGCTTCGGCTCCAAGATCTATATCTATCCGGAAGAAATCGTCTGCCTCTGGGCGTCGAGGAAGACCGGGGTTCCGGTCAAATGGACGTCCGACCGCACCGAGGCCTTCCTGACCGACGCGCATGGACGCGACCATGTAACCACCGTCAAGATGGCGTTCGACAGCGAACACCGGATCACTGGGCTGAAGGTCGACACGATTGCCAACCTCGGCGCCTATATGTCGCTGTTTTCCTCGGCGACGCCGACCTATCTCTACGCCACGCTGCTGTCGGGCCAGTATGATATTCCGGCCATCCACGCCAATGTCCGGGCGGTCTACACCAACACCGCTCCGGTCGATGCCTATCGCGGCGCCGGGCGGCCGGAAGCGACCTATGTGATGGAACGGACCATGGAGACGGCGGCGCGCGAAATGGGGATTTCGCCAGTGGAACTGCGCCGGAAAAACTTCATCCGCAGCTTCCCGCACCAGACACCGGTGATCATGGCCTATGATGCCGGCGACTTCGATGCATCGCTGACGGCGGCGCTGGCCGCCTCCGACTATGCCGGATTTCCCGCCCGCAAGGCGCAATCCCAGTCGCGCGGCAAGCTGCGCGGCATCGGCATGAGCTGTTATATCGAGGCATGCGGCATTGCGCCCTCGGCGGCGGTCGGCTCGCTTGGTGCCGGCGTCGGCCTATGGGAATCGGCGGAGGTGCGCGTCAATGCCGTCGGCACGATCGAAGTGCTGACGGGTTCGCACAGCCACGGCCAGGGGCACGAGACGACTTTCGCGCAGCTGGTGTCCGATCGCTTCGGCGTGCCGATCTCAAGCGTCAACATCGTCCATGGCGACACCGACAAGGTGCAGATGGGGATGGGCACATACGGTTCCCGTTCCGGCGCCGTCGGCATGTCGGCAATCGTCAAGGCACTCGACAAGGTCGAGGCCAAGGCCAAGAAGATCGCCGCACACCTGATGGAAGCCGACGAGGCAGATATCGCCATCGAGAACGGCGAGCTGGTGGTCGCCGGCACCGACAAGAAGTTGCCCTGGTTCCAGGTGGCCCTGGCGGCCTATACGGCGCATAACCTGCCGTCCGGCATGGAGCCGGGCCTGAAGGAGGGCGCCTTCTACGATCCGTCGAACTTCACCTTCCCCGCTGGCTGCTACATTGCCGAAGTCGAGGTCGATCCGGAAACCGGCAAGACCGAGATCGTGCAATTCGTCGCCGCCGACGATTTCGGCAATATCATCAACCCGATGATCGTTGAGGGCCAGGTGCATGGCGGCATCGCCCAGGGCATCGGCCAGGCGCTGCTCGAAGGCGTCCATTATGACGACAACGGCCAGCTTCTGACCGCCAGTTTCATGGATTACGCCATTCCGCGCGCCGACGACCTGCCGTCCTTCAACCTCAGCCACCAGAACACCCCGTGCCCGGGCAATCCGCTCGGCATCAAGGGCTGCGGCGAGGCCGGCGCCATCGGTTCGCCGCCGGCGCTGATCAATGCGATCACCGATGCGATCGGCAACAACAACCTGACCATGCCCGCGACCCCGCAAAAGGTCTGGGCATCGCTGGCACATATCTGAGGAGGACTGAGACATGTACAACACATCCTATCATCGCGCCTCCTCGGTTAGCGACGCCGCTGCGCAATTTGCGGCTTCGGACGAGGCAAAATATCTCGCAGGCGGCATGACGCTGATCGCAACGATGAAGCAGCGGCTTGCTTCTCCTTCCGATCTGGTCGATCTTCGCCACATCGCCGAACTCAAGGGCGTCAAGGTCAGCGATTCCACGGTGCGGGTCGCTGCGGGCACGACGCATTTCGAGGTTGCCACGTCGGCCGCCCTGAAATCGGTCTGTCCGGCACTCTCGGCGCTTGCCGGCATGATTGGCGATCCGCATGTGCGATATATGGGCACGATCGGCGGTTCGGTCGCCAATAACGATCCGGCCGCCGACTATCCGGCCGCCGTGCTGGCGCTCAACGCCAACGTCATCACCAATAAGCGGACGATCACAGCGGATGACTTCTTCCAGGGACTGTTTGAGACGGCACTGGAAGACGGTGAGATCATCACGGCATTTGAATTCGAGGCACCGGAGAAAGCCGGCTACTCGAAATTCGCCAATCCGGCTTCGCGCTTTGCCATGACCGGCGTGTTCGTGGCGAAATCAGCCGATGGTTCGATGCGGGTGGCGGTCACCGGCGCCGGCTCTGATGGCGTTTTCCGGCATGAAGGCATGGAGCAGGCGCTGGCGGCCAACTGGTCGCCGGATGCGGTTGCGAGCCAGCACGTCGATCCGTCGGCAATGCTTTCGGATATCCATGGATCGTCGGATTATCGCGCCAACCTGGTAAAGGTCATGGCCAAGCGCGCCGTCGCCGCCGCCGGCTGATAGCGAAGCAGCCGACAAGCCCGCGATCATCCATCGCGGGCTTGATTTCCAGGGCGAAAGCTCTCGCCCGGGGTCAGCGGGAAGAATTCCGATCCTTCAGGTCGAATAGCTGTGTCACCAGGACCGTCTTGATTTCAATCAAGGCGGTTTCGCTTTTCGGCGTCAGGACGTATATTGGAGTTCACCGGACTGTGATGCGCCGTAACGCCGCGGAAACCGACGATTCCGCGAGGCAGGGGTTGACGATTGGAATGATTCAAAACTAAACAATCGTTAGATATCTGGAGACTGAAATGGAATTCGAAGCATTTTTCAAGGATGCGCTGGATGGCCTGCATCAGGAAGGCCGCTACCGCGTTTTTGCCGACCTGGAGCGCCAGGCCGGGAACTTTCCGAAAGCGATCCGCCACACTGTGAACGGCCAGCAGGAAGTGACTGTCTGGTGTTCCAATGACTATCTCGGCATGGGACAGCACCCCAAGGTCATTGCCGCGATGAAGGAAGCGATCGATACCTGCGGCGCCGGCGCCGGCGGTACGCGCAACATTTCCGGCACCAACCATTATCACGTGTTGCTGGAGCGCGAGCTCGCCGACCTGCATGGCAAGGAAGCGGCGCTGCTGTTCAATTCGGGCTACATGTCCAACTGGACGACGCTTTCGACGCTCTGTTCGAAGATCCCGGGAATGATCGTGTTCTCGGATGCCGGCAACCACGCATCGATGATCGAGGGCATCCGCCATTCGAAATGCGAGCGGGTGATTTTCAGACACAATGATCTCAACGATCTTGAAGCGCGCCTTGCCGCAGCCGATCCGGCCGCGCCCAAGCTGATCGCCTTCGAATCGGTCTATTCGATGGACGGCGATATCGCGCCGATCAAGGATATCTGCGACCTCGCCGAGAAATATGGCGCGATGACCTATCTCGATGAAGTGCATGCTGTCGGCCTTTATGGTCCGCGCGGCGGCGGCATTGCCGAACGCGATGGCCAGATGCATCGCCTCGATATTATCGAAGGCACGCTCGGCAAGGCTTTCGGCGTCATGGGCGGCTATATCACCGGATCGACGGCACTCTGCGACTTTATCCGCTCCTTCGCCTCGGGCTTCATCTTCACGACCTCGCTGCCGCCGGCGATCGCCGCCGGAGCGCTGGCCTCGATCACGCATCTGAAGGTCAGCCAGCTCGAACGCGCCCGTCATCAGGAGCGCGTCCGCAAGCTGCGCGCCTCGCTCGACTATCAAGGCATTCCGCATCTCAACAATCCCAGCCATATCGTGCCGGTGATGGTCAAGGACGCGGCCAAGTGCAAATGGATTTCGGACCTGCTGCTCGATAATTTCGGCATCTATGTCCAGCCGATCAACTATCCGACCGTGCCGAAGAAGACCGAACGCCTGCGCATCACGCCTGCGCCTTACCATTCGGACGGGGATATCGAACATCTGGTGAATTCGCTGCATTCGCTCTGGGCGCAATGCGCTCTGGCGCGGGCCGTCGCCTGATTCGCATTTGAATCGGGTTGCAAATGCAATGCGGATCATCGACGGATGATCCGCATTTTTATTTGAAGGCGTTTCAGATGGCGGGCATGGAATATCGGATCAACCAGTTAATCGATCATGCGCTGGAAGCGGGGCGGGTCACCGGAACCGTGGTGCTCGTTCATCAGGATGGCATGCCGGTATTTCGCCGCGCTGCCGGGTTCGCGGATCGGGAAGCAAACAGGCCCGTTTCCTTCGATACGATCTTTCGGCTGGCCTCGGTGACCAAGCCGATCGTTGCCGTGACCGCGCTGGCAATGGTCGAGCGTGGTCTGATCGGACTGCAGGACAGGGTTGCCGATCATCTGCCGTGGTTCCATCCGAAGATGGCGGATGGCCGGACGCCGGATATTACCATCCATCATCTGCTGACGCATACATCCGGCCTGGTCTACGATCCCGCGCTGGAAACGCTGCCGGCGGATCGGGCTATCAGCATGGGATTGTCCAACACCGATCTCGATTATCAGGCCAATTTCAGCCGTCACAACGAGGTGCCGCTGGCCTTCGAGCCGGGTGCCCGTTGGGCCTATTCCTTTGCCACCGACATTCTCGACGGACACGCGCTTCCATGTCACCGATCACGAACGTCTGGCGACCCCATACGCCGATGCCCATCCTTTCCCGATCCGCATGCCCGACCCCTGGGCGGCCGGCGGCGATGCCGGCTGGACATTGACGTTTTCGCCGTCGAGGATCTTCAATCCGCGCGCGTTCCAATCGGGCGGCGCCGGCATGGCGGGCACAGCGGACGACATCATGACTTTTCTCGATGCGCTGAGGACGGGAGGCAGGGGTGTGCTCAGGCCGAACACAGTCGATATGGGTTTCTCCAACCGGATCGGTGCGGTCGAGATGGAGTATCCCGGCATGAAGTTCGGCTATTTCGGTGGTATCGTCGATGACCCGGCGCTGGCTGTGACGCCGCAGTCCAGGGGAACGGTGCGCTGGGGCGGCGTCTACGGGCTGGACTGGTTCATCGACCGCTCCAAAGGGCTGACGGTATTAAGCGTCACCAACAATGCGCTTGAGGGATGCCTGGGCGAGTATCCGGTGCGGATCACCGAGGCGGTCTACGGCGCTTAGTTTTCTCAGGCGGCCGCCGCATTGCGGCTGACGATCTCGCCGGCACGACGGCGGGCTTCGGCATCGACCGCGAAAACCTCGTCCATCGAACTGGCGGCTGCCGTCGATGCCATTGTTTCCATGACCGATTCGGTGATTTCAGCCATGTCGAGAAAGCCGATCCGGTCCTTGATGAATGCTTCGAGCGCCACTTCCTTGGCGGCATTCAGCACCGCGCCCTGCACGCCGCCGCGTGTCATCGCAAGACGAGCCAGCCGCATCGCCGGAAAGCGGACCTCATCCGGCGCTTCGAAATCGAGCCGCGCCAGCCTGGCAAAATCGAGCCGCTCGACGGACAGCTTCGGCCGGCGCGGATGGCTGAGCGCGTAGCCGATCGCGGTGCGCATATCCGGACAGCCGAGCTGCGCCAACACCGAACCATCGGTATAGCCGACCATGGAATGGATCACCGATTGCGGGTGCACGATCACTTCGATCTGCTCCGGCGCCACGTTGAACAGGTGCCTGGCCTCGATCATCTCCAGAGCCTTGTTGAACATCGAAGCCGAATCGATCGAGATCTTCAGCCCCATCGACCAGTTGGGATGGGCGCGCGCCGTCGCGGCAGTAACACCGGCCATCTCCTCGCGGCTCCATGTCCGAAAAGGCCCGCCGGATGCCGTTAGCACGATGCGCTCCAGCGCATGCCGCTGGTTTTCTTCCAGCACCTGGAAAATGGCGTTGTGTTCGCTGTCGACGGGGATCAGCTTTCCGCCGCCGTCCCGCATGGCCTTGAGGAAAAGATCGCCAGCGGATACCAGGCATTCCTTGTTGGCGAGCGCGATATCGGCACCGCGTTTCGTCGCGGCCAGGGTGGGTGCGAGGCCTGCCGTGCCGACGATCGCCGCCATCACCCAGTCGGATTGCATTTCGGCGGCTTCGATGAGGCCGTTTCTGCCGGCCGCGACGGCGATATCCGTATCGGCGAGTGCTGCCTTAAGTTCACCATACCGCTCGTCATCGGCGGTGACCACCAGCCGGGCGCCGGTGACGCGCGCCTGGGCGGCAAGCAGGGCGATATTGCCGTTACCGGTGAGTGCTATGACCTCGATCCGCTCGTCGCCCCTCATCTGCGAGAGCACGTCGAGCGTGCTGCAGCCGATCGAGCCGGTCGAACCGAGAATGGTAATCGTCCGCGTACTCATGCTTCCAGGTCCGTTGGGCGTCGTCATTCAGGACATTGTCTATATAAGCTTCTGGAGCGCAGCAAGGCGGGCGGGCCTAAATCGGTAATGCTGACCTATTTGGTCCGCAATACCTGAATCATGCCAGGCGTGAACTTCTGACCGGTGGTCAAGGCCTTGAAGTCGCTGTATTGCATTCTGCCGCTGAGGTATCCGTTCAGCATCCGGCGGCAAAGCGTCTGGGGCAGATCCTGGAGATCAGCCCGAATGAAGGTTGCGGCCCGACGCTTGAATTCGATATGGGCATACTTGATCTTGCTTTCGCAGCTCGAAAGACCCCTTGCCTGGACATCGGGCCGCTGGCGCAATGTGCTCCGGTTCGCATTGAACGTCTGCTCGTTAAGAACACAGCCCGAAAGACTGGCGGCCAAGGCTGCCAGGATGCATAAGCGCATGAATTTCATCAACAACTCCCGATAATGTAATTTCGCTTACCGGTTGTTCGCCAAAAGCACAACGTGTGAGTTTATCTGCTTCTGCCATTTGAAACAGATGTTGCTGATCAGCCACTCAACGTCATCAGCGGCGCATAAAGCTCCGGTCGGCGGTCGCGGAACAGACCCCAGGCGCGGCGCTGTTTTTCGATCGCGTCGAGATCGAAGGTCGCGGTCAGGATCGTCTCGCGTGTCCGGTCCGCCTCGGCGACTTTGGCGCCGGTCGCGTCGGCGATGAAGGACGAGCCATAAAAGCTGATCTCGGTGTCGCGCTTGCCCGTCTCCCGGCCGATGCGATTGGACGCGGCCAGCGGCATCAGGTTGGCGCCCGCGTGGCCCTGCATCACCCGCTGCCAGTGGGCTGCGGAATCAAGGTGCGGATCCTGCGGTTCCGAGCCGATCGCGGTCGGATAGAGCAGGATCTCGGCGCCCTGCAGCGCCATGGCACGTGCGGCTTCCGGAAACCACTGGTCCCAGCAGATGCCGACGCCGATCGCGGCAAAGCGCGTGTTCCAGACCTTGAACCCGGTATCGCCCGGAGAGAAGTAGAATTTCTCGGTATAGCCGGACCCATCCGGAATATGGCTTTTGCGGTAATTGCCGAGGACCGTGCCATCGGCATCGACGATGGCAATACTGTTGAAATAGGTCTTGCCGGATTGCTCGAAATAGCTGACCGGCAGTACGACGTTGAGTTCGGCCGCCAGGCGCGAGAAGCGCTCGACGATCGGGTTGCCGGCGAGCGGCCGGGCGATATCGAAGAAGTCGGCGATCTGGTCCTGGCAGAAGTACGGCGTCGCGAACAGTTCCTGGATCAGGATGATGTTGGCGCCACGGCCGGCGGCCTGGCGCACCAGCCGTTCGGCTTTGGCGAGATTGTCCTCGATATCCCAGCTGCAGGACATCTGGGTGGCAGCGAGCGTGACATTGCGCATGATGATCTCCGAAATCCGACCAGGATGAGTTGTCGACAATCGGTTCGATGTCAAGGTGTAAGGGATGCGGCCACGCAACGTCTCAGATAGGCCAGAAGCCCCTCCACCAGCGCATCGAACGTGACGCGGCAACGTGGCGAAGACTTCATGTCCTCGTGCATGGCGACCCATGTTCCGAGCGGCAATTCGAAATCATAAGGCAGGAGCCTGACAAGGTTTGGATCATCCTGCGCCAGTCCGACCTGGCAGATTCCGATGCCCAGCCCGGCGCGGATCGCCGCCAGTTGGGCGAGATTGCTATCCGCCTTGAACGTGGGCCGCATATGCTCGAACATCTGGAAACGTCTGGCCATCGTCCGGGTATAGGCGCTTTCCCGGTCATAGCCGATCATGCGATGATCTGCGAGCCCCTCAAGATCGGCGGGACGTCCATGACGGTCGAGGTAGCGGCGGTGGGCATAGAGCCCTAGCGGCAGATTGCCGATGCGACGGACGGTGAGGGCGCCCTGCGTCGGTTCCGCCATGCGGATGGCGATATCGGCCTCTCGATGCAGAATGTCCTCGATCACATCGGTGGTCGAAAGCTCGATGGTGAGCTGCGGATAGGCGTCCTGAAGTTCACTCAGGATCGGCGGCAGGACTTCGATGCCGATGACTTCGCTCGCACTGATACGCACGGTACCGCTGACCGTGTCGCGGTCATCGGCGGACGCACGCAGCAGGGCTGCCGAGGTCGACGCCAACAACGCCGCGAACGGGCGCAAGGCCAGTGCGGTCTCAGTCGGCAACAGGCCCTGAGGCGAGCGTGAGAACAATTGCCGCTCCAGCAACAGTTCGAGTGCCTCGATATGCCGTCCGATCGTCGGCTGCGTCAGGCCGAGTTCACGCGCCGCAGCCGAAAGCGAGCCATGTTCAAGCACCGCCAACAAGCTTCGATAGAAATCCCAGTTCGGTTCTGTCATAAATTCTTGTATAGCTGATCCACAAATTTCGGCAATTTCGTTTATCAAAATTCGGGGCCATTGTCACGTCATCAATTAAGGAGATCGACAATGTCCAATGCAACGAATTCGAAAATTGCCCTCGTTCTGGGCGCCACGGGTGGTATCGGCGGAGCCGTCGCCGACAATCTCATCAATCGCGGATGGCAGGTGCGGGCGCTGAACCGCAAAGCGGCAACGGCCGCTGAAGGCCAGCCGCACATCGACTGGCGGCAGGGCGATGCGATGGTGGCCGGTGACGTGCTGGCGGCGGCACAGGGGGTTGATGTCATTGTCCATGCGGTCAACCCGCCAGGTTACAGGAACTGGGGTGAACTGGTGCTGCCGATGCTGGACAACACGATTGCCGCCGCCCATGCTGTGGGCGCCACCATCCTTCTTCCCGGCACCGTCTACAATTTCGGTCCCGATGCCTTCCCGGTCCTGCGCGAGGACAGCCCACAAAATCCGCGCACCAGAAAGGGCGCGATCCGCGTCGAGATGGAGGCGCGCCTGAAAATCGTAGCGGAGAAGGGCATGCGGGTGATCATCGTCCGCGCCGGCGACTTCTTCGGGCCGGGGGCCAACAATAACTGGTTCTCGCAGGGGTTGATCACAGCCGGCAAGCCGGTCAAATCGGTCATGTATCCGGGCAAGACCGGCACCGGCCACCAATGGGCCTATCTGCCGGATGTCGCCGAGATCATGGCCCGGCTGATCGAGCGCGGCGATGTGCTGCCCGATTTCGCCGTCTATCATATGAACGGCGTCTGGGATGCCGATGGCAGGCGGATGATCGCCGCGATCGAGAGAGCCGTGGGCCATAAAGTGAAGGTCCGCAGCTTTCCGTGGTGGTCGCTGCCGCTGCTTGCACCCTTCGTCGAATTCTTCAGCGAGCTAAGGGAAATGCGCTACCTCTGGGCCGAACCGCTGAGGATGGACAATGCCGCGCTCGTTCAAACGCTCGGCGAGGAGCCGCACACCCCGATCGATATCGCAGTCCGCAATACCCTGATCGGCTGCGGCTGCATTGAAGAGACCGAGCCGTCCAACGTTACAAAGGCGATTCAGCTTATGTTTTTTGCGTGACCACGGTCAGGCGTCCATCGCTCTCGACCCGCGCAGCGATCGCCGAATAATCGCGGACAGCGTGGTGGGGCGTTTCAACAGCGTGCTGATGGGTTGCCGTGATCACCATCACATCGCCGCCCGAGGCCTCCGCCGCCTGAATGCCGGCGGGTGCATCCTCGAACACCAGGCAGTCGACAGGATCGAAACCCAGCCGGCTGGCGGCAAGCAGGAAACCATCGGGATTGGGCTTGCCGCGCGTCACGTCCGCGGCGCTGATCATCATCGGGGGAAGCGGAATGCCTGCGGCGGCAAGCCTGCGGGTGGCAAGTTCCAGCGATGCCGAGGTGACGATCGCCCAGCGGTCCACAGGCAGGGCATCGAGGAAATCCACCACGCCATCGATGGCCACGACACCGTCGACATCCTCGAGTTCGCCGCGAGCCACCCACTCCACCTCGGCATCGAGATCGATATCCGGCAGATTCTGGCGGCGTATCGTGTCGGCTGCGCGCACACCATGGATCGTCGGCAGGAAGCGTTCGACGTCAAGGCGGTGTCGCTCGGCCCAGGCACTCCAGACACGCTCGGCGGCGGCGATGGAGCTCAGAAGTGTGCCGTCCATATCGAACAGAAAGGCGGAATAGGATTTCTCAAACACAGTGGAGGTCATGCAGCCGGCGCTCTCGTGGGTATATCTGTCGCTGGACGTTTGAGGATCGAAAGTCAAGCCCCGGATCGATACCAGTCGCCGGCATCCACGAATGAACGACGTCTCTGGTTGCGTTGGCTCCTGCGTCTCTTGCCGTGAGAGCTGGCTCAGCGTCACTGCCAAGGACGAGTTACATAGGACGGTCGTTTCAGTAAGTACGGGAGAGCAGCGGGCGGCCGAACTTCGCTTGGCCGTTGGCGCACGTCGCCCAGATCAGACTGTCTCCCAAGGAAAACTGTCCAACCGTTCCGCCCCGGTTGCCGTGATCAAGACTTGCGTTTCCAGTTTGACGCTCTCAGACCCTTTCTCGGCGATCAGGCTTTCGACTGTCACGACCATATTTTCCTCGAAGACGCCGGGGTAATTGTTGTGGAAGTCAGGATGCAGGAGAACCAGCGGCCATTCATCAACCATGCCGACACCGTGGATCGCTCCGGAATATCGATAAGGCAGATATTTCTCCGGAATGCGCCATGAACGTTCATTGAATTCGCGGAATTCCAGTCCGGTGCGAAGCAGGGACAGGTTATGATTTATCTGGTCGTGGGCAGCGGAATAAAGTTCACGCTGCTTCGGCGTCATGCGAACGTGTCCGCAGGTCCAGGAGCGTGAGAGATCGGCGCAATAGCCATAAGGGCCGATCAGGTCGGTATCGAAGGCGATCATCTCCCCGCGCCTGATCTCATAGTCCGAACATTCCTGAAACCACGGATTCGTTCTTGGCCCGGCAGTGACGAGCTTGGTTTCCAGCCATTCGCCGCCGGATCGCGCGTTCTCATAGTGCAGTTCGGCCCAGATTTCCCGCTCGGTCCTGCCTGGTTCAGAGGCCTCATACATCCGCGCCATTCCGGCTTCGCAGACCCGCACCGTCCATTGCATCAGCGTCAGTTCGTCGGCACTCTTGATGCAGCGCGCCTTCTCAGCAATAGCCTGGCCGTCGATGATCTCGTAGCCGCGGCGTTTCAAAACCTCGACACCCAGCGGGTCGAGCCTGTCGACCGCCAGACGGCGTCCTGCACGGTGCGTTCTCAGGATATCATCGATCTCGTCTGCCCAAACTCCAACGCGCTCGGGAGCACGAACACCGTCCGTGAAATACATCCAGCTCTTGGCCAGCCTCACTTCATCGACAGCCGGCAAGCCATCGTTGAGATGCTCGCATTTGCCGAATTCGAAGATGATGCCCGGGCCGTCCGCGACAATCAATGCATAGCGTGCGGGGTTATGCAGAGACCAGACCATCATGTTGACGCTGTCAAAGGCGTAGCGGATGTTCACCGGGTCATAGAGCAGCAGCGCATCACAGTCGTGGTCGCTGAGCTGCTGGCGCAATCTCTTCATGCGATATTCCCGTGCAGCCTCGACCACAGAGAACGGTATGGGACTCTTGAGCGGCCTGTCAGCCCCCTCCGGATTGAAGTAGACGTTCTTCCGCTCGTCCTTGAACACGTCGTTGCCAATGGCGTCGCTGATCAGCGGAGCGGCTGTCAAAGTCATATTTTGCATGTCCATTTCCCTAGAGATCAACCGCCTCGTAACCTGGGTGGACATCGTCCTGATACCAGATGGCCATGAAATGCCTGAAGGCGGCATTCGCGGTTTGATTTTGTTTCTGTTGTCGGAAGAATGACCGTGGGAGCGGGAAAATACCAATTGATTATTCCTGCGTTTTCCATGAAATGTTTTCATATGCCCTATCTCGACCGACGCCATTACCAATTGCTGATCGCGGTCAGCCGCCGACGCCAGTTGACACGGGCTGCCGAAGACCTTGGCTTGACGCAGCCTGCGGCCAGCCACCAGATTCGGGAGGCAGAACGGCGGCTCGGTGTCACGCTGTTCAAGCGCACTGGCCGATGGATGGATTTGACGCCGGCGGCCGAACGTTTGCAGATGGCAGGTCTCTATGCGGAAGATACACTGAGAAAAGCCGAACTTGACGCGATTGAAATTGACCGCAACTCGCGGCCGACATTGCGGATCGCGCTCGGCAATTACGACAATGTCAACTGGCTTCCGGCAGCGGTCAAAGCAGTCGAAAACGTTAATCCTGATGCTCGCATCGAGCTTGTCCGCTGTTCCAATCTCGAACTGCGGAACGCATTGGCTTCGGGCAACGCAGATTGCTTCATCGCTCCGCAGGATACGTCTTTCGATGATCTCGATGGCGCGCCCCTGTTTGAAGACGAACTGTTGGCGATTTTTCCACCCGATGCCCAGGATCGGCGTGAGACAGCGTCCGCTGCCGATTTCGAAGGCTGGAAATATATCGCCTTTCAGGAGCACCCCACTCCTGGGTTTGAATATGAGCGCTTCTTTCAGCGAGGGGGATTTATCCCCGGTGATGTGTTTCGAGTGGAAACCAGCACCGGGATCATCAGGCTTGTTGCCGCCGGTATGGGAGCATCAATCATGCCGTCGTGGTCGATGACCACCGAACGAGCGGCGGGGTTGGTTTCACCACGGCGTCTTGCGCCAGAACCGGTTTATATCAAATGGGGGCTATACGCGAATATGAAGCCAGACGGCGCAAAGCGCGGCCTGCTGGGCGCGATAATTTCTGCGTTACGCCTGGTGACATCCTGAAGGTCGGCGTCTGGTGGAGACACGAAAATCCGAGCCTAGGTCTGCTGAGCGCCGATAGTGTTGATTTGGTCGTGGCGCGAGCGATCACGCCCATTGCAGTCATTCTCACGACGCTCCTCAAGCGCCCTTTGGACTCTTCTGAGAGCGGACTGGACGAGTGGCAGCTCGCACCGACGTGTTCAGGGCCACGGCGGCGCGAATAAGCGCCCTCAACGCCTCTTCATCAATATTGTCGCCCTCATGGAGATCGATGGCACGCCTGGTGTTGCCTTCGAGGCTGGAGTTGAAGAGGCCTGAAGGGTCCTCCAACGAAGCGCCCTTGGCGAAGGTCAACTTCACGACATTCTTGTACGTCTCACCGGTACAGATCATTCCGGCGTGCGACCACACCGGGACCCCTCTCCACTTCCACTCCTCGGCCACTTCGGGGTCGGCCTGCTTGATGAGAATTCGGACCCGAGCGAGAGTCTCGCCCCGCCAATCACTCAGCTCCTCGATTCTCGCATCTATCAGTTGCGAGGGGGAGTGTCCTCCTTCTCCTTCCTTCGAGTCACTCGTCTCCATGGCTGTTGTCGCTTTCTTCATTGCTATGTTCTCCTCCCCAAGACACATAACGACTGAATCACAGCAGTGTCAGCCGATCAACGCCTGATTAAACCAACAGCACCCGCCTGGCTGCGAGACAGCAGCGTTCAAAACCGCTGGTTGCGGACATCGACCTGGAATTATCCCGCCAAGGCGGCGCCTGCACATTACTGGGACACAGATTCACGGTAGGCGCTTTCAGCGTGGCCTTCCGGCACCAGAGCCGATGCCGCCACTCCCGACACCGCGACGAACGGCATAATCAAGCCGCTGGCGGACCACAACATTGTCGGCAGTTTCGTATGCTCTCAGCGGAATTTATCCGGGTGGCATTCGCTCGAATTTCTGCAGCGCAGAATCAATGCTGTCCCATGCATGGCCGCGGATGGTGTATGTGACCACCTTAGGATTGAATTGGCCAGGGTCGTCAAGGCTGGTCGCGGCGACCGCAATCAGTTCCGGCATTGCGACGAATGTCAGATAGACCGGCGTTCCACAGGTCGGGCAGAAGGCGTGGGCTTTTTCGTTGCCGCTGTCGCCCGCTACCCGCCAGGTGTTCGCTTCGCCCGTAATTGTCACATCGGCTCGTTGGGGGAAGGTCAGATAGGATCCATGCCCCGTGCCACTTCGTTTCTGGCAATCGCGGCATTGGCAGTGGTTCTCGAAGATGGGTTCGCTGCTCGTTTCATAGCGGATCGCGCCGCACGCGCATCCACCGGTATAGGTCCTGGTCATCGTCATTCTCCCGCTGTGAGATTTGTTGATTGGCACCGCAAGGGATCAGGCCGATTTTGGCTTGGCGAAGACGTCGAGTCCATGGCCGGTTTCCAGGAAGGATTTCAGGCTGGAGAGGACGGCCGGCCAACCCTGTATGACGCCTTTCGCCATCCCGCTGCCGGCTTCGAGTTCGTCATGGGTGACGGTCAGCCGGACCATGGTGTCGTATTCCTCGATCGCGAACGTCACCCGGCTGTAGCTTGCCGGATCGGAGGCCTGCGAAGCATTCGCCCAGGTGATGACGAGACGGGTCGGCGGCGAGACCTCGATGACCTTGCCGATGAGTTCGACAGTCCGCTCATCGTTGGCACGGATATGTTCCCATTTCGATCCGGGATTCCAGTCGGAGACGTTCTCGTGGCCCCAGTAGCGCCTCGCGACGTCCGGTTTCGTTATGGCCTCGAACACCTTTTCCGGGGTCGAGAGAATATAGGTCACGTAAACAAAGCTGGTCGTTTCTTTGGTCATTGTTACTCTCCTTCGAGTTCCTTCTTCAGATCGTGCAGCAGGCTGAGCCGCTGATGTTCGAATTTGCGCACCCACCGTTCGTAGACCTCGTGGAGCGGCACGGGGTTGATGAAATGCAGCTTTTCCCGACCGCGCTTAACCGTGCTCACCAGATTGGCCGCCTCCAAGATCCCGAGATGTTGCGTGGCGGATTGCCGGGCCATGTCCAGGTTGTCGCAAAGCTGGCCGAGCGTCTGCCCGTTCCTCTCACAAAGAAGGTCAAGCAGCTTTCTGCGTGTCGGGTCTCCCAGCGCTTTGAAAACCTTGTCAGCGTCCATCGGTCTCACTCGAATGTGAGAACATAATATGCAGGTAAATGCCTGCATGTCAAGTGACGACTAAGCCCGCGACCCGGCCGTTCAGATCAATGACGGCAATGTGAGCTTTCCACCCAAGTCGGTCTTTCGCAGTCAGGTCATGGCAGCAAGTCATGCTCCCCGCTTGCTCTGGCGATATTCGGCGACTATCCGTGAGACGGTCGGCTCGCTCACGCCTTGGCTACTACGGCGACGAAAATGGCGGGGTGGAGGCTGTCGAATTTGCAGAACCTGCGGAACCAACGCTTGATGGGGTAAAACCTGCTCGGCTTGGGATTTGCAGATTAATCAAGAAAATCACCAAAATCGATCCGGAAGTGTCAGTTGATCGTGAAGGATTCACTTCCCTGCATTTGGGAGTCGGCGCATGGGTTCCTGCTCTCAAGGAAGACCGGAGGTCCGCTCCGAACGCGTGATTGTTTTTGTCCGCGGCTACTATGACTGAGATCGTCAGCCGAATTCTGATCCGGTGGCGGTAGACGTGGACTGTGTAGTCGGCGGAGACAAAACACAGGGAGCGTCAGGGACAAATCAGCGGCCGTGGGGACGAACCAAGGGCGCGCAATCATCGGTCCGCAAAACAGGTGAATGCAACCGGTGCAAAGTGTTGGTGATCCCGACGCGATTCGAACGCGTGACCCCCAGATTAGGAATCTGGTGCTC
>JAQGJP010000045.1 GCA_028290545.1 Rhizobium sp. | reverse complement strand
CTTAAGTGACGCCGCGACATCTTCCGGCATGCCGTGGCCGGGGTTGGTGGCGCGCATGACGGGATCCCAGAGATGATGGGCGACGAACTTCAAGAGCAGGCTCTCCGGCGCAGGCCAGGGCAGAGGCGTGCCGGTTGCCGAAACACACCAGGCTTCGAGATAGCCGAGATCGGAGGCCAGCGCCCTGAGCGTGTTGGCGCCCATGCCCTGTGAGGCGAGATGTTTCAGGGTGGCGACATCGTCATCGGTCAATAGTCCAGCGAGCTGGTCGCGTCGGTCGAACGGCAGGATGGCGTCGAGGGCATCGAGTTCTTCGGCGCGCTTGATGACGGATGCTGATAGGACCTCGGTCATTGGGGGAGGCCGCGTGCGTTGTAGAGATCGTCATGCGCTGACGTCGTGCCTTCGGGCACGCTTCGCCGGCCTTCCACACCGAGCCTCCAGACCTTATCGATCGGATGCGCCTTTTCGGTCTGGCGTACCTCGTGGTCAGCACGTTGGCACGCCTGCTCGACGGAATTGTCCGGACGCCGATCAGTGCTCATGTTCCAGCGGCCCCACGATGCTGATTCCTTCACTCCGGGCAGCGGTGGCCATCTTCCGGTCTGCTGTTGCCAATGGCATGTTGCTCGATCTTGCAAGCGTGACATAGCTGGCGTCGTATCCGGAGAGGCCATGTCTGAGGGCGATGTCGATGATGGAGACATCGTTGCCAATGCCGCCATCCTGTAGCGGCAAGCTACGCAACTTCAGGGTGGCGGCAAGTGCTGAGCCTGGGCCCAAACGGCCACGCCGCTCGGCCATGACAAACAGGTTACGGGCCTCGAACCAGAAAAGTGACGGAACAAGGCCCGGTGAAATACCAAGCGCGCCGATGAGGCCTTCGGCGGCCTCGCTTTGCTCATCGGGTAGGAACCAACTGGCGGCGATCGAGGCATCGAGGACGAAAGACATTGTTAAGCACGGCCCTCATCACGCCAGGCGCGGATTTCTTCCTGGGTGACCGGCTTAGCCATCTGACGCATCGCTCTGATTTCGGCGATCGTCGTTGCGATATTGTTTTCTTTGCGAATACGCGACAGCATCGCGATCGGATCGTTGCCGCGGGAAATGATGATCTCCTCGCCGGCCTCGACGCGGGCCAGCAACTCGGAAAGATGGGCCTTGGCCTCTGCGACCTTGACGGTGACGCTCATGATGGTTTCTCCGTGAACTGGTTCGTGCGTCAGGCAACGCGCGCCGCGCCCGCAACTCGACATTCTGCTCGACGGTAGAGGCAAAAGCTAAGTTGGTCAAGGGGTGGATCCTATCACTATCGATACTTGAAACTTATCGATGGTCAGACATCGTTTCCGCAAAGGCAGCCTGTAATGAACTCTAACGAGGATATAGCATTCGAGGTGAGAAGGATGATCAAAATTCGTCGATGCGGTACCGATCTGGCCGATGCGTGTAGTGACGGCATCCAGCGCTGAGAGGATAACGAGTGGATCCATGGTATTGGACAGGTGTTTGTCGGTCCCCTCCTGGAGGGCCAGAATGTGATAGCGCGCCAAAGCCTCCACTTTCGGCGCGCTTGGCGATATCGGCCCAATAGTCGAGCGTCATGATCGCGAACGGGTCGCTCTCGGGCAGGCGCCAGGCCTGCCTCGTGGCTGCCGAGGCCGTAGATGACCGCGTTGAAATACAGCCGGCGGGCGATCATAGGGCTTCCAGAAGGTCGTTGGTGAAATAGCCCGAAAAGTCCGGTTTCCGGGATACAAGCTTACCGTCGGCGTCTTTGAGGATTTCTGCATTGAGCAGGTAGCTGCCGATCGCCTCCATCTTTGCTGGATCGATACGCCCAATGATGCCGTCGTCGGTGCGGAAATAACCTCCATCGATCAGCGCCTGCAGCGACGCCCGGACAAAGCCTCGGTCGGTCAACGCATCACGATTGGCTGCGACCATTAGGTCGACCGCCTCATCGGGATGATCGACAGCGAATTCGTAGCCTCGCCGGGTTGCCTGTATGAATGCTTTCGCTTCCCCCGGCCGGTCCCGGAGAAACGTGCGGCTGGATCCGATCAGCGTCGTGTGCTGGTCTGGAACGCCATAATCCGCATAGCGAAACGCCCCCTGTTTGATGCCTTCCAGCTCTGCCTTGACGCCTTCCCAGGTATAGACTTCCAGCGTAAAATCCACGGCGCCGTTTTCCAGCGCCTGATAGGCCGAGGTGCCGAGCGTGATCGTTTCGAATTCACCCTTTCCGCCGGCGTGGCGGATCAGCGAGCCTATCAGCGCATTTTCCCAGGCGCTGCCGAAGCCGCCATAGGTGCGACCGTCGAGATCCTTCGGACTCTTGATATCGGCGCGATCGCCTTTGAAGACGAGACGGCCGGTCTCGGTCTGGACGACGGCATAGGTGGCGACAAGGTCGGCTCCGGCGGTATGCTGGGTGAACAGGCCGATCGAGCCGACGATGCCGAAATCCGCCACGCGGTTGGCAACCAGCGTTGCCGCAGACGTATCGGAGTAGGGCAGGATCTCCACGTCGATTCCGGCTTCCCGGTAGAAACCCTTGTCACGCGCGACGAAGAGGCCGATGTGGTTGGTGTTCGGCGTCCAGTCCAGCGCAACCGTTACCCTCTTCAGATCCTGCGCCCGCAAGGGAAGCGCGCTCAGCGCAAGACCGGCAAGGGATGCGAGGGTGGCGCGGCGTGTGAACATCATAGACCTCATGGCGGGTGTCCTTCCTGGGGGGTAAGCAAGGTTTCAAGAATGGCGGTTTCGACGGCGGCAATCTCGGCTCCAGACGCGCCGGTCCGCATCCGGGGACGCGGCACCGGAATATCGATGACCTGGACGATCTCTGCGGGTCGGGGCGAAAGAACGTAAATCCGGTCGGAAAGGTGGACGGCCTCCCGGACGTCGTGGGTGACCAGCATCGCCGTCCAACGATGACGCATCCACATCCCTTCCAGCCAGCGGTGCATCCCCGCCCGTGTCAGAGCATCGAGTGCGCCGAAGGGTTCGTCGAGGAGGAGCATCGATCGGTTCTGAACCACGGTCCGTAACAGAGCCGCGCGTTGGCGCATACCGCCGGAAAGGGCAGTCGGATAATGCTGTTCGAAACCGGAAAGGCCGAAATCGGAAAATAGCGGCTCCACGCGTTTGCGGGCATCGCGACGGCTCATACCCTGTACCTCGAGACCAAGTGTCGTGTTGTCGATGATCCGCCGCCAGGGCATTAGCGCATCACGTTGCGGCATGAAGGCGAAGGGATAGGATGCCGTGTCGAGCGGTCTGCCATCAAACAGCATCTCGCCGCGATCGGGTTCCAGCGCGCCGGTGAGCAATCGGAACAGGGTGGATTTCCCGGCGCCGGACGGCCCCAGGATCGAGACGAACTCACCGGGTTGGACGGTCAGAGAGACATCGTTCAGAACTCGCAATTCGGCGTAGCTGGCGGTGATGCTGGTGAGTTGGAGGCGCGGCGTGATCATAGGCCGTTCCTCTCGGACGCGCGCGTCCACGGCATCACGAGACGCTGGACCAGAAGCGTTAAACCGAACAGGATGAGGGTCAGCACCGCACTCACCAGCACGGCGGCCAGAACAAGGTCAGGCCTGAAATTGTTCTTGGCGTTGAGAATGTAGATGCCGAGACCCTTGGCGGCGCCTGCATATTCCGCAAAGATCGCGCCGACCACGGCGTAGGTGATGGAAATGCGCAGGCCAGCGAAGAAATAGGGCAGGGCCGACGGCAGCCGGGCCAGCAGGAACCGTTTCCATATCGGCGCGCCCATCGAGGTCAGAAGCTGTTCGATTTCTTCTTCCGTGGAATCGTAGCCCTGCGTCAGAGCGACGAGCATCGGGAAGAACGTGACGAGTGCGACCAGCAGGATTTTCGGCGCCAGGCCGAAACCGAACCAGAGCACGACGAGTGGAGCGATCGCCACCAGAGGCAGCGTCTGGCTGATAATGAAGATCGGGAACAGAGCCCGACGCACCGGGCGGAAGAAATCCACGAGCACCGACAGGATGAAGGCAACAGTCAGGGAGCAGGCAAAACCCAACACCGTCGCGCGGATGGTCGGCAGGGTATTGTCCCACAACGCCCGCCGATATTCCCAGGCTTGGGTGATGACGCGCGAGGGCGCCGGCAGCGTCGTCGGCGATACGCCGGACAATCGCGCGTAAGCTTCCCAGCCGAGAAGCAAAACCGTGATGGATATTAACGCTGGAAGACCGCGATAGAGCTGCGTAAGCATGGAGGACTTCGACCGATCCGTAAAAACGACGACAAAGAATCACAGCGACGTCGGACTGTTCGCGGAAACAGTAAGGTCGATGGTGACATGTCCAGCGGGAGGGCCGAAACGGAGCAGCGCCTCGCCGACAGTGGCGAAGACCGCCGCTGCATCGCCGCGAAGCTTGGTGCAGAAGTTTTTCGATGTGTCGAAGACGCCCGATGCCTTTAGGAAATCGATGCAGCCATAGATCTCGTCCATGTGCAGGTCGATACCCAACGTATAGAGTGAAAACTGCGCCGCAGCGCGCTGGCCGGACACAGGTGCGGAGGCAACCGCTGCGAGAGCCTGAACCTTGCGTGCTGCAAGCGGCGCCATTGGGCCGGTCAGCTCCGGCGTCTCACAGATTGGATCGTCCGGTTCGCCCGGGCATCCGCGCGAGATCGTCGCATGCAGCACGCAATGTTTGCCGCTAGCCGCCGCTGCCACGAATAGATCGCGCATGGCGGCAAACAGAACGTCTGGCGTGCCGACAAGAAGCGTCGAGATGTCGTCGGTCTCTATCCTCAGTCGATCTCGATAAGGATCGAGCGCGCCCAGCGCGCCCAAGATGACCCCAACAAAATCATCGGTCATGGGATAAAGTGAAATCTGTGCGCCGGAAAACATCGCTTACCTCGCTCCGCTGGCATTATCCAGATCAGCTTGAGGGTCCATGATCATGACGACCACATCTCAGCCCCGGCCATACGGAGCACCCCTGTCTCCGATCTTGATAGAACAGGATCAGAGACGATTGCAAGTCGTTTTGTCCCCCGGACACCAGGTAAACGACTGGCCGGGATAGCCAAGGACATCCAACAGTGGCCGCGCCGGAAGAATTTCTAC
>JAQGJP010000068.1 GCA_028290545.1 Rhizobium sp. | reverse complement strand
GGCCGTCGTCGAGTACCTGAAGCAGGACATTGAACACATCGGGATGCGCCTTCTCGACCTCGTCGAACAGCACCACCTGATAGGGACGGCGGCGAACCGCTTCGGTTAGGACACCGCCCTCGTCATAACCAACATAGCCGGGAGGCGCGCCGATCAAGCGGGCGACAGCATGCTTTTCCATGAATTCGGACATGTCGATGCGGACCATCGCGCTGTCGTCGTCGAACAGGAAGCCGGCGAGCGCCTTGGTGAGTTCGGTCTTGCCGACGCCGGTCGGGCCAAGGAACAGGAATGAGCCCATGGGCCGGTTCGGATCCTGCAGCCCGGCGCGGGCCCTGAGGACCGCGCGGCAGACGGCGGCCACGGCATCGGCCTGGCCGATCACGCGCTTGCCGACCACCTCTTCCATGCGGATCAGATTCTCGCGCTCGCCCTGCAGCATCCGCTCGACCGGAATGCCGGTCCAGCGCGCGACCACGCCGGCGATATCCTCGGCGGTGACTTCCTCGCGCACCATCGCGCCCTTGGCGGCGCCTTCAGCCTCGGCGAGCTGCTTTTCGAGGCCGGGAATCGTGCCGTAGGAAAGCTCGCCTGCCTTGGCGAGATCGCCATTGCGCTGTGCCTGATCGAGCGCGGTGCGCGCGGCATCGAGCTGCGCCTTGATCACCGTCTCGGCGTTCATTTTCTCCTTTTCGGCCTGCCAGCGGGTGGTCAGCGCGCCTGACTGCTCCTCGAGATCGGCGAGATCGCGTTCGAGGTTCTGGAGCCGATCTTTCGATGCCTGATCGGTTTCCTTGGACAGCGCCTCACGCTCGATCTTGAGGCGAATGATGCGCCGGTCCAGCCCTTCGATTTCCTCGGGCTTGGATTCGACCTCCATGCGCAGCCGCGACGCGGCTTCGTCCATCAGGTCGATCGCCTTGTCCGGCAGGAATCGGTCGGTGATGTAGCGGTTTGACAGGGTTGCGGCAGCCACGAGCGCGGAATCGGAGATCCGCACCTTGTGATGCTGCTCGTATTTTTCCTTCAGGCCACGCAGGATAGAGATCGTGTCATCGACCTTCGGCTCATCGACGAACACCGGCTGGAACCGGCGGGCAAGCGCTGCGTCCTTTTCCACATGCTTGCGATATTCATTCAGAGTGGTCGCACCGACGCAGTGGAGTTCGCCCCGCGCAAGCGCCGGCTTCAGCAAATTGGATGCATCCATCGCGCCTTCCGCCTTGCCCGCGCCGACCAGCGTGTGCATCTCGTCGATGAACAGGATGATCTCGCCATTTTCGGCCTGCACTTCGTTGAGAACCGCCTTCAGGCGCTCCTCGAACTCACCACGGAATTTCGCACCGGCGATCAGGGAGCCCATATCGAGCGCCATGAGCTTTTTTTCTTTCAGCGATTCCGGAACGTCGCCATTGACGATGCGCAGCGCCAGACCTTCCGCAATCGCGGTCTTGCCGACACCGGGCTCGCCGATCAACACCGGATTGTTCTTGGTGCGGCGGGAGAGGACCTGGATCGTACGACGGATTTCTTCGTCGCGGCCGATCACCGGATCGAGCCGGCCTTCCCGGGCTTCGGCCGTCAGGTCACGGGCATATTTCTTCAGCGAATCGAAGCCTGCTTCGGCGTTGGCGCCATCGGCGGTGCGGCCTTTGCGGATGTCGTTGATCACCTGATTGAGGGCGATCGCATTGACGCCGGCCTTCTTCAGGGTTTCGGCCGTCGATGCCGTGCTTTCGACCGCGAGCGCGACAAGCAGCCGTTCGACGGTGACGAAGCTGTCGCCGGCCTTCTTGGATGAATCCTCGGCATTGTTGAAAATGCGGGCGAGCGGCTGGGCAAGCGAAACCTGACCATTGCCGCCGGTCGTTTTCGGCAGCTTCTTCAGGGCTTCGTCATTGGCAAGCCGGGCGACCTGCGAATCGCCGCCGGCGCGGTCGATCAGCGACGCAGCCATGCCCTGTTCGTCATCGAGCAGCGCCTTCAGCACATGTTCGGCGGTGAACTGCGGATGGCCTTCGCCAAGAGCGTAGACTTGCGCGTTCTGCAGAAAGCCGCGAACGCGTTCGGAATATTTGTTTAAGTTCATTCTGGTCTCCGTTTCCCGCCCCGCCCCTTTTGGGCACGGAACGAACAGTCAGGATTTGGCTCCCATTGCGGCAAGCCGTTTGAACGGAATATGGGGCCGATTTCAGCGAAATAAAGGGCAGGAGCAAGAGATATTTCGCAGGTTTCCAGTGATCTGGTAATCGGCCAACAGATATGCCCCGGCAAGGGAAATCCTTCCGGGGTTTGCGTCATTTCGTTCCTGATCCCTGTCGGCATCTGCTTGGCAGAGCCTGAGATCGGCCGGGGCGCTTCGGGTGCCTCGTTAAATTAGTAATATATGGCGCTCAAAGCGCCCCGCTTCGATGGTTTATCCCCGGCAACTCCGGTCCCTCTGCTTCCCGCACCCGGCATGGCCGCGTGCGGTTCTCCTATGCGTCACGCGCACGCCCGGCTCTCTTTCAAACCGGAGGGGAACCATTTTCTGCTGGAGCCCCGATCGAAGACGATGCGTCGTCTTCTCCAACCGGGCACCGGCCCCGCCTCGCCGCAACGCCTTGCGGTGTATCCGTGACGGGACGGGGAGGATTGTAAGAGAGGTTTGAAAGGCGTGGATGAAAATTTATCTTGGCAAGACTCCCCTCCCGGAGTCATCCTCGGGCCTGACCCGAGGATCCACGAACGAGCAACTCAGTGTCTCCCATGTCATGCAGCTTGTGTTTGGATCCTCGGGTCGGAGCCCAAGGATGACACGTGGACGGATCGTGCCCCGATACCAGATCGATGCGCGGGGAACCTTCACAGAATCTGAGGCACGCAGATAGACCTCCTCCTATTTGATCGACCGCCACAGCCGCTCGACGAAGACATTGTCCCGCCACGCACTCCTGCCGTCCAAGCGGGCGATCCCGGCCGTCTTCAGCACGGCCGTGAAGTCGGTGGACGTGAACTGACTGCCCTGATTGGTGTTGAAGATGTCTGGAGCGGGCCAAGGCGCGGTTGATGATCGTCGTGCCCCTGACGCTGGCGCTCATCTTCCTGCTTCTATACCTCAACTTCGGCAGGCTCGCCGAAACGCTCATCGTCATGTTATCCCTGCCCTTCGCACTGGTGGGCGGCATCTGGCTGATGTGGTGGCTCGGCTTCAACGCATCCGTCGCGGTCGCGGTGGGCTTCATCGCGCTTGCCGGGGTCGCCGCAGAGACAGGCGTGATCATGTTGATCTACCTCGACCAAGCACTCCGCGAGCAGAGAGAAGCCTGCGAGCGCGAAGGTCGTCCCTTCGGCCGCGCCGATCTCAACCGTGCTATCATGGTCGGCGCGGTCGAACGGGTCCGGCCCAAGATGATGACCGTCGTCGCCATCATGGCAGGCCTCCTGCCTATCCTTTGGAGCACCGGGGCGGGATCGGAAATCATGCTGAGGATCGCTGTGCCGATGATCGGCGGCATGGTTTCCTCTATCCTGCTCACACTGATCGTCATCCCCGCCGTCTACGGACTCGTCAAAGGCTTCGGCCTTGGGAAAATCGGAAACACCAACAAACCGCGCCGGAAACCGTTTCCGGACAAGCACTGAAAGGAGCATGAACATGAAAAGAAGAGAGTTCATCATTGCCATGACGGCGGCCGCCTTCCTCCCGTCAAGTTCGGCATTCGCCGCCACCGACGCGGATGTCATGACCGTCTACAAGGACCCCAATTGTGGATGCTGTATGCTCTGGGCGGATGCCTACAAGAAGGCCGGATATAGCGTCGTGGTCGTCAAGGAGCGGGACCTGATTTCGCTGAAGACCAAGCTTGGCATACCGCTGGCCATCCAGGGCTGCCATACCGCCGTCTACCGAGGTCAGTTCCTCGAAGGCCATGTACCCCTGGAGGCCGCCCGCATGCTCGAAAGCTGGAGCGACCTCGCCGGACTGGTCGTGCCCGGCATGCCCGCGGGCTCGCTCGGTATGGGCGACGATCCGTCGGCATCCTATGACGTGATCGGCGTTGGCAAGGACGGCAAGACCGCCGTGTTCCTCGAGGTCCGGCCGAAATCGTGATCGGGGTTGGCGATGCCGATTGGTAGATTCCTCAAGTCCGCTAAAACGTGGGCGAAGACGATCAAGCGCGATGTCGTGGCATTGTGGATAGCGGCCCGCGACCCTCGAACGCCCGTCGTGGCGAAGATCGCGGCCGCGGCGGTCGCCGCGTACGCGCTCTCGCCGATCGATCTGATTCCGGATTTCATTCCGGTGCTGGGCTATCTGGACGACCTGGTCATAGTGCCGCTCGGGATCATGCTCGCGGTCCGCCTCGTGCCGCAACCGTTGATGACCGAGTTCCGCGACCTCGCTTCCCGCCAGCAAGCGAAGCCGCGGAGCCGAGCGGGACTCGTCGCCATCATCTTCCTCTGGGCCACGGCCGCGGTTTGCGTCGCTTGGTATGCCTATCGAGCGTTCGTGCCGCTTTAGGGGACGGGTTCGGCTATGGACAGCGATCGCGAACCCTGCCGGACGCACCTTGGCCTCGCGGAAACGGTCGATCTTCCCAGCAATCGGGGCCTGCGTCCCTCGCATCGCCCGCTGGCTGCCTCTATCGCGCAGGATACTTTAGTGATAGCTGTATTAACGGTCATCGAGACCAGTTTCGGGAGGCAGTCATGACGCCCTGGGAAATCGACGCGATGGAAATCGCGAACTGCAATTGCAATTTTGGATGCCCGTGCCAATTCAATTCGCTTCCGACCCACGGCACTTGCGAAGCCGCCGTCGGGTTCATCATCAAGAAAGGCCGCTTCGGCGACGTGAGGCTGGACGGTGTCAAGTTGGCGCTCACGGTCAAGTGGCCCGGTCCGATCCACCTCGGCGACGGGACGATGCAGTTGGTGGTGGATTCCACGGCCACGCCGGATCAACGAGAGGCGGTCGAAAAGATCGTCACCGGGAGCGACACCGAGGACATGGCGACCATGTTCTGGGTATTCAGCAAGATGTCGCCGAACAAGCTCGA
>JAQGJP010000040.1 GCA_028290545.1 Rhizobium sp. | reverse complement strand
ATAGGAACCCGCGTCGGATTGATCTTTTTCTTGAGCGCAGCGGTTCCCTTGAACTTCGACCGCGTCCAGAACTTGATGGCCGTAAGGCCCAAGGGCAACCCGTCGAGGGTAACGGCTAAGCTCGAATGCATCAAAAGTCCGCAGACCGTGCGCATCGCGCGGCCTCCATATTTGTCCTTACCGCAGTTGAGCGAAAGCATGACACCAACCTGCTCGGGCCGTTCTCTTTGATAGATGAATTCCGTCGTGTCCTGCAGGACCAGTATCGGGCCGGAAGCCGCCGCGAAACGGCTCCGCGTCGACCGAAAATGACCGGCGAGGATGTCCTCTTCGGCAACCCGGTCAATTTGAGAAGAACCGATAGGCTGCCTTCGTGTTGGCCCAATCCTGGCACGCCAGGGGAATGCTTGCCCCCATCGCTCCTGCCATGCACTCCAGCAAGCGACCTAGTCGCCGGGAAAGGCGTTCATCCGCCAGCACGCAGCCGGCAAGCTCCTCATCAAACCACGCATCTGATGTTCCGTCCATGGCACCGTTCCTCCGCGATTCGGTGCCAGATAAGCAATCATACTCGATTCATGCCACGCAAGAGATGTGGGTAATTGAAAGACGGTCAGCCTGAACCTGCAGCGATCAATCCATGCCAACCATCTCCCCAATAGGGTCCGATTCTGTAAACTGGCAGACCTGCCGCAACGACCCTAGTCACGGCTCTCAATATTTTCGCACTCCGCACGGCATCGCGCAGTTTTCACACGGTCTGGATCGGAAACCTGACATGAAAACCCGGTCAGGAAACTATGTCAGGTTTTCAAGTGGAATTGGTCGTTCTGGCCTAAGCGGCTGCTTATCTTGACTCCTACGCCCATTATGTCCACGCTTATTGGGTCATTCGGCGGGAGATCTGTGAATGTCGTCATCGCACTATACGCATGGATCGAGTGAAGTCGAACAGCAGCGGCTCACTGCCCTGAACAGACGTCTCAATGAACGCTGTATTGACGCTGCACAGCTTGTCGCTGGAGAACGGGTGCTCGATTTTGGAGCGGGGCTGGCGCAGTTTTCGAGAATGATGGCGCGCGCCACAGGTGTTCCCGTCCTGGCCTTGGAACGCAGTCCCGATCAGATAGCGGAGGCATTGCGCCAAGCCGAAGCCGATGGCGAGATGGCCTTGCTGGAAATGAGGCAAGGTGACGTGCTCACTCCGCCTTTGCGGGACGAAGAGTTCGGCCAGTTCGACGTCGCACATGTCCGGTTCGTCCTCGAGCACCTGCCTGATCCACTCCAACTCGTCCGCAATATGGCTCGCGCTGTGCGCCCGGGCGGGCGCGTTATCCTGTCCGATGACGACTATGACAGCCTGCGGCTTTGGCCCGAACCGCCAGGTTTTGCTCCGGTATGGCATGCCTACCAGCGCACCTACGACAGGCATGGCAATGATCCAATCGTCGGACGTCGTCTCGTTCAGTTGCTTCATCAGGCGGATTTGCGACCTCGGCGCAATACCCTTGTCTTCTTCGGCGGATGCGCGGGCGAAGCCGACTTCGAAGGCGTCGTCCGAAATATAGCGAGTATCGTCGATGAGGCAATCGACGATATCGTTGCGACTGGTATGTCTCGAAACTCAGTAACGTCAACGCTCGATGCATTGGTAGATTGGAGCAAAGAGCCGGACTCCGCCGTATGGTTTGGAATGTCCTGGGCTGAAGGCATTCGGACGTTATGATCGAATGCACTAGTCATTTGAACTTGGGGCGTCCGCTCTCGGAGCAGCGCTTCCAAGGACGTAAAGAAACGACCGGAAACCTGACACCGAATCCTGTCCGGAAACTATGTTAAGTTACTGACTTTCGATTTCTGGCGGTTCGTGTTTGTATTAAGGCCATGGAGTCGTGGGAGAGGCATATCAGCAGCCCCATGATAGCGCCCTGGTGAAGGAAGAACCGCAGGGCGGCCTCCTTGAAATTCCAGAAATTCATGGCCATTTCGGCCATGCGCCGCGACCCCGTGCCCATAACCATCCAGCTGTGGACGCCATAAGTGGCGATGACGAGCGCCAAGGCGCGCAGGATCCACGTCCGGCCGGCGTTGGGAGCACCGAGGCGAAGCCACGAGCGCACGAAGGTCATGATCATAACCCAACGCATGCCGACATGGACGGCGACGATCACCAGTGCCCAATAGGGCGGCCTGGGCGTGCAGCAGGCGCGCGCCAAACGAGCTGGCCAGCGGCAGGAAGCTGAACACCGAGCGCGAGATGATCAGGCTGGTGACCAGTAGAGTCAGCATCGCGGCTGCGAGCACGGCAATGGTGGCAAAGTTGAGCCAGCCGCGCAGATCACGGCCACCCTTGCGGGCGGCCGTGCCGTACCAACGGCGGTTGAAGGTGTTGTGGGCGATGAGCAGCAGGAATTGCCGTGCCGATAAGTTCATGGGCGAGGTTGCCGAGCCAGTCGTAGGCCAAGGTGGCGAGCAGCGCGTCGTGCGGCGGCGCGGCAGTCCGCGCTTTGTCCCGCCGACCGTGATCGGGTTCGATGACTGGGCGTGGCGACGTAACCAACGCTATGGGACCATCATCTGCGATCTGGAACGGCGCAAAACCATTGCTCTCTTGCCAGATCGGCCGTCGACAGCCCAGGCTTGGCTTTCGACCAACCTCAGATCAGCATCGTCGCCCGCGCACGCGGCGGCGGTATGCTACCGCTGCAGCCAAGGCCTTGCCACAGGCGACCCAGGTCGCCGACCGCTGGCACTTGATGGAGAACTCCAGCCGGCATTCCTCGATGCGGTGCGCAAACCAATGCGCCAGATCCGAACCGCAATCGGAGCGGCCACGATCAATCCCGCGCCGCTGACTGCCGCCGAGCGCATCCAGTACGAGGGATATCTTCGCCGCGAAGACACCAACGCCGCCATTCTCGACCTGGCCAAGTCGGGGGCCGCAATCAAGGAGATCGTTCGCCAGACCAGGTACAGTCGCGGCCTGGTCCGACGCGTGTTGCGTGGTCAACGCTCGGATGTCTTCCGCGTCCGAGAGAACTCGCTCGACCTCCATCTGCCTTGGCTTGACGCTCAATGGGCGGCCGGACATCGGAATGGGACAGAGCTGTGGCGGCAACTCAAGAGCCAAGGTTCCGCGGCTGCCTTCGCGTTGTCACCGAGTGGGCCACACGCCGTCGAAAAGCGGAGAAGGTCGATGACGGTACCTTGAACCGAGCGCCTTCGGCCAAGACCATCACGCGCCTTATGACCATCGGTCGCGACGACCTCTCCAAATCTGAGACCGTGACGGTTGCGGCAATCGAGGGCGGCGTGCCACTGCTCGTTGAGGCACGGGAAGCCATCGCCGCCTTCCAGGCGATGATCCGCAAGAAATCCCTCGCTGATCTCGATCCGTGGTTGAAAAGAGCGAGCTTGTCTGCCGCTTTCGATCGGATCATTTGCTGGAAGTCGACGATCGTCGTGCGCGCAACAACGACATCCGGGACGTTGTTTTCGATCGCCGCAACCAAGATCGCCTCGGATTTTGTCAGATCATCACGGGCGGATGTCATCAAGCGTTCCCAGCGGCCATCGAACCAGGACAACCAGCTATCCAAAGAGCTGGGCCGGGTTCGGAATACGTCTGATCGTTGGCCGCGCAGAACGTCGCGAACAAGTTTGCGACTATGGCCCGTTTGCCTCACGATCTGTCTGATTGGCGTCCCTTGTTTCGACAGTTCCAGGATAGCATCGTTTGTCTCCTGACGACGCAGATATCCCTCATATCGAAGCCGTTCCGCATACGTCAAAAGTTTGGGATCTACCACAGTGCTACCGACGGCCCTCCTGATCTGTCGCATGGATTTACCGACCGCATCGAGAAACGCTCGGCTGGAATTTTCCATGAGATGCCAACGGTCTGCGACTTGATCGGCGTGCGGCAAAGCCCTGGTAGTCGCTTCGCCGTATCCACCGCCACGATCCCGAGCAACGATCGATATCGACGGGTGCTCGGCGAGCCAAGCCCGGGAAGTATCCAACGCGCGATCCGGCAAAAGGGTGACCGGTCGGCGGCGTTCGAGGTCGCAAACAATCGTCCGGTATGTTTGACCGCGCCGAAAGGCGAAGTCGCCTATGCCTATGACGGAGAGCTCGTCACTTTGTTGGGTATGCCGCCGACGCACCACCCGCAACAATGTATCGTTGCTAACCGGCATCATCAGGCGAAGAGCAAAAGCAGCCGCGGGCCTGCCACCCAGTGCGAGACCGAGATGGTGGACTATCGTCTCAAGCCTTTCAGTCCGACGCCCGTAACGAGCCAGAACTCCACTGCCAAATCGTTCGCAGAAGATGCGCCGTCCGCACAAAACGGCGTCACACCAGAAACGGCGGACAACAATCACCAATTCGACCCGTCGGCCGCCGTAAATACCGGCTCTGAACTCGGCGGCTTTGCCGACCGCAATCTGGACAGAGCCCGAATGACGTTCGAGATCGCAACCGGATCTGAACGTGCTCTCCGGCATACCTGATCGCATCTACGGCAAAGCCGTCCGGTCCAAGGCTTGCTCGCCGAAATCGATGACACATCTGCTGATCCTCCGCTGAATCAGCAAAAGCCTCCTCGAAAACATCAGCAAATCTGAGTCAGAGCCAAATCTCGGTGGAAATACCAGGTCAGTTCTCAGTGGAAATCAACATCCCGTCACGATATTGCCTCATCCTACCATCGCGAACTCCGAGACGGCACCATGCAAACATGGAGGCAAATCGCACACCCTGAACGCTGCGAGCATTGCACTGACTTGGCTGTCGAATGTTAAGTTTACGATGCCTGAAGAACATATTGGATATCTCTGCTGGACATATTGGGCACGTCCATAGAGTTGACATCGAATGGTATTAAGCGTGGATTTTCCATTGGCGCAGTGACGTCATTTTACTTGTGCCAAATATGGTGGGCGAGAAAAATCGGGCAACGGCGCCAGCTTTTGCAGCATTTCGAGATTGGGCTTCACCGAACGCCGCAGATGCACTTCAAGGATGGACATAGCCAGGTCAACGTCACCGGCCATCAGGGCCTCATAAATCAGCGTGTGTTCTGTGACCATTTTGCCCAGCTCGTCGCGGTTCTGATAGTTGGCGAAGGTCGAATGGGTGGCAATCAGGATGCGCAGGCTGCGTCGGACCGTATTGAGCAGAATGGAATTAGGGCAAGGCGCCAGCGTGTGGATATGCAGATCTGCCTCTAAGCGCTCGAGTTCCGGCGGCTGAATGGATTGCTGCCTGGCGGCCCTGATCCGCACAAGCCGCGCGGCGATATCCTGTAGATCCAGCATCGGAAACGCCTGCCGCAGCGCCTGCGGCTCCAGAAGCCAACGTATTTCATAATGATGCTCGAATTCGGCTGCCGTCAGGGGGCCGGCATACCAGCGGTTATTGCTGTCCTGTTCGATTATGCCGGCGCGTTCGAGTTGCGCCAGTACCTCATGAGCAATTGTTCGGCTGACGTCATAATGGTTGGCGAGCGCCGTCTCGTTGAGCATGAAGCGCCCATAGGCAAGGCATGCGGCCACCGCATGTTCGACCTCGGGATAGATTTGTTCGCGGCGGTTGACGGCTGGCGTTGTGATCTCCATCGGCAGGTCCAGTCCCGCTTCGAAGAGATTCTTCCTGAGCGGCTCGCCGCCCGGCACGATATAGCCGCGTCCCTCGAAGGTCTGCACGAGGCCTTCATCGAGAAGCCGCGCGAGCGCGATGCCGGCGGGCACGCGGCTGACATTGAAGGCGCGCGCGACATTGGCCTGGCCAAGCACCAGCCCGGCCGGAAAAACTCCGCGCGTCAGATGATCCTGGAGCACCGCATGGATCGTTGCGTAGGCGCGCTCCGGACGACCACCGATTGCGGTCGGTGTATTCAGCGGCGCCGTCATGGGGATCCGCGCATATCGTCTCACCGGTTCCATAGGCTGTTGCACCACTCCGCGATCCGGCCGATCAGTTTGCGCGCGGCGGGCGTGAACCTGTCCATCATCATGAAGCCGTGCACCGTGCCGCGCCATTCGACGTAACAGACCTCGTTGCCGGCGCCGATCAGTTTCCGGGCATAGGCGCGACCTTCGTCGCGCAACGGGTCGTGATCGGCCGTGACCAGCAAAGTCGGGGGCAGGTCGGACACATTGTCCATCAGCAGCGGCGAGACTTCGGGATCGCTGACTGCCACGCCACCGGAGAGATACTGGCTGGCGAACCAGTCGAGCGACGTCTTGTTGAGGGAATATCCGAAGACGAATGTCTCGCGGCTTGCGGTGCTGTTGGCAAGATCGGTCGCGGGATAGACCAAAACCTGGCCCAAAATCGGAATCTGCCGGTTGCGGGCTCGAACCGCGAG
>JAQGJP010000024.1 GCA_028290545.1 Rhizobium sp. | reverse complement strand
ATTGACAGGACGGTTAGCGATCCTTTTGGCTGGCTTTGCGCATTAATCCCCGGCTTTCCGATCGCCGGATCATTTCAACTTTGAACCAAATCGTTTCGAAAATCGCCTTTGGGACTTGAACTTCCGGCTTTCCTTGCCATGATGGCCGCCGAACAGTGGACGGGGCGTCGGATTTTCGCTAGAGCACCGCGCTATTATCCAGTGATGAGGAGCTGTACCGCGTATGATCGGACTGGTGCTTGTGACGCATGGGCGGCTGGCGGAAGAATTTCGTTCCGCGCTGGAACATGTAGTCGGCGCGCAAAAAGCCATCGAGACGATCTCCATCGGGCCGGATGACGATATGGATATTCGTCGCCAGGATATCCTTGATGCCGTCACCAGCACGGATGACGGCAATGGCGTCATCATCCTCACCGACATGTTCGGCGGCACCCCCTCCAATCTCTCGATATCGGTGATGGCGCGCGGCAATACCGAGGTCATCGCCGGCGTCAACCTGCCGATGCTGATCAAGCTCGCCGGTGTGCGCACCGAAAACAACATGCAGAAGGCGCTGGTGGAAGCATCCGAAGCCGGGCGAAAATATATCTATGTCGCAAGCCGCGTCCTGAGCGGCAAATAGAACGGGACAACTGGAAGGAGATGGATCTGGAAAAAGAATTGCTGATCATCAACAAACGCGGACTGCATGCGCGTGCATCGGCAAAATTCGTCCAGACCGTCGAGATTTTCGACGCCGATATACGGGTTTCAAAGGATGGCATGACGGTCGGTGGCACCTCGATCATGGGTCTGATGATGTTGGCGGCGGGTCCGGGCTCGTCGATCATGGTCGAGGCCAGCGGCAAACAGGCCGAGGAAGCATTGAGGACCATCGAGGCGCTGATCGCCGATCGATTCGGTGAAGAGGCTTGATCCTTCCGGAATGATAAACCTCCTCATAAACACATAAAGATTTCTTTATATCATTCTTGCCTTGGCGTTCGAAGCCTGATAAAGGGCTCTCCATGTCAAATTCCGGCGGATTGTCCGCCGATTTTCACGCGCCGGTGTCCAACGCCGCGCATTTTCAGCTGGAGACCAAGCATGACCGCTGCCCAGGATTATGTGGTTGCCGATCTTGCGCTCGCCGATTTCGGCCGCAAGGAACTGACCATCGCCGAAACCGAAATGCCGGGCCTGATGTCGGCTCGTAGCGAATTCGGCGCGACCAAGCCGCTCAAGGGTGCCCGTATCACCGGTTCCCTGCACATGACGATCCAGACCGGCGTGCTGATCGAAACACTGATCGAACTCGGCGCCGAAGTGCGTTGGGCTTCGTGCAACATCTTCTCGACCCAGGACCATGCTGCCGCTGCGATTGCAGCCGCCGGCATTCCGGTGTTTGCCGTCAAGGGCGAAACGCTCGAGGAATACTGGACCTATACCGACCAGATCTTCCAGTGGACCGATGGCGGATTTTCCAACATGATCCTCGACGATGGCGGCGATGCCACCATGTACATCCTGCTTGGCGCCCGCGCCGAAGCCGGTGAAGACGTGTTGTCGGTTCCGACATCCGAAGAAGAGGAAATCCTGTTCGCCCAGATCAAGAAGCGCATGGCCGCTTCGCCGGGCTGGTTCACCAAGCAGCGTGACGCCATCAAGGGCGTGACCGAAGAAACCACCACCGGCGTTCATCGCCTGTACCAGCTCTCCGAAAAGGGCCTGCTGCCCTTCCCGGCAATCAACGTCAACGATAGCGTCACCAAGTCCAAGTTCGACAACAAGTATGGCTGCAAGGAATCGCTGGTTGACGGCATCCGCCGCGGCACCGATGTGATGATGGCCGGCAAGGTCGCGGTCGTCTGTGGTTACGGCGATGTCGGCAAGGGTTCGGCTGCTTCGCTCAGCGGCGCCGGCGCCCGCGTCAAGGTCACGGAAATCGATCCGATCTGCGCCCTGCAGGCCGCCATGGACGGCTTTGAGGTCGTCCAGCTCGAAGACGTCGTCTCCACCGCCGACATCTTCATCACCGCAACCGGCAACAAGGACGTCATCCGCATCGACCATATGCGCGAAATGAAGGATATGGCCATCGTCGGCAATATCGGCCATTTCGACAACGAGATCCAGGTCGCGGCACTCCGGAACCTCAAGTGGAACAACATCAAGCCGCAGGTCGACATGATCGAGTTCCCGAAGGGCAACCGCATGATCCTGCTTTCGGAAGGCCGCCTGCTGAACCTCGGTAATGCGACCGGTCATCCGTCCTTCGTGATGTCGGCGTCGTTCACCAACCAGGTCCTCGGCCAGATCGAGCTCTTCAACAACAAGGGCGAATATACGAATCAGGTCTATGTGTTGCCGAAACACCTCGATGAAAAGGTCGCCAGATTGCACCTCGAAAAGCTTGGCGTAAGGCTCAGCGAACTTTCCGATGAACAGGCGAGCTATATCAGCGTCGAGAAGTCAGGCCCGTTCAAGGCGGACCACTACCGCTACTAATTTCACAATACCCACCCACTAGATCTAGTGAAGCCGCGTTGTTTATGACAGCGCGGCTTCTTTTTTGGGCAAATCGGTTTGCGAAGAAAGGGCGACATAGTATTGTTTTTTAACATGATTCGAATGTTGCTGATTTGCTGCCCCAGGGTGAAGGGAGTAAACTACGTAACAATCACCGGACGGACTCAATTGTCCGCCACTGAGGATCATGGGTTCCTGAATGATTCTGGGGCCCTCCGCCGGCGGCTGATGCTTCTGGCGTGGACTGTACGATTTTTTGGATCGGGTTGCCTGACGGGCAACATGCGGACTTAGGCGGAACAGACTGCGGGGACTTGTCTAGATGGCGGCGGGACAAAAACGAGCGAATGCTCAACCTATGAGAAGGTGGCAGGACCGCGGGGCCTTTCTTGGCCCGTATTTTTCCACGAGCCTGAAGAAGACGCTGTTTTCCGCGACTGCGCTGATCCCGGCCGTGGCCGAGGCATCCGAGATCGTTCCCGGACGATTGTCCTCCTTTAACATCATGGGATTTGCCGCTGCCGCCGGCTTGATTTCGGTGTCGCTGATCGCCGCCTTCGCGCTGCTGCGCAAGCGCAATGTGATGGAGTCCGAAAACCGCGAAATCCGTTCGGCGCTATCCGACGCTAAAAGCAAGATCTCCCGCTACGAATCACTGATTGCTGACAAGAACCGCCGGATCGTCATCTGGGACGGCCAGTCCAGCCAGGCAGAATTTCTGGGCCAGCTTCCGGTGGAGACCGGCGCGCCCGTCAATGATCGTGAATTCCTGGCTTTCGGCCGCTGGCTGAAACCTCGCTCGGCCGGCGAACTGGAAAAAGCCATCGAACAGCTGCGCAGCCATGCGACCAGTTTCGACATGGTGATCGAGACCGGCCGCGACGAAGTGCTGGAAGCGCAGGGCCGGGTTTCGGGCGGCCGTGCTTTCATCCGTTTCGTGGCGCTCAACAATCTGCGCGCCGAACTTGCCGAGTTGCAGATCGAACGCGAGCGGCTGCAGACCTCGATCAGCACTTTCCAGTCGCTGCTCGATGCCATCGACATGCCGAGCTGGCAGCGTGACAGGCAAGGCGCCCTGACTTGGGTGAACGAGGCCTATGGCGAAGCGGTCGCGGCACCCAGTCCCGAAGTGGCGATCAAGGAAAATCGCGAACTGCTCGAAACTATGACGCGCGAGAAGATCAAGGCGGTGGCCACACCGGCCAACCCGTTCCGCGACAAGGTGGCGACCATCGTCAGTGGCAACCGCACCTTCTATGAAGTCGTCGACGTCAAGACGCTGAACGGCTCGGCCGGCATCGCCGTCGATGTGTCCCGTTCGGAAGCGGTGCGCGACGAGCTGCGCCGCACGATCAAGAGCCATGCCGAGACGCTGGAATTGCTGGCGACACCGGTAGCGATCTTCGACGAGCGGCAGAAGCTGCAATATTACAACCAGGCTTTCCGACAGCTCTGGGATCTCGATATTCCTTTCCTTGAATCGACGCCTGCGCATGGCGAACTGCTCGACCGTCTGCGCGCCAAGTCCAAGCTGCCCGAACAGCTCAACTGGAAGAACTGGAAGGAAGCCATTCTTTCCGTCTATCGCGCGCTGGAGCCGCATACCGACCTCTGGCACCTGCCGAACGGCCAGACGCTCAGGGTTTTCGCGACCGCGCGGCCGCAGGGCGGCGCCACCTGGGTGTTCGAGAACCTGACCGAGAAGGTCGATCTTGAAACACGCTACAACACGCTGCTCAAGGTGCAGGGCGAGACCATCGACCATCTGGCCGAAGGCGTCGCGGTGTTCGCCCCGGATGGCCGTATCACGCTCTCCAATCCCGCTTTCCGGACGCTCTGGAACGTGACCGCCGAAGAGGCCGCTTCGGGCACGCATATCCGCGCCATTGAAACCGCCTGCCTGCCTTCCTACGAACAGCCGGATGGCTGGAAGAGCTTTTCCCGTATCATCACCAGTTTCGATGATGAGCGCTCGCAGACCTCCGGCAAGCTGGAACTGAAGACCGGCCTGGTGCTCGATTATGCGCTGATCCCGCTGCCGAACGCGCAGACCATGCTGACATTCGTCAACGTCACCGACAGCGAGAATGCCGAACGGGCGCTGAAGGACAAGAACGAAGCCCTTAAGAAGGCCGACGAGCTGAAGAACGCCTTCGTGGAGCATATGTCCTATGAGCTGCGCTCGCCGCTGACCAATATCATCGGCTTCACCGACCTGTTGCGTACCCCGGGCATGGATCCGCTGTCGAACCGGCAGGCGGAATATCTCGATCACATCTCCAATTCGTCTTCGGTTCTGCTGACGCTGGTCAACGACATTCTCGACCTGGCGACAGTCGATGCCGGCATCATGGAACTGCATTATTCAAATGTGGCGATCAACGACCTACTTGACGAAGTGTCGCTGCAGATCGCCCATCGCCTGCAGGAAAACCATGTGACGCTGAAGATCGCCGCCGATCATGACCTTGGCGTGATCCAGGCCGATCACCAGCGGCTGAAGCAGATCTTCCTCAAGCTTCTGGCAAATGCCGCCAATTTTGCGCCGGACGGTAGTGCGATCGGGCTGAGATGTTGGCGCGAGCACGATGATTTCCTGTTCACCGTCTCGGATTCCGGGCCGGGTATGACGCCGGAAATGCTGTCGAAGATCTTCAACCGCTTCGAATCCGATGGCAAGGGTGGCCGGAAATCTGGCGCCGGACTGGGGCTTTCGATCGTCGAAAGTTTCGTCGATCTGCACCACGGTTCCATCGAGCTCGACAGCGCGCCAGGCCTCGGCACACGCGTCACCTGCCGCATTCCGGCCGGCAGCATTGTTCGTTCCGCTTCGGAGCGTTCCGCGGGATGATGGATTTCTCGATCTTTCTCGGCGACGATGACGCTACAACTGCGTTTGGCGAAGACCTTGCACTGACCGTGAAGCCCGGCGATTGCCTGGCATTGTCCGGTGACCTCGGCGCCGGCAAGACGGCGCTCAGCCGGGCATTGATACGTGCACTCGCCAATGACGATGCGATCGAGGTGCCCAGCCCGACATTCACGCTGGTACAGACTTACGAGCTCCGAATCCCGATCAGCCATTTCGATCTCTACCGGCTGACCGATGAGAGCGAAATCAGTGAACTGGGCCTCGACGAGACCCTGGAAAAAGGCGTGGCCCTGATCGAATGGCCCGAAAAAGCTGGCCAATCGCTGCCGAGACATGCGATCTGCATCGAGATCACCCATGAGGGTGCCGGCCGGCGCCTGACGCTCAGGACCGACAGCCAGCGCTTTGCCGATCGGCTGAAGCGGGTGAGGGCGATCCGGGAATTCCTCGACAGTCGCGGCTATCAAGGAGCCGCGCGCCGGTTCCTGACCGGTGATTCTTCCTTCCGTGCCTATGAACGCATCCTGACCGCCGAGGACAAGACCTACGTGCTGATGGATTCGCCGGCCCGTTCCAACGGTCCGCCGATCCGCGACGGCAAGCCCTATTCGCAACTGGTGCATCTGGCCGAAAACGTCAAGCCGTTCATCGCGGTGGACAAATATCTGCGCAGCATCGGACTCTCGGCCCCCGAAATCCATGAGACCGATATTACCCAGGGCATATTGCTGATCGAGGACCTCGGCTCGGAAGGTGTGCTGGACGACGCCGGCAGACCGATTGCCGAACGCTATGAGGAAGCGGTGCGCTGCCTTGCCGATTTCCACAGGCGGCCCATGCCGGAAACGCTGCCGATCGGCAATGGTGAAATCCACAGAATCCCGAGTTTCGAGCGGTCGACGTTGAAATTCGAATGCGAGGTACTGCTCGACTGGCACGTGCCCTGGCGGCGCGGCGAACCGGTGACGGACGCCGAACGCGCGGACTATCTGGACATCTGGGATCACCTGATCGATGAGCTGCAGACGGTGGAAAAGCAGCTTGTGATGCGCGACTACCATTCGCCAAATCTGCTATGGCTGTCCGAGCGCGATGGCTTCGACCGGATTGGGATGATCGATTTCCAGGATGCGATCATCGGTCCGTCGTCCTACGACGTCGTGTCGATCACCCAGGATGCGCGCGTGACCGTTCCGCGCGCCCTCAAGGAGCGGTTGCTCGATATCTATCTGGAGGCCCGCGACAGGAATGGTGGTTTCGACCGTACCCTGTTCCTCAAATCCCATGCGATCATGTCCGCCCAACGCGCCTGCAGGCTGAACGGGCTCTGGGTGCGGCTCCTGCAGCGCGATCACTTGCCAGGATATATGCGCCACATGCCGCGCACACTCTGGCATCTCGGCATGGCGTTCGAACATCCCGTCACCGCCCCCTTGCGCGATTGGTGCAAGAAGGCTGGTATACCGACAGCCGAATCACCTGAGTGACATGATGCAGATCGACAATGCGATGGTGCTGGCGGCGGGGCTTGGCACCCGCATGCGGCCGATCACCGATACCATTCCGAAGCCGCTGGTGAAAATCGCCGGCAAACCGCTGATCGACTATGCGCTGGATATGCTGAAGCAGGCCGGTTGCCGGCGCGCGGTCGTCAACGTGCATTATCTCGCCGCGCAGATGATCGACCATCTTGGCCGCTATCCCGGGCTGGAGATCCTGATCTCGGATGAGACCGACGGTCTGTTGAATTCCGGCGGCGGGCTGGCCAGGGGTTTGAAACTGTTGCCATCGGGACTGGTGTTCGTCATGAACGCCGATCTGTTCTGGATCGGAGAACCAGTGGGCCAATCGAGCAATCTGCAAAAACTGGCCGGATTCTTTGATCCCGATACGATGGACATGGCCATGCTCTGTGTCAGGATCGGGGACACGACCGGCCATGATGGCAAGATCGATTTCTCGCTGTTCGAAGACGGCAGGCTGGTGCGCTACCGCCCGGGCGAAGGCGAAGGCGTGGTCTACGCAGGTGCGATCGTACTGGACGCCTCGCTGTTTGCAGACGCACCGGGTGGACCGTTCAATCTCAACATCTATTTCGACAAGGCGATTGCGGCCGGACGGCTTTATGGCATGGTTCTCGACGGTCATTGGGTGACGGCTGGCACGCCGGAAGCGATCGGCGCGGCGGAAGCCGCCGTCGAGCGCTATTCGGAAAAGGTTTAGGATATGATGACGCGGCGCATCTTCACGATCCCGCCTGGCGCACCTTTCCTGAAAGTGCTGGCGCGATCCCTGACCTCAGGCTTATTGGTGCCGGATTTTCGCCTCACGCCCGATGATCCTCTGAGTCTCGCGCGCGCGACGATCTATGTGCCGACACGCCGCGCCGCGCGGGCCCTTCGCTCCGAATTCGTCGATCTGATGGACGGCCGGTCGGCGATCCTGCCGGTGATCAGGCCGCTCGGCGAAATCGACGACGATGCCGGCTATTTCGATGAAGTGCCGGACACCGATCTCGAACTGCTGCCCCCGGTGGCGCCGCTGACGCGGCTGATCGAACTGTCGCGGTTGATTCTCGCCTGGCGAAACCGGTTGCCGGATATGCTGCGGGATATCCACAGCGATTCGCCGCTGGTCGCGCCCGCCAGTCCCGCCGATGCGATCTGGCTGGCCCGCAGCCTTACCGAGCTTATCGATCAGGTCGAAACCGAAGAGACCGGCTGGGAAGGGCTTGAAAAGATCGACCTCGGTGACCGGGCACTCTGGTGGCAACTGACCGGCCAGTTCCTGCAGATCGCCAGCGCCTACTGGCCGCAGCGATTGGCCGAGCTTCACCGCTCCTCGCCCAGCCTGCATCGCGGCGAGGCCATCCGCGCCGAGGCCCGGCGCTATGCACACGAAAAGACGCCGCATCCGGTGATCGTCGCTGGCTCGACCGGCTCCATTCCGGCGACCGCCGACCTGATCGCCGCAATCCACGGCCTGGAATGCGGCGTGGTGGTGCTTCCCGGGCTCGATATGGCCATGAGCGCTGCGCATTGGCAGCTCGCCGGCGCAGTCGAGGCCGACGGGACGAAAAGCACCGATCCCGCCAGCCGCAGCCATCCGCAATACGGCCTCTTCCATCTGCTGCGAAAGCTGAGCGCGGTGCGGGAGGACGTCGTGCCGCTGGCCGGGGAGCCGAAGGACCTGATGGCGCGGGCTCAGGCCGTGTCCCAAGCCTTTACGCCCGCCGAAGCAGACGTCAATCACCGCGAATGGAGGGACAACCAATCGACGCTGCAGCAGGCCTTTGCCGATGTTGCGCTGGTCGAAGCGGCAAATGAGCGCGAGGAGGCGTTGACCATCGCCATCGCGCTGAAGCTTGCCCTGAGCGGAGAAGGCGACGACCGGACCCAGGCGGCGCTGATCACGCCCGACCGCGATCTGGCGCGGCGCGTCACCGCCGAACTGAAGCGATTCGGGATCGAGGCCGACGATTCGGCCGGAACGCCATTGATCTCCTCGCATCATGGCGCACTGATACGGCTTTTGCTCGAATCGATCCTCAGGCCAGGCGATCCGGTGGCCTTGATCGGCCTGCTGAAACATCCATTGATCCGGCTCGGGAAAAGTCGCGAATCACTCGAGGGCACGGTCAACCGGCTGGAGCTTCTGACCATGCGCGGCGGCACGACGCTCGCCAATCCGGCGGAGCTGACGCCTGTCATCATAAAGGCGATCGCTGATCTCAAACAGAATCATCATAAGAAACAATGGCAGGCGCATCTGCTGTTCCTCGATCACCTGGATGAACTGACCCAACTCGGCACGCAGATTGAAAGGGCGGTCGAGCCGCTGGCGCAGCTGCTCGTGCGCGCCGATGGCAATCGGCTCTCCAATCGCTTTCCGCTCAACCAATGGGCCAAGGCGACCGGCCTCGTACTGGAAGCCTTTTGCGTCGATGAGCGGGCGAGCCTCGAGAGCCTCTGGGCCTGCGATGCCGGCGCGTCAGTCGCCAATCTGCTGCGCGACCTGATCGATACCGGCGACACGCTCGATGCCGACGGGCCGCAATGGATCGACGTGATGACCGCCCTGATCGCCGGCATCGGTATCAAGCCAAGGGCGATCGACCATCCACGCGTGATGATCTGGGGCACGCTGGAAGCGCGACTGCAAAGCGTCGACACACTTATACTCGGCGGGTTGAACGAGGGTGTCTGGCCCGGCCAGACGGCCAACAATCCCTTCCTGTCGCGGGTGATGAAGACCGAGATCGGCCTTGAGCCGCCCGAGCGCCGTATCGGCCAGTCCGCGCATGATTTCATGATGGGTCTTGGCACGAAGAACCTGATCCTGACCCGTGCAGTCCGGCAGGGCGGCGCGCCTTCGGTGGCTTCTCGGTTTCTCCAGCGGCTGACATCGGTCGCCGGCGCTGACATCACCGAGTCGATGGCCGGCCGTGGCGAGCATTATCGCGGCATTGCCGCCAGGATCGATGCCGGCCAGGACCAGCCCTTTTCGCCGCGCCCCGAGCCGAAGCCGGATGCCGCGCTGCAGCCGAAGCGATACTCCTTCAGCGAGGCCGGGAAACTGCGCCGCGATCCCTATGCGATCTATGCCCAGAGGGTGCTGAAGCTCGACCCGATGGAGCCCTTCAACCAGGATCCAGGTGCACTGGAACGCGGAAATATCTACCACAAGATCGTCGAGCGTTTCGTTGTCAGCAAGATCGATCCGCGTGGCGCCAACGCCTTCACCGCTATTCAGGAGATTGCCCGCGACGTGTTCGACAAGGCGGCACTGCCGCTGCATATCGATGTGATCTGGCGACCGCGGTTTATGGATACCGCCCGCGAATTCCTGGCTTTCGAGGCGGAGCGGCGCCCCGAAATCGCCAGCACCGAGGTCGAGGTCGATGCGCGAATGGAGATGGACGGTCTCACCGTCTCCGGGCGGGCCGACCGCATCGACATCCGCAAGGACGGTCGCGCCGACATCATCGACTACAAGACGGGATTGACGCCCTCCACCAAGGAAGCTCGATCCCTGCTCGATCCGCAACTTTCGCTCGAAGCCGCAGCCTTGAAAGCTGGTGCTTTCAAGGGCCTGAAGGCTATGGAGACCGAGAACCTGACATATGTCAGGCTGAAGCCGGGAAAGAATTTCAAGGCGGAAACGGTTAACAATGAGAAATCGCAGCGCACCAGGCCCGAGGACCGCAGGTCGTCGGATGAGCTGGCGGGCGAATCAATGAGCCAGCTCATCAAATTGACGCAAGCACTGAAGGCTGGACGCGCCGGCTTCAAATCGCGCGTCGCACCCTTCCGGGATCGTGACTATGGCGGCGATTACGATCACCTCGCCCGCGTCGCCGAATGGTCTTCCGCCGATGGCGACGAGGAGACCGGCGATGAATGACGCGATCAGGGCGCTCGACGAGACCACGCGGCTGCAGAACCTCGCTTCCGGGCCGTCGCGCTCGGTCTGGGTGTCGGCCAATGCCGGGTCCGGCAAGACCCATGTGCTGACCCAGCGCGTCATCCGGCTGATGCTGGCGGGCACAAGGCCGTCTTCCATCCTTTGCCTGACCTATACCAAGGCGGCGGCATCGGAAATGTCGAACCGGGTGTTCGAACGCCTGTCGCACTGGACATCGCTGGACGATGAAGCGCTGTCGGCGGAGATCGGATCCATGGAAGGGGCACTGCCCGACCGGATCAAACTTGCCGAAGCACGCAAGCTGTTCGCCCGCGCGCTCGAATCGCCGGGCGGCCTGAAGATCCAGACGATCCATGCATTCTGCGAATCGCTGCTGCATCAATTCCCGCTGGAGGCCAATGTCGCCGGCCATTTCAACGTGCTTGACGACAAGGCAGCCGCGAGCCTGCTGTCGGAAGCGCGCCGCGGCCTGCTGACAGCGACGCAGGCCGAGGACAATCCCGCTCTCGCCAGGGCCTTTCATGATGTGCTCGGCATCGCCGATGAAAGCGGTCTCAATCGCCTGCTGACCGATATTATCAGGCAGCGCACCGCCATCCGGCGGTTTTTTGCCTTTGCCCAACCGCATGGGTTTACGGCCGCGCTGGCGCGTTCTCTGGGATTGGACAGCGATCAGACGCTGGAGGATATTGCCCGGCGCGCCTGGCCGTTGCCGGGACTCGGCAGCGGCTCGGTGCAGGATTATGTCGCGCTTGCCAATGCCAAAGGCGGCGTCAAGGTGCAGGAGACCGCCTACAGGCTCAATCTCGCCGCTCACGAAAGCGAGCCGGTGCGGCGTCTCGAACTGCTGCGGGCAACGTTCCTGAAGCTTGACGAGATGCCCTATGCCGATACCAGTTTCTCCTCCAAGGACATGCGCAGCCGTGACGCCGATCTCTGCGATCGCGTTGCCTCCACCCGTGATTTCATCCTGGCGATCTGGCAGGAATACAAGACCTGCCGGATGTACGAGGCGACAGTCGCGGCGCTGACGCTGGCCGGGCAGCTGATCGAGAACTACGAACAGTTGAAGAAGGAGCGCAGCTTTCTCGATTTCGAGGATTTCATCACCCGGACGGAGGCCTTGCTGAAGAAGGATGAAATCGGCCCCTGGGTGCATTACAAGCTCGACCAGGGCATCGACCACATTCTTGTCGACGAGGCGCAGGATACAAGTCCGGCGCAATGGGAAATCATCCGCGCGCTGACCGGCGAGTTCTTTTCAGGAGAAGGCGCACGCGCGGTCAACCGGACGATCTTCGCGGTCGGCGACGAAAAGCAGTCGATCTATTCCTTTCAGGGCGCGCGGCCCGAGCGGTTCGCCATCGAGCGGCGCGAGGCCCAGAAGCGGGCGGAGACCGGCAGGCGGGATTTCGAACCCGTCAGCCTCTATGTGTCCTTCCGCTCGACCGAGGATGTGCTGACCGCTGTCGACCAGGTGTTTTCCGATCCCGACAATGCCCGTGGCCTGAGCGCCGACCGCACGCCCGTCATTCATGCGTCCAGCCGCATGGGACAGGCAGGCACCGTCGATATCTGGGAAACCATCGCCGAGGAGGGTAGCGCCGAGGAAGACGAGGATTGGCTCGCTCCTTTCGACCGGCTGCCGGAACGCTCGTCGGCAGTGCAACTTGCGCAGCGGATGGCGGCGGCGATCCATGACCTGGTCGGCAAGAAGGCGCTGAACACGCGCAAAGGGCCGCGGCTGATCACGCCCGGCGATATTCTCGTTCTGGTCCGCAAGCGCGACGCCTTCGCTTCCGCCCTTTCCCGGGAACTCAAGAAAAGCGGCCGCGTGCCCGTGGCGGGCACAGACCGGCTGGTACTGGCAAGCCATATCGCCATTCAGGACCTGATGGCGCTGGGGCGGTTCATCGTGCTGGCCGAAGATGATCTGTCCCTGGCCGAGCTGGTGAAATCGCCACTTTTCAATCTCGATGAAGACAGGCTTTTCGAACTCTGCGCCGACCGCAATGCCAGCGAGAGCGTCTGGCAGAAGCTGAACCGGCTGGCAGAGACCGAGGCCCTGTGGGCCGGGATGCGCGACACGCTGAATAGCTGGCGACAGCTGGCGCGATCGCTGCGCGTCTTCGATTTCTATGCGGCGCTGCTGGGCCGTGAAGGCGCGCGGGCAAAATTCCTGGCCCGCTTCGGCAGCGAAGTCAGCGACGTGCTGGACGAGTTCCTGAATTTCGCGCTCGACCACGAGCAGGCAGGCCTGCCGGGGCTCGCGGCCTTCATAGCCACGCTGGAACAGGATTCGCCCGAGATCAAACGCGAGCAGGACAAGGGCCGCGATGAGGTGCGGATCATGACCGTGCATGCCTCAAAGGGTCTGGAAGCGCCGGTGGTGTTCCTGGTCGACGGCGGCTCGAAGCCGTTCGACAAGACACTGCTGCCGAAATTGCGGCTGATCGAGGATGCGAACGTGCCGACGACGATACCGGTCTGGTATCCGAACAAGGAGTTCCAGAACCCGGCGATCATTGCCGACGATCTGCGGCTGGAGAGCGGGGCCGAGGAAGAATATCGCAGGCTGCTCTATGTCGGCATGACGCGCGCATCGGACCGGCTGATTCTCTGCAGTTTCCGAAAGAAGCGCGATGTCGAAGGCACCTGGGCAAAGATCGCCGCCAGTGCGCTGCAAATGGTTGGCGAAAAGTGCCAGGCAACGACATTTCAGGCCGGAGGGCTCGAATGGCAGGGCCTGAAATGGCGGCACAATCGCGAATCGGAAGAGACGACGCCAGCACCGGCCACGACCGATAGTAAGCCGGATTCAGCTTTGCCCTCCAGATTATTCACCCCGCTGCCGGCACAAAGGGCGCTGCCGCGGCCACTGGCCCCCTCCGGCGTGCATGTGTTGATCGACGAACAGGAAGGGGGGAACATCGTTACCTCACCGCTGTTCACCGACAAAAACGCGGGAATGCAGCCGCAGATCCGCGGCAAGCTCATCCACCGCCTGTTGCAGACACTGGCGGAGTTCGAGCCAAGCGAACGGAGCGCTGCCGCCCAACGCTATCTCGAGCGCGCAGTACCCTCTTGGCAGGAGCCTGAGAGACAGGCGCTTGCGGCCAACGTGATCCAGATCCTCGGAGATTGCCGATTCGCCGCCCTGCATGGCCAGGGATCGCAGGCGGAAGTCTCGATCATGGGTACGATCCGCCTGTCCGAAAAGGATTACGTGGTCTCGGGGCGCATCGACCGGATAGGGGTTGCGGAAGACGACGTCTTCATTCTCGACTATAAAACCAACATGCAGCCGCCGACTGCCGCGACGCAGATTCCGTTCGCGCATCGGGCCCAGCTGGCACTCTATCGCGAAGTATTAAAACCTGTTTTTCCCGGCAAAACCGTGCATTGCCTACTGCTCTATACCGAGGGTCCGCATCTTCATTCCCTGTCCGACGAGGAACTTGGAAACGCCCGTCTTGCTATTTCGGCCCAATGATTTACCCATTGAAATATCCGGTGCGGATGCACACATATTTGTCATGAAAAATTTGCGTGGCCCCGATGGCCCACATGTTAGGAGAGCATTCAATGGCAACCGTCAAAGTCGACAACAACAATTTCCAGAGTGAAGTCTTGAATTCCGCCGAGCCGGTGGTTGTCGATTTCTGGGCGGAATGGTGCGGCCCCTGCAAGATGATTGCGCCTGCTCTTGAAGAAATTGCCACGGAAATGAACGGCAAGGTAAAGATCGCCAAGCTGAATATCGATGAGAATCCCGAGCTTGCCGCGCAGTTCGGCGTGCGTTCGATCCCGACGCTGGCGATCTTCAAGAATGGCGAGATTGCCGATATCAAGGTTGGCGCAGCGCCGAAGACGGCATTGAACGCCTGGATTGCTGGCGCAGCTGCCTGATTCACGTGAAACATAAATCTGTGGATAAGCCCGGCCATCGCGCCGGGCTTTTTCATGCCTGATTCACTCGGGCAGGGTGCCGTTCTCTTCCAATATATTGCCGGCGAAATAAAGCGAACCGCCGATCAGGATACGCGGCGGCGCTTCATTTTCATCAATCTCGGCCGAGATCTCGCTCAGTGCGGCTGCAGCAGAAGAGGCCGGAGCAGCTTCCAGCCCTGCTTCCGAGGCGTCATTGGCAAGTGCAACCGGATCCAGCCCGGCATCGGAATTGCGAATAGCCACGGTGTAGACCTTGCGGGCAATCCCCTGAAACGCTTCGAAATAGCCCTTCGGATCCTTGGTGTTGATCATGCCGGTGACCAGATAAAGCGGGCGCGAATCGCGCTCCTCGAAGGTCGCCATGGCTTCGGCAACCGCGCGGCCGCCATGCGGATTGTGCCCGCCATCCAACCAGACCTCGGAACCCACCGGTGCGAAGGGAATCAGATCTCCCGACCTCAGCCGCTGCAGGCGCGCGGGCCAGGAAACGGATTTCATCGCGTCGGCGACGATGTCTTCCGTCAGCCTGAATCCGGCGCTCTTGACGGCACGAATCGCCGCAGCGGCATTGGCATATTGATGCCGGCCGGGCAGCGCCGGCAGCGGCAGGTCCATCAGCCCGTCCTCGTCCTGATAGACCAACCGTCCATTTTCCTCGAATGCGAAATAATCCTGACCATAGGTCTGCGTCGGGCTGCCGGCGCGATAAGCGGTCTCGGTCAGCACATCGAGCGCCGCCTGCTCATCCTGCCTGCCAATGACGACAGGGCAGCTCTTCTTGATAATGCCGGCCTTGGCGGCCGCAATCTCGGCAATTGCATTGCCGAGCCAGGTCTGGTGGTCGAGCGCCACCGGCATGATCAGCGAAACAGCGGGATTGGCGATGACATTGGTCGCATCGTACATGCCGCCGAGCCCGACCTCGATGATCGCGGCATCGGCGGGATTCTCGGCGAACAGGATGAAAATCACCGCCGTCAGCAGTTCGAAGACGGTGATATTCTGGCCGTCATTGGCCGTCTCGGCACGCAGCACTGCATCCAGCAATGCGTCGTCGCTGACCAGCCTGCCCGTGCCGCCCTTGACGCCGATCCGGTAGCGCTCATGCCAGCGCACCAGATGTGGCGACGTGTGGACATGCGCCGAGAGGCCGGCGGCCTCTATCAACGCCCGGCAGAAAGCCGTCGCCGAACCCTTGCCATTGGTGCCGGCGATGTGGATGACCGGAGGAATCCTGTCCTGCGGCCGTCCCAGATCATCCAGCAGGCGGGCGATACGATCGAGCGACAGATCGAAACCGCGCGGATAGATGCCAAGCAGCCGGTCGATTTCCTGCTCGGCGCGGCTTGGCTTCGTGTTGGACATCGGTTCTTTCCAGTTATTCTGCGGCCAGCGCCAGGAGCTGCTGCTCCGGCATACGCAGCATCAGCCTGGCCAGCCGGGCCAGCGTTTCTGGAATTTCCAGTCGGCTGATGACCATGTCGACCATGCCGTGTTCCTGCAGATATTCCGAAGTCTGGAAACCATCCGGCAGCTTTTCGCGGATCGTTTGTTCAATCACCCGTTTGCCGGCGAAGCATATTTCTGCGCCCGGTTCGGCCAGATGCACATCGCCCAGCATCGCATAGGACGCGGTGACGCCGCCGGTGGTCGGATTGGTGAGCACGACATAATAGGGCAGGCCGGCTTCCTTGAGCATCTCGACGGCGACCGTGGTGCGCGGCAGCTGCATCAGCGACAGGATACCCTCCTGCATGCGGGCACCGCCGGAAGCCGGGAAAATCACCAGCGGACAACGCTCGGCAATGGCGCGTTCGAACGCCTTGATGATCGCCTCGCCGGCAGCAAGGCCAAGCGAGCCGCCCATGAAAGCGAATTCATGCACAACACCGACCATCTTGACCCCCCGCACCTGGCCAACGCCGGCGAGGATCGTATCCTCAAGCCCGGTCTTGGTGCGATTGTCGCGCAGACGATCGGCATATTTCTTGGAGTCGCGAAAGCGCAACGGATCCTGGGGGACCTTCGGCTGCGGAAGGGATTCGAATTGCCCGTCATCGAACAAATCGAGCAGTCGATCCCTGGCCGGCATCTTCATGTGGTAGCCGGAGCCGGGAATGACCCATTTGTTGGCCTCAAGCTCCTTGTGGAAGACCATCTCACCGGTTTCCGGGCACTTGATCCAGAGGTTTTCCGGTGTATCAACCACAGGACGCCCGAGCATCGAGTTGATCTTCGGGCGAACAAAATTGGTAATCCAATTCATGGCAATGGACTCCTTCTCTGGAATATATGGCGACGTTACTCGGCTGCCGCAAGGCGCGCGGAGCGGACGCCGGAAGACAGGCCGTTGACGAAGGTGACGACGGCCTGAACGGTATCGGGGCCGGCTTTGCCATCCTTGTCGAGCGAGGTCGCGACCTGGTTGACGATGGCGGTTCCGACGACGACGCCATCAGCGGAGGCGCCGATCAGCCGGGCATGCTCCGCTGTCTTGACGCCGAAGCCGACACAGACAGGTAGGTTGGTATGGCTCTTGATTCGGCTCACCGCACTGGCAATCTTCGAGGGGTCCGGCAAAGCCGATCCGGTGATGCCGGTCATCGAAACGTAATAGACGAAGCCGGATGTGTTGGTCAGCACCTTGGGCAGGCGGCGATCGTCCGTGGTCGGAGTCGCCAGGCGAATGAAGTTGATGTCCTTGGCCAGCGCCGGAATGCAAAGTTCGTCATCCATTTCGGCCGGCAGATCGACGATGATCAGGCCATCGAGGCCGGCATCCACCGCCTCATCAAGGAAGCGATCGACGCCATAGATATAGATCGGATTGTAGTAGCCCATCAGCACGATCGGCGTCGTCGTGTCCATCTTGCGAAATTCTCTGACCATCTGCAACGTTTTGCCAAGCGTCTGGCCAGCCTTCAGCGCGCGCTGACCTGCCAGCTGGATCGCCGGGCCATCGGCCATCGGGTCGGAAAACGGCGCGCCAAGTTCGATGATGTCGGCACCTGCCGCCGGCAGCGCTTTCATGATTTCAAGCGCGGTGTGGTAATCGGGGTCGCCCGCCATGAAATAGGTCACCAATGCCGGACGGCCTTCGGCTTTCAGGTCGGCGAATTTCTTGTCCATACGTGCAGTCATGGTCTCAGAGCCCCATTCCCAGAATCTTGCCGACAGTGAATATGTCCTTGTCGCCGCGGCCGGAGAGGTTCATCAGGATGATTTCGTCCTTGCCCATTTTCGGCGCGCGCTTGATGACTTCGGCAATTGCGTGGCTCGGTTCCAGCGCCGGAATGATGCCTTCGAGCCTGGTCAGCAACTGGAAAGCATCCAGCGCCTCATTGTCCATGATCGGTACATATTCAACGCGGCCGATATCGTTGAGCCATGCATGTTCAGGGCCGATTCCCGGATAATCGAGACCGGCGGAAATCGAATGTCCTTCGAGGATCTGGCCATCACTGTTCTGCAACAGGTACGTACGGTTGCCGTGCAGTACGCCGGGCGACCCGGCGGTGATCGAGGCGCAATGTTCGTCGCCCTGCAAGCCCTTGCCGCCAGCCTCGACGCCGACAATCCTGACGCTGTCGTCATCCAGGAACGGGTGGAAAATACCGATGGCGTTGGAGCCGCCGCCGACCGCCGCAATCACCAGATCGGGCAATTTTCCTTCGGCTTCCAAGAGTTGTGCCTTGGCCTCCGTGCCGATCACCGACTGGAAGTCGCGGACCATTTCCGGATAGGGATGCGGGCCGGCAGCCGTGCCGATCAGGTAATAGGTGTCATCGACATTGGTCACCCAGTCGCGCAACGCCTCGTTCATCGCGTCCTTGAGTGTGCCATGGCCCGCGGTCACCGGTATGACTTCGGCGCCGAGCAACTTCATGCGGAAAACGTTCGGCGCCTGCCGCTCGACATCGGTCGCGCCCATATAGACCACGCAGGGCAGTCCGAAGCGGGCCGCGACCGTGGCCGATGCGACGCCGTGCTGGCCGGCGCCGGTTTCGGCGATGATGCGGGTCTTGCCCATACGCTTGGCAAGCAGGATCTGGCCGATGCAATTGTTGATCTTGTGCGAACCGGTGTGATTCAGCTCTTCGCGCTTGAAATAGATCTTGGCGCCGCCGAGATACTCGGTCAGCCGTTCGGCGAAATAGAGCGGGCTTGGCCGGCCGATATAGTGGGTGCCCAGCGACTTCAGTTCGGCCTGAAAATCCGGGTCGGTCTTGGCCTTTTCCCATTCAGCCTGCAGATCGAGGATCAGCGGCATCAGGGTTTCGGCGACGAACCGCCCACCGAAAATGCCAAAACGGCCATCTTCGTCCGGGCCAGAGCGTAAAGTATTTGGTTTTGCGGCCTCGTTCACATGCTTCTCCCTTAAGCCGCCTGCTCGGCGCGATGCACGGCATCGAAAAATTCGTCCATCATTTTCAGATCCTTGACACCAGGGCTCGACTCCAGACCGGAGGAGGCATCAATGCCGCGTGGCCGGGCAATCGCCAGCGCTTCGGCGATATTATCCTTGTTGAGGCCGCCGGAAAGCATGTAATCGACCGATGGGTCAAGCGTGGCCAGCAGTCTCCAGTCAAACGATACGCCATTGCCACCCGGCAATTCGGAGTCCTTCGGCGGCTTGGCGTCGAACAGATAGCGGTTGGCGATGCCGTCATAGGTTTCGATTTTCCTGAGGTCGTCGGCAACCTGTATCGAAAAGGCCTTCATCACCGGCAGACCCGTGGTCGCCTTGATGTTCAGCACCCTGTCCGGCGTCTCGCGGCCGTGCAACTGCAGGATATCGGGGCGAACGAGATCGATGAGTTCATCGAGATCGTCATTATCGGCGTCCACCGAAACCGAAACGATCCTTGCCCTGCCGCGAACGCGATCGGCAAGACGTCCGGCATCGGCCGGCTCAATGTGGCGTGGGCTCTTCTGGAAAAAGATGAAGCCGATATGCGTTGCGCCAAGTTCCAGGGCGCGATCGACCGCTTCCTCGGTTTTCAGCCCGCAGATTTTGACATCGAGTTTCATCAGGCTCCCGTGACACGAAAATGGTGTAGAGTCGAGCCGTTTTTGCGCCATGAATGCGCCGGCAATGCGTCAGGCGGAAGCCCCGAAGTCGTGGACATGCAGCATTGCGCCATTGCGCTTCAGCCAGTGCTTGGCCTCCAGCGATTGCGGGCAGAGCGTCTCGCAAATCGCCCAGAATTTCGGCGAATGGTTCATCTCGGCCAGATGGGCAACCTCATGGGCGGCAAGATAATCGATGACATAGGGCGGCGCCATGACGATCCGCCAGGAAAAGCTGAGATTTCCATCATGCGAACACGAACCCCAACGGCTCTTGGTATCCTTCAGCGTGATCGAATTGACCTTGCGGCCGATGGTCGTCGCATGGGCGCGGGCGCGTTCTTCGAGATCTTTGCGGGCCTCTGCCTTGATGAAGTCGCGTAGGCGCCGGGGAAGGTGATTTTCCGCGCCGCCGACCAACAGCACTTTCTCATCCTCGATCTCAACCGCTTCGGTGACGCCGCGCAGCTTGCCGGTTCGTTCGATCCGGTGGGGAACACCGCGCAAGGAAACATAGCGTCCCTCGTTCAGCGCATTCGTGCGTGGGAAACGGGCGAGCTTGGTCATCAGCCACCCCTCATGTCGGGCGAGGAAATCGTTGATATCCCGTTCCTTCAGTCCCAATGGCACTGTCAGCTTCAACGACTGGCCACCCGGATCGATCCTCAGCGTGACGCGTCGCGCCCGGCTGTCGGGCCGGATCGTCAGCGGCATCTGTCGGCCGGCGACATCGATCGTCCGCGTCGTGGGATCGCTGGGGCGCTGGGGCTTTTGCAGAAAGGTCAATCTTGAGAGCATGACAAACAGCTAGCAGATTCGGAGACAAAAATAAAAGCCGGCGCTGTTAGACGCCGGCCCGGACGGCCCCCGGCTCAAGGACCGAGGGTAACGCTGGATTATTGACTTAGCCCGAGAAGCCGTTTTGCTGATCATCGACCTGGCTCTTGCGGGAATTTCGCTCACGCATGAAACGGTCGAACTCTTCCTGGTCACGGGCCCTGCGCAGTTCGCGCATATAGCCATCGAACTCGGCGCGCATCTCGTCAAGCTTGCGGCGCTCTTCCTCGATGCGGTCGATCTCGGCCTTGCGCCAGTCGTCGAAGGCAACGTTGCCGGTTTCATGACGATGATGGCCAAAGCCGTTGTTGCGCCAACGACTACCGCCGCCGCCACATGACCTGGCAAAGCCGTCGACCTTTTCATTCGCGTGACGCTTGAACGCCTGCAGACGCTCGCCGAACAGAATATAAGCAAGCATTGCCAGTCCAAGCGGCCAAAAGACAAAGAAGCCCAGCACCATCAAACCGATGGTCGCCGGCGTCCAGTCGGGCCGTATGAGAGCAGTGCGGTACATTTCTCGTTATCCTCACGATAGCCCGGTTCGCCCGATGCGAAACGGTAATATCGATGTGGTGAGCGAAACACGGCCTTCAAGACGGTTGTTTGGCAAAATCGAACAAACTGTTGAAAGATCAAGAATATTTCAAGACGAGGATATGCCGGTCTGCGCTCGCACAACCGGCATATTCGAAAGTTACAAATCTATGCCTTGGAAAACCGGCGCCGGTTGGGCAGTTTCAGCTTCGGAAAGCTGGCGACATTGGTATTGCCTGCCTCCGCTGAGCGGCGATGGTCGCGGGTAAACTGAATGATGCGCGGCGCGATCTCCTTGCGGAAGCGCGAACCGTTGAAAACCCCGTAGTGACCGACATCGGGCTGCAGATAATGCTGGCGCATGCTGTCCGGAATATTCGAGCACAAGGTTTGCGCGGCGTGTGTCTGGCCGACGCCGGAAATATCGTCGTTCTCGCCCTCGACCGTCAGCAACGCGGTCTTGCGGATCCTGGAAGGATCGACAAGCTTGCCGCGATGGGTCATTTCGCCCTTGGCCAGCGCCTGGCGAATGAAAACGGTATCGACTGTCTGCAGATAGAATTCCGCCGTCAGATCCATGACCGCCAGATATTCATCATAGAAATCGCGATGCTTTTCAGCCGGCTCACCATCGTTCTTGACCAGGTGCCAGAAGAAATCCTTCTGGGCGGTCATATGTCGGTCGAGGTTCATCGACATGAAGCCGGAGAGCTGGAGGAAGCCAGGATAGACATTGCGCATGACGCCCGGCTGCGGCCACGGCACCTGCATGATGACATTTTCCTCGAACCATTTCAGCGGCTTGTTTTCAGCAAGCTTATTGACCGCGGTCGGGTTGATACGCGTATCGATCGGCCCGCCCATCAGCGTCATTGATGCGGGAGACATGGGGTCGCCCGCTTCTTCCATCAATGCAACGGCAGCAAGAACCGGTACGGAGGGTTGGCAGACAGCGACGACATTGGTATCGGGTCCGAGGAAGCGGATCATCTCCATCGTGTAATCGATGTAATCATCGAGATCGAACCGTCCTTCGGACAGCGGCACCATCCGCGCATCCTTCCAGTCGGTAATGTAGACCTCGGCACTCGGGAGAAGCGCTTCGACAGTGCCGCGCAGCAGCGTTGCGTAATGGCCGGACATCGGCGCCACGACAAGAATCTTGGGATCGCGGCTATGACCCGGCGGCAGACAGCGCTCGAAATGGATGAGATCGCAGAAAGGCTTCGACCAGACTGTCTTTTCGTGCACGGAAACCGGCTTGCCGCCGATCGGCGTCTGTTTCAGGCCGAATTCCGGCTTGTCGTAGCGCCGCGTCGCACGCTCGAACACTTCCAGCCCAGCCGCCATGGAACGCCCAAGCGGCGTATAGGATATCGGATTGAAGGGATTGCGATAGGCGGCACGCATGGTCTCTGCTGTTGCACGGAACGGCGCCATCGCCGCATGACCAAACTCGTAGAACTGATAAAACATTCAGAGTCCTGTACTTTTCTTGCGTGACTTCACAGTTGCGACACTTGCCGAATTGTTCAACGCACAACAAACACTACCAGTTCCTGCTTAACGGACAAGAAATACAATGTTTCATTTTTATGCAGTTCATCAATAAGTATGACGATTGCTGCCCAATCCGTGATCGCCATGATGTATTTCTATGCTTGTGCCTGGATGACCGCTTTGATGAGGCCGGTCTTTTCTTGAGCCCAGCGCGGCAGGTCCGCGATTACGGAGGCGAAATCCGTACGGTGGGTGATCAGTTTGTCGGTATCGATGGCCCCGGAGACTATGGAGGCAACCACATGCTCGAAATCCGCCTTCAGCGCATTGCGGCTGCCAATGATCATCATTTCGCGCTTGTGAAACTCGGGATCGGTAAAGATGATATCGTCCTTGACGACGCTGACGAAGACCAGGACGCCGCCGTGCGAAACGAAGGGCAGTGCCGCGTTCATCGAACCGGCATTGCCGGTGGCATCGAATACCGCCTCGAAACCCTCGTTGTCCGTGATTGCCATGCCCGATTTCAGTGCGCCGGCGCCACCGGCGATCGCGCTGCCGAATCCGAAACGCTCAACCGCGACTTCCAGGCGCTCGGCGCTGACGTCCATCAGCGTGACATCATAACCGGCTATCCGGGCGAACAATGCCGTGCCAAGTCCGATCGGACCCGCCCCGATCACAAGCACTCTGGCACCTTCGACCGGTCCCGCGCGCCGCACGGCATGTGCGCCGATCGCCAGGAATTCGACAGTGGCCGCCTGTTCGGGCCTCAGACCGTTCGCCGGGTAAACATTGGCTTCCGGTATGACGATTTCCTCGCAGAATGCACCATCGGTATGCACGCCCAGAACGCGAATTGCCATGCAGCAATTGGATTTGCCGCGGCGGCAGGCAATGCATTTGCCGCATGCGAGATAGGGATTGACGATCACCAGATCGCCTGGCCTGAAATCCGAGCCGGATTCTGCCTCTCGGACATAAGCCGAGATTTCATGGCCCATGACGCGAGGATATTCGAGGAAGGGATGCTTGCCTTCAAAAATGTGATAGTCCGTGCCGCAAATGCCGATGTGGCTGACGGCCAGGCGGATTTCGCCGGGTTTCAGCGCGCCGGGTTTCTGTCGGTCAGCAATTTCGAGTTGACCGGGGGCGTTGCAAACCACTGCTTTCATGAACAAATTCTCCTCGCAAAATCCCGTCAGATTGAGTAAGTGCCCGCGTTGAATACAAAAATCAGCGGCAGGCATTCTGCATATTTGATTTTGTCTTTTATCTACAATATACAATTAGCCGTCAATGCAATAACACGTGAGGCAAACTCGCGGGCATCGGGAACGAAAATAGACTGAAGAGGTACTGCGTGGCACGGCAGAACACGGTGTTCAAGGAAGCCTATAACCGCTGTCTAGGCGATTTGTGCGGCAGGGATCGCCTGCCATCCGAGCCGGAGCTTGGCGAGAAATATGGCATCAGCCGGACGACGGTTCGGGCAATCCTGTCGCGCATGCGCGATTGCGGGCTGATCACATGGGACAAGCGCCAGAAGATCATTCTCCGCCCGCCGCAGGATCAGGATTATTTCCCGGAAGACGAGACGAATTCGCTCAACGATATCATCGAGAAAAGCTTCATGAAGCGCATCCTGACGGGTGACGCCGAGCCGGGAACGCAGATCAACGAGGCGGAACTCGCCCGCGATATCGGCGCCGGCACGACGAGCGTGCGGGAGTTCCTGATTCGTTTCTCGCGTTTCGGCCTTATCGAGAAACGGCCGAACAGCCATTGGATCCTCAAGGGCTTTACGATGGAGTTTGCACTCGAACTCACGGAAGTGCGCGAAATGTTCGAGCTGCGTTCTGCCGCAGCCTTTGCGACGCTGGACAGGGATCATCCGGCATGGGCAAATCTCGACGAGATCGAGCAGGAGCATCTTGAAATGCTTGCGGATATCGACAACCGCTACAAGGACTTCTCGCCGCTGGACGAAAAATTTCACCTTCTGGTCCACAAGGTTTCGGGGAACCGTTTCGTCGTTGATTTCTACGACGTGATCGCCTTCATTTTTCACTATCACTATCAGTGGAACAAGGCCTATGCACGGACGCGCAATGAGCGGGCGCTGCGTGAACATCTCGACTATATCGCCGCCCTTCGTTCACGCGATTCGGGCGAGATAGAGCGCGCCTGTCGGGTGCATCTGCGCTCGGCTCGTGAAACTCTGATGGAATCCGTGCCGCATTAAGGAGAGCAACGATGAAAACCCCCATTCTTCAATTCGGCACCAGCCGTTTCCTGCAGGCGCATGCCGACCTGTTTATCAGCGAGGCGGCTGATGCCCTGGGCGGCATCACCATTGTCCAGACCACCGCATCAGGCGAACGCAGCAAACGGTTGACGGCCCTTGCCTCGCCCGACGGCTTTCCCATCCATATTCGCGGCAAGAAAGATGGAGCGGTGATCGATGCGGTAACGACGGTCAGATCCGTAAAGCGGGCTATTTCGGCCAATTCGGACTGGGCTGAGACTGCGCGAATCTTTGCCGACGAGGCGAGACTGGTGATCTGCAACACCGCCGACAAAGGCTATGATATCTCTGGTGAAGGCGACGCCTTTCCCGAAGGAGTGCCGGTGTCGTTCCCCGGCAAGCTGACCAAGCTGCTTCTTCATCGGTTCGAGAGGGGTGGCGAGGCATTGACGATCCTGCCGGCGGAACTAATCAGCCGCAATGGCGATGTGCTGAAAGGCGTTATACTGGAATTGGCCACCCGCTGGCGTCTGCCGCAAGCTTTTCCTGACTGGCTGGAAAGCCAGGTCGTCTTTTCGAACACGCTGGTGGATCGGATCGTTTCGGAGCCCCTGGAGCCAGCGGGTGCGGTGGCCGAACCTTATGCGCTATGGGCGATCGAGCGGAAGCCCGGCCAGGTCCTGCCGTGTACGCACCCGTCGATCGTGGTGGCCGACGATATTTCCTCTTTCGCGCAGCTGAAGCTTTTTATCCTCAATCTCGGCCACACATTTCTCACCGATGGCTGGCTGAAATCGGGCCTGCCGCGCGACATGACAGTCCGTGAACTGCTGGCGGTCCCGGAACATCGCGCCCGGCTGGTCGATCTCTACGACAATCATATTTTGCCCGGCTTTACCCGAATGGGCATGGGTAATGAGGCGAGAGCCTATGTCGATGCGACGATCGAGCGTTTTGAGAACCCGTTCCTCAATCACCGCCTCACCGATATCGCCGACAATCACGCCGAGAAGATTCGCAGGCGGGCCGGTGGCTTTCTCGAATGGACGGGCGGGCGATCATCAGTGCTGGAGGAGCTGCTCGCCTCGGTTCCATGATAACATCCGCCGACATTTATCGCGGGTTTGGTGGCTTACGCGCTCTTGGGAATGGCCCTCCGACTACCCCATGTGGTGTGAAAATACCTGCTGCAAACACGCCTGAGCCTTGAGGACTGACATGACCGAGACAAACAATCGCAGCGCTGATTTTCCCATCGATCCGATTTTCCTGGAGCGTTGGTCGGCGCGGTCTTTTCCGGGCGAGCCGATGCCGGAAGATGATCTGCTGACGATGTTCGAGGCCGCGCGCTGGTCGCACTCCTCGGGCAATGGCCAGCCTTGGCGTTTCAGCTATACGCTGCGGACGGAACCGAACTGGCAGCAATATGTGGATTTTCTGACCGAAGGCAACCAGCCCTGGGCACAACATGCCGGCGCATTGGTTATCGTCATCTCCAAGCTCAGGACCTCCCCGACAGATGGGTCTGAACCTAAGCCCATACGCACCCATTCGCTCGATACCGGTGCCGCTCTTCAGTCTTTTACGCTGCAGGCGGCGCTCATGGGCTATGTTGCGCATCCGATGGCCGGGATCCATGCCGACAGGATCAGGGCCGAACTCGGTATCTCCGAGGCCGATTATATGGCCGAAGCGGCCATCGCGGTCGGGCGGCTGGCACCCAGAGAAATGCTCTCGGAACGTTTCCGTGGTCGCGAGGTGCAGAGCCAGCGCAAGCCCTTGTCGGAAATCCTGTTCAAAGGGTCGTTCAAATCTTAAGAAAATGTTTCACGTGAATCCAAAAGCAAAAGGCGCCGGATTGCTCCAGCGCCTTTTCTGTGAATATCGGCAGTTCTAGATGTCCAGGTTGGCGACGTTCAATGCATTGTCCTGAATGAACTCGCGGCGCGGCTCGACTTCATCGCCCATCAGCCGCGAGAACAGGCCATCGGCATCGGTCGCATCATTGACCCTGACCTGAAGCAGCGTGCGGACGTTCGGATCCAGCGTTGTTTCCCAGAGCTGGTCGGCATTCATTTCGCCAAGACCCTTGTAGCGCTGCATCGAAAGACCCTTGCGGCCAAAGCCGAAGATAGCGTCGAGCAATGTCCTAGGCCCCGATATTTCCGTCATGCCGTCCTTGCGTGAAACGGTCGGCGGCACCGAATAGATTTCTGAAAGGCGTTCGGCCATCTGGTCGATGTGCCGGGCATCCGAAGAGCCGATTAGGGCCATGTCGATCAGCAGCGATTCCTTGACGCCGCGCACCATCCGCTCGAAACGAAGATCGCCGGCACCACTGATGCTGCCGGTCCAGCCGCGTTCCGTCTCCTCGGAAATCATGTCCAGGCGACGGGAGATCTCGGTGATTACCTTGTCGGCCCGCTCCCGGTCGCTCATCATTTCGGCGTTCAGGGCGCCGGCGATTGCAGCCTGCTCGATCAGCGGGCGACTGTAACGGGAATGCAGGCCTTCAACGAGACCGCGAAGGCGAATCGCATCCTGGATGATTTCGCGCAGGTCACGACCGCCGCGCATTTCGCCCGAACCAAGCGTCAGCGTCACATCCTCAAGGCCGGCATCGATCAGATATTCCTCGAACGCCTTCTCGTCCTTGATGTAGGTGGAGGACTTGCCGCGGCTGACCTTATAGAGCGGTGGCTGAGCGATGTAGATATGGCCGCGCTCGATCAGCTCCGGCATCTGCCGGAAAAAGAACGTCAGCAGCAGCGTACGAATATGCGCGCCGTCGACGTCGGCGTCGGTCATGATGATGATCTTGTGATAGCGCAGCTTTTCGACGTTGAACTCATCCTTGCCGATGCCGGTGCCGAGCGCGGTGATCAGGGTGCCGATTTCAGCCGATGACAGCATCTTGTCGAAGCGGGCGCGCTCGACATTGAGAATCTTGCCGCGCAGCGGCAGGATCGCCTGGTTTTCGCGCGAACGCCCTTGCTTGGCGGAACCACCTGCCGAATCACCTTCGACCAGAAAGACTTCGGATTTTGCCGGATCACGCTCGGAGCAGTCGGCAAGCTTGCCGGGCAGCGAGGCGATATCCAGCGCGCCCTTGCGGCGCGTCAGTTCGCGGGCCTTGCGGGCCGCTTCACGGGCAGCGGCGGCTTCAACGACCTTGCCAACCAGGATCTTGGAATCGGACGGGTGCTCTTCGAGCCATTGGTTCAACGCCTCGTTTACGAGGTTTTCGACAACCGGGCGGACTTCCGAGGAAACCAGCTTGTCCTTGGTCTGTGACGAAAATTTCGGGTCAGGGACTTTTACCGACAGAACAGCCGTCAGGCCTTCGCGGCAATCGTCGCCCTGCAGCGACACTTTTTCCCTCTTCAAGATGCCGGAAGATTCCGCATAATTGGTGACCTGCCGGGTCAATGCGGCACGGAAGCCGGCCAGATGCGTTCCGCCATCGCGCTGCGGAATGTTGTTGGTGAAGCAAAGCATATTCTCGTGATAGCTGTCATTCCACCACATCGCCACCTCGACGGTGATGCCGTCCTTCTCGCTGCGGATGGCGATCGGCTTGGACACCAGCGGCTTCTTGGCACGGTCGAGATAGGCGACAAAGGCCTCAAGGCCTCCATCGTACATCAACTCGTCCTGCCGGATATCGGAATGACGCTTGTCGGTCAGCACGATGCGGACACCGGAATTCAGGAAGGCGAGTTCGCGCAGGCGGTGTTCGAGCGTCGCGTAGTCATACTCGGTCTTGGTGAATGTCCCTGAACTCGCGGTAAATGTCACCTCCGTGCCCGTGTCCTTGCCGGCATCGCCGGTGATCTCGAGCGGGCCGTCGGCCACGCCGTGGGTGAAACTCATCTCGTAGACATTGCCCTTCTGGCGGATCTTCAGCTTGAGCTTGACGGACAATGCGTTGACCACAGAAACGCCGACGCCATGCAGGCCGCCGGAGACCTTGTAGGAATTCTGGTCGAATTTTCCACCGGCATGCAGTTGGGTCATGATGACCTCGGCCGCCGAGACGCCCTCTTCATGCATGCCTGTCGGGATGCCGCGGCCGTTGTCCGTCACGGTCACCGAACCGTCGGCATTGAGTGTCACGGTCACCAGATCGGCATGGCCGCCGAGGGCTTCATCGATCGCGTTGTCGACGACCTCATAGACCATGTGATGCAGGCCGGAACCGTCATCCGTATCGCCGATATACATGCCCGGACGCTTTCTGACGGCGTCGAGGCCCTTCAGAACCTTGATGCTGTCAGCACCATATTCAGCGCTTGCCGGGCTTTCGTTTTCGGAGGATCCGGTCATGGATGTCTTTCTCTTGTCGATTGCGACTGGACTGCCAGGAGAAGGCGTTCCGAATCACTTTGCGGAGGGTGTTTCACTATAGGGTTTTTGGCCGCAACGACCAAATCCTAGGCAGGTAATTAAGGCGGAAAGCGGGGTTTCAACCGCCTTTTTCACGGGAATTCGCAGTCCTTGTCAATAATTCGGTCATATCGCGAATCGTCCCAGGTCCAAGCTGTCGGATCTCGGCCGACAGACGGTTGGCGAAGGCGGTATATTCGGGCGGGAGACCCGACGTATCAACCACGACGCGCGGATGCGAGATCGCCGCGACCCGGAACAGATCATCGGCTTCATCCCAGATGATGTGAAGATATCCCGCCACGCGCTGCAGGAAATCGAACCCCGGCTTGCCCCGCTTGCCGCTTTCCAATGCCGAGAGATAGGCGGGGGAAACGCCGAGGGCCTTGGCCATGGCTTTCTGGGTGATGCCGCGCTCCTTGCGGATCTTCCGGACGGCGGCGCCAAAAGGAGTCAACCTTGTTCTCCCCCGGATCTTGCAAGCCTGACATAGAGTGCGCCCTCGCCACCATGATTCTGCGCTGAGGTCTCATAAGACGATATGAGATGGCTGAACTCAGGCTTGGAAAACCACATCGGCACGGCGCGCTTCAAGGCGCCGTCGCTGCCCATCGAAGACCCCTTGCCGGTAATCACCAGCACATGTCGAAGCCCGCGCTCATGGGCGCGGAGGATAAAGCTGTGCAGCAGGCTGTGCGCCTCCGACTGGAACATGCCGTGCAGGTCGATGCGGGCCTCGAGTTGCAACCGGCCCTTGGCAAGCTTCTTCTTGACCGGGCGCTCGAGGGGATAATGGTGGCCGGGAGATTTCTTCGGCTTGTCCTGGACGGTCTCGATCGGTTTGCCAACAGGCCGGGTGCTCGCCTTCTTGTCTTCAGGCTTGTCCTCGATACCGGCCAGAAGCGATGCTTCGAATTCCTCGATCGCCTGCATCCGTCCAGGTAGCGCGCGGGTGCTGCGAGCCACCTTGCCCCAGAGGATCCGGTCATCTTCGCTGAGTTTCTTGTCATTGCGCATCGGTGAACTCCGACGCTGAAATCTTTGGGATCAGGATATAGAAGTCGGCATCGTTCCTGACATTACCTGCGAGATCCCCCGCCGCATCGCCGGAACCCGTGAAGATATCGCCCCGCGCAGGACCGGTGATCGCCGTTCCAGTGTCCAGCGCCATCATCAGCCGCTGAAAGGGCCTACCGCCGGTCAGATGTTTCAGGCTGTCGCTGTGGATATAAAATGGCGATGAAAACGTATGGATCAACCGATCGACAGCGAGAGAGCGCATCGGTTCGAGCTGGACCTTGGCGGCAGCGATCGGCCCCAGTTCGGCATTCTCGACCGCCGCCTCGCGGAAGAAAATGTACGAGCGGTTATTCCAGAGAATCTCATCCTGCCGCTCGGGATGATCCGCCAGCCACTGGCGAATGCTTGCCATCGAGACCTGCTCGAACGGGATTTCGCCGATATCGACAAGATGCCGGCCAATGCCCGTGAAAGGATGCCCCGCCTTGGCTGCATAGGTTATGCGCTGGACAGTTCCATCCCGATAGCAGAGCCGCGCTGCGCCCTGGACGTGGGCGAAGAATACGTCGACGCGCGACCGCGCCCAGGCGATTTCGAGGCCCCGGCCGTCAAGACTCCCTTCGTCGATTGCCTGACGGTCCGGATAAAAACCGATGTGGTCGTCGGTTCGCAGGCCAAAGGCGTATGAGGAATCCATGAAAGGTGGCCGGTTGGCATCGTCGATCTCGATGAGATCCCCCGGGCGCCGGTAGAACGGATATTTCCAGATGGCATCGGGCGACGCGGAAACCTCCACCTCCGGTTCGTAGAAAGCCGTCACGAAGCCTGGCTGACCATCGCTACGGCCGATCAGAAACGGCCGGAAATGGGTTTCGAAGAAACCCCTAGCCTCCGAGGCCGACTGCGGTTGAATACCGGCGGCACAGGAAAATACATCTTCAAGGATTTCAGCACGAATGCCAAGCGATCCTCGCCTGTAGGGCTTGACGTCCCGCATGTGCTGGCGGCAGCGTGCCATGACAGCAAAAAGGCTGGAAGGATCATCCTCCTCCCAGCCCGGAAGCGCCGCGAACGCGACTGGCGTCAGCCTGAATTCCATGCCGCCTCAGGCCTCGGATTGGGTGGAGACGAGTTTCCAGTTCGGATCACGGGAGCGGGTATCACGGGCAAAGGTCCACTGATCCTTGACTTCGCCGACCGTCTCGGCATTGCCGTCGATAATTTCTCCGGCGCTGTTGTACGTCGCGGAAATCAGCTGGCTGACGATCTTCATGGTGATGGTCACTTCCGTGCTGTCGATCGTCGCACCGGTCATCTCTGCTTTCTCGATGCCGACAAAAGTCGATTTGACCTTTTCGCCGGCCTTCTCGCGTTCGTTGATCGCAGTGTTGAACCCTTCGTAGACATCGTTCGACAACAGGCTCTTCAGTGCCTTGCGGTCACCTTCGGCAAAGGCCATGACGATCATCTCATAGGCCGCCCGCGCGCCGTCGGCGAACTGCCTGGGGCTGAAGGTCGGGTCGGCATCGAAGATCTTGCGAAGGGCCGTGTTGAGCTCCGTGCCAACGGCTACGAAATTGTCGATCTCTTCATATTTGCTATCGGCAGCGGGCGCATCGCCGGTCGCCGTCCGCCGTGGCGGCAGCGTGATGACCTTGCCATCGTCCATTGTCGGCTTGGGCCGATCGGCATCCTTTGCGGTGAACGGGTCGTAGGGTTGCTTCTCGTTGCCCGTCCGCTTCCCCAGCACGCTTCTCAAATTGAGGAATATCAGCGCGGCGACAATCAGGAAGAACAGAGTGATGATACTATCGGTGCCCATTTCGTAGCCTTGACCTTTGGTCTTAAATTTTCTGCTTCGCTTCCCATATAGTCGTGATTTGACTATCATTCAAATAGATGACTCAGGGAAATCCCATGCCTGCTCTCGTGCCGCTGCTCATATTGCTTGCGTTTCCAATCCTGGAAATCGCGACCTTCATCTATGTCGGCCAATGGATCGGTGTCTGGAAGACCATCGGACTGGTTATTCTCGCCGCCATCGTCGGCGTGGCGATACTCCGCTACCAGGGGCTGGGCGCGCTGAAGAAGATCAATAAGGACCTGCGTCGGGCCCAGCCGCCTACCGCCGGTATCGTCGACGGCTTCATGATCGTTATCGCTTCATTCCTGCTGATCATCCCCGGTTTTCTCAGTGATATCATCGGCCTACTCCTCATCGTCCCACCGATCCGGCACGTGATCTGGCGGCTCTGGGGCAAGAGCATCAACGTCCAGACCTATTCGTCCGGCTTCCGTCGTGGTCGCAGGAGCGATGATTTTGTTGATCTGTCGCCGGATGATTTCGAACGGCAGGACGACCCTCCGCCTTCCGATCCTCGTCTTCGCAAGCCAGATTAGCCGATTTTGCCAAGGGTTGTAAGCAGGCACCTGAAGTGCTAGATGGCAAGGCCCCTGGGTGAGGCGCGAAATGCTGCGACATTGCACATCTTCTCTCAAGCGGAAGAAACAAGCCAGCCCGATGCTGAAAACCCTGGCATGAGAAATTCCATCTGGTGGATCGAGGAGAAAAGATCCGCCCAGGCGATGAGGACTAGCCAATGTCAAATGAAAACGGAACCGGCACCGAAGCCGTGGAGCAGAAGCAGCCCGCGATCAATATTCTCGCGCAATATGTGAAGGATTTCTCCTTCGAAAATCCGGGCGCCCCGCGCTCGCTGCAGGCCCGCGATAAGGCTCCGGCCATCAATATCTCGGTCAACGTCAATGCCAATCCGATCTCGGAAACCGATTTCGACGTGGTCCTGACGCTCGATGCCTCGGCCAAGGAAGGCGACAAGATGGTCTTCCATGCCGAGCTCGCCTATGGCGGTCTCTTCCGCGTGCAGGGTTTTGCCCAGGAGCATATGCTTCCGGTGCTGTTTATCGAATGCCCGCGCCTACTCTTCCCTTTCGCACGCCAGATCATTGCCGACGCGACCCGCAACGGCGGCTTCCCGCCACTGATGATCGATCCGATCGATTTCGCGCAGATGTTCCAGCAGCGCATGGCCGAAGAACAGGCCAAGGCGAAGGTCGCCGCCAACAACTAATTTGCGGATTTCTGATGGAAGCGCCCGAACCAGTGTCCGGGCGCTTTTTATTTGGCGGTTGCTTCGATCTCGAGGCCATATTTCAGCCAGATGGCCTTCTCGCCCATTTTCCTGACGAGCGCCGAATGCGCGACAACGTCCTCGACTGTGAGCCTTGAACCGAGCGGCATCGGCCGGGTCCGAAGCGTTACCACCTCGCCCTCCACATGAATTCTGGACTTGCTGTTTTCCGGACCACCCAGACCAAGCGCTGTCTGGCGACCGCCAATCAGCTCGATATAGACTTCCGCCAACAATTCGGAGTCGAGAAGCGCGCCATGCTTGAGGCGATGGGAATTGTCGATGCCATAGCGGCGGCAAAGCGCATCGAGCGAGTTCGGCCCCATCGGATGCTTGCGGCGGGCAAGTTGCAGCGTGTCGATTACCTGGGTATTGGCAATCGGCGGCAGGCCGATCCGCGCAAATTCCGCGTTGATGAAACCCATGTCAAAGTTGGCGTTATGTGCAATCCACATCGCGTCGCCAAAGAACTCAAGGATCTGATCTGCCTGTTTGGCGAAGACCGGCTTGTCGCCGAGAAACTCATCCGTGATGCCGTGGACAGCGAGCGCATCGGGATGCACCTTCTTGCCATCCGGATTGATGAACAGATGGATCGTCCGCCCGGTTGGAAAATGATCCTTCAGCTCAATACCGCCGATTTCGATGATCCGGTCCTCGCGGGCGTCGAGCCCGGTGGTTTCCGTATCGAAAATAATCTCCCGCATGTCGGCCCCTGCTCTATTGCTGCAATTGTTCGAGGATCTCATCCACGCGCTGACGGGCATGTTGCATCCCGAGTCCGGTATCAATGATGAAATCCGCCCGTCGGCGCTTTTCCGAATCAGCCATCTGTCGGGAGAGAATCATCTTATATTTCTCTTCTGTCATCCCCGGCCGGGCGAGAACCCGAGCCTTCTGCACATCTGAATCGGCGGTGACGACGACGACTTTGTCGACCCGGTATTCTCCGCCGTTCTCGAACAGGAGAGGAATGTCGAGAACGACAACCGGCGTATCTTCGGATTGCAGTTGCTCGACCAGTTGCTTTTCCCTTTGCCATACGAGCGGATGGACGATCGCTTCCAGGGTCTTGAAGCCGGCGGGATCCTTCGCCAGCAACGCGGCAAGCTGGGCTCGATCGACAACGCCGTCCTGCGTCGATCCGGGAAAAGCTGCCTCGATCGGTTCGACTGCCTCGCCACGATAAAGCTCATGAACAACCGCATCGGCATCGATGACTGGCACGCCGCGATCTCGAAACATCTTCGCGGTGGTCGATTTTCCCATGCCGATCGAACCGGTCAGGCCGAGGCGGATCATCAATGGCGCTCCAGGTCGGCGACGATCTTCGCCCGCAGTTCCTCCGTGACCACCGGCCGGCGTCCGAACCATTTCTCGAAACCCGGAACGGCCTGATGCAACAACATGCCGAGCCCATCGGCGATCGTCATGTCTTGTGCTTCTGCCTGCAGCAGGAACGGCGTCATCATCGGCACATAGACGATGTCGGTCACAAGGCCGGTTGGCTGCATCGGCGAAAAATCGATTTCGATCGCCTCGCCATCATCCATGCCAAGCGAAGTGGTGTTGACAAACAGGTCCGCGCCTTGCAACCGCTCGTTCAAGGCGGCTATCGGCGCTGCATGAACCCTCGGCCCAAAGCGGTCAGCGAGTTCCCGCGCCCGTTCGACCGTGCGGTTGAGCACATGAATTTCCTGGAACCCGCGGTCCCGAACAGCCTGTATGACCGCTCGGCTGGCGCCGCCGGCACCGAGAATCACGGCAATATTTCTTTTTCTATCCCAGCCCTTTGCACTATCATCGAGATTGGCAAGGAAGCCATAGCCGTCTGTGTTTGTGGCCTTGAGCTTTCCATCGTCCCTGTAGAGCGTATTGGCCGCGCCCAGTTCCGATGCCAGTTCATCAGGAATATCGGCCAGGGCGAAGGCTTTTTCCTTGTGTGGAATGGTGACATTGCCGCCGGTGAATTCAGACTCACCGGATTTGAGCCCGGAGATGAAGTCGGCGAAACTTTCCGGTGGCACTTCGAGGGCTTTATATTCACCCGCGATTCCGAATTCCCGCAGCCAATGGCCGTGGATGATCGGCGAGCGCGAATGCTTGATCGGGTAGCCGCAGACGAAAGCTTTTGTTAACGATGTTTCACGTGAATCACGCATCGATGACACCCAGGCTCCGGAGACCGGCCAGCAGTTTGAGCATCGGCAGGCCGAGAATGGTGAAATAATCGCCTTCGATCTCTTCAAAAAGCTGGATGCCGGGCCCCTCGAACTGATAGGCGCCGACACTCTGGAGAATATCGGGACCGGCCATGTCGAGATAGGCCTGCAGGAAGGAGGGCGAAATCGCCCGCATCGTCATCGCAGCGATCGACACATCCGACCAAAGGATCTCGCCCCGGAAGGCCACGGCGACGCCACAGTTCAGGTGATGCGTGTTGCCTGCCATCGCCCGGATGTGATCGGCCGCCTCGCCCAGACTCAGTGGCTTGTGAAACAGCCTCGCGCCGAGCGAGAGAACCTGGTCCGAGCCGATCACATAAGCATCGTCATGACGCTCCGATACCCATAGCGCTTTCGCCTTGGCGAGTTCGACGGCGATCTCGTGCGGCCTGGCATAGTTCGATGTCAGCCTTGCCTCTGTCACGCGTTCGTCGATTTCGGCGCCGATTGCTTCATAAGCCAGGCCGGCGCCTGACATCAGCGCGCGGCGCGATGCGCTTTTTGAAGCCAGAATCAGTTTTGCGGTCATGGATTGTGATCCGTTTTGCACGTGCGGTTCCATTAACGAAGCTTGGGACGGAGGGCAACGATTGCCGCGGCCGTTTCCTCAATTGACTTCCGCGTCACATCAATGACTGGCCAACTATGCCGCGCGCAAAGCTGTTTGGCATATTTCAACTCTTCGGCGATCATCGAGCGATCGGTATAGGTGTCCTGATATCCCGTAGTCGAGCCCAGAACGCGATTTTGCCGAACCTGTGAAATATGATCGATCTGGGCAATCAGGCAGACGATCAGCGGCCTTGTCGCCGCAAACAGCTTCTCCGGGAGTTTCAGTCCATAGACAACAGGGACGTTGGCCGTCTTGATGCCGCGATTGGCAAGATAGATCGCCGTCGGTGTCTTCGATGTGCGGCTGATGCCGAGCAGAATGACATCAGCCTCGTCGATATCATGCGGCAGCTGGCCATCGTCGTGGTCCATGGTAAAATTAAGCGCCTCGATCCGGGCGAAGTAGCCGGCGTTCAATTCATGCTGCGCACCGACCCGGCGACGCGTCGGCGCTCCAAGATAGGATTGGAAAATCTGTAGCACTGGCTCGATGACCGAGACACAAGGCACGCCCATTTCCCGACAGGCTTCATCTATCGTGCCGGCCAGTTCCTGGTCGATGACAGTATGGAGCACGATTCCTGGGGCTGCGTCGATCTCGGCAAGCACATCCGTCACCTGCTTGCGGTTCCGCACCAGCGGATAGACATGTTCGACAGCGAGAGAGTCAGCGAACTGCGAGGCTGCTGCTCGTCCCGCGGCGATCAGGGTTTCCCCCGTCGAGTCAGAAATCAGATGCAAGTGAAAGAACTTTTTCTTGTTTTCCACGTTTAAGAGTCCTGCCTGTTGATGGAGGTGGATAAACCCGGCACTTTCGGCATCCGTCTTTCTCTCTCGGGGAAAACCTCGCTTTTGTCCACAGGGTTGACCCGCGCGGGCAGCCGATAATGCTCGCTGTGAAAAGCGGGCTTAACGAAGGATTAACCTTGATGGATTCACAGGTTCTACACAAGTTGGCGGGATTCTTTATTCTATCTAACGCGTTGATTACCATCAATGAAAGCGAATTGTCCAACATCGTGTTGGAGTATGACCAATCTGATTGCTTGCTGCCCTTCGCGATCAGTACAATTGTGGAAAAACCTGTGTGACACTTTAATCCTTGAAACTCACCGACTCTTAAGAAATAGCAATCTTTAAGAATCCGTTTATTTATTTTAGAGGTGGTGTGTGGATAGTCCCGAGCGTAAGATCATGTCTGTGCTGAACGGCAAGACAGTTACGCCTCCACCTGTCTGGTTGATGCGGCAGGCTGGACGCTATCTTCCGGAATATCGCCAGACACGGGCCACGGCGAAAGGCTTTCTCGATCTCTGTTATACGCCGGATAAGGCTGTCGAAGTGACGATGCAGCCGATACGGCGATTTGGTTTCGATGCAGCCATACTGTTTTCCGATATACTGGTAATACCTGATGCCTTTGATCGGAATGTGAAATTTGTCGAGGGCGAAGGACCTCAGCTTGATCCGATCGATGAGGACGGTATCGACAAACTGATAATGCCCGATATCATCCAACACCTAAAGCCAGTGCTGGAAACGGTGACGCGGCTGCGGGCGGGATTGCCTGCCGAGACAACGCTGCTGGGTTTCTGCGGTGCGCCCTGGACGATCGCCACCTATATGATTGCCGGCCACGGAACACCGGACCAGGCGCCTGCGCGATTGTTTGCCTATCAGCATCCGAAAGCCTTCGAGAAGCTGCTGTCGATCATCGCCGACGCTTCCATCGAGTACCTGGTCGCGCAGATCGATGCCGGCGCCGATGCCGTGCAGATTTTCGATTCCTGGGCCGGAATTCTCGGAGATCATGAATTCGACGCCTTCGCGGTCAAACCCGTCCGCCGAATTGTCGATGCGGTGCGAACGGCGCGGCCATCGGCCAGGATCATCGCATTCGCCAAGGGCGCGGGCTACAATCTCAAATCCTATCGTCAGGGGACCAGCGCCGATGCGATTGGTCTCGACTGGTCCGTACCGCTTGGTTTTGCCGCAGAATTGCAGAAGGACGGACCCGTGCAGGGAAATCTTGATCCGCTTTTGATGGTGGCGGGAGGCAAGGCGCTGGATGACGGTATCGACCGGATACTCACCCGTCTGGGCAATGGTCCCCTGATTTTCAATCTCGGTCATGGCATCACGCCGCAGGCCGACCCCGATAATGTGACGCGTCTGATCGAGCGCGTCCGGTCCTTCAGGGGCTGAGCGGATGAGAGCGGAACAATTATCCTCCGGAAGCAAGGCATGGGTTCGCGCCGGTACAACACTTTCGGTTTTCGTCATCGTCATCGCGCTGGTGGTCATTCTCGATCCGGATAATCTTTTTCTCTGGATCAAGGCGTTTCACATTATCGCGGTGATCGCATGGATGGCTGGCCTGCTTTATCTGCCGAGGCTGTTCATCTATCATTTTGAGACGCGGCCCGGATCGGAGTCTTCCGAGCTCTTCAAGGTGATGGAGCGGCGTTTGCTAAAGATTATCATGAACCCGGCGATGATGCTGACCTGGGTGCTCGGGCTTTACATGGCTTGGTCTGCCTTCGCTTTTCAGGGTGGCTGGTTGCACGCCAAGCTTCTCCTGGTCGTCCTGCTGACGGGCGTACACGTCTATTATTCGCGTGCGCAACGCGCATTTCTGCGCGACGAACGTCCGAAAAGCCAACGCCATTGGCGGATCATGAACGAGGCGCCGGCGGTATTGATGATCGCCATCGTTTTGATTGTAGTGTTGAAGCCGTTCTGAAATTTCTTGCCAAAGGCGCGCATTTCTGGCACAGCGGTCTTGCGATGTCGCAGACGAAGCATTAGTTTAACGCAATGCTTCTCCGCATTGCGGCATGTCCTTTGTCCCTCGCACATGCCTTCTTCTAAACCGTTACCGGTTATTTCCCCCTTATCAAACGCTCTATGGTCTCCTTAATGGCTGAAATGAAGCTTCAAGAACTTAAAAATAAGTCCGCGACGGATTTGCTCGCTTTCGCCGAATCGGTGAGCGTCGAAAACGCCAGCGTGATGCGCAAACAGGAATTGATGTTTGCCATCCTCAAGAATCTGGCCGCCCAGGAAGTCGAGATCATCGGCGAAGGCGTTGTCGAATTGCTGCAGGACGGCTTCGGGTTCATGCGCTCCGCCAATGCAAACTATCTTCCCGGTCCCGACGATATCTATATTTCGCCCTCGCAGATCCGGCGCTTCTCGCTGAAGACCGGCGATACGGTTGAAGGTCCGATCCGCAGCCCGAAGGAAGGCGAACGCTATTTCGCGCTGCTTAAGGTCAATACCATCAATTTCGAGGATCCCGAGAATATCCGGCACAAGGTGCATTTCGACAATCTGACGCCGCTCTATCCGAATGAGCGCTTCAAGATGGAAATCGATGCCCCGACCAGCAAGGACATGTCGCCGCGGGTCATCGATCTGGTGGCGCCGATCGGCAAGGGTCAGCGTGGCCTGATCGTCGCTCCGCCGAGGACAGGCAAGACCGTCCTGCTGCAGAATATCGCGCATTCGATCACCGCCAATCATCCGGAATGTTATCTGATCGTGTTGCTGATCGATGAGCGGCCGGAGGAGGTCACCGACATGCAGCGCTCGGTCCGCGGTGAAGTCGTCTCCTCGACATTCGACGAACCCGCCGTACGCCATGTGCAGGTCGCTGAAATGGTCATCGAGAAGGCCAAGCGCCTTGTGGAACACGGCCGTGACGTTGTCATCCTGCTCGATTCCATCACACGCCTTGGCCGCGCCTACAATACGGTCGTCCCATCGTCAGGAAAGGTCCTGACGGGCGGTGTCGACGCCAACGCACTTCAACGGCCGAAGCGTTTCTTCGGTGCCGCCCGTAACATCGAGGAAGGCGGCTCGCTGACCATTATCGCCACCGCTCTGATCGATACAGGCAGCCGCATGGACGAAGTGATCTTCGAAGAATTCAAGGGCACCGGCAATTCCGAAATCGTGCTCGATCGCAAGGTCGCCGACAAGCGGATCTTCCCGTCGATGGATATTCTCAAATCCGGTACCCGCAAGGAGGAGCTGCTCGTACCGCGACAGGATCTGCAAAAGGTTTTCGTGCTCCGGCGTATCCTTGGGCCCATGGGCACCACGGATGCGATCGAGTTTCTGATCGACAAGCTCAAGCAGACCAAGACCAATGCCGACTTCTTCGATTCCATGAATACCTGATTGCAGGCGGGATCCGGCCTGAGCTCCCGCCCGGGAGCCAGAACCTGCTTGAGAAATCGTTGCGCATCGCGTATGGACACCCGAATTCACGCTGAGGTCCGATGAACCTGACAGGCGTGTGCATTCCCCGAAAGTTCTCCATGTCGCGTGCCCAAGACACGATCTATGCTCTATCCAGCGGTGCACCACCCGCTGGGGTCGCCGTCGTCAGGCTATCAGGCCCGAACGTTCCCGCGATCGTTGAAGCACTTTGCGGGAAGCGGATCGTACCAAGACATGCAACTTTGAGATGGATTCGCGACCGAAACGGTGACGCAGTCGATCAGGCGCTGGTTCTGTATTTCCCGGCTCCCTATTCATTCACAGGTGAGGATTGCGCGGAATTCCAGCTGCATGGCGGTCGTGCCGTGATCAACGCTCTGCTGCAAGTGCTCAGTGAAATGGATTTACGCCATGCCGAGGCAGGCGAATTCAGCCGCCGCGCATTCGAAAACGGCAAGCTTGATCTCGTCGAGATCGAGGGGCTCGCGGATCTGATAGCGGCAGAAACAGAGATGCAGCGGAGGCTGGCGATCGAACAGAGCAATGGCGGACTGTCGGAGCTCTATCAATCCTGGATGCGTCAACTGACCCGTGCCCGTGCCTTTATCGAAGCCGAACTGGACTTTCCCGACGAGGATGACGTACCGGGTTCGGTCAGCGATGTCGTCGATCAAACGGTCGCGCAGATTGCCGCAGATATTCGGCGCCATCTCGACGGCTATCGATCGGCCGAGATTATCCGCGACGGCTTTAAGGTTGTCATCGCCGGTAAGCCGAATTCCGGCAAATCCAGCCTCCTGAATACCCTGGCTAAACGCGATGTCGCCATCGTGACTGAAATTGCCGGGACGACAAGGGATATTATTTCCGTCGATTTGAATTTGGACGGCTTCCTCGTGCGACTGGTGGACACAGCTGGTCTCCGGGAAACCGACGATGTCGTCGAAGCGGAGGGCGTACGGCGCGCCCGGCTGTCGATCCGCAACGCTGATCTGGTTCTGGCACTCAGCGAGGCAGGCGACCCTAGCCCTGGCGAACAATTTGATGTAAATGGCACTGTGCTCCAAGTGATCACGAAAGTTGACTCGGCTGACGCATGCCGAAAGGATGGCGATGAACGAATATCATCGTTTACCGGATATGGTATCGATTCGCTAACGAAACGAATTACTGATATCATCAGGCGTACGATAGATTTCTCGGGTCAGGCGACGATAGCGCGGCGCCGGCAAATGGATCTGCTTCGGGAGACTGTTGATCTTCTGGATGAGTTTGACCGAGACCGTGCGCTCGAGATGGAATTGAAATCCGAAGTTCTGAGGCAGGCCAGCCATATTCTGGGCCGTATTACCGGCTTTGTGGATGTGGAAGATCTTCTCGGGGTCATATTCTCTGAGTTTTGCATTGGCAAATAGGGATACACGGAATGCGAGTCTCCTGTTTCACGTGAAACAACGTGTTGAGCCAGAGTCGATACCGGAATATTCTGGAGTGGTAATGAAATGAAGTTCGATGTTATTATTGTCGGGGGCGGCCACGCAGGTAGCGAGGCCGCCGCTGCATCCGCTCGTTACGGGGCCAAGACTGCTCTGGTAACGCATAAACGGGACACGATCGGAGTCATGTCGTGTAATCCGGCAATCGGCGGACTCGGCAAAGGTCATTTGGTACGAGAGATCGACGCGCTTGATGGTTTGATGGGCCGTGTTGCCGACAAGGGCGGGATCCAATTTCGCCTGTTGAACCGACGCAAGGGCCCTGCCGTTCGCGGGCCACGAACACAAGCTGACAGGAAGCTCTATCGCCAGGCGATGCAGCAAGAATTATTCGACTATCCCAATCTGACGATAATCGAGGGCGACGTTTTCGATCTGAGGACCGACGCCGATACCGTCTGTGGATTGATCCTGGCGGATGGCCGCCAGTTGTTCTGCCGGGCCGTTGTAATGACCACCGGCACGTTTCTGCGCGGCCTCATTCACATAGGTGACAAGAAGATTCCCGCCGGGCGTGCGGGCGAAGACCCTTCGGTGGGCTTATCTGCGACACTCGGCCGCTACGGGTTTTCCCTCGGTCGTCTCAAGACGGGGACGCCTGCACGGCTCGATGGACGAACAATTGACTGGAGTGCAGTAGGCCGGCAGGGCGCGGATGACATACTTGAGCCGTTTTCCCTGATGACCGATACGATCACCAATCCGCAGATCGACTGCGGTGTGACGCGGACAACGGCAGCAACCCACAAGATAATTTCCGACAATATTGGCCGATCTGCTATGTATTCAGGACAGATCGAGGGCATCGGTCCGCGTTACTGCCCTTCGATTGAAGACAAGATCATCAAGTTCGGAGAGCGCGATGGTCATCAAGTCTTCCTCGAACCGGAGGGATTGGACGACAACACCGTCTATCCCAATGGAATCTCGACGTCGCTGCCTGAGGAGGTGCAGGAAGCCTTTATAAAAACCATTCCGGGGTTGGAGAGTGTCACAATTATTCAACCTGGCTATGCAATCGAATACGATCACGTTGATCCTCGCGAGCTTCATCAGACCCTTGAAACGAAGCGCTTGCGCGGTCTCTATCTTGCTGGCCAGATCAATGGTACGACAGGCTACGAGGAAGCCGCAGCACAGGGATTGGTTGCGGGGGTCAATGCCGCGAGAGCAGTCGGTGGCAGTGAAGCTGCAATTTTCAGCCGGACCGAATCCTATATCGGCGTTATGATCGACGATCTGACTTCTCGCGGCGTAGCCGAACCTTATCGCATGTTTACGTCTCGAGCTGAATATAGACTGTCGCTTCGTGCGGACAATGCAGACCATCGGTTGACTCCGGCTGGCATTCAGCTTGGTATCGTATGTGTGGAACGCGCAAGGCGCTTTGAAAAATGGAGCGGCGAGATCAACGCCGCGCGGTTAGCGTTGCAAGCACGTACAATGACTCCGAACGAAGCCTTGGGACAGGGTTTAAAGATTAACCAGGATGGGCAGAGGCGGAGTGGTTACGAGCTGCTCTCGCACCCGGAAATCAACTTTAAAAGCCTGATTGGCATCTGGCCCGATTTGGGCGTTTTCTCGATGCGCACTCAGGAGGCGCTTCATATCGAAGCTTCGTATGCCGTTTACATGAAACGACAGGAATCCGATATTGCGGATGTGCGACGAGAAGAGAATCGACAGATTCCGGCCTCTCTCGATTATCACCTGTTGTCCGGTCTATCCAACGAACTGAAGCAAAAACTGGATCGCGCCAGACCGGCGAACATTGCTCAAGCGATGCGGTTGGATGGCATGACGCCGGCTGCGATTTCACTGTTGCTTGTTGCTATCAGACGTTTGAATGAAGAAATCCGTATTGCCGTCTAGTTGCAATGAATGAGAGTCTTACATCAGTGACAAACGCGAAAAGTGTTTCACGTGAAACACGTCAGAGGCTTGAGATTTTCGCTGGCCTGTTTCGGAAATGGGCCCAGAAAATCAATCTCGTAGCCCCATCGACCATGGATGATCTCTGGTCAAGGCACATAGAGGACAGTTTGCAGATCTATGACTTGTCCCCGGGGCCTTTAACCTGGATTGATCTTGGTAGCGGCGGTGGGTTTCCGGGCATTGTTACCGCCATATGCCTCGCCGATGTGGGCGAGGGCTGGGTCCATCTGGTCGAAAGTAACAATAAGAAGGCTGCGTTTTTAAGAGCCGCATTGCAGGCGGCCGGTGCGCGTGGCTCCGTTCATCCGGTTCGCATCGAAACCGCCCCGCAGATTATCGAGAACTGTGATCGAATCTCCGCCAGAGCGCTTGCTGATCTGGATTGTCTGTTTGGCTATATCGACCCATGGATGAAGAAAAACCCGAACTTGATTGCATTTCTTCACAAAGGCCGGGATTATCGTGCTGAGATCGAAATTTCGCGTAGGCGCTGGAATCTCAATCTGTTAGAACATCGGAGTGTAGTCGAGGCTGATTCAGTTATTCTGGAAATAAGTGGCCTGAAGCGTAAATCACGTTAACCGGTGGGCGATATGAACAAACCAAAACATCGCATTATCACGATCGCCAATCAAAAGGGTGGGGTCGGAAAAACCACGACAGCTATCAATCTTGCAACTGCACTGGCAGCTATTGGCGAGAATGTTCTGTTGGTTGACCTGGACCCACAGGGAAATGCCAGTACCGGGCTGGGAATTCACCGTAAAGACCGCCGACTTTCCACCTATGATCTGCTCGTCGGAAACAATACCGTTGCCGAAGTTGCCATGCCCACGGTGGTTCCCAATCTCTTTATCGCCGCATCCACGATGGATTTGCTGGGTGTGGAAATGGAAATCGGTCGGGATGCAGACCGAGTGTTCAGGCTGAAAATGGCCTTGTCTGGGCCTGAAGCTGGCGTCTATGATTACATCCTCGTCGACTGCCCTCCGTCCTTTAATCTCTTGACGATGAATGCCTTGGCCGCGGCGCAGTCCGTCCTTGTCCCTCTTCAGTGTGAGTTCTTCGCCTTGGAGGGTCTTAGCCAGCTTTTGGAAACCGTTGACCAGGTGCGTCGAACCGTCAATCCGGGTCTTGATATCCAGGGTATCGTTTTGACGATGTTCGATGCGCGCAATAATCTTGCCCAGCAGGTGGTCACCGATGTGCGGGAGCATCTCGGCGAGAAAGTCTACCACACCTTGATTCCTCGAAATGTCCGGGTGTCTGAAGCGCCCTCTTATGGAAAACCTGCCATTCTTTATGATCTTAAGTGTGCCGGCAGTCAGGCATATCTCCAACTGGCGTCCGAGGTGATCCAGCGTGAGCGTCACAGTAAAGCTGCGGCTTGATCGTATCATAACCGAAACGATTGGTGTAAGTGTATGAGCGAAGATCCTTCAAAAAGGCGCCTGGGGCGCGGACTGGCGGCCCTGATTGGCGAAATGGACCAGCCGATTGCTTCTCCGACCTCGGGCCAGGCAAGCATAAACGCCGATCGACTGGCGCCAATCGAGCTTGTGGCGCGCAATCCCAAGAATCCCCGCAAAAATTTTTCCGAGAACGAGCTTCAGGATCTTGCCGCCTCTATAAGACAACATGGAATCGTCCAGCCCGTCGTTGTTCGTCCCATGCAGGACGGCAAACTCGAGATTATCGCCGGAGAACGGCGTTGGCGTGCCGCTCAACTCGCTGGCCTCATAGAAATCCCGGTGATTATCCGCGATGTCGATGACCGTACAGCGCTGGAGCTAGCCATTGTCGAGAATGTCCAGCGATCAGACCTCAATCCGGTCGAGGAGGCAATGGGTTATGATCAATTGATTGCCGAGCATGGATATACCCAAAATGACCTTGGAGAAATCATCGGCAAGAGCCGTTCGCATGTTGCCAACAGCTTGCGACTTTTAAAGCTGCCGGAGCAGGTGCGTAATATGCTTTTTGACGGCAGTCTGTCGGCCGGTCACGCGCGCGCCCTGATTCCCACTTCCGATCCCGTCGCCTTGGCGCGAACAATCGTGTCTCGCGGCATGTCGGTTCGCGATGCCGAAAAGCTGGCGCAGAACAACATCAAGGCACAGTCCAATCCCGAAAGCGTTCCAAGGATCCTTGAAAAGGATGCTGATACGCTGGCGCTCGAGCGCAGCCTCACTGACCGGCTTGGCCTGGATGTAAAAGTTGCCCATAAGGGCGAAGGCGGCCGGTTGATGATTGCCTATAAGTCGTTGGAGCAACTCGAAGAGATCTGCAGGCTGCTGGAACGCTGATCAGCGGGAAGCCGCAGTTCGATTGCGGTTCGATATCAGCGTTGTCGCCAGCAAGGTCTGCATAGCAATCGTGTCCTCAAGTGAGGACCGTTGCCGGCTCTGAAAGATTGCAGCCTGAAGCCGGTTGAGTTCGTTGGAGAGGGCGCTGGAATTCCAGTTTCGAAGAGCAGCTTCAACGATCGGCTTGCGGCGAAAGTGCAGGTGGCGGGCGTGGGCGTTGAGTGCATCGGAAGCACTGATCTTCCTTTCATCCATATCGGCGCGCATGAGATCCAGCAGCTGGAGCTGCCGTAAGCAGCCCTGCAGGACGAGAAATATTGCAGTTTTCGATGCAATGACCTTTTGTGTCGCGTGGAGAAAAGCGGCCTTATCACCCTGCAATATCGCATCTACCGCGTCATCGACCGAGATTGCACTGGCATCGCCAATGATTTCGAGCACATGATGCAGTTCGATCACCGGTTCGCCCTTGGCATAAAGGGCAAGCTTGCGGATTTCGCCGCGCGATGCGATGCGATCACCGCCCAGACTTTCCAACAGGGCTTCACGTCCAGCGGAACTGATTCGGAGCTGAAACGATGCGAGTTCTTCCTCGATAAGTGCGTTCAAACTCTTGATATCGTCGGCATAACAGGGGATCGCGATCGCTGCTGCGGCGCCCTCGGCGGCCTTGCGCAGGTTGGCGCCCTTCTTCAAGTCTCCGGCCTCGATGACGACCCAGGCATTGCTTGGTGCCTTTTCCGCCAGCGCGGCAAGCGCTTCCGACAGCGTCTTGTCGGCGCCCGCGCCTTTGATCCAGATAAGTTTTTCGCCGCCGAACAAGCCTGTCGAATAGGCTTCATCGAACAGGCGTCCTGGATCGGAACTGATATCGGATGCGTCCAGCCGCATGAATGAGAAAGCGTCCTTCATATCGACGCCGGTCATTCCAGCCAGTTCGCCGGCGCGCTCGGACACCAGACCTCGATCCGGCCCATAGATCAGGAAGATACGGAAATCGCAGGCGCGACGCTTTACGAACTGGTCGAACTCATGCGCCTTGATTTCCGCCACGTATCAACGCCCCAGCCAGCTCGCGAGATCGGCGCGAATGAGTTCAGCCAGTTCGCGCGCGGCCCGGTTTTCTGCCTCCCGGGTTGCCCGCAGCTTGGCATATTCCTGACCGGGGAAATCCACCAGCGCCACTGCGGACCGGTGGCCGGTCTTCAACACCTCGCCGGTTTTCGTCCGCTTCAGCGTGAAATCGGCTTTGAGGATAATCCGTCCAGCGCGCGGCAGATCCGTCGAAAGATCAAGCAGAACACCGACATTTCGTTCGACCACAGTCAGCTGCACGTCATATTCGGGGTTGGCCGGTTCGCCGGCGCCGCCCGATGTCATGAAGATCAGCTGGTTGCGGACTTCAAGCTCGACCCTGCTATCGGCTTCCGAGAACATGATCGATTTCAACGCCGTCTGCGCGTCTGCGCTTGTCGCGTAGAGCGGACGCACCTGGCAACCGCCAACGATGAGCAACAAAGGCAGCGCCACCGCCACCAGCGCGGATTTCAGGTCAAACGGACGGTTCATCTTAGACAACGACATTCACGATCCTTTGCGGAACCACGATGATCTTCTTCGGTACCTTGCCGTCCAGAGCCATCCGGACGCTGTCAAGCGCCAGCACGGCCTGTTCGACGGAAGTTTGATCCGCATCGCGGGCAATTGTCAAATCAGCGCGCTTCTTGCCGTTGATCTGCACCGGCAGCGTGATCTCGTTTTCGGCTACCAGCATCTCATCGAACACCGGCCAGCCGGCCTCCGCGACCATGCCGGTGTTGCCAAGCAGTGTCCAGCATTCCTCGGCCAGATGCGGCGTCATCGGCGCCACAAGGCGGATGAGGATCTCGACGGCCTCGCGAACCGCGGAAACAGTCGGAGCATCGGCCTTTCCAGCGGCGACCTGAGCCAATGGCGCGGCGAGCGCGTTGACCAGTTCGTAGATGCGGGCCACGGCCTTGTTGAAGCCGAGGCGATCATAATCGGACTGCACAGCCCTGAGGGTCCTGTGGGCGATCTGCGAGATCCCCAAGGCCTCGCCTTCCTTAGCCGGCTTACTTTCCACGGATCTCAGGGTATCGGCAGCTTCCGATATCAGGCGCCAGACGCGCTGCACGAAACGATGCGATCCTTCGACACCGGATTCCGACCAGATCACATCGCGCTCCGGTGGGGAATCCGAAAGCACGAAAAAGCGTGCAGTATCAGCACCATAGGATGCGAGGATATCGTCGGGATCGACGACGTTCTTCTTCGATTTCGACATCTTCTCAATCGAGCCGATGGCAATTTCCTCGCCCGAATCGATGTGGGTCGCCAGGCGCCTGCCATCGACCTCCTCGATCCTGACAAAAGCGGGCTCGATCCATTCGCGGCCATGGCCCTCGCCCCGGCTGTAGGTTTCGTGCACCACCATGCCCTGGGTGAAGAGGCCCTTGAATGGCTCGTCAAGGCCGACATGGCCGGTCTCGCGCATGGCGCGGGTGAAGAAACGCGAATAGAGCAAATGTAGGATCGCATGCTCGATACCGCCGATATACTGATCGACCGGCAGCCAGGCGTCAGCGGCGGCCGGATTGGTCGGAGCGTCCTCCCAGGGCGCCGTAAAGCGGGCGTAATACCAGGAGGAATCGACGAATGTGTCCATCGTATCCGTCTCGCGACGGGCGTCCTTGCCGCATTGAGGGCAGCCCACGTGGCGCCAGGTCGGATGGCGATCGAGCGGGTTGCCGGGCAGTTCGAAGCTGACATCGTCCGGCAGTTTCACCGGCAGGTCCTTCTTCGGCACCGGGACGACGCCGCAGACTTCGCAATGGATGACCGGGATCGGGCAGCCCCAATAGCGCTGACGGGAAATGCCCCAGTCGCGCAGGCGGAAATTCACCTTGCGCCCGCCCTGCGGCTGATCGTGAATGAAGCGGCTCGCCAGGCGATTGGCGACCTCCTCGAACGCTGCGTCGGTATCCATGGCGTCGAGGAAACGCGAATTGATCATAATGCCGTCACCGACATAAGCCTCGTCGGTGATCTTGAATTCGTCCTTGCTGGCGTTCGCGGGCATGACGACGGGGACCACCGGCAGGCCATATTTGTTGGCGAAATCAAGGTCGCGCTGGTCGCCCGAGGGGCAGCCGAAAATCGCGCCCGTGCCGTAGTCCATCAGCACGAAATTGGCGATGTAGACGGGGATCTGCCATTCGGGATCGAAGGGATGAACGACCTTGATGCCGGTATCCATGCCCTTTTTCTCAGCCGTTTCAAGGGCGGCGACCGAGGTGCCATGCCGGCGGCATTCGTCGCAGAAGGCGGCGATTTCGGGGTTGCGCGCGGCAGCCTCCTTGGCGACCGGATGGTCGGCCGAGATCGCCAGGAAGGACGCGCCGAACAACGTGTCGGGGCGGGTCGTATAGACTGTGATGTCCTTGAGATCGCCATGCGCATTGGTTGGCACGACTTCCCAGCGGATCGTCAGCCCTTCCGAGCGTCCGATCCAGTTCTTCTGCATCAGTCGGACCTTCTCCGGCCACTGGTCCAGCGTATCCAGCTGGTCGAGCAGATCCTGAGCGAAGGCGGTGATCCTGAAGAACCACTGCGTCAGCTCGCGCTGTTCGACCAGGGCGTCGGAGCGCCAGCCACGGCCGTCGATCACCTGCTCGTTGGCGAGCACGGTCATGTCGACTGGATCCCAGTTGACCTTGGAATTCTTGCGATAAACCAGGCCCTTTTCCATCATGTCGAGGAAGAGATGCTGCTGGCGCTGATAATATTCGACATCGCAGGTGGCGAACTCGCGTGACCAGTCGAGCGACAGGCCCATGGATTTCAGCTGTTTGCGCATCGAATCGATATTCTCATAGGTCCAGGTCTTGGGATGGACCTTGTTTTTCATCGCGGCGTTTTCTGCCGGCATGCCGAAGGCGTCCCAGCCCATCGGATGCAGCACGTTAAAACCGCGGGCGCGCTTGTATCGGGCCACGACGTCGCCCATCGCATAGTTGCGCACATGTCCCATATGGATGCGGCCGGACGGATAGGGGAACATTTCGAGCACGTAATATTTTTCACGTGGATCGTCGTTATCGGTTTCGAAGACCTTGGCCTCGTTCCAATGCTTCTGCCAGCGCGGTTCGACCTCGCGCGGATTATAACGTTCTGATGCCATTTTATGCCGTCCGAAACCCTGAATTCTCGAATAAATTTGGGCTGACCTTCATCATGAATGCCGCTTCGCGTCAAGGTTTTCGCATGAAATCACCTTGGCAATCATATGGTCGCTCCTGTAGGGAAAGGCGAGCAATTCGGAGAAGCAAATGACGGTCGTCGATCGGTTGAATGAGATCAAGGCCCGGATGGAAAAGGCAGCCAAAGATGCGGGGCGCGGGGATCGCGCCAGGCTTGTGGCGGTGACGAAGACATTCCCGGTGGAGGACATCCTGCCGGTGATCGAGACCGGCCATCGCATCTATGGCGAGAACCGGGTGCAGGAGGCGCAAGGCAAATGGCCTCAGCTCAAGGCGCTCTTTGCCGATATCGAACTGCATCTGATCGGACCGCTGCAATCCAACAAAGCTGCGGAGGCGGTGGCGCTGTTCGACGTGATCGAGACAGTCGATCGCGAGAAGATCGCGCGTGCCCTGAAGACCGAAATGGACAAGCAGAACAGGACGCTGAGGCTCTACGTACAAGTCAATACCGGTCTCGAACCGCAAAAGGCCGGGATCGCTCCGGACGACACAGCCGATTTCGTGGCGATGTGCCGGGATGAGCTTGGGCTCGCGATCGAAGGGCTGATGTGCATTCCGCCGGCCGACGTGAACCCCGGTCCGCATTTCGCCCTGCTTGGAAAGCTTGCTACGGAATGTGCTGTCGAAAAGCTCTCCATGGGCATGTCCGGCGATTTCGAAACCGCGATCGGTTTCGGGGCGACCAGCGTCCGGGTGGGGTCGGCGATTTTCGGAAATCGTTGATCTGGATTTCGAGTGTGAAGACGCGTTGACGCGACGGCTCTTCGGATTCGGGATGCCGCTTTGAGGCGAATATCAGGTGATATGTTTCACGTGAAGCCGGTGTGTGGCGTGCCGATCCAGCAAAAGAGCGGCCCGATGGACCGCCCGTCATAATCGAATCGGATACGGAACGATCAGAAACGCTCGTCTTCTTCCTCGTCGCGATTGCCCGTCAGCGACTTAAGCTTCGCGAACACGGCATCGGCATCGATCTCCTTGTAATCATCGTTGTCGGCCGATGCATGTTCGGTCTCGCGGGCCGGTTCGAGCGTGGCGCCCGTTTCCTCGGGCGTCTGGAACGGACGGCCCTTCTGTGCCTTCTCGACTTCCATATCAAGGTCGATCTGCGAGCAGAGGCCGAGCGTCACCGGATCCATCGGCGCCAGGTTGGCCGAATTCCAGTGCGAACGTTCGCGAATCTGCTGGATGGTGGTCTTGGTCGTACCAACCAGGCGGGAAATCTGCGCGTCCTTGAGTTCGGGATGATTGCGGACCAGCCAGAGAATGGCGTTGGGACGATCCTGGCGCTTGGACACCGGTGTGTAGCGCGGACCCTTGCGCTTGGATTCCGGCACGCGAACCTTGGGTTCGGAAATCTTCAGCTTGTGCATCGGATTGCCCTCGGCGCGGGCGATTTCATCGCGCGACAGCTGACCGGTGGAAATCGGATCGAGGCCCTTGATGCCCTGTGCTGCCTCGCCATCAGCGATCGCCTTGATTTCAAGCGGATGAAGCTTGCAGAACTGGGCGATCTGATCGAATGAGAGCGCGGTGTTATCAACCAGCCAAACGGCAGTCGCCTTGGGCATGAGCAGCTGTTGAGCCTGAGCCATAGATACAATCCTTCTAAGCCGCCTGCGCCGGTGCCGCAGGCCGTTTTGTGTAAACCACAATGTCCGGGGAAATCGGCGGCCTTATAGCTTAACTTTAGCGCAATTGCAATTCTTTGGAAATCAATGCACCAAAGTATGATTGCCGGGTGCGCATCTGCTGCTATGTATGTAACACAAGAGCGTCCATGGCGCTCGAAAAATTTGAATATTGTGGGAGGAATGCATGTCGTCGAAGGTTTATCCCGTGCTGAAATCGGCCAAGGAACGGGCGCTGATCGATAACCAGAAGTATCTGAAATGGTATGAAGACAGCATTGAAAATCCAGATAAATTCTGGGGCAAGCATGGCAAGCGCATCGATTGGTTCAAGCCCTTCACCAAGGTCAAGAACACCTCGTTCAAGGGCAAGGTCTCGATCAAGTGGTTCGAGGACGGCCAGACCAATATTTCCTACAACTGCATAGACCGGCACCTCAAGAAGCATGGCGACCAGATCGCCATCATCTGGGAGGGGGATAATCCCTATCTCGACAAGAAAATCACCTATAACGAACTTTACGAGCATGTCTGCCGGCTCGCCAATGTGCTGAAGAAGCACGGCGTCAAAAAGGGAGACCGCGTCACCATCTACATGCCGATGATTCCCGAGACGGCCTATGCGATGCTGGCCTGTTCGCGCATCGGCGCGATCCATTCGGTGGTGTTCGGCGGCTTCAGCCCCGAGGCGCTGGCCGGTCGCATCGTCGATTGTGAATCCACCTTCGTGATCACCGCCGACGAGGGGCTGCGCGGCGGCAAGCCGATCCCGCTCAAGGACAATACCGATGCGGCGATCGATATTGCCGCCAGAAACCAAGTCTTGGTCAAGAACGTGCTGGTGGTGCGGCGCACCGGCGGCAAGACCGGCTGGGCCAACGGCCGCGACCTCTGGTATCATCAGGAGACCCAGAGCGTGAGCCCGGATTGCCCGCCGGTGAAGATGAAGGCGGAGGATCCGCTGTTCATCCTTTACACGTCAGGCTCGACGGGCAAGCCGAAGGGCGTGCTGCACACCACGGCCGGCTATCTCGTCTGGGCCTCGATGACGCATGAATATGTGTTCGACTACCATGATGGCGATATCTACTGGTGCACGGCCGATGTCGGCTGGGTAACAGGCCATTCCTATATCGTCTACGGCCCGCTCGCCAATCGCGCCACGACGCTGATGTTCGAGGGCGTGCCGAACTATCCCGACCAGGGCCGGTTCTGGGACGTGATCGACAAGCACAAGGTCAACATCTTCTATACGGCGCCGACGGCGATCCGCTCGCTGATGGGCGCCGGTGACGAATTCGTCACCCGCTCCTCGCGCTCGACGCTCCGGCTGCTTGGCACGGTCGGGGAGCCGATCAATCCGGAAGCCTGGGAATGGTATTACAACGTCGTCGGCGAGAAGCGCTGCCCGGTGATCGACACCTGGTGGCAGACCGAAACCGGCGGCCATATGATCACGCCGCTGCCGGGCGCCACCGCGCTGAAGCCGGGTTCGGCGACCTTTCCGTTCTTCGGAGTCATACCGGAACTGGTCGACAATGAAGGCAATGTGCTGGAGGGTGCCGCCGACGGCAATCTCTGCATCGCCGATAGCTGGCCGGGTCAGATGCGCACCGTCTACGGCGACCACGAGCGCTTCATCCAGACCTATTTCTCGACCTACAAGGGCAAATACTTCACTGGCGACGGCTGCAGGCGCGACGAGGACGGCTACTACTGGATCACCGGCCGCGTCGATGACGTGCTGAACGTCTCTGGCCATCGTCTCGGCACGGCGGAAGTCGAATCCGCGCTCGTCTCGCATCACGATGTCTCGGAAGCCGCCGTCGTCGGCTACCCGCACGACATTAAGGGCCAGGGCATTTATTCCTATGTCACGCTGATGGCCGGCGTCGAGGGCACCGATGCTCTTCGCAAGGAACTGGTCGCGCATGTCCGCAAGGAAATTGGCCCGATCGCATCGCCGGACAAGATCCAGTTCGCCCCCGGCCTGCCGAAAACGCGTTCCGGCAAGATCATGCGCCGGATATTGCGCAAGATCGCCGAGGACGATTTCGGTGCATTGGGCGATATTTCGACGCTCGCCGATCCGGCCGTGGTCGAGGAACTGATTGCCAACAGGCAGAACAAGAAGGGCTGATTTCAGCCCGGCTGAGCCGGCGGTGGTTGCTGCCGGCTTTCAACATCCTTGCTGCAATTTGATTGTCTCGACTTGTTTCAGAGAGTGGCAGACTGCCTCGCAGGGAATCCCGTCGCTGTCCCCATCGGCGCGGCTATAGCCGTTGCACCATATTGCAACCGCTTCCTCGCAGGAACTCACCTGTTTGCAGGTTACACGCGCCAGCGTGAACGGGGCATTGCCATATGCGGAAGGCGGAAGCAAAATGACAGCGGGCAAGACCATGCCGCTGATGAAAAGCGATAGTAAATTCATATGATCCCCCTGGTGCGGCTGGTAGGCAACTGTGTTTCGCCCTTGCCGTCAACCAACCGGGTACACCTCTATCGACCGCAATCCTCCCTCGCCTTGCGCCCGCCGTCATAAGGTCGGGCAAGACCGGCGGCGATCAGGACGGAGGCGATATCGTGGTCGCCATCGAAGGTGACGTCGGCAACGACGCGGCCAAAATACTTATCGCCAGCAATGGCCGAGAGAGACAGCTTGCCATCGCCGGCCGACAGAGCCTCTGCGAGACCATCTTTCGCAGCCAGCGCCAATTGCCTGGATTTGCTGCATTTCGCATTGAGTTCCGGAGTGTCGATGCCGCGAATGCGCACCAGCACCGAAATCGTCTGTTGCGGCCACGGCCGGGCATTGACCATCAGCGTATCGCCATCGATGACGGAGACGAGTTCCGCTTCCACAGGCCCGGCGACGTATAGCGTTTGCCGGACTTCTCAGCGGAGAGGGTTGCTTCCGATTGCAGCAGCAAGACCGTGGCGGCGGCGATGTAGAGGCGGAGAATCGTCATTCGAGGAATATATTCCCCAAAGACCACACACGCAATAGGAATTATTTCACATACTAGAAATCGATCGCCCGGCCGTTAAGCTCCCAGTCGCCGAACCGGACCGGATCGGCGCCACCGCGGCCACCGATCTCGGCCGGCAATTCCACCAGCCTCTCGGCGTTACGGCGTTCCTCGGCTTCCTTCAACGCGCGGATCGCGGCTGGCGCGAGCGGCTTTTTCCCGGATTGATCGTTGTCATTGTCTGCCGTGCCCATGTGCTGCTACCTGCTGCAATATTGAACTCTTTGCCTCCCGACACCATTCTATAAAACAACAATGCCGATATAGCAAAATGGAGAAAGGCATGAATTTCGTTCGAACTGCAATGCTGCTCGCCTTCCTGACCGCGTTGTTCATGGGTGTCGGCTATCTCATCGGCGGGACTGGCGGGATGCTGATCGCATTGGTGATCGCCGCCGGCATGAATGTGTTTTCCTGGTGGAATTCCGGCAACATGGTGCTTTCGGCCTATGATGCGCAGGAAATCGACGAGCGGAATGCGCCGGAACTTTTCAGGATCATCCACGATCTCTCGGCACGGGCCAACCTGCCGATGCCCAAGGTCTACCTGATCAATTCAGATCAGCCGAACGCGTTTGCGACCGGCCGCAGCCCCGACAATGCCGCTGTCGCTGCTTCGACCGGTCTACTGCAGCGGCTGACGCCGGACGAGATCGCCGGTGTCATGGCGCATGAGCTTGCGCATATCGAAAACCGCGACACGCTGATCATGACGATTACCGCGACGATCGCCGGCGCGATTTCGATGCTCGGCAATTTCGCCTTCTTTTTCGGCGGCTCGCGCGACGGCGAGAGAGGAAATCCCTTTGGCTTCATCGGCGTGCTGGTGGCGATGATCGTCGCACCGTTCGCGGCAATGCTGGTGCAGATGGCGATCAGCCGGACACGCGAATATGCCGCCGACAGGCGTGGCGCCGAGATCGCCGGCAACCCGCTGGGGCTGGCTTCCGCGCTCAGGAAAATCGCCAGCGCTGCCCATCAGATCCCCAACGAGGCGGCAGAAGCCAATCCGGCCACGGCGCATATGTTCATCATCAACCCGCTCTCGGGCCAGCGGATGGACAACCTGTTTTCCACCCATCCGGACACCGAAAACCGCATTGCCGCACTGGAAGAGATGGCCGCCAGCCGGCGGAGGAAACCGCAAAGCCGCAGTTCCGAGCCTGATGCCACGCAAAATACGACATCCGGTCCCTGGGGACGCTCGACGGAACAGCCGGTGGCTGATAGACCCGTCGTTCGCAAAGGCCGGTCGGTTCCGAACATCACATGGGGTCGGGGCGACAACAAACCCCCTGAAGGACCCTATTCTTGACATTCGATCCCGCCCGCAATCGCCCCCGCACAAACAGCAAGCCCGGCAATCCGGGCTCACGGTCACCCCGCGAACCGGAAAAGCCCGGCCTTCAGGCGAGGGCCGTGGCCACGAAGATCCTGAGTGCGGTGGTCGGGCAGAAGACCCCGCTCGACGGCATGATCGATGAACATCATGGCAACGCGGCTTTTCGCGAATTGCCGCCACATGACCGGGCGCTGGTGCGCGCCATGCTCAATTCCTGCCTGCGCCACCTGACCTGGATCGATGCGATCTTCGACAGCTTTCTCGACAAGCCGCTGCCGGATGGCGCGCGCCACCTTCACCATATCCTGTCGATCGCCGCCGCGCAGATCCTGTTTCTCGATGTTCCCGACCATTCGGCGGTCGACCTCGCCGTGGAACAGGCCCGGCGCGACCCGCGTTCCAGCCGCTTTGCCAATCTCGTCAATGCGCTGCTGCGGCGGCTGGTGCGGGAGAAGGATGAAGTCCTGAAAGCACCGCGAGCAAGGACCCCGGTGTTTCCGGACTGGTTCCAGGATCGCATGGAAAAGGTCTATGGCCCGGATATGACCTGGGACATCGGCAATGCCTTCCTGGCCATGGCACCGATCGACCTGACGGTGAAGGAAAATCCCGACCATTGGGCGAAAGTTCTGGGTGGCGCGGTCTTGCCGACCGGCAGCGTGCGGCTGGAGAAATTCGATGGTTCGATTTCCGAGCTCGAAGGCTATGCGGACGGGGTCTGGTGGGTGCAGGATGCCGCTGCCGCCATCCCTGCCCGATTGATGGGCGACATCAGCGGCAAGCGGGTCGCCGACCTCTGCGCGGCGCCCGGCGGCAAGACGGCCCAGCTCATCGTCCAGGGCGGCAATGTCACCGCCGTCGAGCAATCGGCCAGCCGCATCAAGCGCTTGCAGGCCAATCTCGACCGGTTGGGACTGAAAGCGGAAGTCAAGCAGACGCGGCTCGAGGATTTCGAGCCGGAAGAGCTTTTCGATGCCATATTGCTGGATGCTCCCTGCTCGTCGACCGGCACGATCCGCCGGCATCCGGACGTGATCTGGACCAAGGGCCCTGCGGACGTCGAGAAACTCGCCAATGTCCAGTACGGACTGCTGGAAAGTTCACTGGCCTTGCTCAAATCCAACGGCCGGATCGTTTTTTCCAATTGTTCGCTCGATCCGCTCGAAGGCGAGGACCTGATCGAAAAATTCCTGATTGCCCACCCTGATGTCGAGCGTATCGCGATCAGGAAGGAAGACTGGCCGGGGCTCGAAGAGGCGATCAACGATCGGGGAGAGTTCCGCACCACGCCCGCGATGCTCGGCGGCATGGATGGATTTTTCGCCGCAGTCCTGTTGCGAAAGTAGTCCCGTAAAACGCATATTGTCGCGGTCTTGCGCGCCGGATCCAAAAGATTCGGCGTGCAAACCATGTTGCCTCCCATGGCTCCCGGGGTTGCGGGACAAATTGTTACAAAGAAGTTAGTATCTTGGTAACTACAAATAGATATCAGTAATATTTGATATGAGCGGATCAAGGCGGCGGAAATTCCAGTTACATTACGTGGGAGAGGCTTTTCGCAGGGTCTCCCTGGGGTTTGCCGCATGGCGTGCGCTTGCGCTGCCCTCGCTGCGCCGGGTGCCGGACCGGCTTGTCGTAGCACCCACAGATCTGAGGGCTTCCGATCCCTTTATCGCCGAGGAGATTGCCGAAGGCCGGTTTCCGCTCGCCGGCCGGCTTCTGGTCACCGAGGGCAAGTCACCATTCTCGCTTGAGTTGCCTTCCAAGGAATTTGCCGCGCGGCTGCATAGTTTCTCATGGCTTCGGCACATAAGGGCCTCGAAATCGGATGAGCACACGGTCGTCGCGCGCCGGTTGACGGACGAATGGCTGACGAGCCATGGCAAGCGGCTGAGCGGCATTGCCTGGGATCCCGACACCACGTCGCAACGTATCATTGCCTGGCTTTCGCATTCCACGGTGCTGCTGAAGAATGCAGATATCGGCTTCTACCGACGCTTCCTCAGAAGCCTGACGGCACATGTCCGCTATCTCGAAAAGACGGCGCATTTTTCGCCTGACGGCGAGGCGAGGCTCAGAATCCGTGTCGCACTCGCCGCGTCTTCGGTGGCGATCCCCTCGTCCAGCCGCGCCGTCAAGCGTGCGGCGCAATTGCTCGACCAGGAACTGGACCGGCAGATCCTTGCCGACGGCGGGCATATATCGCGCAATCCGCGGACCGGGCTGGAATTGCTGCTCGATCTGCTGCCGCTCCGCCAGACCTATGTCAATCTTGGCCACGACCTGCCGGCCCGGCTGATTCCGGCAATCGACCGGATGTATCCGGCGCTCAGGTTCTTCCGCCATCAGGGCGGTGAGCTGGCGTTGTTCAATGGCGCGACGACGACGCTTGCCAATGAGCTGATGTCGGCGCTGCGCTATGACGAGACAGCGGGAAAGCCCTTCAAGGCGCTGCCGCATATGCGTTATCAGCGGCTGGCCGTTGCCGATACGGTGATCCTGATGGATGCAGGCGTGCCGCTTTCGGCGGAAATGTCGAAGACGGCGCATGCCGGTTGCCTGTCGTTCGAAATGTCATCCGGCAAGCATCGCTTTATCATCAATTCCGGCGCGCCGCGTTTTGCCGGCGAACACTACCGGCAGCTATCGCGGGCGACTGCCGCGCATTCGACCCTGACTCTCAACGATACGTCCTCCAGCCGGATTTCGAAATCCGGTATATCCGGACCGGTATTCGCGGATGGGGTCCAGGACGTGGTGGTCGAGCGGCATGAAATCAACGAGGGCGGGGAGGGTCTGACCGCCTCGCATGACGGTTACCTCGAACCGTTCGGGCTGATCCATGAACGTGCCATCCAGATCAATTCCGGCGGCACGCTGATCCGGGGCAAGGACCGGCTGAAGACCGCCGATGGCGCCGATCCGGAAAGCAATGCCGAGGATCAGGCGGTGATCCGGTTCCACATCCATCCGCAAATCGAAATCAAGACGGTGGACAAGCACGAGGTCCGGCTCGTGGCGCCGGACGGTGAGACCTGGACGCTTTCCGCGCTCGATGTCGAAATTGTCGTCGAGGACGACGTGTTTTTCGCCGATCCGAGCGGCATCCGCGCTTCCAAGCAGATCGAGCTTGCCTTCCCGGTCGGCGAACTGCCAGAGGTGCAATGGGTGATGATGAAGAAATCCGCCCCGTCGCAGCCCTGAAACTCTTTGTATTTAGATGCAAAGGGGGCTGATTATCCGGATTTCAGGGTTTTATCCGCCCGGCCCCTATGCTAACGCCACCGCATTCCAAATATGCGAGGCTCCTTCAATGTCAGTGCAATCCAAGCGAATTCCAGCGCCCGATCGCGTGAAAATCGAAACGGCCCTGCTGTCGGTCTCCGACAAGAGCGGGATAGTCGAGCTGGCCGCAGCACTGGTCGCACAGGGCGTGAAGATCCTCTCTACCGGCGGGACCTATAAAGCACTAAGCGATGCCGGCATCGCGGTGACCGATGTGACCGAAGTCACCGGCTTTCCGGAAATCATGGATGGGCGCGTCAAGACGCTGCACCCGACCGTGCATGGCGGCTTGCTCGCCATCCGCGACGATGCCGAGCACAGAGCGGCGATGGCGTCACATGGCATCGGCGCGATCGACCTCGCGGTCATCAATCTCTACCCGTTCGAGGAGGTGCGGGCTCGTGGCGCCGATTATCCCGAAAGCGTGGAAAATATCGATATCGGCGGGCCGGCGATGATCCGTGCGTCCGCCAAGAACCACGCCTATGTGACGGTGCTCACCGATCCTTCAGATTACGCGGAATTGGGAGCCCTGCTGAAGGCCGAGGGCACGGTTCCCTATCGCTTCCGCCAGTTAATGGCACAGAAGGCCTATTCCCGCACTGCCGCCTATGACACGGCGATCGCCAACTGGATGGCTGATGATCTCAAGGTCGAGACGCCGCGCTATCGCACCATCGGTGGGATCTTGCGCGAAGAGATGCGCTACGGCGAGAACCCGCACCAGAAGGCGGCATTCTATGTGACCGGCGATACGCGTCCGGGCGTCTCCAATGCGACGCTGCTGCAGGGCAAGCAGCTTTCCTACAACAATATCAACGACACGGATGCTGCATTCGAACTGGTGGCGGAATTTGCGGCCGACAAGGGCCCGGCCTGCGCCATCATCAAGCATGCCAACCCCTGCGGCGTCGCAACAGGGGCATCGCTAAGGGATGCCTATCTCAAGGCGCTGGCCTGCGATTCGACCTCGGCCTTCGGCGGCATCATCGCTCTGAACGGGCTGCTCGATGCCGACACCGCGCAGGAGATCGTCAAGCTGTTCACCGAAGTGATCATCGCGCCGGCGGTCAGCGACGAGGCTCGTGCGATTATTGCTGCAAAGGCAAATCTTCGCTTGCTCGTCACCGGCGGCCTGCCCGATCCGCGCGCCGCAGGCCTGACCGCGAAAACCGTGTCAGGCGGGTTGCTGGTCCAGGCGCGCGACAATGCGGTCATCGGCGACATCGAATTGAAGGTCGTCACCAAACGCGCACCGGGCGCGCAGGAACTCGAAGACCTCAGATTTGCCTATACCGTCGCCAAGCACGTGAAATCCAATGCCATCGTCTACGCCAAGGACGGCCAGACGGCCGGCATCGGCGCCGGACAGATGAGCCGCGTCGATTCCGCCCGCATTGCCGGGCTCAAGGCGCAGGATGCGGCCAAGGCGGCCGGCTGGGCCGTGCCTCTGACCAAGGGTTCGGCGGCGGCATCCGAAGCGTTCCTGCCCTTCGCAGATGGCCTGCTTTCGATCGTCGAGGCCGGTGCGACAGCCGTTATCCAGCCGGGCGGGTCGATGCGCGACCAGGAGGTCATCGATGCGGCAAACGCGCATGATGTGGCGATGGTGTTCACCGGCATGCGGCATTTCCGCCATTGATCAGTCGCGTTTGTTGGCCGGATACGGCGTGCTCAACAGGATGATCAGGCCGACGACGAAGAACAGGATCAGCGACGCCATGCCCACGCGCGCCGAATGGGTGATCCAGATCAGGATGCTGTTGAGGGCAGTCGCCATGAAGGCGGTGGCGCGGCCCGACAGCGCGTAGATGCCGAAATAGCGGCCGGCTTCCTCGACACTGACGCTGCGCGCCAGATAGGAGCGTGATGAGGCCTGAACGGGACCGAAGGCCAGGCCGATCAGCAGGCCATAGAGGATATAGACCTGCTCGGCCGCCGTGCCGAACAGCCCGCCGCTATCGTCGGTCGAGAGCGGTATCAGGCCGAACAGCGTGAAGCCGGGCGCGGTGGAGATGTCGCCGATCGTCGCCACCACCAGCATGACCAGCGATATCACCACCATGGTTTTGGAGCCGAGCCGCGCATCGAGATAGCCGGCGGCGATGCAGCCGAATATGGCGATGCCGGCGAGCATGATTCCGTAAAGGCCGATTTCGGTGGTCTGCCAGCCGAACATGCCGGCGGCATAGGCGCCGCCCAGGAACAGCAGGCCGTTCACGCCGTCCTGGTAGATCATCCGGGCGATCAGGAACTTCATCAGTCCCTTGCGTTTGGCAAGCTGTCTCAGCGTCTCCCGCAGTTCCGAAAGGCCCTGGCCCACCGCTCTGGTCAACCGGACGTTCTTCGCGGAATCCGGCGTGAACAGGAACATAGGCAGGATGAAGATCAGATACCAGATCGCTGCCAGTGGCCCGGTGATGCGGGCGTCCTCGCCCATGGCGGGATCGAGCCCGAACAGCGGCGTGATGCCGATCAGCGTCTTGCCCGTGGCCGGGTTTCCGGCCAGGCAGAGCAGCACGAAAAACAGCGCAATCAGCCCACCGGCATAGCCGAGCCCCCAGGCGATGTTGGAAATCTTGCCGACACTGTCGCTGTCGATCAGCCGCGTCATCATCGAATCGTTGAAGACGATGGAAAATTCCGCCGCGACGGATGCCAGGATGATCAGCACGCCGATGGCGACGACGGAGCTGCCGGGGGCGGCGTACCAGAGTGCGAAAAGAGACATGATCTTGATGATCGCGAAGAAGCCGATCCAACGCTTACGGTTGCCGGTGGCGTCGGCGATCGAGCCGAGAATGGGAGAGAGTATGGCAATCAGGATCGACGAGATTGTGCCGATATTGCTCCAGGCGGCCTGTCCGGCGATGGGGTCGGCGACCATCCTCGCGGCAAAATAGGGCCCGAAAACAAAAGTGATCACAACGGTGAAGAACGGCTGCGCTGCCCAATCGAACATCATCCAGCCGAAGATGGCGCGCTTGCCGGCCTTCCTGTCCGATCCCAAAACGATTTCAGTCACTTGGCTGTCCCCTTGATGCCCCGGTTTCGAGCTTGGCATTTTGCCCGGACACATTCAAGGCGGGATCGGAAATCGACATCGACGGGAATCCGGTTGACAATCTGCTGCGCTGCGGCAATCAAGGGTCCGAAAAGGCGGGGACAAAATTCATGGACAAGGCCAGCCCGGCGGAGATCATCGCCATTTCCAGCCATGTCATCCGGGGATCGGTCGGCAATCGCGCCATCGTTTTCAGTCTGGAGACGATGGGCCACCCGGTCTGGTCGATGCCGACGGTGATCCTGCCCTGGCATCCCGGTCATGGCCCTTCGACGCGCATTCCGGTGCCGTCGGCGCAGTTTTCGTCGGCCATCGACGATATCATCGGTTCGCCATGGGCTGTTGGACCCACTGCTATCATTTCAGGCTATTTCGGCGATGCCGGGCAGATCGAGGCCGTGGCGCGACTGGTCAAGGCGCTCAAGGCCAGAAATCCGGAACTGATCTATCTCTGCGATCCGGTAATCGGCGATCTCAAGGGTCTCTACGTGCCCGAAACGATCGCAACTGCGATCCGCGATCAGTTGCTGCCGCTGGCCGACATCGCCACGCCCAACCGCTACGAGCTTGCATGGCTCACGGGCGTGGCGCTGGAAAGCAATGCCGAGATCATGGATGCTGCTCTCATGCTTGGGCCGCAGCGCGTGCTGGTGACCTCGGCCGTGCCGATGATGAGCGGTGGCATCGGCAACCTGCTCCTGACGGACCGGGTGGCGCTGATGGCTGAACACCGCATGGTCGGCAATCCGCCGAACGGGCTGGGCGACCTGACATCGGCGCTGTTCCTGTCGCGGATACTGAGCGGCGAGGGCGATGAGCGGGCGTTGCAGATGACGACCGCCGCCGTTTTCGAGATCCTGGCGCGCTCGGTGAAGCGCGGCGCCGACGAATTGATGCTTTCCGAAGATTACTCGAGCTTTTCGACGCCGATGGCGATGGTGCAGATCAGGCATTTGATGCACCCGTCACGGGCGAAGAGGAAATAGGCAGAAGGAAGGACGGACAATGGATCATTTCCCCGAACATTTGCTTCAAGGCTACCAGAACTTCATGAGCGGGCGTTATCCGGGCGAATCCGACCGCTATCGGATGTTGGCCGAAGCCGGCCAGACACCCAAGACGATGGTGATCGCCTGCTGCGATTCACGTTCGGCGCCGGAGACGATTTTCGACTGCGGGCCGGGTGAACTGTTCGTGGTCCGCAATGTCGCCAATCTCGTTCCGCCCTATGCGCCGGACGACCACTATCACGGCACCTCGGCCGCGCTCGAATTCGCGGTGCAGTCGCTGAAAATCCGCGAGATCGTGGTCATGGGCCATGGCCGCTGCGGCGGCATCCACGCCGCGCTCAGTCATGACGGCAATCCGCTCTCGCCGGGCGATTTCATCGGCAAATGGATGGGCATGCTGCGGCCGGCGGCCGAGGAGGTCTCGCGCTATAAATCGATGACCGCCGCCGAACGCCAGCGTGCGCTCGAGCGCATTTCCATCCGCACCTCGATCGACAACCTGATGACGTTTCCCTGCGTCAGGATCCTGCTCGAGAAGAAGCGGATAACGCTCAGCGGTGCCTGGTTCGATATCTCGACCGGCGAACTCTGGGTGATGAACCCGGAGACCGGCGATTTCACCCGACCGGGAATCAACCGGGAATAAAAAAAGCGGCCGGGGCCGCTTTTCTCTCGCAATTTTGAGACTGCTTATTGGCTGACGCCATCGATCTGCGCGCCCATGATGGCAATTGCCTGCTGGTAGACCGAGGCGGCATTCCAGCCCTGAATTGCGCCATAATTCGCCTGGCCGGGCTGATAGGCCCCGCCTGGACGCCAGCCATGACCGCGCAGGAAGTTGGCGGTTGAAGCCAGTGCGTCGGCCTTCGAGCCGACCATATCGATGCGGCCGTTGCCGTCGCCGTCGACGCCAAATTTCAGAACGTTCTTCGGCAGGAACTGCGTCTGGCCGATCTCGCCATGGGCAGCGCCCCGTGCATTGACCGACAGCGTGCCGTTCTCGACCAGCTTCAACGCGGCGTAGAACTGGTCGGTGAAATAATCGGTGCGGCGGCAGTCGAAGGCCAAGGTCGAAACGGCCGACAGCGTGTGTTCCTTGCCCATGAAGCCACCGAAGCCGGTTTCCATGCCCCAGATGGCGATCAGCGGGCCGGCTGGAACCCCGTAACGTTTCTCGATCGAGGCAAAAAGTGCGGCTTTGGCTGCCTTCATCTTCCGACCGCGCGAAACGATGGCATTGGCGCCGCGCTTGCGCATGAAATCGGAAAGCGACAGCTTGAAGCTCTTCTGGCCGCGGTCGGCGCGAATCGTCGCCTTGCTGTAGGAGACGCTGGCGAACACCTTGTCGAGCGTGCGCTGGCTGATGCCCTGGGCGGCGGCCTCGCTGGCGAACTCGGTCTTCCAGTCGTCATAGCCCGCCGCGGTCTTGCTGCAGGATGCGGCCATTGCCCCAGAGCTGATCGAGAAAGATGCTGCAAACAACGCGAACGCTACGATGACTTTCCGTGTCGTGATCATGGTTCCCTCACCCGCAACCGGCGTTGTTCGCCGAATCGCCAAAAGAAAAATATCAGCCTGATGTATTTGGCTTCAAGGCGAAACCCCGCAAGTACAGACGTTTCCTGCGGGGTTTTTATTCTTACGCCTAAAAGATCAGGCTGCCTTAGCCGCCTTTATCAAACCACGGTTAACAAGAAGTTCCGCGATCTGAATTGCGTTCAGCGCCGCGCCCTTGCGCAGGTTGTCGGATACGACCCAGATATTCAGGCCATTTTCGACGGTCGCGTCTTCGCGAATGCGCGAGATGTAGGTCGCGTCTTCGCCGGCACACTCATAAGGTGTCATATAGCCGCCGTTCTCGTGCTTGTCGATGACCAGGCAACCGGGTGCCTCGCGCAGGATGTCACGGGCTTCGTCGGCGGTGATCTCGCGCTCGAATTCGATATTGACCGATTCCGAATGGCCGATGAACACCGGCACGCGCACGGCCGTGCATGTCACCCTGATCGACGGATCGAGGATCTTCTTGGTTTCTGCGAGCACCTTCCATTCTTCCTTGGTGTAGCCGTCTTCCATGAACGTATCGATATGCGGAATGACGTTGAAGGCGATGCGCTTGGTGAACTTCTTGGATTCGATCGGGTCAGCAACAAAAACCGCACGCGTCTGGTTGAACAGTTCGTCCATGCCATCCTTGCCGGCGCCGGAGACCGACTGATAGGTGGAAATCACCACGCGCTTGATCTTGGCATAATCGTGCAGCGGCTTCAGGGCCACGACGAGCTGGGCGGTCGAGCAATTCGGATTGGCGATGATGTTTCTCTTCGTGAATCCGGAAATCGCATCCGGATTGACTTCCGGAACGATCAACGGCACGTCCGATTCATAGCGGTAGGCCGAAGAATTATCGATGACCACGCAGCCCTGCTGGGCAATCTTCGGCGAATATTTCAGCGACACCGCGCCGCCCGCCGACATCAGGCAGATATCGGTGCCGGAGAAATCGTAATTATCGAGATTCTTGACCTTGAGGATCCTGTCGCCAAACGAGACTTCCGTGTTCAGGGAGCGGCTGGAAGCAAGCGCCACGACTTCATCGGCGGGGAAATCGCGCTCGGCGAGGATATTGAGCATTTCGCGCCCGACATTGCCGGTGGCGCCTACGATTGCAACTTTGAAACCCATTGTGCTCGTCTCTTTCTTTTCTCTCCGCCGGTTGATGAGATTGGACCTGGATCGACGTGATATGCGTCAGGTCCCGCTCCCGGCTTGGTGCCGGGGAGAGAGCGGCGGGCCAGGAACGTCAGACGGTTTTCGTCGTCGTTTTTGTGGCCCTGGTTTTGAAAACAGGAGAAAAAAGCGAACCTTCGCCGGACGAGACGTCCGGTCGGCGCATGAAAACAGGTGCTGAAAAGCGACCATTCATGAAGCAGTTCCTTTTTACGAGACTTCCTCTAGCGCGTTTTGATCCGAAGTCAAGCGCAAAGCCGGGATTCGCAGGCGCTGATACGTGAGCAGCTTTACGCCGCACTGCGCCTAATACTTTGGTCATAATCCCAAAGCACGGCTGCCGTGCAGGTCCGAATTCTGTCATTCTAAGATGGAGCCCGCAGTGTGAACACCCTTTGAGGAGAGGGACTGCGGCGGCTTCATTTTTGGAGGATCGCTATTATGGCAGATATCGCTGTGGCTTCACGCCCGTCCCGATCGATGACGGCGGAGGAAAGGAAGGTCATCTTCGCTTCTTCGCTCGGTACCGTGTTCGAGTGGTACGATTTCTATCTCTATGGCTCGCTGGGCGTCTATATCGGTTTTGCCTTCTTCAACTCGTATCCGGAAACAACCCGCAACATCTTCGTGCTGCTGGCCTTTGCCGCGGGCTTCCTGGTGCGACCTTTCGGTGCGCTGGTGTTCGGCCGGCTCGGCGATCTTGTCGGCCGCAAGTATACGTTCCTGATCACCATCCTGATCATGGGCGCTTCGACCTTCATCGTCGGTCTTCTTCCGGGTTCGGCGACGCTCGGCATAGCAGCACCCATTATCCTGCTCGCACTGCGCATGCTTCAGGGCCTCGCACTGGGCGGCGAATATGGAGGTGCTGCGACCTATGTCGCGGAACACGCGCCGAATGACCGGCGCGGCTATTACACGTCCTGGATCCAGACGACAGCGACCGGCGGACTCTTCCTGTCGCTGGTGATCATTCTTTTCATCCAGTCGGTGATGAGTGCGGATGATTTTGCCGAATGGGGCTGGCGTATCCCCTTCCTGCTTTCGTCCATCCTGCTCGGCGTTTCGGTGTGGATTCGTCTGAAGATGAACGAGTCCCCGACCTTCAAGAAGATGAAGGAAGAGGGCAAGGGTTCCAAGGCGCCGCTGACCGAAGCTTTCGGTCAGTGGAAGAACGCCAAGATCGCCTTGCTGGCGCTGTTCGGCGCCGTCGCGGGTCAAGCCGTTGTCTGGTACGCGGGCCAGTTCTACGCATTGTTCTTCCTGCAGAACGTACTCAAGATCCCGCTCAGGGATGCCAATATGATGGTGGCGGCGTCCCTTGCCATCGGCACGATCTTCTTCGTGGTCTTCGGCTGGCTCTCCGACAAGATCGGCCGCAAGCCGATCATCATGCTCGGGTTGCTGCTTGCCGCGCTTACCTATTTCCCGCTGTTCAAGGCTCTGACCTATGCGGGCAATCCGGCACTCTACAATGCGCAGCAGACGATCAAGGCGACGGTCACCGCCGATCCGAAGGATTGCTCGTTTCAGTTCAACATGACCGGTACAAGCAAGTTCACCACATCCTGCGACGTGGCAACGGATTTCCTTGCCAAGAACTCGATTGCTTACGATATCCTGCCGGCGCCAGCAGGCACAGTCGCCAGCATCAAGATCAAGGATACGGTGATACCGAGCTTCATCAACACCGGTGACCAGGCCAAAGCCAATACCGCAAAATTCCAGAAAGCGGCTTATTTCGCGCTGAAGGATGCCGGTTATCCGCTTGCTCGCTCTCCTGCTCTTGTCCCCGAGCCTAAGATCGCCGCCTATGTTGCCGCAAATCCCGAGATGAACCTCACAGAGGCACAGATCAGGGCGACGACTCCTGAAACCATGCCTGCCGCCAAGATGATCCGCGACAAGCTGGCGACAGCTGCGGAGCTGAACGGTGCCACCGAACTGCCGGTCTACAAGGTTCCGGTCGGCGGTGACTTCAAGATCTTCGCCGATCCGGCTCAGATCAGCTGGTTCCAGGTGATTGCGATCCTGACCGTTCTCGTCATCTATGTGACGATGGTTTATGGCCCGATCGCCGCGATGCTGGTGGAGATGTTCCCGACCCGCATCCGCTATACCGGCATGTCACTGCCCTATCACATCGGCAATGGCTGGTTCGGCGGCTTCCTTCCGGCGATCGTGTTTGCCCTCAGTGCTTCCGCGGGCGATATCTATTACGGCCTTTGGTATCCGATTGTGATTGCGGTCATGAGCCTGATCATTGGCACCCTCTTCCTCCGGGAAAGCAAGAACAACGACATCCACGCGATGTAGTTGCCGGTTTCCAGCCTGACCCCGGCCCGAGCGATCGCGCCGGGGTTTTTCATGCCTTGTGGGCCAGCTTGCTGTCCCGCGTGTCGAACAGGACGCCGATGCGCGAGAAAAGCAGCGCGGCCACAAAAGCGAACCACATGCCGAAACCGAAGCCGGCGGTGACGTCACTCGGGAAGTGGGCTCCAACGAACACGCGGGTCATTGCAAAACAGACACCGAGGATGAGCAACGGCCAGCGGAAACGCGGAAACAGCAGCGCCAAAGCCATGAACAAGGCGCCGTTGACGGTCGCGTGACCCGAGGGGAAACTCTCGAAATCGTAATTCCAGGCGAAGGGATGGAAGGAAAACAGGCCATTGTCGCCAGACATGATCGGCCGGGGACGACCGATGGCGCTCTTGATGATGTTGGCGATCAGGGCCGCCAGACCGACCGAAAACAGGATGAAGACGGCCATGGATGTGGCGCTTGTTGCGATCCGCCCGACGCTCGCTGATTTGGACAGTCGCTGCATGATCCATCCGCCGAGAATGATCGCAGCGGTGAGGGTCAGTATCCACCAGGATCTGCCGACGTCGGTGACATGAGCGGCGGAGTTGGCGAGCCAAGCAGGCCAACGGCCATAGAGACCGGCGGCGATGGGATCGAGGAACAGGAAGGCGATGATCACCAGGACAGTGATCGCCGCAAATGGATAGAGCACCGGCAAGGGCCGATGCTCCGATCTGGTCACGCGATAGTGCTCGCTATATCTGGAAATCAGGCCGGGCTGCTTTTCTGTCATTCAGAAAATATGCGCCTCCGTCCCCAGGATTCAAGCCGAAAGCTTGAGGAATTCGGCGAGGATCGCGTCGCCCATTTCCGTCGTGCCCACCTGTCTGGCGCCTTCGGCCATGATGTCGCCGGTGCGAATGCCCTGGTCGAGCACATTGGCGATCGCCTTTTCCAGCGTGTCGGCTTCCTTGATCATATTGAAGGAATAACGCAGGCACATGGCGAACGAGGCGATCATGGCGATCGGGTTGGCGATGCCCTGGCCGGCAATGTCCGGGGCCGAACCGTGGACGGGTTCGTACATCGCCTTGCGCTTGCCGGTCTTCGGGTCGGGGGCGCCGAGGGAGGCCGATGGCAGCATGCCGAGCGAGCCGGTCAGCATCGAGGCGATATCGGAAAGCATGTCGCCAAACAGGTTGTCAGTGACGATGACATCGAACTGCTTGGGCCAGCGCACGAGTTGCATGCCGCCGGCGTCGGCCAGCATATGGTCGAGCTGGACGTCGGAATATCTGGCCTTGTGGGTGGCGGTGACCACCTCGTTCCACAGCACGCCCGACTTCATGACGTTGCGCTTTTCCATCGAGCAGACCTTGTTGTTGCGGGTCCGGGCAAGTTCGAAGGCGACGGCGGAAATGCGTTCGATCTCGAACGTGTCGTAGACCTGCGTGTCGATGCCGCGCTTCTGGCCATTGCCAAGATCGATGATCTCCTTCGGCGAGCCGAAATAGACGCCGCCGGTCAGTTCGCGGACGATGAGGATATCGAGGCCTTCGACGATCTCCTGCTTGAGCGAGGAGGCGTTGGCGAGCGCCGGGTAGCAGATCGCCGGACGAAGATTGGCAAACAGCGCCAGATCCTTGCGCAGGCGCAGCAGGCCGGCCTCGGGGCGGACGTCATAGGGAACGCTATCCCATTTGGGGCCGCCGACGGCGCCGAACAGCACGGCATCCGCCGCTTGCGCCTTTTCCATGTCTTCTTCGGAAATGGCAGCCCCATGCGCATCATAGGCCGAACCGCCGACCAGGCCTTCCTCGGTCTCAAACCCGGCATTGAACTTTTCATTCATGGCCGCAATGAACTTGCGGACCTCAGCCATGGTTTCCTTGCCGATGCCATCACCGGGCAGCAGAAAAAGCTTGCGTACGGACATTGCCAAAACTTCCCTAGTTCGAGAGTTGAAATCTGGCGCTTCCCTTAGTCCTCGGAGACCATGTTTTCAAGCCGATGCCGGCAATTCCGGTACGGTCCCTTGCCTGCAGGCGTTTCTACAGATCAAGGGCTCAGTGGGGCTTGACCGAGGATCCGCAAGCCAAAGTGTGATCGGCATTGGATCCTCGGGTCAAGTCCGAGGATGACGCGTGAAGAGGGTGTCTCGCTTCAGAACCGCCTTCAGCCGCAGAATTGAACTCGATGCGGCACGGCAATCAGGCGCTCTACGCTTCGCCCCAGATGGCTTCGGCGGTCTTGACCACCAGTTCCAGCTTGCGTTTCTGGTCGTCGGCGGTGATGTTGTTGCCTTCTTCGGTGGAAGAAAAGCCGCATTGCGGCGCGATGCCGAGTTGGTCGAGATCGGCAAATTTCGACGCTTCGTCGAACTTGCGGCGGAGGTCGTCGATGTTTTCCAGATCGCCCACCTTGGTGGTGATGAAGCCCGGGTGGACACGCTTGTTGCCCTTGGGCAGCAGGCGGAGCGGCGACAGGCCGCCGGCGCGCTCGCTGTCATATTCCATGAAGTAGATGTCGACGCCGGTCTTGTTGAAGACGGCATCCGCTGCCGGATCATAGGCGCCCTCGGCCGCCCAGGTGGATTTGAAATTGCCGCGGCAGAGATGCATGCCGATCTTCATGTCGGCGGGACGGTCCTTGATCGCCTCATGCATGGTCCAGGCATAGCGGTCGATCAGCCAGTCCGGATCGGTGCCTTCGGCTGCCTTGGCGGCGCGGTGCTTGGGATCGCAGAGATAGGCAAAGAAGATGTCATCCATCTGCAGGTAGCGGCAGCCGACGTCATAGAAGGCTTTCACCGCCTTGGCATAGGTGCGGGCGAGATCGGCGAACAGCACGTCGAGATCGGCATATTCCTTCGGGTGGATGTCGGCCTTGGCGGTGCGGAAATGGCAGCAGCTCGGCCCCGGAATCGAGATCTTCGGCTGCACATTGGTATGTTTGGCGAGATATTTGAAATGCTCGAGCATCGGATGGTCGTCGGGGAAATCGAGCCTGCCGTTGATCGCCGGAAAGATCGGCCGGAGCTTGACGCCGTGGAACTGCACGCCGTCCTCGCGCTCCTCGAGGTCGAAACCATCGAGACCGCCCATGAAATCATAATGCCAGAAGGAACGGCGCTGCTCGCCGTCGGTCACGACCTTCAGCCCGACGCTCTCCTGCAGCTTGACGAGTTCGATGATCGCCTCGTCCTCGATCGCAGTCAGCTCTTCTCTCGAAATCGACTTGTCGTGGAAAAATTTGTGACGCGCTTCGTGAACCGCCGGCGGCCGCAGCAGCGAACCGACATGATCGGCACGATGGGGTGCGTTGTTGACGCTCATGATAATCCTCCCTTTTTATCAAGTTATCAAAACAGGAACCTAGCGGCATTTTCGCGTTTGTCGAGATCGTTTTGGCTCCACTTGTCAATTGGATGACAGAAGTCTAAATAACCCCTTGCTCTAACGGGGTGCCTCAGACCGGCAACGGTCTCTGGCTGAGAGGTGTTCGCGCACTAACCCGAGGAACCTGATCCGGCTCATACCGGCGGAGGGATTAGACGGCACGCACTTCAGCGCCCTATTCCCGTTTTTTTGTGAAACAAGGAGGCGCTGATGCGCAATATTCATCTATGGTCCTTGGCTGCGATTGCAGCCCTTTCAGTCCTTGCGCCGGCTGAGGCCGCCGAGAAGACGCTGACCGTCTATACCTATGAGAGCTTCACCTCCGAATGGGGTCCGGGGCCAAAGGTCAAGGCCGCCTTCGAGAAGACCTGCAATTGCCAGGTCAACTATGTCGCGCTCGGCGATGGCGTGGCGCTGCTGACGCGGCTGAAGATGGAAGGCGGGGCGACCAAGGCCGATATCGTGCTGGGCCTCGACAACAATCTGATCGAGGAAGCCAAGGCGACCGGCCTGCTTGCCGAGCATGGCATCGACACGTCCGGCGTGACGGTGCCCGGCAATTTCAGCGATCCCTATTTCGTGCCCTATGACTACGGGCATTTCGCCATTGTCTACGACACGCAAGCCGTCAAGAATCCGCCCAGCAGCTTGCGGGAACTGGTCGATGGCGATCCGAACGAGAAGCTGGTGATCGAGGATCCGCGCACCTCGACGCCAGGCCTCGGCATGCTGCTCTGGGTGAAATCGGTCTATGGCGACAAGGCGCCGGAAGCCTGGACCAAGCTCAGGAAGCGCATCCTGACCGTGACGCCCGGCTGGTCGGAGGCCTATGGCCTGTTCACCAAGGGCGAGGCGCAGATGGTGCTCTCCTATACGACATCGCCGGCCTATCACATGATCGCCGAAAAGGTGGATCGTTACCAGGCGGCGGAATTCAGCGAGGGACACCCGATCCAGATCGAAGTCGCGGCGATGACCAAGACCGAAAACCAGGATCTGGCGCGGGACTTCCTGAAATTCATGGTGAGCCCCGCCTTCCAGGATATCATTCCCGAGAACAACTGGATGATGCCGGTGGCCGCGACCTCGACGCCGCTCAATCCGGTGTTCGACAAGCTGGTCCATCCAAAGATCACGCTGACGGTTTCGCCTGCGGACGTTGCGAAAAATCGCAACGCCTGGATCGACGAATGGCTGGCAGCGATGAGTATGAACTAGTTCATTAGCCGGATTCGGGCGGTGGATCGCGACAGCAGAATCTGGTTCGTCCCCGGCGCCTTCAGTCTCGGGGCGATCCTGCTGTTTGTCGCGATTGCAGTTGCCATGTTGCTTTTGAGCGGTGGCTGGCAAGATTCCTGGCCGCCGCTCTCCTATATCTCGCGCGTGACGTTGTTCACCATCGCCCAGGCGCTCGCCTCGACCATACTGTCCGTGGTGTTTGCGCTGCCCGTGGCGCTGGCGATTGCGCGGCGGGCTGATTTTCCCGGCCGTTCCCTGGTCCTCGGCCTGATGCTGCTGCCGCTCGGCCTGCCGGTGCTGCCCGCAGTGTTCGGCATTGTCGAGATTTGGGGCCGGCAGGGCCTGGTCAACGATATCCTTCGGCTGGCCGGTGTGCAGGAGGTTGTCTCGATCTATGGTCTGACCGGGATTCTCATTGGCCATGTGTTCTTCAACCTTCCCTTGGCCACAAGGCTTATGGTCAAGGCGCTCGATCATGTGCCGCGCGGCGACTGGCGGCTGGCGGCCGGGCTGGATTTCAATCGCCTCGCCCTCTTCCGGTTCATCGAATGGCCGGCGCTGCTGCGGGTCATACCCGGTATTGCCGGACTGATCTTCATGCTCTGCGTCACCAGTTTCACCATCATTCTGACGCTCGGCGGCGGGCCGCGGACCTCGACGCTGGAAGTGGCGATCTATCAGGCTCTGAAATTCGAGTACGATCCGCCTCGGGCGCTGGTGCTCAGCGCCCTGCAGCTGGCGATCACCATCCTGGTGTTCGTGCTCCTGCGGCTGTTTCCGGACCCGGAACAGGATCGCAGCGCTGTGCAGGGCAAGCCGTTCCGCGTCGATGGCCGGAGCCGGCTTTCAAAAATCTGCGATAGCCTCTGGCTTGCTTTATTTCTCACATTCGTCGGCGCACCGATGATCGCCATTCTCGTGAGCGGTCTGAAGGCCGATCTGGTCCACCTGGTTGCCGACCCGCTGTTCCTGCAGGCGCTGGTCACCAGCGTGCTGATCGCGATTTCGGCGGGACTGCTGGCCGTACTGCTGACCTTTTTCATGGTGCGGGCGCGACTGGCAATTGGCGAGAGGGGAATTTCGGCCCTGTTCCGGCTGCCGGAATTCATGTTGCTGGTGCCGCCGCTGGCGCTCGGTTCCGGCTGGTTCGTCCTGCTCCTGAGAACTGGGATCGAGACCAATGCGGCGATCCCGATCGTGGTGATCATCAACATGCTGATGGCGATGCCGTTCACCGCCCGCGTCATCGCGCCGGAGTTGAAGACGCATCTTTTGCGCACCGGCCGGCTTGCCGACAGTCTCGATATCACCGGGCTGAGCCGATTGCGGTTGGTCGACTGGCCGGTCCTCCACTCGCCGCTGCTGACCGCGCTCAGTTTTGCCATGGCGTTGTCGCTCGGCGATATGGGGGCGATCGCGCTGTTCGGCAGCGAGAATTTTATCACCCTGCCCTCGCTGCTTTATGCCAAACTCGGCAGCTATCGTTCGACCGATGCCGCTGGACTGGCGCTGATTCTCGGCGTGATCTGCCTGATCCTGATGCTGCCGGCGGTACGGTCCGATCGCCGCGGAGGAGAAACTTCATAATGCCCGAACTCTTGCTGCAATCCGTCGGAACGCGTCTGGGAGAGCGCGATTTTCACTATGAACTGTCGCTCGAAGGCCCCGGCATCGTCGCGATATCAGGCCCGTCGGGCGCCGGTAAATCGACACTCTTTCATCTGATCGCCGGTTTCGAGACGCCGATAAGCGGCCGCATCGTCATGGATGGCGTCGATGTTGCGGCTCTTGCGCCCGGCAAGCGGCCGATCACCACGATTTTCCAGGACCACAATCTCTTTGCTCATCTCGATGTCTCCACCAATGTCGCACTCGGCATTTCGCCATCCCTGACTTTGGCAAGGACCGATATGAACCGTATTTCCGAGGCGCTGGAAAATGTCGGTCTCGGCGGATTTGAGCAGCGCATGACGCAACAGCTTTCCGGTGGCGAGCGGCAGAGGGTGGCCTTTGCGCGTGCATTGGTGCGCAAACGGCCGTTCCTGTTGCTCGACGAGGTGTTCGCGAGCCTGGACGAAGCGCTTCGGATCGACATGGGCGAGCTGTTGAGAACCCTGCAGCAGGACAATGCGATGATGGTGCTGATGATCTCGCATGACGGACGCGAAGTTGGACGGTTGGCCGATCGCGTTGTCGAAATTCGCGATGGCCGGAACGTTTTCACCGGTGGAATCGTTGAATGGCAGGAATTCCTCGGATTATCGGAATAAGGCAGCTGGAGCCTCAAAATCGACCAATTTGTTTAAGACTTTGTGATCCGAGTTTCCGCACTTTGTGCTATGCAATAAGACAGGAAATCGGATAAAGGTGCGCCCATTCCCGCCAGGGATGCAAAGGGCATATGAAGGACAGGGCTCTGACCGTCGAGAGCACAAAAGCAAGCGGAAGTTTTTTTTCTCCGATGGCCTTCGGGCAGGGGCGAAGCCGTGGCCGTACATTCGCAAAGGGTCTACCGGTTCTTTTCACGGCGCTGATCCTGGCCGGTTGCCAATCCATCCTTGAGCAAAGCTACGAACCGGATGTCGCGCCTTCGCAGACGCCGCAGATCGTCGACGAGGTGCAGAAGAACGATCCCCGCGCAGAGATGGGTGCCCGCGAGCATCCACGCATCGTTGCGTCCTACGGTGGCGAGTACAAGGATGTTAAGACCGAGCAGTTGGTCGCGCGTATCACAGGTGCGTTGACGATTGTCTCTGAAAACCCGGCGCAGTCCTATCGGATCACCATTCTCAATTCGCCGGCGATCAATGCTTTCGCGCTGCCGGGCGGCTATGTCTACGTGACCCGTGGACTGCTGGCGCTGGCCACCGATGCTTCGGAGGTCGCGGCCGTTCTTAGCCACGAAATGGCGCATGTCACGGCCAATCACGGTATCGAGCGGCAACAGCGCGAGGAAGCGGAAGTCATCGCCAGTCGTGTGGTGACCGAGGTGCTTTCTTCCGAACTTGCGGGCAAGCAGGCGCTTGCCCGCTCCAAGCTCCGGCTCGCTGCTTTCTCGCGGAACCAGGAGCTGCAGGCCGACCTGATCGGCGTGCGTATGCTCGGCGAAGCCGGCTATGATCCCTACGCCGCGGCGCGTTTCCTGGATGCCATGGGCGCCTATGCGCGGTTCAACGCGGTCGATCCCAATTCCGATCACGGGCTGGACTTCCTTTCCAGCCATCCGAGCACGCCGCAACGCGTCGATCTGGCGCGCCGGCATGCACGCGCATTCGGTATCGAGGGCCAGGCGGGTGACAAGGGTCGCGATTATTTCCTCGCGGGCATTGATGGCCTGCTTTACGGCGACAGCCCGCAGGAAGGCTATGTCCGCGGCGAAACGTTCCTGCATGCCAATCTCGGTATCCGTTTCGAGGTTCCTCCGAGTTTCAGGATCGATAACAAGGCCGAAGCCGTCATGGCGACGGGGCCTGGCGAAATCGCGGTCCGCTTCGATCTTGTCGATGACAAATCCGGTGGCAGCCTCACCGATTATGTCGCCAGCGGCTGGGTGACGGGCCTGATGCCGGAGACGATCCGCTCGGCTTTCGTCAACGGCATGCCGGCGGCGACCGCGCGCGCCTCAGCCGACCGCTGGGATTTCGATGTCACCGTCATTCGCAACGGCGTGAAGATCTACCGTTTCCTGACCGCCGTGCCGAAAGGCGATGCGGCAGGACTGCAGGCGACCGCGACCAAGCTGCGGTCGACGTTCCGGCGGCTGTCGCCATCGGAAATCAGCAATCTCAAGCCGTTGCGCATCCGCGTCGTCTCAGTCGAAAAGGGCGATACGGTGCAGACGTTGTCCGACCGGATGCTTGGTACCGATCGCAAGCTGGAACTGTTTCGGCTGCTCAACGGCATGCCGATCGGCGGCACCGTGTCCGTTGGCGACAAGGTCAAAATCGTTTCCGAATAATCCGGAATCCCGGCAACAAAAAACCCCCGACGATGCCCTAATACCGTTCACTTAGGTTTGCTTACAGCCCTTGTTGGATATCTGGCTGGGAGTTTTTTGACGACACGGGGGCATGATCGCCCCCGTTTTTGTGGGAGCAGCAGGTCTGCCAATCTGTTCCTCAATCTGACGAGGTGAGTGGGGATTTTGGCGGGCGCTTCGATGGCCATCCATCCCCATTCGTGACGCAGGTAATGCAGGGCTGCTGTGAAGCTTAGTCGGGTTGGCTCGACGCAGGCTTCGCCAGCGACCTCTGCCATTTCCAGCCGCACCAGATTATAGGCCAGCAAGGCACCCCAGACCTCCTGGTAGACGGTCTCCGGCGTGCCGCTTCGCAGCGTGAGTTGGCTGCCGAGAAGATCCTGCTTGAGTTCGCGGTAACTTGTCTCGATGCGCCATCGCTCTTGGTATTGATGGACGATTTCGCTTGCCGGATAGGCTTGTCTGTCCATGAGCGATGTCAGCAATATGCGTCTTTTGCCATGGCGGGTGGTCGTCTCGATCGCCCTCATCTCCCAGAAGGCCGGCAAACCCGGCTCTGCCTGCCGCGCCTGGGGTGAGACTTTCATACGCACCCGATAATCGGTGGGATTGGTATCCAGACGCTGCCATGTACTGTTGGCCTTGGCCGGGATCAGCCAGTGACGCTGATGTCCCTTCGCCTGCAACTGCAACAGAAGGCTGGCGCTGAGGAAGCCTTTGTCGAAGACGGTCAGCGAATGGTCCGGAACCTGATCGAGCAGGCCCTTGGCATAGAGCATCTCGTTCTTGCCATAGGCTCCAAACACCGCATCACGCACCAGATGGGTCGCAAGGGCGGTGAGTGTCAGAAGCCGCAATTGCGGATAGCTTGCGACAACGCCCGATGCATAGGCCTGCGCTCCAAAATGCGCCCGGTTCTCGGGGCTGTCAGACGTCCGCAAGGTGCTGCCATCGACGGCATAACGGGCAAGACCCCGCCATGCCCGCCCGGATTGGTGACGATCATCCCAACACGATGAACTCATGGCAAATAGCTGCGCCAGCGGCGCTTGGCCCAAGCGCTGGCGTGCCTGTGTCAAGGCGCTCTTGGCAATGTCCGGGTTCACCTCATCGGGCAAGACCAGATCAAGATGGGCCACCACCTCTGGGATCGACTGATGACGATAGAGTGCCAGTGCAATCACAAGCCAGACAACCTGCTCAGCCGGCAGCTTGCGTTTGCGGAGGCTCGCCTTGCCTGTCGTGGCAAGCGCCTGAGCGATCCAGTCCGGATCAATGGAATGCGAAAGAGCCGATAAATCGGCAGAATGACCAATCGTGCGCGACATCGTAAACAAAAACAGGATGGAAACGAATCCCCATCCTGCATCGTCAACCTTGCCTGCAAATCACTAAGTGAACGGTATTA
>JAQGJP010000095.1 GCA_028290545.1 Rhizobium sp. | reverse complement strand
GAAGGCATTGCCCAGTTCCCAGGCCTTGCAATAGGTCTCGAAACGCTCGACAAGACGTGGTTCGCCCGGCACTTCCTTGGCGAAGGGCGAGATGTCCTTCGGGAAATGCGTCACATGGCTCTGCTGGATCAGTGTGCTCTCGACCTTCTCTTCGAAGATGAAGGCCAGGCATTCGCCCCAGGTCCAGTCCTTCTCGACGGCGAAACCAGCGGCCTTGGCCGCGGTGCGCGCTTCTTCGTCGGTCTTGATCGCGAGAAAATCGATGCCGGTATGTTCCTTGACGGCGTCGGGCATGGGAACCCGCTTGAACGGTCCCTTGAAGGAAATTTCCTTGTCGCCGAACGGGAATTCCGTCGTGCCGTGGATCGCCATGGCAAGCTCGGCGAACAACCGTTCAACGAGGTCCATGATGTCCTCGTAGTCGGCATAGGCCCAGTAGCATTCCATCATCGTGAATTCTGGATTGTGCCGGGTCGAGACGCCTTCGTTGCGGAAGTTGCGGTTGATCTCGAAGACCTTGTCAGTGAGGCCAGAGACCAGCGTGCGCTTCAAGAACAGCTCCGGCGCGATGCGCAGGTACATGTCGAGCTTCAGCGTGTTGTGATGCGTCTTGAACGGCTCGGCGGTGGCACCGCCATAGACCGAATGCAGCATCGGCGTCTCGACTTCCATGAAGCCGTCATTTTCCATGAAGCGGCGGATGCCGGAGAGGATGCGGCTGCGCTGCTGGAAGCGCAGCTTGGACTCCTCATTGGTCATGATGTCGAGATGGCGCTTGCGATAGCGGATCTCGATATCGGAGACACCATGCCACTTCTCCGGCATGGGAAGAAGCGTCTTGGTCAGCATGGTGATCTCTTGCGCATTGATCGTCAGTTCGCCGCGCTTGGTGCGGCGGACGACGCCGGTCACGCCGATGATGTCGCCGATGTCGATCATCGGCAGCAGCCCGCGCGCTTCCTCCGGAGTCGTATCCTTGTGGCTGAAGATCTGGATCTTGGCCCCGGCATCATGGATATCCATGAACATGCCGGAATTGCGCGAGGAATAGACCCGGCCGGCGACGGTCACGACATCCTGCGTCTCGGTGTCGAGCTCCAGGCTTTCATATTTCGCGGCAAGCTCAGCATTGGTGATCGTGCGGTGGAAATGCGCCGGATAGACATCGCCGATCTTCTCACGGAGAAGCGCAAGCTTCTGGGCGCGGACTTCGGCGGCGTCGGAGGACAGGGTCGTTTCGTTCTTGGTATCAGACATATCTCAAAACTTTCGGGAATCAGGCGGAACCGACCATCGAGGCGACGACAGCAGCGGCAACTTTCAGCCGCTGGCGCACAACGGAGCGGCCAAGCAGTGCCATGGAATCGAACAGCGGCAGCGAGCGCTGGCTGCCGGACACGGCAACGAACAGCGGCGGTGTCACGAATTTCAGCTTCTTGCCGAGCCGGTCGCCGATGGCGCGCAGTTCCGCCTCGATCGTCTCGACATTCCATTCGAGGATCTTTTCGAGATCGGCCTGAACGGTCTGCAGGATTTCCAGCGTCTCGGCCGGCGGTGTTTTCACGCCAGCAAAAGAGGCCGGGGTCAGGCCGACATCGGAGGACAGCATGAAGCCCGCCAGGTTAGGCAGTTCGCCAAGCTTGGAAATGCGCGACTGCGCCAGTTTAAGGCTCTCGGTGAGGCGGGAGTTTTCCGATGCCCAATCCAGCACGCGGGCAATAAACTGCTCCGGTGTCAGCTTTTCGCGCAGCCAGCGGCCATTCAGCCAGTCGAGCTTCTGGATATCGAAGATCGCGCCGGCCTTGGAAAGGTTTTCCGGATCGAACTTTTCCGCCAGCTCTTCCATCGTCAGCAGCTCTTCGCCTTCGGAGATCTGCATGAAGAACAGGCCGAGGAAGTTCATCAGCGCCTCCGGCATGTAGCCGAGCGCCGAATAGTAGCTGATCGATGTCGGGTTCTTGCGTTTCGACAGCTTGGATTTGTCGGCATTGCGCATCAGGCTGAGATGCATGAACACCGGCGGCTCGAGGCCGAGATAACGATAGATGAGAATGTGCTTCGGGACCGAAGCCAGCCATTCCTCGCCGCGCGCCACATGGGTGATCTTCATCAGATGGTCGTCGACGACATTGGCCATGTGATAGGTTGGCATGCCATCGGCCTTGAGCAAAACCTGCATGTCGACGGCATCCCAGGGAATATCGACATCGCCATAGACGCCGTCATGGAACTTGCAGGAGCCTTCGGTCGGGATCTTCATGCGCACGACGGTGGGTTCGCCGGCAGCCATGCGCGACGTTACTTCCTCGGCGGAAAGATTGAGGCACAGGCCGTCATACTTTGGCGGCTTGCCGGCGGCGCGCTGGGTTTCGCGCATCTGTGCCAGCCGTTCGGGCGTGCAGAAGCAGCGGAAGCCATGGCCGGCTTCGACGATCTTTTCGACGAAGGGCAGATACATGTCCTTGCGGTCGGACTGGCGATAGGGGCCATACGGGCCGCCGACATCGGGGCCTTCCGACCATTTCAGCCCGGTCCATTTCAGCGCGTCAAGCACTTTCTGCTCGAATTCCGGCGTCGAACGGGTGGCGTCGGTGTCCTCGATGCGAAGGATGAATTCGCCGCCATGTTTCAATGCAAACAGATAGTTGAACAGCGCGATATAGGCCGTGCCGACATGCGGCTCGCCGGTGGGTGAAGGAGCGATGCGGACGCGAACGCCTGAAGGTCTCATGTTTCGAATGCCCAAGAATGAAGCTGGCACTGCCATCTCCGCGCAGCGGGACGAAGTGCATGTTGCGGGGAATTGGCTCGCAATGCCGGTCGATCAGGCCAAGCGAAGACATTTCCGTAAGGGCTTGCCTTAGGCCATATTCAACTCCGCGCGTCAAGAAAAAGCTGATTCCAACTCAGTCTTGAAAACAGGCCGGCTTTACACCCCGTAGGTGTTCAAAAAAAGCCGGACGGCGGACGCCACGTTCCTCTCGATGCGCTCGGCCGTCGGCGGCTCGGTCAATTCGCCGAACAGCCTGGGGCGAAACAGCCCCGCCAGACAAAGATCGCCGAACTGGCGGCCGACCATCATCGGATCCTCGATTTCCTTGAGCTGACCGTTATCAACCTGGCGCTGGAGATAATTGGCAAGCATCGCCGGGCCGCTGTTCGGTCCCGCAACCATGAAAAGATTGGCGAGCTGGGGCATGCGGTCAATGACGGCGATCACCATCCGTGCACCGCGTACCGTCCTGTCCGAAAGCATATGCGTGGAAAACAGCATGCCGAAATCGTGCAGCGTTTCGACAACCGGCAGGTTCTTCTCAAGAATTTCCTGCAGCCGACCGAATATTCTCAGCTTCTGCCGCTCGATGATGGCGACGAACAGGTCTTCCTTGTTCTTGAAGTAAACGTACAGCGTGCCCTTGGAAACGCCGGCCTCGCGGGTGATGTCGTTCATGCTCGCCGCATCGAAGCCCATCTGCATGAAAACGCACAGCGCGCCATCGAGAATCTGCTCGCGCTTGATAGGGTCCTCACCGGCTGCGGGACGCCCTGCGCCCTGTGGCTCAGGCTGCGTCATAGTGACCGCATCGGCCTTGCCATCGACCTCGTTCATTTCCATTTCCCCTGTTGTTAATCTTATTCGAACCAATCGGTTCGATTGTCTCTTGATATGGGACATAAAAGTCGTTATGTCAACTCGAACTGAACCGTTCGGTTCGATTACTAAGTTTTTGCCGGAAGGCGGAGTACCCGGAATGTCGAGATCAGCAAGCAATAGCACAAAGATGCGCCCGGTCGACGAGAACGTCGAAGTTCCCGCCGAGAGCGAAGCACCGATCAGGATGGAAGCGCCCGCCATGGCGCCCACCGTCGCCGTACCGCCCGCACAGGGACCAGCCCAGAAGAAGAAGGGGTTCCTTCGCCGCCTGATCCTGCCGGCCATCGTGCTGGCTGCGATTGGCGCCGGCTCGTGGTATGGTCACCAATGGTGGATGAACGGCCGCTTCATGGTCTCGACCGACGATGCCTATATCGAAGGCGACATCACCAATATCGCTCCGAAGGTGACCGGCTATGTGGCCAAGGTCAATGTCGTCGCCAACCAGCATGTGAAGGCGGGCGACGTTCTCGTGACGCTCGACAATGGCGACTACAAGATTGCCGCCGAACAGGCAGACGCGCAGATCGCCACGCAGAAGCTGGGGCTTGTCCGATTCGATGCCCAGATCGCCGCTGCCAAGTCTGCTGTTGCCCAGGCTGATGCACAGAAGACCTCGCTGGAAGCCACGCTTCGCGGCGCGGAAATCACCGAACGGCGGCAGACCGACCTTGCCGCCAAAAAGGCTGGCATAGGCGCCGACCTGGACAATGCGCGCGTCGCGCTCGATCAGGCGAAAGCCAATCTTGTCGGTGCGGATTCTGCAATTCTATCCGCCCAGGCCAATATCGCCGTCGTGACCGCCCAGCGTGCCGAAGCCGAAAGCCAGATCCGGTCGCTGCAGTTGACGAAGGCCAAGGCCGAACGTGATCTTTCGTTCACGGTGCTGAAGGCGCCCTTCAATGGCGTCGTCGGCAATCTCGCCGTCCAGCAGGGCGATCTCGTCAGCCCCGGCCAGCGGCTTGCTGCCTTGGTGCCGGTCGATCAGCTCTATATCGAGGCAAACTTCAAGGAAACCCAGGTTGCCGACATCAAGCTCGGCGCCGAAGTCGATATCGAAGTCGATGCGATTTCCAATCACAAGATCAAGGGCGTCGTCGCGTCTATCGCGCCAGCATCGGGCGCGGTGTTCTCGCTGCTGCCACCGGAAAATGCGACGGGCAACTTCACCAAGGTGATCCAGCGCCTGCCGGTCCGCATTGCCATTCCCCGGGATGCGCTCGAAAGCGGCAAGCTGCGCGCCGGCCTCTCGGTCGTGGTTGCCGTCGACAGCCGCACCGGCGATGCCAGCAAGCTGCACCTCGCCGACGCCGAATAACCCGCGCCGGGGGCGGATCCGATCGAACTTGGAACCGCCCCGACACATTGAGACAAACGATGTTTTGGCCGCCGGAACGCG
>JAQGJP010000070.1 GCA_028290545.1 Rhizobium sp. | reverse complement strand
CGAAGCAATAGTCGTTGTAGACGACGACGCGCGGGGCGCGGTAGATGAAGCGGTTGTAGTGGCCGTGGTGATGGCCATTCCAGCCATGATGACGGCGCCAGCCGGCTTCGGCGACAGTCGAGAGGGACACGGTGGCGACGAGAGCGGCGATGGCTGCCAGTGCGAACTTCTTCATGATAGTCTCCTGAGGTTGGTTGGTTTCGGTCTGCTTGGCTTCATTCGGTTCGAACATTCCTGCTGTTCGTTGAGACCTTTTTCGCACCAAACCGCAGCCCGCGCTGTTTCCGGAGGAACATGGTTGTTTTGGCCCGCAAACCGCACCCTGGTTGGAACAAGAATGCGGTATTCCGGCTTTGGGATAGGATGCAACAGGAGGCGGTCTTATGAAGCCCGAAGCGATCTTCTTCGAACGAAGCGAGTGGGTGCCGAACAATCCCGATCTGCCCGTGCTTCTGTACAAATCGACGGTCCTGACGGGAGATGATCCGGCTGCGGCGCTTGAACAGCGCTTCAGAAACAATGGTTGGCAGGGAACGTGGCGCAACGGGGTGTTTTCCTACCAGCATTATCACACCCATGCGCATGAGGTGCTCGGTGTCGCGGCAGGCGCCGCTCGCCTTTTGATCGGTGGGCCTACCGGACGGGAATTCGCCGTCAGCACTGGCGACTGCCTGGTACTGCCAGCCGGAACAGGGCACCGGCGGCTAGCGGCCAGCAGCGATTTTCTGGTGGTCGGCGCCTATCCGCCCGGCCAGCATGCCGACATCCGCACCGGTGAACCGGGGGAGGAAGGCTTGCGCGCTATAGCGGCCGTGCCGCTGCCGGCCTCCGATCCGGTCGAAGGGGAGGATGGTCCGCTCCGCTTGATATGGGCGAGCGGCTGACATGCCCTCAGCCAAGGTCGACCTCGGCGATCTTGTCCTTGTAGCCCTTCTTGGGATCGACGCCGAACAGCACCTTGATACCGGCGAACAGACTCTTCTCATCGAGCCATATCTCGGCATGGCCGGGGTCGAATCGCAGCAAAGCGAGCTTGGGGTCGTCCTTGCCTTTTTCGAACCAGGCGGCGACGTATTTGTTCCAGAGGCGATCGATGACGGCGCGGTCGTTGTCGACGACCAACTTGCCCTGAACAGTGGCGAAGAGATCATGGCCTTTTGAGGCGAAGGTGAAAAGCGCCGGCTGCATACTGTGAAGCGTCTTCACCATGTCGTTGTCGGTGGCCGAAAAGAACCAGATCGGTCCCTTGCTCGCCTCGAGCTGCGCCGTCATCGGGTGAGGAAAAACATCGACGGAACCTGTCAAACCCAGCATGACAGTCATGTCGGATTTCAACGCATCCCAGAATTTTGTCTCAATTTCGTGCTGGCTTGGCATCCTGATGTCTCCGGTTGGAACTCGACCGAATAACTGTGGATGTCCGGGCCGGGTTCCCGACTCAGGTGCGTGAGTGGCCCTTGTAGATATAGCCGTTGCCACGCGCGGTCTCGATCAGGTCGCCGTCCTGGCCGCTCAGTTCGAGTTTGCGACGCAGGCGTTTGATCCGCGAGTCGATGCTGCGGTCGATCGGATCGGAGCCATGCGCGGGGGCGAGCTTGAGGATGTCGTCGCGGCTCAGCAGTTTGCCCGCCCGCGTCGCAAAGGCGGCGATCAGATCGATCTCGGTTGGATACAGAGGGACTTCCTCGCCATTCGGCTCGAACAGTTTCCAGCGCTTGATATCGAGCGAGAAGGCACCAAAGGCAATGACGTTCTCGCCATTGAATCGCCGGCGCCGCAGTACGGCCTCGATACGCGCATGCAGTTCGTTGAGGGAGAATGGTTTGGTAATGTAATCGTCGGCGCCGATCTCGAGGCCGACCACCCGATCGACCAGGTCGACGGCGCCAGTGAGCATGATGATGCCGAGATCATGGCGGTCGCGCATCCGCCGTGCAATGCTCAAGCCATCCTCGCCGGGAAGATTGAGATCGAGGATGATCAGGTCTGCCGGATCGGACGTCATCAGCGCATTCAGGCCTTCGCCGCTCGCCACACAGCGCACGGCATGGCCCTGCATCGTCAGGAAATCCTCGATCATTCCGCTGAGCGGAAGGTCGTCATCGACAACTATCAGATCCGCCATGACCACCTTTCCATTATTGCGCCCGCGCACGATAACCGCGAACTCCACGATATTGCCCGCAGCTATCTGATTGCAATCAAAAAAATGACGAAAGTCAGGTCAAGTCCCGCAAAGCAGGAATTAAGACTGTTTCCGAAACATCCGGCGACATCGGCGTGAAACAAACGGGCTGCATTTTCGACGACTGGAATATATTGTGTTTTCCTGGGCAACGGGCTTGATGGAGAATTGGCACCAAGTGAAGGTCGTGAGAGAATGAAGCAGGCAACATCGGACGGGACAGCGACCCTTGGCCGTGCCCGCATCGGCCCGTCGCCGCGCCTATTGCTTCTCTGCGCGTTGCCGCTGTCGTTCCTGATCATTGCCATCGTGGTGGATCAGTTCTGGCGCCAGCAGAGCGCGCTTCTTGCCGATCTTGAAAAGCTCACAAACGAGCAGCACCACACGCTTGGGACGCTGGTTGCTGAAACCGACCAGCAATTGGCCCGGATGCGCCTGACCATGGAGGACGGCATTCACTTCTCCACCGGGCTCTCCAAGGAGCAGGCCGGTCAGCTGATGTCCGTCGTGGTGAGGCTCAGATCTGGTGATGTCCGGGGTCTGGAGTGGGAGCCGGGCGCTGGGAATGTTGCGTTCGGCACTCTGTTCGGCATTCCGCAGCTTGCGGCCCGGCCGACAGACACGATCGGTCCAGTCGATGCGGCGCTCAATCTCCTGGCAGCGCAGCAGATCGACAGGCAGGCCGGATCGCGGTCCCACTGGGGCTACTTCATTTCCGCGCAATCCGATTTCGTCGGCATCTATCCCGGGATCAGCCTTCAGGCGATCGCAAACGGCGCCGAGCGGGACGGACCGATCAACGGCGTCGATGAACTCGTTGCCTCATGGCTTAAGAAAGACGTCTATCGATTTGGCACGCCGGAGCAGAATCCGAACCGCGAGGATTACTGGACGCAGGTATCGGAAGATCAGGCCGGGGCGGGACCGATGGTCAGCCACGCATCTCCGGTTTATGTGAATGACCGGTTCTACGGTGTTGTCGGCACCGATATCCTGGTGGAATCCTTCAATGCCGTCATCGCGCAAGTCACGCAACCGATCGGCATGCTGGCGATCATCAACGAGCAGGGGGATATTCTCGGCGTCAATGGCAAGGCTTTTGCCGGGGACCGTCCGAGGATGGCCACCTATCTCGCGGAGAGTGGATTGCTCGATCCAAAGGTCGAGGACAATCTCAAGGTCGGATTCGCGGAGCTCGGCGAAAACTGGGTCCGGATCCAGGCATCGTCGATGTCGCCGTTCCGCCTTGTCTATGTCCTGCCGAAAGCCGATCTCTATGCCTACCTGCTTCCGCGCTTCGCGCCCTACGCACTGATCCTGTTTGGCCTCGGCGCGACGTTCTTCGGTCTGTTCTACCTTTTGCACCGCGCCTATATCGCCCCCAGCTTCAAGCTGGCGGAGTACCTGACGTTGCAGGCCGCGGGCGTCGATACGCCCATTCCGGCGCTGCCCGCCGGCTGGCGAACGCATTTCCTGACGATTGCCGGGATTGTCTCGACCATTCGCCGCTACCAGACGCGGCTGGAGGAAAGCGAGGCACGTTTCCTGGCGGCGACGTCCAGCCTCGACGATGGTTTTGCCATTGCCGATGCCGATGGAAAGCTGGTCTTCCATAACCAGGCCTTCGCGGGACATCTTGCCGACGACAAGCGGCCGATGGCAACGATCGGGTGCGATATCGGCTCGCTGGTCGATCTCGACCGGTTCAACGATGATTCCGACACCGAATACTCGCTGCCGGACGGTCGCTGGATCGATGGCTGGCAGAGTGCCATGCCGGATGGCGGCAAGGTGATCCTGCTGCATGACATCACCGAGATGAAGCAGACCGAGCTGAAGATCCGCGAAAGCGAGGCTCGTTACCGGCTGGTGATCAATACGCAGACCGAACTGGTCTCTCGCCATAGCCCGAAGGGCCGCACGACTTTCGCCAACGATGCCTATTGCAGGTATCTCGGCGTGACCCTCGAGGAACTGCTGAGCCGCCCAGAGAGCAATTTCGACACCATCGTGCCGGAAGACCGGGAGATGTACGACGCGCATATTACGTCTCTGACGCTCGAACATCCATCCGCGACCGTCGTCGTCCGCAACGTTCTGATGCCGTCGGGCGATGTTCGGTGGGAAGAGTGGACCGAGACCGGCATCTTCAACAGCGAAGGCGAACTGACCGAGATCCAGTCGATCGGCCGCGATGTCACCGAGCGCAAGCGGGCGGAGGAAGCTCTCAGCGTCAGCGAAGCGCGGATGGCAGCCTTCCTGGAATATGCGCCCGTCGCGATGCTGGCCAAGGACAAGAACGGCATTTTCACGCTGGTCAACCCGGAAACAGTCAAGCGTCTCGGTCGGCCGGCGCATGAAATCATCGGCAAGCGGACGGTCGATATCCTGCCGCCGGATGAGGCGGCGATGATGGACCGTTCGATCGAAAAAGTGATTTCGACAGGCGAAATGCAGATCGAGGAGCAATATCACCCTTCACTGGCGCCGTTCCTTTACAGCATGTTCATCCGCTTTCCGGTGCGCTCCGAGACGGGCGAGGTTACTGGCGCCGGCGTGTTCGCCGTCGACCAGACGAGCCAGAGGCTGGTCGAGAAGGAGCTCGAAAAGCAGCGCAGCGTGCTCTACCAAAGCGAGAAGCTCGCAGCTCTCGGTTCGCTGCTGGCCGGCGTCGCCCATGAGCTCAACAATCCGTTGTCCATCGTGGTCGGCTATGCCGGGATGCTGCACGAAATGGCCGGGGACGACGCCACCAGGCGCCGCACCAAGGAACTGCATTCCGCCGCCGAGCGATGCGCCCGCATCGTCAAGACGTTCCTGTCGATGGCGCGCTCCAAGCCCATCGAAAAGCGCAATGTCGCGATTGAAACGGTCATCGACGATGTCTTGGAGCTGGCGGCCTATGGCCTGAGGAGCAACGGCATTGCGGTGGTGCGCGAGCGGCTGGTCGCGCTCCCGGATTTCTTTGCCGACCCCGACCAGTTGCATCAGGTCTTCATGAATGTCGTTCTCAATGCGCAGCAGGCGATGTCCGGCGTCGAGGGCGATCGCAAGTTGAATGTCAAGAGTTATCGCGGCCGCGGCCATATCGTCATCGATATTATCGACACGGGGCCGGGGATTGACGAAACCGTGAAGGAACGGGCGTTCGAACCGTTCTTCACCACCAAGCCGCAAGGCGTGGGCACCGGTATCGGCCTGTCCGTATGCCTGCGCATCGTCGAGGCGCATGGCGGGACGATCACCCTCGATACCGTCGCCGGTGGTGGCACGCTCTGCCGGATCAAGCTGCCGATGGGCCCGGAAATCGCCAGGGAGGAAGACGAACAAGCCCAGGCGACTTTCCGCCTTGCCGGCAAATTGCTTGTCGTCGATGACGAGACGGCGATCGGCGATTTCCTTGTCGATGTCCTCGGCGCGGAGGGTGTCTCGGTGACGGCGGTCGCGAGCGGCCGGGATGCGCAGGAAGCGATCCTCGAAGACGAGTTCGACGCTGTGCTGACCGATCTTCGAATGCCCGATATCGACGGGGACAAGCTTATAGAGTTCATCCTGAGCAAACGGCCCGCACTCAAGGGCAGGGTGGTCGTCATGACCGGCGATGCTCTGAATTCCCAAAACAAGGCGGTCAGGACGGATATGCCCGTCATTACCAAGCCGATCGACCTCGTCGCTCTCCGGGGCATCCTGTACGGGATGCTCGACAAGGAGCGCGACAGCAAGCAAAGCGCATCCCGGCATGCCCCGGAAGGAGTGAACTGATGTCCGAAGCCCATATCGTCGTGGTCGATGACGAGCCAGGTCTCAGAGGTATGATCGAGGACTATCTTTCGATGCAGGGCTACTCGGTGCAGCCGGCGGAAAATGGCGCGGCGCTCGACAAATTGCTGGCGATAAAATCCCCCGATCTCATTTTGCTTGATGTCAATCTGCCGGGGGAGGACGGATTCTCAATCCTGCGGCGCCTTCGCAACGCCGGCGAGCGCATGGGCATCATCATGTTGACCGGGAATGCCGACGAGAGCAGCAAGGTGACCGGTCTGATCAACGGCGCCGACGATTACCTGCCCAAGCCGTTCGAAGTTCGCGAACTTCTTGCACGCGTCCGCAGCGTCCTGAGAAGGATGCCGCCGCGATCCGAACAGCCCGCCGAAGCGCGTCCGAAACTGAAGCTCGGCAGCTTCGTCCTCGATGTCGAAGGGCGTCGTTTCTTCGGGGGCGACGGTTTCGAAATCGAGGTGAGCAGCATGGATTTCGATGTGCTGGAAGCTTTTGCCCGGCATCCGCGCCAGGTCCTCTCACGCGACCGGCTTTGCGAACTCGCCCATGGCCGGCCGCTTGGCGATGCTGACCGCAGTCTTGATATCCGCATTGCGCGTCTGCGAAAGAAGATTGAAGTCGATCCCTCGGAACCGGCGATCCTGAAGACGGTTCGAGGTGAGGGATACGTATTCGAGCCGGAGAGCTGAGCAATCGTGCAGGCTTGAGTTCTGGAATTTTTGTCAGGAAAATATCAGAAGTCTGTGATCACGTCATGCTGTGGCGGATAGGCTCACATTCGCATCGAAACGAAAAAAATCGGCTTTCGCTTCAGCCGTTTTCTCAGTTCATCGCCATCAGGCAGGCCGAGGTGATCGCACGCGTCCGGCCGAGGTTCGCATGCGGCACACCCGCCGCAGGGCCCTCCTGATTCATGGCCGGAAAAGCCAACGATGCGATGCTGCGCGATGCGAGGACAATTTTCCTGGCGCCGGCAATTGAGCGGGTCTCTGTGTTCAGACGGCTCTGAGTGCCGGGAGATGCAACATTCGGGCCGGTGCCATTGTCGGTGAGGGCAAGCTCATTTGCAGACAGCATGGTCGTCGCGAGGCCGAAGCCGAACGCGGAAGAAATAACAACGATGGATGCTGCGGCTGCACTGAAGCGCATGAAGTTAGACATCGATCTGCTCTCTGGGTTTCGAGCCTGGCCGGCGGCACCGGCTAGTCCGATGGCGCTGGTCTAAGGTTCGTTTGTTTCATCTGAATGTCGTTGTTACAAATTGAGGCGATTTCGGTGAAACAATGAAACAAATCGAACATTTTTAGGGTGAAAAGTGCGAGGCGCAAGCGCAGTGCACCGATTGGAAACAGGCCGGCGCGTTCTGCAGGTTGACGAAATGTCATCTGTTTAACAGTTTGCGCGTGGATTGCTCTGGTTCCGGGAGAGGTAGGATGAAAACGAAACAAAACGAACATAATCGAAACACGGTTGCTTTGCCCAACGGTTTATGCCGGCGGCCTGGGACCGACGAAGTAATCAAAGCTTCACACGACTGTAACAAGGTTGGTTTAGCGGGTGCCTCGCATTCCCTTGCACCCACACACGGACACCGCCGGATATAGATAGTCCGGCGGTGTCCGCTCTTTTTCGAGCTCATTTAACACCACTGGGGCCGCACTGGCGCGAACGACGAGCCTTGGAGGCTCTGGCGAGCAGGCCTGCGCACATCCAAGTTTGGCGAGTGGACCGTGCTTTTTCTTAACAATCTGCCGCTAGGATGATGCTTGGCTTCGCCAGCTCTTTGTTTCTGCCGCTGCGAGATGAGTTATGGGTTCCGACGGCAGCTTTGCCTTTCTTCTACCGTTCATTTTCGTCACGTTCGGCGGCGTCTTGCTGCTGGTCTCGCACTGGGGTTCCCTCGCAGCAAGGCGCTGGGGGATCGGCTACCTGCTGTCGGCGGGTGGCTTCGTCATCCCGGCAATTGTTCAAAGCATTCCGGTCGAACTGGCCGCGCTGACTGCGGATGCATTGTTTCTCGGTGCGGCCTATTGCTATTCGGATGCGCTCTTCCTGCATTTCGGCAAGGTGAAATTCGCCCTGCCGCGGGTCTTGTTCACGGTCGCCATCTATGCCGCGATAGCGTTCTCCGTCTCGGTAAAAAGCAGTCTGAATGCAGAATTGCTGTTTGGAGATATCGGCTTTGCCGGCCTGCTGACGTTCTCACTGGCTTGCGTCTGGCGGCAGGCGCGGCAACGGATCGAGAAGATCCTCGTGCTTGTCGTGTTGCTGGTGATAGCGGACTGCGTGGTTCGCAACGTCGTGCTGGTCGTGGTTTTGCCTTCGAGCGACGGTCTCGAGAGTTTTGCGTCGTCGAACTACGCCTATCTAATGCAGTCGACCGGTGCGATCCTTGGCATGCTGCTGGCGATTGTGGCGATTGCGGTTGTCGTTTTGGACGTGATTTCGCAGTATCGAGATGCAGCCGAGCGCGATCCGATGACGAAGTTGCTCAACCGCCGCGGCTTCGAGCGGGCCGTGCCGGCGCCCGATCGCCTGCAAGACTCTTGCGGGATTATAATCTGCACCGACATCGATCACTTCAAGGCCGTCAACGATACGCATGGCCATGCGAAGGGCGACCTGGTGCTCATCGCATTTGCCCAGCTGCTGCAAAGGCTTATGCCATTCACGGCATCGATCAGCCGTTTCGGCGGTGAGGAATTCGTCGCATACCTTCCCGATATATCGATTGACGACGCCAGATATCTCGCCGACACCGTCCGCCTCGCTTTGGCAGACCACGATTGGCAGGATATCGGCATTGAACAGCCGATCACCGCGAGCTTCGGAATTGGCAGATCGGAAACGGGCGACCGTTCGATCCATGACGCTGTTGCGCGGGCGGATGCGGCGCTCTACGCCGCCAAGAATGCCGGCCGCAATCACGTCATGACCGATGCAACACCGGCTTCCCAGGTGGTTCCGTTGCGTTCGGTTTCTGCCGCCTGAGGGCGGTTCGGAACTTTCCAAGTCATTGTCCGTTGCTGGATCGAGCCTATAGGAGGATCGTTCCATGCCTACATTAAATCCAGATGCCAATCGCGACGATCAGCAGTTGAATTCCGAGACCGGTGAGCCGGTGGGCATCGCGCCGGATGGCGCCAAGACGGAAGGCGAGATCGATAATAAGAAGACCGTCAACGAGGATGAGGCACTGCGCATCGATCCAAACAGCCGGATTCCGCGCCCGGTGCAACCAGACCTCGCCTGATCATCCAGGCGCCCAGCCGGGTTCGGCCATCGTGAAGCCGTAAAATTCGAATCCGGGCGCGACCGTGCAGCCGACCAGTGTCCAGTCGCCAAGGCTTCTCGCGCTCTGCCACTCGCCTTTGCGGACAATGCCCTGCGGCGTCTGGCCGGACAGTAGATCAGGCCCGAGCGTCAACGTTCGAACTGTCTTGCCATCGGCGGAAAGACCGAGTTCGAGCGGCGAGCCCGCATGATAGTGCCAGATCTCGACGGCGTCGACCGTGTGCCAATGCGACCCGTCCCCGCCTTCGAGCAAATAGAAGATCGCTGTCGAATTTGCCCTGCCATCGGTTTCTTCCGGATCACGAAAAGTCTGGATATACCAACCGCCTTCGGGGTGGCGCTCGAGCCTGAGGGCGGCAATGATGTCCTGCGCGGTGGTCATGGAGATTCCCGAACTGAGTCTCGCTGGACTATAGAAGGAAATCGCCTTCGTTCAAACTCACCATGCCTTTCAGCGCGATGCGAAGATCCGCCACGCCATCGCCGTCATAGTCCGCTTCCACCAGTGTCTTCTGGCCAGACCACTGCCAGCGAATTTCACCTGCCATATCCGAAAAGGCGTCGTTGCTGTGCGTCAGAAAAACGAAATCCACGCCTGACGAACTGAAGGCAATCTGATCTGCTGCGTCGAAGTCGGTAATCACGTCGGCTTTGCCGAATGCGGCGCTGTCCTTGATCGCGGTGAACACGAACAGGTCGGCACCCGCGCCTCCGGCCAGCGTGTCCGCGCCTCTCAGTCCGATGAGGATGTCGTTGCCGGCGTCGCCGAACAGGCGATTTGCCGCTTTATCGGCAAGCAGCAGGTCGTCATCATTGTTTATGCTGTCAAAGCCGGTGCCATCGCCGGAAATGTCCAGCCGGCCGTTGCCGGTGGCGAGCAATTCCTCGACAGCGCGATCGGTTGGAAGACCATATTTCCTGAGTATGGCGGAGATTGCAGGCTGAAGCTCGCTACCGATGGCATCGATCGTGTCGACGCCTTTGACGATTGCCGCGGTCAGCGGATCGTACTTCGCCTCATAGGCCAGCAAAGTCGTGTGATGGGCTGCGAGCATGCGCCCGGCATCGACGGCTTCGGCATAGGTCGCGCGGGCGACGTCGTGATAGAGGCTGAAGGTCTCGGCCTCGACATAGCGGCGGTTGGCGATGCCGGGCTTGACGTTCTCCGGAAGGCTGCTCGACAGCGAATTGTAGCGGATCTCATACCATGCCTCGGCCCGATCGCCGCTTTCGATCGCAGCCTTGAGCTTGGGGCCGAGCAGGCCCGGGGCGTTCCAGGTTAGCGAAAACAGCGCCGCACGCTCCGAGGATTCGGGAATGCCGGCCACCCAGCTATCGATGCGGCCATCGTAATAGTCGTCCATGGCATCGAGCGCCCTGGCGATCTGGGCATCGTTCCTGAAGCTGAAAGTGCCCGGCACATCCTTGTCGACATGGTCGTGCCAATCCTTCATGACCTGGTTGAGGTTGGCGATCAGCGTGGCGCTCTGGCCGGCCGCGTAGCTTTTGTCGATGACCGCTTCGAGCAGATGATAAAGCGTGTCGCTCCAAGTCTTGTCGCCGATGATGACGCGTAGCACGGGTTCGAGATTGTAGACGAGATTGAAGCCGATGCCGATCGTCGCATCGCCGACACCATCGACATAGGGTTGCTTCGTAGACCCTTCCAGAAGCGTCAGGAGCGCTGTTCGCTCGTCGTTGTAAACCTTGTGATCGGTGACGGAATTCCATTGCAACATGGCCGACCCTTCATGCACATCAATCCATTCTAAAACCGAAGCGTAAACAGTTCTGCCTGTTTTGCAGCCGAGGCTGAATTTGCGCTGCCGAAACGTAATTCCGTACCGTATCGGCAGGGCAAGGCTCGAACTTGCTGCGCGGACCATCATGGCGCCGGAGCATATGCCCGGCCGGCAGATTGGCCTTCAACTGGCTTCTCCGCCGGGCCAGAGCGGCAGTTTCTGCTTGCCGCATCCGCGCTTTTCTTTCATGAACAGGCCCCGTAGAGCGACGATGCCCATGAGGTGAGGTTTGCAGACCATCCGGATTTTCGTGAAAACGCTGATGCTTCTCGCCTTTCTGGCGATCGTCCCGGCGCATCTCTTCGCACAAACCCAAGATGCGATCGACAAAGAGCAGGGCCAGAACGCCATCGTTGCTGCTGTCGAGGCACTGCAGGAGCAAGTCAGGACCGACCTGCAAAAGGCAGCCGTATCGCTGGAGGATCTGAGGAAGAAGGTCGAGGAGGCCGCCAAGGCTGATTCACAGCTCGCGCAGTTGAAGGTACAGGCCGATACCGTTGGCAAGATCATTTCGAAAGCGATGGGGGAGCTTGAGAACCGCTACAATCTCGTCGCCAAGCGGCTTGAGGAAATAGGCACTCCGCCGGCGGAGGGACAGCCTGCTGAAGATACCGGCGTGACTGGCGACCGAAAGCGCCTGCAGGGCGAAAAAGCCCAGATGAACACTATCCTGTCGGATGGCGAGGTGCTCAACAAGGAAGCGGAGAATCTCTCGGGTCACATCACCGACCTGCGGCGCAAGCTCTTCACCGAGACCCTGTTCCGTTACACCGAAATCAACGGGCAACTGCTTGAAGACACCGTCAATGCCGCAGGCACCGAGACGGCGCAACTCTGGTCAAGAACCGCCAGCGCGCTCGACTTCATGTGGAAGTTCAAGGGGCAGGGGCTGTTCATCACACTCGGTTTGATGCTGGTCATGGGCATGGTGCTGATTGCACTGGTCAGATCGACTTTTGCGTCCTTTATTCGCAGGGATATGGCGGAGCGCGATCCCTCCTATACCCATCGTCTTGCGGTCGCTTTCTGGTCGACCATGATACCTTCGCTGGCAGCGGCGATATTCGTGTTCGTTGGTCTGATGTTGCTCGCCGGGTTCAACGTGCTGCGGGAGGATATCGGCGACATCCTGCGGGCGATACTGTGGGCGATCGTCGGCATCTATTTCGTCTGGCAGCTTTCGCGCGGCATCGTCGCGCCTGGAAAGCCGCAATGGCGGCTGGTCGACGTATCCGACAGGCGCGCGCGGACGCTCGTGACCTTTTCCGTCATTCTCGCGGCCATCAATGGCCTGTCCTATGTCTTCGGCCAGGCCAACATTGCGCTCGATGCACCGGTCGTGCTTACTGTCGCCGAAGGCTTCCTGTCATCGATCATTACCGGCATCACCCTGATTCTCCTGTCGTTTGCGCGTCCAATGGAAACTGGTGCAGACGCACGCGGATCCTGGCCGAAACTGATCCGCTTTTTGTTCATATTCGCCGGGCTCAGCCTGATCCTGACCGCGCTGTTCGGCTATATAGGGCTCGCGCAGTTCGCCGCCACGCAGATCGTCGTGACCGGGGCAATCCTGGTGACGATGTATATCGGCTTCCTTTCCGGTCATGCGATTTCACGCCACGATGCTTTCGGCAAGACGGCGACCGGGCGCTATCTGGAGCGCCGGTTCGGCATCCACGCAATCCGCCTGGACCAACTCGGACTGGCGGCCGGACTTGGCGTCCATGTTCTGGTCATTCTGGTCGGGCTGCCGCTGATCATGCTGACCTGGGGATTCCGGGGCGCCGATATCTGGCTGATCTTCGTCCAGTTGTTCACCGAGATCCGCATCGGAAATATCAGCATATCGCTGCTCGGCATCATCGCCGGCATCATGGTCTTCATCGGCGGCTACTTTGCGACCCGCTGGTTCCAGCAGTGGCTGGACGGCAATGTCATGGCCCGCTCGCAGATCGATCTCGGGGTGCGGAACTCGGTCAATACCGCGCTCGGCTATGCGGGCATCGCGATTGCCGGCATCATCGGCATTTCGGCGGCGGGCATCAATCTTTCGAGCCTGGCGCTGGTTGCAGGTGCCTTGTCCCTCGGTATCGGTTTCGGCCTGCAGACCATCGTGCAGAATTTCGTCTCGGGCCTGATCCTGCTCGCAGAACGGCCTTTCAAGGTCGGCGACTGGATCGTGGCCGGCCCCGTCGAAGGTTTCGTGCGGCGGATCTCGGTGCGCGCCACGGAAGTCGAGACGTTCCAGAACCAGTCGATCATCGTGCCGAATTCACAACTGATCAATGCATCGGTGGGCAACTGGACGCTGAGGAACACGCTCGCCCGCAGCGAAGTCGCGGTCAAGGTTTCCTATGACAGCGATCCGCGCAAGGTGATGGATATCCTGCTGGAGATCGCCACCAGCCATCCGCTGGTGCTGACCATGCCGGAGCCGAATGTCGGGTTCAACGCTTTCGGCGAGTTCTCGCTCGATTTCGAACTGCGCTTTTATCTGGCCGACCTGTTCAACGGAGGCGCGGTCAAGAACGACATTCGTGTTTCCATCATCGAGCGGTTCCGAAAAGAGGGCATCGAGATCCCGATGCCGCAACGCAATCTGAACATCCGCTTCACCGAGGACGACGATGCGCTCGAAAACGCGATGAGGGATGAAGGAATGTCTCCTGATGCCGCCAGACGCATTCGCGAGCAGATTGACCGCCGCCGGAAAACGGCGGAGGCCAAGGCGCGGGACATCGACAAGGTCGATGACGGAAGCCATCCGGATGCCCATGATCCGGGTGAGCCTCGGCATTCCGACGATGACGGTGAGGAGCGCTGATCAGGCCGCGATCGCCTCGACCATCAGCAGATCGAGCATGAACGAGCCGTCGGGCTCGATTGCGAAATGCGATTGCACTTCAACCGGGGCGGCTTTCTGCAGGGCCCGGATCGCCTGTGCAAGGTCTGGCGGCGTGGCCATGCGGGCGATCCAGACGGGGAAATCCATCCGGATTTGCCGCGTCTGGCAGGCACGGACCGTGAAACCCGCGTGCGCCAGCATATCGCTCCACTCCGCGATGGAGTAGTCGCGGACATGCGACGTGTCGCGCAACAGTTCGACTGTCTGCAGATGCGTATCCAGCAGCGGTTTGCCAGGCGAATAGATGTCCACGAACATTGCCGGCGAGCCCACCTTCAGCACACGCCGCGCTTCGCGCAGACCCGCCTCGACATCCATCCAATGATGGGCGGAATAGCGACAGCCGAGGAAATCGAAAGATCCGTTTTCGAACGGCAGCTTTTCCGCCGATGTTTCGACAGTGTCGATATTTGCCAGGCTCTTCGATTTTGCCGTGGCTGAAACCGCCGCCAGCATGTCGGCGGACAGATCACATGCGGTGACCCTCCTTGCATATTTCGCCATCGTATAGGCGACGTGGCCGCCGCCGCAGCCGAGATCGATGGCATGCATGGGGGCCGCCTTCTCGGCCAACGCTGCCAGTGCGACCAGATCCTCCCCCTGGGAATGGACGGCGCTTTCGACATAGGCGCTGGCGCGCGGGCCAAACTGGTTCTGAACATTCTTGTCATGTGCGGTCTGCATGATGATCTCCTTTGATGCGCGCACCATGCCTGAAAATTATTCTGTTACAAGATGACAGTTTATCCTGTTATAAATGCTCCCATGCTGGATGACGAACAAAGAAAACTGCTGGGTGAATTCGTGCGGGCGCACCGGGAGCGGCTGTTGCCGGAGCCGCCTGCCGGGCGGCGGCGGACGCCGGGCCTGCGTCGCGAGGAATTGGCGGCGCGCGCCGGCATCAGTGCCACATGGTGTGCGTGGATCGAGCAGGCTAGGGAGGTGCAGGCCTCCCCGCAGGCGCTTGGTCGCCTTGCAACGGCTTTGAATCTGACCCGCGCCGAACGCGCCTATCTGTTCCAGCTTGCCGGCCGTCGTGATCCGGAAGCCGAGGCGCATGAGGATATCGAGGATGCGCCCGCCTCGCTGCGGGCGGTGGTCGATGCACTCTCGCATCCGGCCTATGGGCTAGACCGGTTCTGGAACGCCTGCTGCTGGAACCTCGCTGCTGCGGAACTTTTCGAAGGATGGCTGAGCGACGGTTGCCAACGCAATCTGCTGCGCTTCATCTTTCTCGATCCGGGGTCGAAAGCACTGATCCCGGCCTGGGAGGAGCGGGCACGACGGGTGCTGGCCGAATTCCGCGCCGATTACAGCCATAGTTTCAACGATCCGCAGATGAATGCGGTGCTGGATGTTCTTCGCCGCGAGAGCCCGCTGTTCGCAAAAATCTGGAAGGAGCAGGTGGTGCTGGATCGCGAGGGCGGGGTGCGCGCGTTCATCCATCCCGCACGCGGCGCTCTTCGGTTTGAACAGTACACATTCCGGCCGACCGACAGGCCGGACTACAAATTGGTCATGCTGGTTCCGGCATGATTTTGCCGCTATCGAGATTGCGTCATGATTTCGTTTTTTTCTGACAAGTCGTCGCAATCAATGCACATGTCGCAGACAGGCTGCAACGACATTGCCGCAGGTCTTAATGTCCGTTCTCAACATCAATAAGGGTCGCAGGCAATGGCAGAGTTTCCGCAAAGGGCGAAGGTAGTCATCATCGGGTTGGGCGGTATCGTCGGAGCCTCCATCGCCCATCATCTCATCGAGCGGGGATGGGACGACATCGTCGGCATCGACAAATCGGGCATTCCCACCGACATCGGCTCGACGGCGCACGCCTCGGACTTCTGCTATACGACAAGCCACGACTTCCTGTCCTGCTGGACGACGCTCTACTCGATCGATTTCTATGAGAAGATGGGCCACTACGCCCGCGTCGGCGGCCTGGAAGTAGCCCGTGTTGGCGACGACGGCCGCATGGACGAGATCAAGCGCAAGATCGCCTCGGCAAAGGCTTTTGGCACGCGCGCGCGGCTGATCGAGCCCGCCGAGATCAAGGAAAAGTTCCCGCTGATCGAGGAGAGCATGGTGCAGGGCGGTCTCTGGGACCCCGATGCCGGCCTCGTCATTCCGCGTTCGCAGACGGTTGCCGGCAAGCTGGTCGACCAGGCTGAAAAGAGCGGCAAGCTCCAGTCCTTCGCCAATACCCCGGCCCAGTCGCTGATCATCGAGAACGGCCGCATCAAGGGCGTCAAAACCCATCGCGGCACGATTGAAGCCGACTATGTGATCGTCTGTGCCGGTATCTGGGGCCGCCTGATCGCCGAAATGGCGGGCGAGGATTTGCCGGTGATGCCGATCGACCATCCGCTGACCTTTTTCGGCCCGTATAACGAGTTCGCCGGTACCGGCAAGGAAATCGGCTGGCCGTTGCTGCGCGACCAGGGCAACTCGGCCTATATGCGCGACACCGGCGATCCGACGACCGCCGAAGGTGGCCAGATCGAGTGGGGCTATTACGAGGAGACCAATCCGCGTCTCTGCCATCCGCGCGACATTCTGGAGAAGAATCAGGCGCGCCTGTCGCCGTCGCAGCGCGACCTCGACATGGAGCAGATCATCGAGCCGCTCGAACGCGCCATGGAACTCACACCGATCCTGGGCGAACTCGGCTATAACGAAAGCCATTCCTTCAACGGGCTCTTGCAGGTCACCACGGACGGCGGGCCTTCGGTCGGCGAAAGCCAGAAGGTGCGGGGCCTGTGGTATGCGGTGGCGATCTGGGTCAAGGACGGTCCCGCCTATGGCAAGCTGGTTGCCGACTGGATGACCGACGGCCGCACCGAGATCGACCATCACGGGATCGATTATGCGCGCTTCTATCCACACCAGACCACCGAGCAGTTCATCTGGGATCGCTGCACCGAGACGGCAATGAAGGTCTATAATCCCGCCGTCCATCCGCGCGAACCCTTCTCCAAGGGCCGCGATGTCAGGCACTCGCCCTTCTGGGAGCGTGAAAAGGAACTCGGCGCCCATTTCATGGAGCTCGGCGGCTGGGAACGTGCTCACGGTTACGCAGCCAACGAGCACCTGCTTGAAAAGTATGGCAACCGCGTCCCGGTGCGCGCCAACGAGTGGGACAACCGCCATTTCTGGCGCGTCTCCAATGCCGAGCATCTCGCCATGAGCGAGGATTGCGGCATCGTCAACCTGTCGCATTTCCACATGGTGGACATCGAAGGTCCCGACCATGTCGAACTGATGGAATGGCTCTGCGCGGCCAAGATCGGCGGCGACGCCAATATCGGCAAGGGCATCTACACCCACTTCCTTGACGACGAAGGAATGGTGCGCGCTGACTTCACCGTCATCCGCATGGCCGATCGCTGCCGGATGATCAACGGTGCCGATGCCGGTCCGCGCGATTTCCACTACATGCGTCGGGTGGCCGAGGACAAGGGCTTTGACGTCACCATCACCGACGTCACCTCGGACTATGTGACCATCGGCATCTGGGGGCCGAATGCCCGCACGACGCTGCAGAAGGTGGTCGAAGATCCCGAGGCCCTGTCGATCGAGAACTTTCCCTTTGCCGCCATCAAGCCGATCCGCATTGCCGGAAAGAACGTCGCCGCCTTCCGCATCTCCTATGTCGGCGAACAGGGCTGGGAACTGCACATGGCCTATAGCGATGCGCTCACCGTCTGGGACGAACTGCGCTCGACCGGCGTCATGGCCTTCGGCGTCGAAACCTATGCCAACAGCCGCCGCATGGAAAAGAGCCTGCGCCTGCAGAATGCCGATCTGTTGACCGAATATAACCTGATCGAGGCGGATCTCGCCCGCCCGAAGGTCAAGGAGGCCGATTTCCGCGGCAAGGCCAAGCATCTGGAATACAAGGCACGCGCCAACCAGCCTGCCATGCTCTGCACGCTGGTGATGACCGACAATGTCGATACCAAGGGCGTGGCCCGCTATCCGGTCGGCACGCTGCCGGTGATGGATCCGGAGACGGGCGAAACACTGGTCGACGAACTCGGCCGCCGCTCGTTCACGACCTCGATCGCCTACGGCCCGACCATCGGCAAAAACATCGCGCTCGCCTATCTGCCGTGGTCCCATTGCCAGGTTGGCCGCAAGCTCAATGTCGAATATTTCGGCGAAACCTATCCGGTCGAGGTCGCCGGCATCGGCTACAAGCCGCTGTATGACGTGGAGAACCTCAAGCCCAAGACGTAATACCAAGTCTCGATGATGACAACCTATCGCGCCGGAGCGATCATGGCTTCCGGCGAGGTGAAAACCGCAGATGGAGTTGCTCCTCCATCGAGGATTTTCGACAAGGCCGGAAGCCAAAAGCGCCCGGCCCTTCGGGTGGGCCGGGATTCTGCCGCCGGATGCGTCGCAATCCTCGACCGTAACCAAGGTTACGCTCTCCGGTGTGCTCCTGCCCGGACGGTCGTTCCCGATCCCACGCAATAGGTCGTCATCATCGAGATTTGGTATCAGTTGTTCCTTCGATCCAGGCAACGCGGCGTTTCGCACCTGCCGTCATCATACTGATATCGTGCAACGGCCCCTTACAAGGGCCGTTTTCTTTGCGTTTTCCGATATTTCTGAGGCGATACTTAACCTTTTTTCAAAGCCTGCCCCATAATCTCCCGGTGGGATTTTTCTCTTCTGATAAAGGCTGCAGCAATGGATTTCTTGGGTGTTTCCGGAATGCACTATTCCGGCGTGTCGTTGAAGGGTCACCGCATTATCGTTGCCGAGGACTCCAACGTTTTCACCTCGATGATCAGCCAGCGGATGAAAGAATTGCTTGAGATCGACGTTGAGATCTGTCGCGATTTCGAAGAACTGCAGCAGGCGAATGAGAAATCCGATGTGCCGATCCGGCTGGCGATTTCGAATATCAATCTGCCGGGTGCAGAGCAGGGCGAGGCGCTGAACTATCTCGTCGATGTCGCCATCCCGACCATCGTCTTCACCGGTACGCTGCAGGACACGACGCGCGACAAACTGCTGTCCAACCAGATCGTCGATTATATCATCAAGGATAGCGTCTTCGCCGTCGACATGCTGGTCGAGGCGGTCTGCCGCTTCCTCACCAACCACAATCACCACGTGCTGATCGTCGATGACAGTCAAACTGCGCGCGCGCTTCTGACGACGCGGCTGAAGCGCTATAATTTCAAGACGAGCGCCGCCGAAAGCGGCCAGAAGGCACTCGACATTCTCAAGGCAAATCGCGACATCTCGCTGATGATCACCGACTACAACATGCCTGACATCGATGGGTTCGAACTGACGAGGCGGACACGCGCCCATATCGGTTCGCATCAGCTGCGAATCATCGGCGTATCGTCATCGACGGACCGGCTATTGTCCGCGCGCTTTCTCAAGGCCGGCGGCAACGACTTCATGATGCGACCGTTTATCGATGAGGAATTCTACTGCCGCGTCAATCAGAACCTCGATACCTTGTCGCAAATGCGACTTCTGCTCTCCAAGCAGAAGAATTAATCTGCTCTGAAATTAAATTGCATGGGAAACCGGAAAGTCAATTTGAAGTTTTAACTACGAACAGATTTATCAAAGTTTTGAATTCGCTAAAATGCACTATTTTCAAGCAGTCTGCCCTTCCGTTTAACTGTTTGGCAAGTACGGTGGGAATAACGTGTGTGACGAAGAAAAAGCCACTGCACGCCATCTGCAAAACAGTCTGTCCAGGCTTGACGATGGTCAGATGCAGTCCATAAGTATCACTCACGCGGACAATAAATCTATCTGGGGGATAGGCAAAACGTGGTTTCTCGCGATGTGATTGGCAAACCATCCATGCCCAAGAAGCATGAGGGCCGGCAGGTTTTGCTTGTCGAGGACACGCGTTTTTATTCGATCGCCGTTCGCGACCGGCTTGAAACGCAGTTCGGGGTCAAGGTCACGCACTGCGCCACTTTTTCTGCGCTGAAGCGCGAACTTGCGAATGACGCCGGAACCTACGTTCTTGCAATTCTGGATCTGTGCCAGCCCGATGCGCCCGACGGCGAAGCGCTGGACTACGTGATCGCACGGAACATTGAGGCAATCGTGTTTTCCGGGATCAGCAGCGACCTGAAGCGCGACCAGATTCTGGCCAAGGACGTCGCTGAATATGTCGCAAAGAGTTCGATCCACTCGATAGATGATCTCGCCGCGGCCGTTGACAGGCGCCTGTCCACGACGATGGCGGAATTGCTCGTCATCGATCCCGACATGGATCAATCCATATTGAAGAGTCTGTTGCTTGAGGGCCGCTTTTCACCAGCCATTGTCCGCAATGAGCAGGAAGCGCTGGCGACACTCGATAAGGTCCGCAACATCGAACTCGTGCTGATCCGCAGCGAACTTGCCGCCAAACGCGGTCATGCATTTCTGGAGCTTCTGCGCAATCGTTACGGTGAAGAGTCGATCCGGGTGATCGGCTATTCCTCAGCCGTCGGTCGGGACGACGTTGCCCGATTTCTGAATGCCGGCGGCGACGATTTTTTCCACTTGCCGATCAGCGCCGAGGATCTGGCCGGCCGCCTGCACCATACGATGACGTTGCACAAGCAGATCCAGGTGCTGCAGCACATGGCGTCACGGGATTACCTGACCGATCTGCTCAATCGCCGCTATTTCTTCGACCGTGGGCCGAAGATCGTCGATATGTGCCTGCGCCAACGGCAGCCGGTTTCCATGGCGCTGATGGATATCGACCATTTCAAGAAGCTCAACGACACCTATGGTCACGAGATCGGTGACGTGGTGTTGAAGGCAGTCGCCAAAAAGCTCATGGTGCTTGTCGGTGAGAAGCAGCATCTGGTCGCGCGCCTCGGTGGCGAGGAGTTCGGCATCCTGTTTGCGGGGCTCGATAGCCAGGCGGCCTATCAATATTGCGACCAGATAAGATCGGAAATTTCCGAAGTTCGTGTGGTTGTGGACGACGAAGACATTTCAGTGACGATTTCGATGGGTCTTGCCAATATCTCGGGATCCGAGAGTTTTGACAATTACCTCAATGCCGCCGACCAGTATCTCTATCTGGCCAAGCATTCCGGCCGCAACCGGGTGTTTTCGGATTATCAGGTCACCAAGATCATGGCATCGTAAAGCGGGCGTGGCCTTGGATCCTCGGGCTTGACCCGAGGATCCACCACCAACCCATCTCACATCACCGCGCCGTTGACGCTCGGCATCGTCGCGAGTTGCTTGCGATCGGCGCGCTCCTGTTGTGGCGAACGGCCATAGAGTTCGCGATAGCATTTGGAGAAATGCGAAGCCGACACGAAGCCGCAGGCAACCGCCACTTCCACGACCGGCATGGACGACTGCACGAGCAGATGCCGGGCGCGATCGAGCCGGATCTCGAGATAGTAGCGGGCAGGGGAGCGGCCCATTTCCTGGCGGAACAGGCGTTCGATCTGGCGGCGGGAGAGCCCCGCCTTGTCGGCGATATCCACCAGGGAAAGCGGCTCGGCCAGATTGTTTTCCATGATTTCGATGATCGACAGAACCTTCGAATTCTGAACGCCGAGCCGGGCGCGAAGCGGCAGCCGCTGTCGATCGCTCGCCGAGCGGACCCGGTCCGTCAGATGTTGCTCGCAGACCCGGTTGACGAGATTTTCGCCGAAATCCTCGCGGATGAAGTAGAGCACCATATCGAGCGAGGCGGTGCCGCCGGCACAGGTGTAGATGTTGCCGTCGATCTCGAACAGGTCCGCGTGCACATCGGCCTGCGGAAATGCCTCGGCAAAGCCCGGCAGGTTTTCCCAATGGATCGCGCAGCGCTTGCCGTTCAGCAGACCGGCCTGAGCCAGGACATGGGCGCCCGTGCAGAGGCTGCCGACGGCGATGCCGCGATTATAGACTTCGCGCAGATAGGCGTTGACCGATTTGTTCTTGAATTCTTCGACATAGATGCCGGAGCAGACCAGCACCATGTTCGGCCGCATTTCGCCTGTCAGGTTCTTACGCTCGTCCATAAGCGACGTCTTGGCCTCAAGGCCGATGCCGGAGGAGGAATAGACCTTCTGTCCATCGGCGGTTGCCAGTCGCCACTGATAGGCCTCGTAGCCCAACATGCGGTTGGCTATCCGGAGCGTCTCGACAGCCGCCGAGAACGGCAGCATTGTAAAGTTGGGGACGAGGAAAAACACGATCGTCCGCTTGGTCGCGGTCGGCTTCTTGGAGACAGGATAGCTTTCGGGCCGCATGATCACTCCTATATGTCGCGCAGACACAAAGTGGTCTGAATGCGCCATAAAAGAATAGCGCAATAGCGACACTTACAAGCTTTTTTGCGGCGCGTTTGAAATGATTGAATTTCGGGGGAGGAAATGTGACCGGATGAGAAATCCAGAGATGCAGCGGAAATGATTAATGTATAAAATGCAATCAATAAGGGAAAACTATGTCTCGGGATTCGATGCGGCTCTTCCTCATCAAATCCCGAAACCAGACAACTCGGGCATCACATTTCATTCGCGCGCTCCGCAGCCGGGAAGCCGACATCCTTCATCACTTCATATGGTACGGATTCCATCGTGCGCATCAGCCGATGTTCTTCCCACTTGCTGCGGATAAACGAGATAAAGCCATGCTGCGGCTTTGGCGATCCGGAATACCGTCCGGTCGTGCTGTATATGGCCATTGTTCTGTTCCTTTGGTTGGATAGTGGTTCTGTTATCTGGCACTTCATTCCATAAGACAAACGAATATGTCTTATGCTAGTCATCAAGAAAATTGACGAATCGATCCTGATTTGGACCGGCGCCTATGTCTCTGGCAACATAGGCGGGCAAGCGGGCGAGTTCGCGACGTAGGCGGGCATTCTGCCGGGCGATATGTGCGTGGCGTACGCGTGATTCGAAAAAGTCGGCGATTGCGACCGGGCTGACAGAAAAGTTCATGATCGTGTTCCTTTTTCATCTTGTCTTTCATGACGTCTTGACTATCGGTCATTTCTAATGTTCAATCAAACGAAATGGAATGAACCTATCGATCAGAAAAATTGAAGGTGACGATCATGGCCCATCCAATTCCGGTATCCCTGCCTACACTTGAACTCGATATCATGAGGACTTTCGTGGCAATCGCCGAGACTGGCAATTTCACCACCGCCGCCGACGCGGTGTTCCGGACGCCCTCGGCAGTGTCCATGCAGATCAAAAAGCTGGAGGACACGCTGGGCGTGAGCCTTTTCCGACGCGATGCGCGTTCCGTGTCGCTGACGCATCACGGGGAAATCCTGCTGAGCTATGCAAAACGCATGATCGCGCTGAACAACGAGGCCGTCTCGCGCTTCATCATGCCCGAGATGAACGGCATTGTCCGTCTTGGAGCGCCTGACGATATCGGTGAACTGATGCTCCCGGGCATTCTCAGGCATCTGTCCGATGCGTGGCCGCAACTGGCGATCGACGTGACGATCGAATCGTCGGCAAACCTGCATCGCGGTGTGGAGGAGGGGCGTCTTGATATCGCGCTCTATAATTTCCTCAACGCCGTTCGCGCCGACCCTGCCGAAAAGGTGATGACCGAGAAGCTTGTCTGGGTCGGCAAGAAGCATGGCCAGGCGCATTTGAAGACGCCATTGCCGATTTCAGTGTGGGACAGCGGCTGCAATTGGCGGACGATGGCACTCGAACAATTGGCGCAATCGCATATTGATTTCCGCATCGCCTATTTCTGCGGCAGCCATATGGGGCAGGTTGCGGCTATCCGTGCGGATATCGCCGTCGCACCGCTGGCGCTTTTCCTTGTACAGGACGACATGGTGGTGCTCGGCGAGCGTGACGGACTGCCTGATCTCGGAACTTATGACATCGGCCTCGCCGTTCGCGAGGGCGCGCCGAAGCCGGTTCTGGCCGTGGCCGACTATGTGCGCAACGTGCTTGGCGACCGCAACCTGCAACAGCGGACGGCCGTCGCGGCCTAAAACAATCAATCGCGTGATTATCGCGGGCGTCGTCTCCGGCGCCCGCCATCCTCGCCGCCGTCGTTGCTGGCGACCTTCTTCTCAGGCAAGGCGACGATCCTGGCGAGTTCGGGGAAGGGATCGACCTTGTTGGGCAGCGCCATGGCGTCGATGAACAGCTGCTGGAAATGCGGCTCCAGCGCCGTCTCGATCTTCTCGATCTTCTTGACCATGCCCTCGATCTCGCGACGATGGGTGCGGTTGAGCAGCGCCATCAGCGCGCCCGTGCCGGCGGCATTGCCGACGGCCTTGACTTCGTTCAGGTCGCAATCCGGGATCAGGCCCAGGACCATCGCGTATTTCGGGTCGATGAACGAGCCGAAGGCGCCTGCGAAGCGAATCGTATCGACGCGATCGACGCCCTGCTTTTCCATCAACAGCTTGATGCCGGCATAGAGTGCGGCCTTTGCGAGCTGGATAGCGCGGACATCGTTTTGCGTCACGGTGATGCGCTGTTCGCCGTCACCGCGCAGCAGGTAGGAGAAGGTGCGGCCGTTCGGAATGATTCGCGGGCTTTTTTGCGCCATCGCGCCGTCGACGACGCCGTCTTCCGAGATGATGCCGGAGAGATACATTTCGGCGACGACCTCGATGATCGCCGAGCCGCAGATACCGGTGACGCCGACGGCAGCGGCTTCTTCTTCGAAGCCTTCCTCATCGGACCATTTTTCAACGCCGATGACGCGGAATTTCGGCTCCAGCGTCACCGGATCGATGCGGACGCGTTCGATCGCGCCGGGGGCGGCGCGCTGGCCGGAGGAAATCTCGGCGCCTTCGAAGGCAGGCCCGGTCGGGGACGAGGCCGCAACGACGCGGCTCCGGTTGCCCAGGATGATTTCGGCATTGGTGCCGACGTCGACCAGCAGCATCATCTTGTCCTGGCGATAAGGACCCTCCGACAGCGTCGCACCGGCGGCATCGGCTCCCACATGGCCGGCGATGCATGGCAGGAGATAGACGCGCGCGCCCCGGTTGACATTGATGTCGATCTCATGCGCCCAGTATTGCAGGGCGCCGGAGACGGCGAGCGCGAAGGGCGCCTGGCCGAGTTCGGTCGGATCGATGCCGAGGAACAGGTGGTGCATGATCGGATTGGCGACGAATACCATGTCGAGAATATCGGTGCGGTCGACGCCATTTTCCTCGCAGACCTTGCCGATCAGGCCATTGATGGCCTCGCGCACGGCAATCGTCATTGCCTCGCGGCCATCCGGATTCATCATCACATAGGAGACGCGGCTCATCAGGTCTTCGCCGAAGCGGATCTGCGGATTGGATGTGCCGGTCGATCCGACGATGCGGCCCGACAGCAGCGACACGAGATGCATGGCAATCGTGGTCGAGCCGATGTCGCAGGCAATGCCATACATTTCGTTCTTGAGGTCCGGCCAAAGCCCGACGATGAACGGCCGCGAGGAATCCATGTCGCGGTGGATGGCGGCGGTGACACCCCAGTTGCCCTTGCGGAGAATACCCTGGACCTGCGGGATCAGGTGCGGCGCGATCAGCAGATCCTTCCAGCCCCAATCCTTCTCGAGCATCACCTTAAGGCGATCGAGATCGCCGAGCGGCTTGTGCATGTCGGGCTCATCGACCTCGACATAGCAGAGCTGGACAGCGGCGTTGCGTTCGATGACGCGGTCGGAGGCCGCCTTGCGGACGACCTGGGCATTGATGACGGTATCCTGCGGCACATCGATGACGAGATCGCCGAGGATTTCCGCCGAACACGAAAGGCGGCGGCCTTCCGGCAGGCCGCGGACGCGATCGTAGCGTTCTTCCTTGGCGCCGCGGGCCGAAATATGATCGTTGGAAGAGACGATCTTGTGCTTGGCGAAATTGCCTTCCTGCACCTCGACCTGACAGCGCCCACAGGTGGCGCGTCCACCGCAGACGCTTTCGACATAGACGCCGAGCTTGCGGGCTGCTTCGAGCACGGGTGTGCCAACCGGGAACCGGCCGCGCTTGCCGGACGGCATGAAAAGAACGAGCGGATCCTTGCTGGCGCTTTCGGTCATGCTGGACTCACTTCCCGACGTGTCATCGTACCGCATCTTATTATCTCCCGGAGATCGAATCCCCGATCAAGCTATATTATGGATTTCCAGATTGCGCTTTTCGCCCAATCGACAGTTGTCAAATCCCGACATGCAAAGATCACCCTGCAGCTTTTGTGCAGGATGATCCGGTTTTTCAGTGCCGATATGGCGTCTGGCGCAAATTATACCAAATCTCGATGATGACGACCTATTGCGTGGGACCGGGAACGACCGTCCGGGCAGGAGCACACCGGAGGGCGTAACCTTGGTTACGGTCGAGGATTGCGACGCATCCGGCGGCCGAATCCCGGCCCACCCG
>JAQGJP010000035.1 GCA_028290545.1 Rhizobium sp. | reverse complement strand
GATCATCGAGGATCGCCCGGCAGACTTTTTCGGCTACCGGCCGAAGAATTTCGACATGACCTATCAGGGCGACGTGACGATCCGCGAAGCACTGCAGAAAAGCCTCAACGTGCCGGCAGTGCGTATCCTCGATGCCGTAGGGCCTTCGCGCTTGCAGGTGCGTTTCCGTCGCGCCGGCGTCCAACTGGTGCTGCCGGTGGGCGAAGCGCCGGGACTGGCCATCGCGCTCGGCGGTGCGGGTATCACGCTCAAGGATCTGGTGCAGCTCTATGCCGGCCTTGCCAATCGCGGCAAGGCTATCAAGCTCGGCGACGGTGTGCATGAGGATCCGGAAAAGCTCGAAACTGCGCCGATCCTCGATTCCGTTGCGGCCTGGCAGATCGCCGACATCCTCTCGGGCGTCAAGCCCCCGGTCGGGTCGGTCGACAGCGGCATCGCCTACAAGACCGGCACCAGCTACGGCTACCGTGACGCCTGGTCGGTCGGCTTCGACGGCCGCCATGTCGTGGGTGTCTGGATCGGCCGTGCCGACAATGGCGCCATCCCGGGCCTGGCTGGATACAAGTCGGCGGCGCCGATCCTGTTCGAGGCCTTCAGGCGGTCAGGCGTGGCGATTGTAGCGCTGCCTTCAGCTCCCGCCGGCGCGCTGCGGCTGACCGAGGCGGAACTGCCTGCGAGCCTCAAGCGCTTCTCGCATACGGGATCGGGCCTGATCTCCTTCTCCGCCAAGGAGCCGGCGCCGACGATTGTCTATCCGCCCGAGGGGGCCGAAGTGGATGTCGGCTTCACGATGGGCGAGGCAACGCCGCTGGCAATTAAGCTCCAAGGGGGACGGCCGCCTTTCCGCTGGCTCGCGAACGGTGTCGCCATGCCCGATGTCACGCGCAAGCGGGTCTTCAACTGGCGGCCGGACGGATCCGGATTTTCGACATTGACGGTGATTGATGCCACAGGTCGGGCTGCCAGCGTCCGCGTTTTTTTGAATTGATTTTCGTCAAGTGGTTGCGGCAATCCTCATTGGGCGTATCATTGTCGTTGATTAATTTGCGGCGGTTGCAATGGAAAGCGTAGTGGGTATCTGGGACGCGGACGGCAATGGCTCGATCGTGATCGAGCCGGCGCCCGGTCCGTTGCTCGGTGTCGATTTCTCCCGTGGCCTGCCCGGGATCGACGATCTCGCGACATTCGTGCATCCCGACGATCTCGCCGGTCTCCGGCGCGCCGTCCTCGATCTCCTTGGCGGAAAATCGACAGCGATGATCACGGCATTTCGTGTCCGGCATGCCGAAGGGCATTGGATCTGGATCGAAGCGAGCGGCCGCATGAACGCGAAGGGCAAAAAGCTCGTCGGCGTCTGGGCCGATATTTCCGGGCGCATGGCTTCGCTTGCGCGAAAGGACGAAGCCGTCTCGCGTGTTCACCAGTTTGCCGCGGCTGCGTCACACGATCTTATCGGGCCGCTCCGCCATATCGCCATGTATGGCGATCTCCTGATCGAGGATTTCGGCACCGGTGCCACCCAGGAAAAGCGCCAGATGCTGGTCGCAATGGCTGAAAAGGCGCGCCAGTTGCAGGTGCTCACCAAGCGCCTCATCGCCTTTTCGACCGGCACGGCGGCGCCGGAATTCCGCGCGGTGCCGCTGGATGAGACGATGGACCACGTCTCGCAGATGCTTGCCGGCAGTCTGGAATCCGCGAAGGCGAAAGTGTCGTGGGAAGACCTTCCCACCATCACCGGAGATCCGGTGCTTGTCGAGAAAGTCTTTGCGAACGTTATCGAAAACGCGATTGCATGGTCAGGCGAACAGCCCCCCGAGATCAATATCTCGGCTTCGATATCCGGCGGAGACGCCATCATTCTGATTGCTGACAATGGAGTTGGGATAGACCCGCGCTATGCCACACGGATTTTCGACGCGTTCTGGAGCGCGCCCAAGCGGAATGGCGAGAAAGGTGCGGGCCTCGGTCTTTCGGTGTGCAAGTCGATCCTGCATGCGCTGGAAGGCGATATCAGGTTGCGGAGCAGCTCCCGCGAAGGTGGCAGCGTCTTCGAGATCGTCCTGCCCCTGAACAGGTGACTATTTCATGTCCTCGCGCCATGCGTCGGGAACCTTGTAGCTCACATATTCGCTGATGATATGGCGCAGCGCGTGATAGTCGATCTCGTCCTTGCCGATGCGGAAATCGACGCCGAAATCCTCGAATTCCTGGAAATAGGAATCCGAAATGTCGGATGAGACGACGCCGATTGGCCCGGTATAGCCAATCTCGCGCAGGCGCGGCACAGTCTCGCGGAAATCGTTGTTGGGCAGCAGGCGGTTGTCGACCAGAATCAATTCGAAAGCCACCTGCTTGGTGCGCTCGACCGCTTCTTCGATCGACTGGGCGAACTCGGCATCGATTATATAATCCGGCGCCGACTTCATCTTCTGCTGCAGGACCTTGAATTCCAGGATCTCGTCGTCGACCATCAGAATCTTGATGCGCTCGCTGTCCGGCGCTGCTTTCGCGGTGGCATTCATCTGGGTTCCCATCCCTCAATTCTTTTGCATCATAGGCTTCCGTAAGGGTTTCGCCTCTTAGTGGACGATGCCTTTGCGTACAGCGATAGCGATCATATGAACGCGGTTGACGGCTTTTAGTTTCCGCGCGGCCGATGTGATGTGCGAAATCACCGTGTGTTCGGACAGGCCGAGGATAATGGCGATCTCGGCCGACGTCTTGCCCTCGCTCGTCCATTTCACCACTTCGATTTCGCGCGCGGTCAGCTGCGATGAGGCCTCGCCGACCAGGATCTTCTCGTGGAACTTGGCGAAGATGCGCATGGCATCGAGCATCAGCTCGGCGAGCTCGCGCCTGCCCGGAGCCGGCCGTTTGCCGGCGAGCATCAGCCAGTAGCGCTTTCCCTCGGGGCTGTGCAGCGGCAATGCCAGCGCGCAATTGGTCAAGGATGGCTCGGCCTCGCCGGTAAGGCTCTCGAATGACAGGCCGGATGTGAAAGGCGAGGCCGACGAATGCATGCGGCTATGAACTTCACCCTTGTCGTCGGAAAGAGCGCGCGCCAGCGCCGGCCGCTCGTGATCGGGGATATTGGTCAGCAGGAAGCTGGATACCGGATCGTATCGCGAGCCCCTGTCCGTATGTTGAACAAGAACGAAATATTCAAATCCAGAGGCGCGGCATATGGATTTGTACAGACGGAAGAAATCCGTCCGGTTGATGGCGCGATCCATCTCCGGCCCTGCGTGAAGCGGGATATCCATCATATGGTTCATTCTCTGTCTCTTCCTGCTGTCTCAGATTATTCCGCAAATCGGAAAAAATATGGTTAACGGCATCTTATTGATATTCGTCAGGCGCGCTGATGCCCTTGGGTTGTAAATCTTGGTCTTCTCCCAACATCTTGGGATTTTCACGTGAAGTAGAAGGCGCTAAAAAGACTTCAAGAGAGTTGATTTGGTGCAGACGACGTTTAGGGGTCGAGTTGTAGCAACCAGGCGGACATCAAAGCTCCCAAAGTCGGAATTATTATAGCGTCTCCGTACTCGTTTCTGTGTATAGTTGTAGGTTTCTTGGGGGACACCAGAAATCTCGGACAATACTACAGAGCTTGAATGAGAGAGTTGGCTCACTGTGCCCACCGGGGTATACGGGCATGAAGGTGGATTGGCGGATCCATCGAGCCAGCTCTCTCAGAACAAGCTCTCGATATGACGAGGCTTGACCATTCACATTCCGGATTGCCCATCTCCTCCCAGGCATTTCCGGTGGTCTGGATTTCCAAACCGATCCGGACGTTATGAGGGCTGGAACAGAGTACCCAATTTTTTCCTTTGGGCGCATGTGTTGACAAACTGTTCCGGCTCTCCCTTTTTCCTCATATTGCGCACAGACGGCAGGCGGCACATCGTGCCTATTCCGGGCGTCACTATCCCACGATTTGCCTCGGATTTCGCGTCGTTCCCTGTCGCGATTTTTCCAGTTGCATCCCAGATGCGTGTTCGCGAGTCAGTAAGCGCAATTCTCGTTTGCATTTTGTCAAAGTCAATCGAAAATTCACATCAGCTAATTTAAAAATCCTTACCGGAATCAAATCATTATCAAAATGGAACAGCCCCGGCACCACGACTAGGCGGTCCGGCGGCGCGTAAGCAGTTCTTGACAAAGCGCAAGGTCGAGCGGTTTGTCGAGAATGAAGTCGGCGCCGGCTTCCGCCGCCGCCTTTCTGTCATGGGGATCGTCGCCGCCACTGCAGCTTGCCAGCGGCACGCCTGCCAAGTGGTGATTGGCCCGGATCAGCCGGAAAAGCTCCGGCCCATCTATGAGCGGCATGTAGTAGTCGGCGATCAACAGCCCGGGCAGAGCCTCGCCACGCGCCACGCGCCGCTCCATGTCCATGATCGCGGCAATTCCGGTGCTGAATGTCTTCAGAGCGAAGGCAAATCCGCCCGCGCGCATCTGGTAATTCGCGAGAAACAGGTCGTCAGGACTATCGTCCACATAAAATATTTCGGCGGTACCTGATGTCATGCTGGGAACCTGATGGCGGCGGACATTTATTGCAAGCGTCAATTGTAACTGTTTGCCATATTCTTTCTTATCCAGGATTCACGCCCGATGCACTCGTGGACACGAATACCACACTATGCCGCAACAGGCGATTGCGGCGCAGCGCCGCCTTCTGATACCGTCATCGGTAGATTGCTTCGAAAGAGAGTTCTATGGCGCAGGAGCCGGGGCTCGGGCAGGGGAATCCGTCGGGAATGGGCGAAATCGCGTGATGGAAAATGCTGCCTATAAAATTCTACCGGAGAACTCCCGGTTGAACATGGCACGCGCCGCAGCAGCTCTTGCGACGGCGCTGGGCGCAGTGGTGATCGTTGCCTGGCTGACGGGTATTCGATTCCTCATCCCGATTTCCGACGATGTGCCGGGCATGCCCTTCAATAGCGCGATCAGCCTGGTTCTATGCGGCTTGAGCGCGGCCGCGTCACTGTCGGCCAATCCCGGGTTCCGGCGGCTGAGCGGCTACCTCATTCTGCTTCCGCTTTTCCTGGCCTGCGCCCAGATCATCGAACTCGTATCGACCACCCCCATCGGGGTGGGACGGATGTTCTCTCAATTCGTCGTCTCGCCCGAACTTCTCGCCGATTTCAAGGGCGGCATGTCGCCGAACACATCCGTCGCCATTCTCACCTTCTGTCTGACACAGACCTATATCGCTTTCATCGCTCGAGGTCCCGACGCGCTTGTTCTGACAACGGGTGGTCTGATCGCCTCGGGCTTGGGATTTACATCCGTCTTCGGCTACGTGTTCGGCTTGGAATTCACCTATCAGTGGCGCGATTTCGCAGGCATGGCGCTGCTCACGGCGATCGCCATCTGGCTGCTTGGCCTGGTATTGCTGCTGCAGGCCCGCCATCCCTCGCTCAAGCAGTCCTCTCGCCTGCATTTCGCGGTGTCTTCGGCGCTTTGCCTCGTCGGTCTGCTGTTCGATCTCAGCACGCCGCCCTTCATCGGCTCCAACGTCATCTATATCCCGGTGGTCCTCAGCGCGATCTGGTTCGCGGATCGCCGTATCGCATTCTCGTTCGCGCTCGTCTGTTCAGTTTTCTCGTTTCTCGCCTATGTTGCCAAGGTCGAATACCATGACGATTTCTTCCAGCGCTTCGTCGGACGATCGTTCGGTATCGCGACGCTTTTCATCGTCGCGGCGCTGATCTACTATTTCAAGATCGCGGTGCAACAGGGAGAGGTCGGCAGGTCCGCCTTCGCCGCCCTCATGAACAACTCGCCCGATGCGGTCATTACGATCGACGACCATGGCCATATCGGGGGTTTCAATCCGTCCGCCGAGATGATGTTCGGGTACAAGGAGCAGGATCTGCTCGGCCAGAACGTCAACGTCCTGATGCCCGAACCCTATCATTCCGCCCATGACGATTACCTCACGCATTATGTGGAAACGGGGGAAAAACACATCATCGGCACGATTCGCGAAGTCAATGGCAGGCGCAACGATGGCTCGACCTTTCCGCTCGATCTTTCGGTCTCGGTTCTATCGGAGGGCCGCGAGAAGCAGTTTGTCGGCATCCTGCGTGATCTCAGCAGCCGCAAGAAGCAGGAGGAAACCCTGCGTCAGGCACTCAACAGGCTGGGTGCATATGCGGCCGACCTCGAACGATCCAACCAGGAGCTCGATGAATTCGCCTATATCGCTTCGCATGATCTTAAGGAGCCGCTGCGCGGCCTGCATAACCATTCGCGTTTCCTGCTGGAGGATTACGACGCCATTCTCGACGCCGATGGAAAGCGCCGGCTCAATCGCCTGGTCTATCTCAGCCAGCGGATGGAAAAGCTCGTCAACGATCTGCTGTACTTCTCGCGCATCGGCCGGCAGGAACTGGCGGTCCAGAAGACCGACGTCAATGTGGTGATCCGCGACATCCTTGCCACCAGCGAGCAATTCCTGGAGGAGAACCATGCGAGGGTGGAGATCAAGGGCCCGCTGCCTGCGATCACCGTCGATGCCGTGCGGATCACGGAAGTGTTCCGCAATCTCATCGTCAACGGCGTGAAATACAACGACAAGCCGGAAAAGGTCGTGGAAATAGGCTTCCTCGATACCGAGACCGACGACGCCGGCAAGCCGGTGCGCAATGTTTTTTATGTCCGCGACAATGGCAAAGGCATTGCGCCTGAATTCTATCAGGATATCTTCAGGATATTCAAAAGGCTGGAAAAGTCCGAGACTGAAAGCGAAGGAACGGGCGTGGGGCTGACTTTCGTCCGCAAGATCATCGCCCGCCATGGCGGCAAGATCTGGCCCAGGTCGGAACTCGGCGTCGGGACGACGTTCTTCTTCACATTGGCGATGGAGCAGGAATAATGGCCCTGGCGGACGTAGCACAGACGATTCTGATCGTCGAGGACAGTGAGGACGACTACGAGGCCACCATCCGCGCCTTCAAGCGGACGAACCTCAAGAACCCCATCCGCCGGGCGGCCTCGGGCATGGAGGCGCTGTCGATCCTGAGGGAAGGCGAGGGCCGGCCCGGCCTCGTCCTGCTCGACCTCAACATGCCCGGCCTGGACGGGCGGCGCATCCTCGCCATCATCAAGTCAGATCCCGTTTTGCGGAAAATACCTGTCGTGGTGCTGACAACCTCGAGCGACGAGCGCGATATCGAGGAATGTTACAGTCTCGGCGCCAACACCTATATACAGAAACCCGTCGATCTCGACGGGCTCTTTGCCGCGGTCCAGCGGTTGAAGGAATACTGGTTCGAAATCGCTCTCCTGCCCAGGGAGGATTGAATGGCGGGCCCGATAACAATTCTCATCATCGATGACAGCGAAGACGACCGCGAGGTCTTTCGGCGCATGCTCGAACGTGGCGCTTCCATGCCATACCGCGTGCTGGAGGCGGCGACCGGCGAAGAGGGGATAACGCTCTGCCGCGATGCTGGCCCGGACTGCATCCTGCTCGACTATTCCCTGCCGGGGCGCAACGGCGTGGCCGTGCTCGAGGAAATCCGCAAGTTCAGCCCCTTCGTCGCCGCCGTCATGCTCACCGGCCAGGGCAACGAGATGGTCGCGGTCGATGTCATGAAGGCCGGCGCCCAGGATTATTTCGTCAAGGGTTCGATTTCGCAGGATGGGCTGGAACGGGCGATCGCGCACGCTATCACCCAGCAGGATCTCGCAAGCAAGCTCGAACAGCAGCGCCAGTCGCTGGAGATTTTCACCCGCGCCATGGCGCATGACCTAAAGGAACCGCTCAGGACGATCAAGTCCTTTGGCAAGATTATCCAGGACGCCGACGATCTCACGCCCGACAACGGCGCGCTGATGGACTATGTGCTGAAGGCCGCCGACAATATGGAAAGCCTGATCAACGCCATATCGCGCTACACGCGGCTTGAATCCCAGGGCAGGATAGACCCCAAGGAAGTTTCGCTCGTCGAAGTGCTGAAGCAGGTCAGAACCAATCTCAGTCGGCAGATCGAAAGCCGCGATGCCATGATCATCGAACACGATCTCGGCATAATGGCGGGCGATCCCTCGCTGATCGCGCAATTGCTCCAGAACCTGATTTCCAACGCGATTCATTATTGCAAAGACGCGCCGCCGCGCGTGATGGTGTCGATGGAACGGGTTGATGGCGCGCTTCTACTGGCCGTCTCCGACAATGGACCCGGCATCGCGCCCGAGTACCGGGAGATTATCTTCAAGCCCTTCAAGCGTCTCGTTGGGCGCGAGGTCGAGGGTTCGGGGCTGGGTCTGGCGATCTGCCGCCGGATTGCCGAACTGCACGGTGCCGCGATCCGCTGCGAGGATGCACCGGGCGGCGGAACCGCATTCGTCACTGTTTTTCCCGTACAAGCCGCGCCTGAGCAAATTGGCAGCGACACCGGCACCGGCGTGATCATTGATGCCCAGGACAGGCCGGCGGCACAAGCAGGCGGCCGGACCGCCGATGTGCTGCTGGTTGAGGACAGCCCGGCGGATGTGCATCTGACGCGCCTGAAGCTGATGGAAATGGAAAAGGTCCATTTTCATTTGCATGTCTCGACCAATGGCAAGGAAGCGCTGAACTGGCTGGAGAAACGCCTCGCCGAACGGGGTGGCCTGCCGGTCGATCTCGTGCTGCTCGACATCAACATGCCGATCATGGATGGTTTCCAGGTGCTCGACAATCTCGGCGCCGATCCGCGGCTCAAGGCCATTCCGGTCTGCATGCTGTCGACCTCCGGCGACGAGAACGACCTCAGGCGCGCCCATGATCATGGCGCACGCGGCTATATGATCAAGCCCGCGAGCCGCCAGCAACTCACGGAAGCGCTGGCGAAGATCGGCAATCTCAGGCTGGTCGAGGACCAGGGCGTGACCACGCTCGTCGCCTGAACATCCTGTAAACAACGCCGATAACGAGCGCTGCAGGCATATTATGCCAGCCGGCGGCACCTTCGTTATTGCAATACGGAATGGCGCGCATAGTATTGCCGCCAGAGGGGCCGCCGCTCATTATCCGGCATCGGCCTTAGGCGGACGCAGATTAAAAAAAGCAGGGGAATACTATGTCAGACGAACTTTCCTATCTCAGCAGGCGCGTAGCATCCGGCAGGCTGAGCCGCCGCGAGTTTCTCGGCCGGGCTGCCGCGCTCGGCGTGAGTGCGACGTTTGCCAACGGTCTGCTGTCGACGGCCGCCAAGGCTGCCGGACCGATCAAGGGCGGCACGCTCAAGGCCGGCATGCAGGGCGGCACCTCGACCGACAGCCTCGACCCCGCGACCTGGCAGAGCCAGGTTCCGGCCATGGTCGGCTGGACCTATGGCGATGGCCTGGTCACGCTGTCGCCGACCGGCGAGCTTGTGCCGCGCGTCGCCGAGGAATTCGGTTCGTCGCCTGACGCCAAGACCTGGACCTTCAAGATCCGCAAGGGCGTCACCTTCCACAACGGCAAGGACGTGACCGCGCAGGACGTGCTGGCGACGCTCGAGCGCCATTCCGACGAGAAGTCGAAATCCGGCGCGCTTGGCCTGATGACCGGCATCGCCTCTATGAAGGTAGACGGCGACACCGTGGTGATCGGCCTCAAGGAAGCCAATGCCGACCTTCCCTACCTGATGGGCGATTACCATCTGATGATCCAGCCGAATGGCGGCAAGGACAATCCGACGGAAGGCATTTCCTGCGGTCCGTACAAGGTCGTCGCCAACGAGCCGGGCGTGCGCCACACGTTCGAGAAGTATGACGGCTACTACAATCCCGATCTCGGCCATGCCGCCACCGTTGAAATCATCGTCATCAACGACGCGACGGCCCGAATCTCGGCCCTGCAGAGCGGCCAGGTCAACATGATCAACCGCGTCGAGCCGAAGATCGTCGACCTGATCAAGCGCGTGCCCGGCGTCACCATCCGTACCGCATCCGGTCGCGGCCACTACGTGTTCATCGCTCATTGCAACACGGCGCCGTTCGACAATCTCGATCTACGTCTGGCGCTGAAATATGCGATGAACCGCCAGGAAATGGTCGATCGCATCCTGATGGGCTATGGCTCGATCGGCAACGACATTCCGATCAACAAGGCCTATCCGCTGTTCTCCGACGATCTCGAGCAGCGCCCCTTCGATCCCGAAAAGGCTGCCGCGCATTACAAGAAATCCGGCCATTCGGGTTCGGTCCTGCTGCGCACATCGGATGTCGCCTTCCCCGGTGCTGTCGATGCGGCCCAACTCTACCAACAGTCCTGCGCTCAGGCCGGCATCACGGTGGAAGTCAAGCGCGAGCCGGGCGACGGCTACTGGTCGGAAGTCTGGAACAAGCAACCCTTCTCGGCATCCTACTGGGGCGGTCGTCCGACTCAGGACCAGATGTATTCCACCGCCTACTATTCCAAGGCCGACTGGAACGACACGCGCTTCTTCAACGAGAAATTCGACAAGATGCTGTTTGCGGCCCGCGCCGAGCTTGATGTCGACAAGCGCAAGCAGCTCTATGCCGACATGGGCGCGATCGTGAACCACGAAGGCGGCGTCATCGCCCCGATGTTCAACGATTTCATCGACGCGACCGGACCGAATGTCGGCGGCTGGTTTGCCGACGGCAATCAGGAAATGATGGGCGGCTACGCACTTTCCAAGTGCTGGCTCACGGCTTGATGGCCGTGCGCCCATGTCCTCGCCCATATTGAGACTTATTGCCCAGCGCATCGCGCTGGGCATCCTGCTGTTGCTTGCAGTCTCGGTGCTGATCTTCGCCGGCACGCAGATCCTGCCGGGCGACGTGGCGCAATCGATCCTCGGCCAGTCGGCGACGCCGGTGGCGCTTGCAAACCTGCGCGAATCCATGGGTCTCAACGATCCGGCCTATGTCCGCTATTTTCGCTGGCTATGGGGCATATTGCACGGCGATCTCGGGACGTCGCTGACCAGTCATCTGGACATAGCAAGCTCGATCGGGGAGCGGTTGTGGAACACGCTGTTCCTGGCCTTCTGGGCGGCTGTCGTCGCCGTTCCCCTGGCGATCATGCTCGGCCTGACCGCGGTTCGTTATCGCAATGGCCCGATCGACAAGCTGATCTCGGGCGTGGCGCTCGCTTCGACCTCGGTACCGGAATTCTTCATCGGCTATCTGCTCGTCTATTTCTTCGCGGTCAAATGGCAGATTTTCCCGGGCATTTCGACGGTCTATCCCGGCATGTCCTTCCTTGAGAAGATGCAGGCGATCGCGCTGCCGGCGACAGCCCTGACACTCGTCGTCCTTGCCCATATGATGCGGATGACGCGGGCAACGATTCTCAATGTCATGCAGTCGGCCTATATCGAAACCGCTGAACTCAAGGGTCTCACGGCCTTCGAGATCATCCGCAAGCACGCTTTTCCGAACGCCATTGCGCCGATCATCAATGTCGTGATGCTCAATCTCGCCTATCTCGTGGTCGGTGTCGTCGTGGTCGAGGTGATCTTCGTCTATCCCGGCATGGGGCAATATCTCGTCGACCATGTCGCCAAGCGTGACGTGCCGGTGGTGCAGGCCGTCGGCCTGATCTTCGCCTCGGTCTATATCATTCTCAACATGATCGCGGATGTGGCATCCATTCTTGCCAACCCCCGCCTTCGGCATCCGAAGTGAGGGCAGCCCATGTTTAGACGCATTCCGCCCGGCGCCCTGATCGGCCTGACGCTGACCACACTGTTCCTGCTGGTGGCGATCTTCGCGCAGCTCATCGCACCCTATGGCCTCGGCGAAATCGTCGGCGGCGTCTGGGAGCCGTTGTCGGCGAAATTCCCGTTCGGCACGGACAATCTCGGCCGTGATCTCCTGTCGCGGATGATCTATGGCGCCCAGACGACGATCCTGATTGCCGTGCTCGCGACGATGATCTCGTTTTCGATGGGCGCGATCCTTGGCTTTGCGGCTGCCGTCATCGGCGGCTGGTTTGATATGCTCGTCTCCCGGATCGTCGACATGCTGTTGGCGATCCCGACGTTGATTTTCGGCCTTATCATGCTCTCGGTCCTGCCCTCGACGCTCGCAACCCTGATCCTCGTCATGGGCGTGCTCGATTCCACCCGCGTCTACCGGCTGTCGCGCGCCGTCGCCGTCGATCTCAACGTCATGGACTTCGTCGAGGCGGCAAAACTTCGTGGCGAGGGCAAGGTCTGGGTGATCTTCGCCGAGATCCTGCCGAATGCGCTGTCGCCGCTGGTGTCCGAACTCGGCCTGCGCTTCATCTATGCGGTGCTCTTCCTCTCGGCGCTGTCCTTCCTCGGCCTCGGCGTCCAGCCGCCGGATGCGGATTGGGGCGGCATGGTCAAAGAAAACAAGGACGGCATCGTCTTCGGTATCCCAGCCGCGCTGATTCCGGCGGCGGCGATCGCGGCGCTGGCAATATCGGTCAATCTGGTCGCCGACTGGGTGCTGAACCGAACCACCGACCTCAAGGGAGGGCGAGGCAATGGCTGAGGCGACTTTGCTCGAAATCCGCAATCTCCGCATGGAGGCGACCGTCTATCCGCCCGGCGAGGCGCCCAAAAAGGTCACCATCGTCGATGACGTGTCGCTGACACTGCAAAAAGGCAAGGTGCTTGGCCTGATTGGCGAATCCGGCGCCGGCAAATCGACCATTGGCCTTTCCTCCATGGGTTTCGGCCGTGGCGGCGTCCGCATTACCGGCGGTGAGGTCATCCTCAATGGCCGCGACATCCTGAAGGCGGGCCGTAACGGCCTCCGCAAGCTGCGCGGCCGCGAAGTCTGCTATGTCGCCCAGTCTGCGGCGGCGGCCTTCAATCCCGCCCAGCGGCTGATGCAACAGGTGGTCGAATCCTCGCTCAAGCACGGCATCGCAACCCGCGCCGAGGCCGTGCGACGCGCCATCGCGCTGTTCAGGAAGCTCAGCCTTCCCAATCCCGAAACCATCGGCAACCGCTATCCGCATCAGGTGTCCGGCGGCCAGCTGCAGCGGGTGATGACAGCCATGGCGCTCTGCCCGGAGCCGGACCTGATCGTCTTCGACGAGCCGACCACGGCGCTCGATGTTACCACCCAGATCGATGTGCTCGCCGCCATCAAGGATGCGATCCGCGATACGCACGTCGCCGCCCTCTATATCACCCACGACCTCGCCGTCGTCGCCCAGGTCGCCGATGACATCATGGTGCTGCGTCACGGCAAGCTGGTCGAGAAGGGTAGCACATACCAGATCATCAAGGAGCCCAAACAGGCTTATACCCAGGCCCTTGTTTCGGTCCATCATGTCGATCATGAGGAAAAGCAGCCGAGCCCGAAGCCAATCCTGACGGTCAGGAATGTGACGGCCGCCTATGGCCGTGGGATCGTCAAGGTGCTGGACAATGTCTCGGTTGATATCCATCCGGGCCAGACGCTGGCGGTGGTCGGTGAATCCGGTTCCGGCAAATCAACGCTTGCCCGTGCCATCACTGGCCTGCTGCCGCCCTCCGATGGCGAGATCACTTTCGACGGCCGCAAGCTGCCGGCACGGCTTTCGGACCGCAAGAAAGACGATCTCCGGCAGTTGCAGATGATCTACCAGATGGCCGATGTGGCGATGAATCCGCGCCACACGGTCGGCACGATCATCGGCCGTCCGCTGACTTTCTATTTCGGCCTCCGGGGGGCGGAGCGCGACAGGCGCGTCACCGAGCTGCTCGAAGAGATCGAGATGGGCAGGGGTTTCATCGACCGCTATCCGGCCGAACTGTCGGGCGGCCAGAAGCAGCGCGTCTGCATTGCGCGTGCACTTGCCGCCAAGCCCAGGCTGATCATCTGCGACGAGGTCACCAGCGCGCTCGATCCGCTGGTCGCCAATGGTATCCTCAAGCTGCTGCTCAATCTGCAGAAGCTGGAACATGTCGCCTATCTGTTCATCACCCACGATATCGCCACCGTGCGCTCGATCGCCGATTCAATCGCCGTCATGTATCGCGGCGAGGTGGTGCGCTATGGCGCCAAGAGCAAGGTGCTGACACCGCCGTTCGACGATTACACCGACTTGCTGCTGTCATCGGTGCCGGAAATGGAGATCGGCTGGTTGGAAAAGGCGATTGCGGGGCGCAAAATGGCCAGCGCCGGGAATTGAGTTGGGTGTCGTTCCAAGTGCGGTGCGTGATCCTTCGTGGTTCGTCTCCAATCCCTCCACGAGGCATTCTCGGTCGACCGGATGGACGACTTCCCCTGTGCGTTGGAATGAGCGCAGCGCGTTAGCGTCCGGCTTTCTCCCAGCCGGCTGCGCGAGCCTCCGCCTCGGAACAGAACCATCTCTCGCCACGCTGCGGCGAGATTTTGGTGTCGTTAAAACGCTCCTGGCCCGGCATGTGGTAGATTCGCCTGTCGGCATTGTAGCTGACATTGCCCTTGATTCTGCAATCGGCCTTGGGAACGCTCTTTCCGGGCAATTCCGCCAGCCCAAGCGACGACAGATTGATGTTGCCGCTACCGATGATAGTGGCGGCCGATAATCCGATAATCATGGCAGCAAGCTTGCCCATTCTGTTCTCCCTTTGGATTGCAGATGATGGGGAATGCAACTTTACAGCCGATGAAAACAATTGTTAGAGTTTGAGTGATCAATCGATCGGATGGACGACTTCCGCCGCTGCCCTGATCTTTGCCGGATCGGTCGCAACACCCATCGGGTGCGTCCATTCCCGCCGGCCCAGTGCCTTGATGGAATCGACGATCCGCGTGAAACTCTCCCTCGCGCGGCAGACGCTATGGCGGGCGCGGAGATAGCCGTGCACCAGTCCTGCCTCTTCATGCCACCAGGCCTTGCCGCCGCCGGCCATGATCCGGTCGCGATAGGCCTCGCCATCCGATGACAGCGGATCGCATTCCGCCGTGATGATGATGGTCGGTGGCAGATTGGAGAAAATCGTCTCGGCAAGTGGTGCATAGGCCACGTCCTTGGAGATGTCCTTTCCGCCGGTACGAATGTCCTTGTAGAAATTCAGGTCGCGCAGGGTCAGCATCGGCGCCTCGGCATGCGTGACATAGGATCCCGTGTTCATATCGCCGCCGAGGCCGGGATAGATCAGCATCTGGCCGATCGGCTTGCGTTTGTGGTCGCGGGTGCGATGGGTGACGGCGGCAGCGAGATTGCCACCGGCGCTGTCGCCGGCCAGCACGATCGGCAGGTCATAAGCCTCCGCCGCCCACTCGAACGCCGCCATGCAGTCGTCGAACGAGGCCGGATGCCTGTGTTCGGGCGCCAGCCGGTAGTCGACCGACACCACTTCAAAGCCGGTACGATGGCAGATCTCGGCGCAGACATCGTCATGGCTCTCGAGCCCTCCGACCACGAAGCCGCCGCCGTGGAAATACAGTACCATCGCCCGAGAATCGTAACGCGTGGCGCGATAGCGGCGGATCGGGATCTTGTGATCAGTCGACTTGATTTCCTTGTTCTCGGCCGACACGCCGTCGGGATAGCCAACGAAGAACTCGCGACACATCCGGTTATAGACCTCGCGCTGCTGATCGATGGTGTAATCGATCGTGTTGGGCGGATAATAGGAATTGGTCCGGTCGATGAAGGCCCAGGTCTCGGCGTCGATCAGCTTCCGGTAATCAGTCATCCATTGTGTCCTTCTCCATGACCACGGAGCATGCCAGATTCAGCCCGATCGGACAATCTATTCAGTGAATGCACTGCACAAATCGCTATGGCTTCGCAGGAGCCGAGCCCTGTAATTCCAACAGGATTCTGAATAAATTCAGAACCGAATCAGGACTTCGTAGCCTCGCAGTGAGAAGCTTTGTTCATCAACCAATGAGGATCAGGGTCATGATTTATTCCGAGCGTTTTTCCGATGGCTTGCCCGCGCGCTGCAGGCCTATCGCGACAGCAGCCAGTCGCCGAGTTCGGCTTCGGCTCGCTCCAGCGACGAATAGTTGAGCAGCTTGCGGAGGAAGGCGATGGTTACGGCGCGAGCACGCAGATTGAACCGGCCTTCCTCGTTGTCTTCGCCGAACGGCTGGTATACCTCGAGCTTCTCATAGAGCTGCTGCAGCCGGTTCTGGACGCTGCGCAGCGAGAGATTGCGGCGGCGGGCGATTGCCCGGTCGGTAAGCCCGAGCGCAATATCCATCAGGATCTCGTATTCGCTGTCGGTGAAACCGTTGGCGTGGCCGAGGCTTTTCTGCTGAAGGCCGCGAACCTCGCGGTCGATGACGCACTGGCTCTCGATGAAGATGCTGCGCAACGCCAGCTTCAGCCGGTCGTCGGAAGCCGATTTCAACACATATCCGTATGCAGCACCTTCCGGAACGATGCGCGATACGCCGCGGACATAGGCCTCGTCGGCATAGTTCGACCAGAACAGGATGCGCGTCTCCGGACGCTCCTTCCAGATCGTCCGTGCCGCCTCGATGCCGTTCCTCGGGCTCATCTGCAGGTCCATCACCACATGCGCGGACTTGTTCTCGCGGGCAAGCTTCTCGCCGACGCCGCCATTCTCGGCCTCAATGACCATCTCGCATTCGGGGAGCGCTGCGCGCACCGCCTCGTTGAGATAGGAACGATGCAACGGATCGTCTTCGACTATCAGTACTTTCATTTCTCTCTTCCCGCAGCATTCGCCGGCAGCGTCACGCGGATCGCGGTGCCGCTGCCCTCCCTGTTCTTGCTGATTTCGAAGCGCGCCGATATCAGCCTGGCGCGTGTCCGCATATTGTTGATGCCGCCACCGATCCGCTTGGCCGGGGTCGAAAGACCGATGCCGTTATCGCGAACCTCGATCGACACATGCCGCTCGGTGGTGCGGAGATGCACGTCGATCCGGTCGCCATGCGAATGTCGGATTGCATTGTTGATCGCCTCCTGTGCGATGCGGAAAAGCGCGGTCGCCACTGGCTGGTCGAGGCTGTCGATCGCCCCGTGCGTCTCGTCGTCCAGCGCCCATTCGATCGTCGAGCCACTGTCGCGCACCGAGCGGTCGAGATGGTTCTCGATCGCCTGCGAAAAGCCGAATAATTGTAGCACGGACGGTCGCGCCGCCTCAATGATTTGCCTGAGATCGTGCATGCAATGCTGCAGGCCGCGAAACAGCGGCTCCAGCGTCTCGCCGGGCACATCTGGCATATGCGTCAGCCGTTCCAACCGCCGGGCAAGGCGGGTCAGGTCAGCCAGCGTCTGGTCGTGCAGGTCCATGCCGATCCGCTGCCGCTCGGCTTCCAATGCCTCAGTAAGTTTTAACGCACCAAGCCTGAGGCCCTCTTCGCGGGCGCGAGCCTCGGTCTCGACGATAGCCGAGCGCTTGGCTTGCTCGGCCGCCCTCAGCGCGAAGAAATAGGGTGCCAGCAGGTCGGCGATCGAGCGGGCCATCTCGACATCCTTATCGGTATAGATGCCGATCTCGTGGCTGGAGCAGCTGAGTGCGCCGATAATATCGCCCTGCACCTTGAGCGGCACATGCAGCCGGCTCCGCAAATTGCCGTCGATGATCGGGCCTGAGAACGCGCCTTCGAAATGGAAGGTCGGATCGGCACAGGCGTCGTCCGTCACCAGCGCTTCAACTTCGCCATGCAGTACGCTGCGGATCGGGCTGTCGGAAATCAGTGCCGGCGGGCTGCTGCCCCAGCCGGTCTCGAACGGACTTTCATGCGCGGTATGGTATTTGCCGTCGAGTTGGATTATGCACACGTCCATATGGTCGTGCGGAATGATCTGGCTGATTTCGGCCGCCACCGAACGGATCACCGAATGAAAATCGAGCTGGCCCGCCAGCAGCCGCGAAATGGTCAGGTACTGGCTGAGCAGCGATGGTGGCGCCGGGTTCAGCATAGTCGTGAATTCCTCCTTCGATGGCCAGCCTCCTCCGCCCGCCACTCGGCTCCAGTCTAGCGCGAGGAGCCCCCGGTTCGTCTTGCGGGTTTCCGCAGATTTTGTGCGGATTCTCGCAGATCCCATGCCGTGAACCGCCTATACAAGGTCCGCTTTCTGATCCATCATACTTTTACTGAGCGTAGAAGTCTCGGTGCAACAACAAATTTCGGTAACCGTAGAGGAACGGGTCCGGAATTCCGGCCGGGCAAGAGGGCCGGACATCAGGGAGAGAGATATGAAGATCAGGACAATACTCCTGGCGTCGGCCGCTGTGCTCGTCGCCGCCATGCCGCTTTCTGCTTCCGCCGACACATCCGGCAAGAAGATCGCGCTTTCCAACAATTATGCCGGCAATTCCTGGCGTCAGGCGATGTTGACCAGCTGGGACAAGGTGACCAAGGAAGCCGTCAAGGCGGGCGTCGTCGCCGCTGCCGATCCGTTCACCACGGCAGAGAACCAGGCGACCGAGCAGGCCGCCCAGATCCAGAACATGATCCTGCAGGGTTATGATGCGATCGTGCTGAACGCCGCTTCGCCGACCGCGCTCAACGGCGCCGTCAAGGAAGCCTGCGATGCCGGCATCGTCGTCGTCTCGTTCGACGGCATTGTCACGGAACCCTGCGCTTACCGTATCGCCGTCGATTTCAAGGCGATGGGCCTGAGCGAAGTCGAATATCTCGCCAAGAAGCTGCCCAAGGGCGGCAACCTGCTGGAAATCCGCGGCCTCGCGGGCGTGTTCGTCGATGATGAAATCTCCGCCGGCATTCATGAAGGCGTGAAGAAGTATCCTCAGTTCAAGATCGTCGGCTCGGTGCATGGCGACTGGGCGCAGGACGTGGCGCAGCGCGCCGTGGCTGGCATCCTCCCGAGCCTGCCCGAACTCGTCGGCGTCGTGACCCAGGGCGGTGACGGCTATGGCGCGGCGCAGGCGATCATCGCTGCCAAGCGTCCGGTGCCCACCATCATCATGGGTAACCGCGAGGACGAACTGCAATGGTGGAAGAAGGAGAAGGACGCCAGCAAGTATGAGACCATGTCGGTCTCGATCGCGCCGGGCGTCTCTACACTGGCTTTCTGGGTCGCTCAGCAGGTGCTGGACGGCAAGGAAGTCAAGAAGGACCTCATCGTCCCCTTCCTGCGCATCGATCAGGACAATCTCGAAACCAACCTCGCCAACACCCAGAAGGGTGGCGTGGCCAATGTCGAATACTCGCTCGAAGACGCGCAGAAGGTCATCGATTCCGCCAAGTAAGGTTCGGGCCGCGGCTCTTGCTGCGGCATGATCTTCCCGCCCGGCGCACACTTTCTCGCGCCGGGCGGCTTCCATTTCATTTGGTCCCCATTTCGAGCGTCATATCGATTTCATGACAGTCACCGCCCCAAACATGGCTGTGGTCGCAGCTGAAGGCGTCAAGGTGCATTTCGGCGCCGTCAAGGCGCTGGATGGCGTCGATCTGGCGATCGCACCCGGCGAATGCGTAGGTCTCGTCGGCCACAATGGCGCCGGCAAGTCCACCATCGTCAACGTCATCAATGGCGGGCTCTCGCCGCATGAGGGGACGATCCGCTACTCCGGCAGCAAAGTCGGGTCCGGCATTGCCACTGCCCGCGCCAACGGCGTCCGCTGCGTGTTCCAGGAACTGTCGCTCTGCCCCAACCTGACCGTGGTCGAAAACACCCGCGTCATGCATTCCGAACTCACGGGATGGAATTGGCGCAAGCGTGCACTGACTGTCATCCGTGACAAGCTTGGCGAGATTTTCCACGGCCATCATATCGATTGCACCAGCATAGTTGGAGATTTGTCGATCGCCGAGCGCCAGATGGTCGAAATCGCCATCACATTCGCGACCGTTCATGAAGCACCGAAGCTGGTCATTCTCGATGAACCGACCTCGTCGCTGGATGCCGGCCTGGCCGCCCAGCTGATGGATTACGTGCGCAAATTCGTTGCCTCCGGGGGCTCCGTCCTGCTGATTTCGCATATTCTCGGCGAGATCCTTTCAACGTCCAACCGTATCGTCGTCATGAAAGACGGCAAGGTGGTCGCCAGCCGCCCAGCCGCAGAATTCGATGGCACCAGCCTTGTCCAGGCTATGGGCAGCGTCGTTCGCGAGCAGGCCCGCAATGCACAGGCCGCCACCCGGACCGATATGACGCCGGTGATTGAACTGCCGCCGCGCAGGGGCCGGGGCTTGCCATTTCGTGCTTTCAGGGGTGAGGTGATCGGCCTTGCCGGTCTCGGCGGCCACGGCCAGACCGAGATGCTGCTGGCCTTCTATCGCGCCCGGAGCAGTGACTGGTTTCCGGGCCGCGACCGCGAGATCGCCTTCGTGGCTGGTGACCGCAGCCTCAATGGCACCTTTCCGCTGTGGAGCATCCTCCACAACCTCTCCGTTGCATCCCTCGGTCGCCTGTCTGCCGCATCTCTGGTCAAGGCCGGTGACGAGAAAGTGCTCGGCGAGGACTGGAAGAAGAAGATCGAGATCCGCACACCGGACATGGGCAATCCGATCCTGTCGCTTTCCGGCGGCAATCAGCAGAAAGTGCTGTTTGCCCGGGCGCTTGCCACCCGCGCCTCGATGGTGCTGATGGACGATCCGATGCGCGGGGTCGATGTCGGCACCAAGCAGGAGGTCTATTCGATCCTCCGCACCGAAGCCGCCCAGGGCCGCACCTTCGTCTGGTATTCGACCGAGATGGACGAAATCCGGTTGTGCGACCGTGTCTATGTCTTCCGCGACGGCGTGATCGTCGCCGAACTGACCGGTGACGACATTTCCGAGGAGCATGTGCTCTCGGCATCCTTCGAAGGCGAGGCGGCATGATCGGTATTTCGGCCAACACCATCCGCCAGATCGTGCCGGCATTGTCACTCGCGGTCCTGCTTGCCGCCGTCTTCTACCTGCAGCCGCGGGCGATGAGCTATGTCGGTTTGAACCTGTTGTTCAACCTCGCCGTACCGATCGCGCTGGCGACCCTGGCGCAGATGATGATCATGGCGGTTAACGACCTCGACCTGTCGATGGGGTTCTTCGTCAGTTTCGCGGCCTGCGTCGCCGCCACCTGGCTGCAAACAGATCCGCTGATCGGCATCGCCATCCTGGCCGGTGCGATCCTCGTCTATGCGGCACTCGGCGTCGTCATCCACCTGCGTGATCTTCCCTCAATTGTCGTGACCCTCGGCATGGGTTTCGTCTGGGGCGGGCTCGCCGTGCTGATCCTGCCCGCGCCCGGCGGCACCGCACCTGAATGGGCGCGCTGGCTGATGACGTCCAAGCCGCCGCTCGTGCCGATGGCGATCGTCGCCTCGCTGATCATCGCCGCCATCGCCCATTTCGTCGTCATGCGCACCACGTTCGGCGTGCTGATCCGTGGGGTCGGCGGCAATGCCCGCTCGGTCGAACGCTCCGGCTGGTCGGTGCTGGCCATCCGGGCCAGCGCCTATGCGACCGCCGGTTTCCTTGCTATCCTGTCCGGCATTCTGCTGGTCGGTCTCACCACTTCCGCCGATGCCAATATCGCGTTGCGCTACACGCTTCTGTCGATTGCCGGCGTCATCCTTGGGGGCGGAGAGTTCGTCGGAGGCCGGGTCTCGCCGGTCGGCGCCGTCATCGGTGCGCTGACGTTGACACTGGCCGGGTCGTTTCTATCTTTCATGAGGATATCTCCCGATTGGCAGATCGGCGCCCAAGGCGCGATCCTGATCATCGTGCTCGGCCTGCGTCTGCTGCTCAATCGCGCCGAAAAGCGAGGGAAACGCTGATGCTGTTCCTCGTCCGCAAGCCCTGGATCTGGTCCTATCTGGCCACCCTCATCGTCTGGCTGATCACCATCTACTTCACCGGCGGCGCGAGCGCCGAAGGCCTGTCCCAGGCAACGCTGACATTCGCGGCCTTTTCCGTCATCGTCGGCATCGGTCAGATGTTTGTCATCACCCTTGGCCCCGGCAATGTCGATCTCTCGGTGCCCGCAACGATGACGCTCGCCGGCACGCTGGCGCTCAAATACATGGATGGCAGTGACGGCCTGATCATTCCCGGCCTCTGCATCGCCATCCTGATCGGCGTCGCCATCGGCATCGCCAACTATGCACTGATCAAGCTTCTCCGCATTCCGCCGATCATCGCCACACTGTCGATGAGCTTTATCGTGCTGTCGACGGCGATCTGGTCCAATCGCGGGCTGCGCATCAAGCCGCCGGACAGTCTTGCCACTTTCGCGACCGCCAATTCCTTCGTTGGCATCCCCAACGTTGCCCTCGTGGCCCTCGGTCTTTCCATCCTCGCCTGGCTGCTGCTTGAGAAAAGCATCTATGGCCGCTGGATTTCGGCGATCGGCCAGAGCATGTTTGCTGCCCGCATGGCCGGCATCCCTGTCGATGGCGCGCGGTTCGTGACATATGTCCTCTGCGCCGTGCTCGCCTCGCTCTGCGGCTTCCTGTTTGCCTGCTTTTCCGGCGGCGCGGCGCTGAACATGGGTCAGGAATATCTTTTGATGTCGATCGCCGTCGTGGTGATCGGCGGCACGGCGGTCGCGGGCGGCAATTCCAACGTGCCGGGCATCTGGGGAGCGTCGCTGTTCATGTTCCTGGTCGTTTCGATGCTCAACACTTACGGTTTCGGCGCCGGCGTCCGGCTGATCCTGACAGGCCTGATCATCATCGCCGTCATCCTGGTCGCAAGCGGCAAGTACAAAGACATCCGATAGTCTGCATAAGAACTCCAAGGGGAGGACATCATGACGGAAAAACAATCGATCTACGAAGTCCACGATCCACGCTTCCGCTACCTGACAGTCGGGAGTGCCGCGCTTGACGAACTGCATTCCGGCTGCCGCTGGGCCGAAGGCCCGGTCTGGTTTGCCGATCTGAACTGCCTGATCTGGAGCGATATCCCCAATGAGCGGATGATGCGCTATTCGCAGGACGGCGATGTCTCGGTGTTCCGGACGGCTTCGCAGTTCACCAACGGCAACACGCGCGACCGCCAGGGGCGTCTGGTGTCCTGCCAGCATGGCGGCCGCCGCGTCGTCCGCACCGAGATCGACGGCTCGATCACGGTTCTGGCAGACCGCTACCAGGGCAAGCGGCTGAACTCGCCGAACGATGTGGTGGTGAAGGCCGATGGTTCGGTCTGGTTTACCGATCCCACCTATGGCATCCTGTCGAACTATGAGGGCTATAAGGCCGAACCGGAACAGGCGACCCGCAATGTCTACCGCCTCGACCCCGCGACCGGCGACCTGACCGTGGTCTGCGACGATTTCGGTCAGCCCAACGGTCTTGCCTTCTCGCCGGACGAATCCAGGCTCTATATCGCCGATTCGGCGTCGAGCCATGATACGAAGGCATCCCGGCATATCCGCGTCTTCGATGTCGTGGACGGCAAGGCGCTCGGCAATGGCCGTGTGTTCTGCAGTCTCGACAACGGCCTGCCGGATGGCTTTCGTGTCGATGTCGATGGCAATATCTGGACCAGCGCCGGGGACGGCGTGCATTGCTTCGCGCCCGACGGTACGCTGCTCGGCAAGATCCTCGTGCCGCAGACGGTCGCCAATGTCACCTTCGGCGGACCGCGCCGCAACCGCCTGTTCATCACCGCCACAAAATCGTTGTATGCGATCTATACCGCGACGACGGGCGCGGGGTTTTGCTGAGGACAACCCGGCGGCGGCGGTGCAACCGTGACGAAAATAGCTTATGACGATTCCTGTCAACATGTCTGGGGGGACCGTCATGAACATTCGCTATATCGCGCCGCTGTTTTCTCTGCTCCTGCCGGTGGCCGCCACGGCCGCCGATGACAGGGAGGCCGTTCGCGCCGCCTGCAAGGCTGACGTGAAAGCCCATTGCGGCACCATCTTTTCGCGCAGCAAGGCCATGACCTGCCTGATCGAAAAGGCTGCAGTACTTTCGGCGCCTTGCACCACCGCGCTGAAGGTCGCCTCCTGCAATGCCAAGGCGCCGGCCAATCTGAAGGCTGCGTTTGCCTGTGCGGAGTGAGTATAGGCGGCTTTGTGCGGGCGGGGATGTGGGATGGGGAATGATTGACCCCTCATCTGCAATTTCTATCGTTTAGCAATTGCGCCGCATGCCGAATTTGCTGCAAGCTTGTTTTCGCAATCGCTAAACCGATGAAATTGCTTCTTCTCTCACAAGGGGAGAAGTAAGCTTGGGACGCGACATCTCTTTACGGGCCAACCTCTCCCCTTGTGGGAGAGGAAGCAAAATCAAGGTGTTAGCCAATGCGAACGGGGAGGGCGTCGCGCAATCAGCGGCCGGCGCATTGACTAACCCTTAGATTTTGCTGGTGAGGGGTGAGGGTTCAAAAATACGACGCCCCTTAACCTTAGGTAATCGCGCCCACCTGCCACGGCACGAATTCATTATCGCCGTAGTCATAGACCTCGCTGACGGTCTTCTTGCCCGACGCGACCGCGATGATGTCTTCAAAAATCCGCTGGCCGGCCTGTTCGATCGTGTCTTCGCCGGTGACGATGCCGCCGCAATTGATGTCCATATCCTCTTCCATATGGTCATACATTTCGGTGTTGGTGGCGATCTTAATGCAGGGCGCCGGTTTGAAGCCGGAGACCGAGCCGCGGCCGGTGGTGAAGCAGATGACATTGCAGCCGCCGGCCACCTGGCCGGTCACCGCCGCCGGATCGTAGCCCGGCGTGTCCATGAATACGAAGCCCTTCTCGGTGACCATTTCGGCATATTCGTAGACCGCCTTCAACGGCATCGTGCCACCCTTGGCAACCGCGCCGAGCGACTTTTCGAGAATGGTCGTCAGCCCGCCCTGCTTGTTGCCATAGGAGGGATTGTTGTTGAGCTCGTCGCCGTTGCGGGCGGTATAATCCCGCCACCAGTCGATGCGCGACAAGAGTTTCTGCGCCACGGCCGGGCTGACGGCGCGGCGGGTGAGAAGGTGCTCGGCGCCGTAGATTTCCGGCGTTTCGGCCAGCACCGATGTGCCGCCGTGCCGGACAATCAGGTCGGATGCGACGCCCAGCGCCGGATTGGCGGAAATGCCCGAATAGCCATCCGAGCCACCGCATTCGAGCGCCACCTTCAGCGCCGACAGCGGCTGTTCAGTGCGCTGTACCGCATTGACCACCGGCAGCATCTCGCGGATGATGTCCTGCGCCGCCGCGATCGTCTTGCGCGTGCCGCCCGACTGCTGGATGGTCATGGTCCGCAGCAGTGCGCCCTCGGCCAGCTTGTAATGTTCGAGGATCGGGGCGATCTGGTTGGTCTCGCAACCCAGCCCGATCATAAGGATGCCGCCGAAATTCGGATGCCGCGCGTAACCCTGGATGGTGCGCGTGAGAATCCGGTAGCCTTCGGACTTGGAATTGATGGCGCAGCCGCCGCCATGGGTCAGCGCCACCAC
>JAQGJP010000014.1 GCA_028290545.1 Rhizobium sp. | reverse complement strand
CTTCATCTTGCCAATGTGATGACGGAGAGCGGCGTTATGTTTGTGTGGCATGGATGATCAATCAAGCTGTTTTCGATCGCAGCCACATAGGCGGAAACTGTTTAAATTTGATCCGTGCACCAGCGCCCATCAACGCCAGTCTCCGAATGTCGAAACTTCTTCAACGCAGCAGGCTATGAGGCCGAATAGATGCGACAGACCTAAGACGCTGCGGGCACGCGAATCCTAAAGATTGGACCCGCTTCAGAGCACCTCGTCGGGCAGGATATAGCCCAGCCGTTCGGTGCTGCGCATGATGTGTGACTGCATGTAGTAGACCGCTTCGTCGGGGTCGCGCCGCTTGAGCGCTTCCAGGATGCGCTCGTGTTCGACAACCGGCTCCCAGCCCCTGCCTTGGACACTGACGGGCATTTTCAGCGTATCCAGCAGCATTTGCCTGAATGAAATATGCATATCGGTGAAGAGCGGGACGCCGGCGATCTCGACGATAAGATGGTGAAACGCCTCGTCCGTCTGGGCGCTCTGCTCGAAATTTCCTGTCCTTATTTGCTCCTTGAATCGGGTCAGGTTCGACGTCAGACGCTCGATATCCGCATCTGTGACCCGCATTGCCGCCAATCGTGCACAGGCGCTCTCGAAGACATGTCGGAAGCGGCAGATATCAAGTTTGGCATAGGTGCCGTTCAGGCCGGTGGCATGACTGGAAACCATTTTTTCGGATGCGGCTGCAACGGCTGCCACATAGGTTCCGCTGCCTGCTTCGGTTCTCAGAATTCCGACCGCCTCCAGAACGGAGATAGCCTCACGCAGAACCGTCCGGCTGATACCCATCCTCAACGCGAGCTCGCGCTGAGCCGGCAGCCTTTCGCCAACCGCGAATTGCCCCTCTTCTACCTGGCGCTGAATCTGCCGCGCAGCAAGCCTTGGCAGTGGCTGGCGCAGGTTTTCGCCCTCCGCTTCCCTTGCGTCTTCCGGTCTTACCAATTTCACAAATATCGCTCCCACCTCTTAAATATCGCTTGACTTACCGTAAATTGGTCTACACGATTACGCCAATAAAGCATAGATCTGCAAAAAGCAAGATAATTGGTCTGACCGATAATCGTGTTCACCAGACCGCTTTGGCGAGAGGAAACGCCGATTTGGTCTGAAAATGTGGACATTCATGATCATCTATAGGGGAATAGCAATGAAAGTTAAACTTACAAGTAAGGTTCTCGCTTTGGCAGGATTCGCGGTCACGGCCGCCGTCGTCGCTGCGCCCGTCTCCGCCATGGCACAGGAGCCGCTGAAGGTCTATGTCAGTGCAGGATTCGACGGCAACACCTGGATGGACGCCTCGCTCAACTTGCTCAAGGCGCTCACCAAGACACCTGAAATGAAGGACAAGGTCCAACTCGAGGTTCAATCTGCCCGCGGCGATGCGCAGGTCCAGCTACAGCAGATCAATGCCATGGTTCAGGCTGGTGCTGATATCATTATCGCCTGGCCGATGTCTCCGACCGCGCTCAATCGCGGTATACGCCAGGCCTGCCAGCAGGGCGTGACCGTCGTCACATGGGACGCCGATGTCAGCGAGGAATGCGCCTACCATGTCGGTATCGACAATGTGAAGGCCGGGGTCCAGCCAGCCGAATGGCTTGCCAAGGAACTCAAGGGCAAGGGCAATGTCATCTATATGGGCGGTATTCCGGGCACGCGCGCCGATACGCTGCGCAGCGAAGGTGCCAAGGGAGTCTTCGCCAAGCATCCTGATATCAAGATCATCGCCGACGTACCGTCGATGTACAATCCCGCGACTGCGCGGCAGCGTTTCGCTGAAATCGTCGCTGCGCGTGGCTGGGACAATATCGATGGCGTCTTCACGCAGACAGGCTGCGATGAATTCGCCAAGCTCGAGGTCGAAGCGGGCCGAACGGAATTCAAGCCCTGCGCGGGCAACGGTTCGAACGGCGAGCGGATTCTGCAATTGCCGAAGGGCTCGACGCCGGGCGCTCTCGGTATCCGTGGCATATCCATGGGCTCGCCGCCCTGGGCTGCACCCTATGCCCTCAAGCTTGCCCTGAAGGCCCATGCCGGCGAGACGGTCGAGAAGCACACCGTAATCCCCATGCCGCTGTTCGGTAATGAAGACATGGTGCTTTGCGACAAGGCAGATCTTGCCGAGCTGAAGGCAAAGGACTGGACTTGCAATGCCGTTCCACTCGATGTCGCGGCAGCCAACTTCTTCATTGATGTCTGGTCGAAGGACGTACCCGAGCTTGATCTGCATTCCGCCCAGACCGGCGAATTGCCGACGAGCAAGTAATCTCTGCCATCAAACTCAAACGCAAGGTCGGTTCGGCAACCGCCGGATCGACCGGCAGGTGGCATCGGGAAGACAAACATGAAGCCCGCACTACAGATCCGCAATCTCCAGAAGCGATATGGGGCGACCGTCGCGCTTGCAGACATGTCGCTCGAATGCCAGCCCGGCGAGGTTCATGCCCTGCTCGGCGAAAACGGCGCCGGAAAATCGACGCTGGTGAAAATCCTCAGCGGCATCGTCAAGCGCGACGCAGGCGAGGTACTGATTGCTGGCGATGCCTTGCGGATAGCCAGCCCTGCATCGTCGCGGGCGCAGGGCATTTTCACGGCCTACCAGGAGATCTCGCTGGTCAAGGATCTCTCCATAGCCCAGAATTTCCGGTTGGGAACCGAACCGCTCAACATGTTCGGCATGATCCGCAAGCGCGAGTTGGAGGCCGGGGTCGAAGCCGATCTTGCAGCGCTGGGCATATCGGGCATCAATCCGTCACGCCGTGCCCGCGATCTCGATCTGCCGCTGCGACAGAAAATCGAAATCGCCAGGGCAATCTGCAGCAAACCACGCATACTCCTGCTCGACGAGCCAACGGCCTCGCTTTCAGCTCGCGACGTCCAATGGCTCGGCGACCGCATCGAAATGCTGCGTGCGCAGGGTGTCACCATACTCTTCATCAGTCATCGCATGCCGGAGGTGCGGGAATTCTGTTCCAAGCTGACGATTTTGCGCAACGGGCGGGATGTCGCGACATTCCAAACCGGCGATGTCTCTGATGAGGAAATTATCCGCCAGACGATCGGCCGGTCCCTTGACACCATCTATCCGCCGAGACCTGTCTCCATGCCGATCGCTGATCAAGCCGAGCCGCTTCTGGAAACCCGCTCGCTCTCGACTGCAGGCCAGTTGCGCGACGTGTCCCTGAAACTGCACCCGGGCCGCATCCTCGGCGTCGCAGCGCTGGAAGGCATGGGCCAGAAGGAATTGTTCCTTTCGCTCTTCGGGCTCGAACAGAAGACCGCCGGCGACATTCTCGTTCGCGGCAAGTTGGTCGATATTACGGCACCCACCGACGCGATATCGGCCGGCATCGGCATCAGTCTGGTCCCGGAGGACCGCAAGACCGAGGGCCTGTTTCTGTCTCTTGATGGCACTGAGAATGCCACCATTCCACAGCTTTCGCGCTATGCCTCCTATGGACTGGTCAGCCGTCGACGCCAGGCGGACATCGCCCGCACCATGTTTGCGAAACTCAATCTCGCTGAACGCGCCGTATGGAGCGCGGCCAAGGTCTTCAGTGGAGGCAACCAGCAAAAAATCGTTCTGGCCAAGTGGCTGATGACCGGTGCCCGCATTCTGATGCTCTTTGATCCTACACGCGGCATTGATGTCGGCGCCAAGGCCGAGATATACGCCTTGATGCGGCAGTTTGCGGAAAACGGCGGCACGATATTGTTCTATTCGACCGAGATTGCCGAACTGGTCAACCTCGCCGACGAGGTGATTGTGCTTTATCGCGGCAGAGTGGCGACGCACCTTGAAGATCAGGCCATCAGCGAAGTGGCAATCATGGGTGCCGCCCTCGGGCAGGCCAACTATGGAGGTGGTGATGGCCGCGCTCGCAGTGTCCACTGAACCCGAGATACACAAGCCACGTCGCCATATCGCAGTGTTTGGCGAGCAGAAAGGCGCAACCATCGCGCTTCTACTGCTCGTCCTGTGCCTTCTCGTATTGCATGTCCTCAAGCCGCGCGGCATCGGATATTTCGATATTTCGACGGTGGTGGCGAATGCGCTGCCGCTGGCGATCGGTGCCCTGGGTCTCGGTATTGTCATCATCGCCGGCGGCATCGACCTTTCGGCGGGCGCGATCATTTCGCTCGTTAATGTCAGCCTTGTCAGCCTGATCGGCGAAAGTAACATGGGCTTCACAGCCTATTCGCTCTCGGCTCTGGCGATCGTGCTTGCGATCGGAGGTGGTTGCGGGGCGATCAATGGCCTCCTTGTCAGCTATCTCAGGCTCCAGCCGGTCGTCGTGACGCTGGCCATCATGTTCATAGCCCAGGGCGTCGCATTGTTGATCATGCCTTCGCCGGGAGGCTTTTTCTCCGATGCCACGTCGATGCTGTTTGTCGGCGATGTCGCAGTCGGTGTACTGCCAGCTTCTGTTGTCGTGGTCGCCGTCGTGATCGGCATCTGGGTCTATCTGCGCCGCCGCCGTCTCGGCCTCATGCTGCAGGCCATTGGCAGCGACGCTGAAAGCGCGCGTTCAAACGGTGTCGATGTCGATCGGGTTCGCTTCACGTCCTATCTTCTAGCCGGACTGTTCTATGGTTTTGCGGGTCTGGCCATCACGGCAAATACGGCCTCGGGCGATCCGCTGATCGGCGCACCGATGCTGCTCAAACTGTTTGCATCGGTCGTGCTGGGCGGTGTCGCCATCGGCGGTGGTCGCGGCACGCCGGTTGGAGCGGTGTTTGGTGCGATCAGCCTCGGCATCATCACCACGATCATGCTGATTTCAGGCATCCAGACCTATTACGTGCCCGTTGTGGAAGGCATCATCCTCATCGTCGCGGTCTTCGCCTTTTCCGCAAATCGCGCCATGCCGGCCTATGTCGCGCTGAAGCGTTTCGGAACGCGAGCAAAGTTCGCCAAAGGTGATGTGCCAACTATTTCGACACCGCTTGCGCTGACGGAGGGTGCTACTGCTCCTGCCAGAGCGGAGAAGGCCGATTGGCGCATTCATCTGCCATTCATCCGCATGGTCGGGCCGGCAATCGTGCTCTGCATTGTGACGATCGCCGCATCTGCAGCAATCTACGGATCCGGTTTCTCGCTGCCGACCTACCTCATGTCCATCTTGGTCTTCACGAGCTTTCTCGCGATCCTCGGTCTCGGGCAGGGCGCCGTCGTGATTTCGGGTGGACTGGATCTCTCCGTCGCCTGGACGATGACAATGCCAGCCGTTGTACTGACAACCTATTCCGGCGCGCTCGATGCCAATGCCGCTTGGGCCATTCCGCTTGCCCTGGCGATCGGCGCCGGCATCGGTCTGTTCAACGGCGCGCTGATCGTCGGTTTCGGCCTGTCGCCGATAATCGTCACACTTGCGGTGGCGGGCATTCTCGAGGGTCTTACGCTGATCATCAGCGGCGGTGCACCGACGGGATATGTGCCGCCAGTATTGTCGGCCTTCGTAAACGGCCGCATGCTTGGGTTGCCGCCAATAGTATGGTTCCTCTTCCTATTTGCTGTCACAGCCTTCCTATTGCTCAACCGCAGTGTCTTCGGCCACAGGCTGATCGCGGTGGGAAACAGCGTCTGGGTGGCTCGTCTTTCAGGCATCCGAGCCGGCAGCGTGCTGATCGGCGCCTATGTGTTGAGCGGCCTCTGCGCGGCCTTGGCCGGCATCCTGCTTGCGGGATTCAACAATCAGGCGACCTATGACATGGGGCGCCCATACCTGCTCGCTTCGATCGCTGTCGTGGTCCTCGGCGGTACCGACATCCGCGGCGGGCGCGGGCACTACCTCGGCATTTTCGCGGGCGCGTTGCTGCTCACTGCATTGAGCAGCATGCTTTCGGCCACGACCCTGCCAGAGGCCGTTCGCAATGTGATCTACGGCGTCGTGCTGATCGCAGCCGTGCTTTCCATGCGCGACAACAATTGAGGAAGAAGGGACAAGTCATGACGACAGTGAAGGACATTCAAGTCAGCATCAATCCGCATTTCGACGCCGTCGCACTGTGGATCGGTTCATTCGGTGGCGAGGACTCGCCATGCGATATTTCACGAGGCGTGTTCGGCGCCAAGCGCGGCGTGCCGCGCCTGCTCGACATGTTCAAGCGCTACGGCATCAAGACGACTTGGGGCGTGACGGGCCACTCGATGGAGAGCTTTCCGCGTGCGGCCGACATGCTGGTCGAGTCTGGCCACGAGATCGCCGTGCATGGCTATCTTCACGAAAACCCGCTCGCCATGACCCGCCAGCAGGAATCCGATGTGCTTGACCGCACGATCGAAGTGATCAGGAAGGCATCCGGGGTGGCGCCGATCGGCTATATGGCGCCATGGTGGGAACTCAGCCCCAATACAGTCGAACTGCTGCTGTCGCGCGGTATAAAATATGACAGCAGCCTGATGGAGGATGACTATCACCCCCATTACCTACGTGTCGGCGACAGCTGGACGAAGATCGACTATTCTGGCGAGGCCAAGGACTGGATGAAGCCCTGGGTCGCCGGAGAGGCCGTCGATCTCGTCGAAATCCCGGCCAGTTGGCATCTCGACGATGCTCCGCCGACCATGTTCGTCAAGGCGATGACCAACAGCCATGGCTGGGTCACCGGCCGGCAACTCGAGGAGATCTGGAAGGATCAGTTCGACTGGGTGTACCGCCATCATGACTATGCGGTCTTCCCGATCACCATCCATCCCGACAGTGCCGGCAAGCCGCATGTGCTGATGATGATCGAGCGGCTGATCGAATACATGATGTCGCATTCGGGCGTGCGCATGGTCACCTTCGCCGACATTGCCGAGGACTTCCGCAAACGGTCACCTTTCGGCAGCAATGTCGAGGTCGGTGGCACAAGCGGTCTCTGAGACAAGGGAGAAAAGACATGTGTGGAGCGTGCGGAGTGCTGCAAGGCGGACCTGAATGGCTTGAATGCGCGGCTATCGAAGGACCTCGCTTGGCTGCACGGCAGAAGCGCCTCCGCCATGTCAATCGCATGCTGGCTGCGACTGGCACAAAGGTGTCGGAATCCAGTGGCGGCATGATCGTCCGTAGCTTGACGGGAGCTACGCGCGTGGTCGACGATCTCTCCCATGTCTGGCTTGCTGCCGCCGAGATCGGCCGCAAAACTGTCGATCCACTGGCCCCCTTTCGCACCGTCAAACGGGATCGGCTGCAATGACGGCCCCTCTGGATAGGCGTGTTCCTGTTATCGTGCTCGGCGGCTTCCTCGGTTCGGGCAAGACAACGCTGCTCAAGCGATTGCTCGAACGCGGCGATGGCCCTCGCACCGCCGTGATCATCAACGAGTTCGGGGAAATCAGTCTCGACCATCTGCTTGTCAGCAATGTCGAAGGCAATAGCGTGGTGCTGAAGAACGGCTGCGTCTGCTGTGTCATTCGAACCGATCTGCAGTCGGCCCTGCGCGACCTGCTCGATGCCAAGGCCGTAGCTGGAGGCCGGCAGTTCGACCGGATCGTCATCGAGACGACGGGGCTGGCCGATCCCGGCCCGATTGCCCAAACACTCGGTACCGATCCCATGCTGCGCAGGCAAACACGGCTGGCCGGTATCGTGTGCACAGTCGATGCTATGAATGGTGCTCATCAAATCGGGGCGCATGAAGAGTGCCTGCAGCAGATCGCCATCGCCGATCGCATCGCCCTGACCAAGACCGATCTTATCGAGGAAGATGCCGTTGGGAGCCTGACGGGAATGATTGCCGGAATCAACGTCCGTGCCGGAATTTTCGACCTTCAGGGGCAAATGGCAACAGGCGACGATGTCGAAGCGCTGTTTGAGACGGATGGGACGAGCGAAGCGGCAATATCCTGGATTCGCTGTGCGCCAGCACTGACCGCACGCCACGCCAACATTGAAAACGTGTTGTTCGAGACGCTGCAGCCGGTCGATTGGACGGCATTTGCGGTCTGGCTGTCGGCCTTCGTGCACCACTATGCCGACGACGTGCTGAGGATCAAGGGATTGCTTACGGTACCTGGCGCCGCCGGACCGATCGTGCTCGACGTTGTCCGCAATCACATTCACCCGCCAAGGCATCTCTCCGACTGGCCGGACGACAGTCGCGCGAGCCGTATTGTCTTCATCGTCCGCAATATCGAGGTGCGGGCGCTCAAGCTCTCGCTGCTCGACTTTCTCGGGCATGCACCTGAAATAAAACAAGAATTCATCCCACCTGCGCTGGAGCGAGCCCATCCGCAGACGGCGTGAACCCACACCAACAACAGCACCTTGAACGGCGCGTGCAAAACGCGTCGCGAGGAAGGATTTGTCATGAAACACGATGAACTGATGACCGGCTTTCCGCCCACAGCGGCTGCCCAAGTGACGCTTGCAAACTGGAGAAAGCCACCATTCAACAAGTGGTCTTTTACCCATGTTCGTGAAATCATTCCTTCGGCGGACGTTTCCGGCGCCGGAGCTTCCGCGACTGCCTTGCCGCATGCTCCTGTCGATCTGTCCGATCTGAGTATCCCATTCGACGGCAGTTCGCTGACATTCGGCGAATTCATCGATCGCACCGATACCGACGGTCTGGTCATCCTGCACAAGGGGCAGATCGTCCACGAGTCCTACAGCCCGCGTATGTCCGCCACTACCCCACACATCCTGATGTCCGTTTCCAAGTCAATGCTGGGATTGCTCGCCGGTATCCTCACGGACAGGGGTGAGCTCGACCCAAGCCAGCGTGTCACCGAGATCATTCCCGAGGTCAGGGAAACGGCCTATGCCGATGCGAGCGTGCGCGATCTCCTCGACATGCGCGTCGGTGTGAAGTTCGAAGAGAACTACCAGGCCGCCGGTGGCGCCATCATCGCATACCGCAAGGCGCAGGGATGGGATCCTGTGACGGCAGGAGATGAACCGGGGGATCTTCGCAGTTTCTTCGCCCAACTCATCGAGGTGGACGGAGAGAATGGCGGGAACTTCCACTATGTGTCCCCCAACACCGATCTCCTCGGATGGGTTTTGGAACGGGTGACGGGCAAGCGCTATGCCGATCTTCTCAGCGAGCATCTCTGGCGGCCGATGGGTGCGGAGACCAGTGGTTACATAACGGTCGACCGTTTCGGAGCGCCCCGCTGCGCGGGTGGGCTGTGCACGACAACACGCGATCTGGCACGCGTCGGCCAGTTGCTGGTCAATCGTGGACGTGTCAGCGGTCTCCAGGTCGTACCGGAAGCGTGGATCGACGACATCATGACACAGGGTGATCGCGAAGCATGGAACGGGGGGGACTTCCTCGACTATATCCCGGACCTGCCCATTCACTACCGAAGCAAGTGGTATGTTCTGAACGGCGAGGCTCCCATGATCTTCGGTGTCGGCGTCCACGGCCAGAATGTCTTTGCCGACCGCAACAACGATATCGTCATTGCAAAATTCTCCTCGCAGCCCATCGCGATGGATCCTGCCTTGATCCAGCTGACGCTTGCCGGTGTGGCAGCAATCCGCGCCAGGCTCAGCAAGAGCTGAAGCACCCCATCGGGACCGATATCCAGCCGCCAGACTTGAGGAATGCTATCCATGAAAAGCTATTCGATCGCCTTGATCCCCGGAGATGGCATCGGTCCCGATGTAATTTCAGCTGCATGGGAGGTATTGCAGGCCGTCGCGGACATTTCGGGGTTTTCTCTGAAATCGACCGAATTTCCTTGGTCCTGCGCTTTCTACAAGCAGACGGGCGCGATGATGCCGGCTGATGGAATCGAGAGTTTACGCGGCTTCGACGCAATTCTTCTGGGCGCAGTCGGATGGCCGGCGGAGGTCCCGGATTCGGTATCCCTGCATGGACTTCTGCTGCCAATTCGCAAGGCATTTGTGCAGTATGCCAATATACGGCCGCACCGGTTGTTGCCCGGTGTTCAGGGTCCGCTCAAAACCGAGAAATTCGACATTCTGTGCATCCGCGAGAACACTGAGGGAGAATATTCCGGCGCGGGTGGTCGTGTGCATCAGGGCACCTCCGACGAGGTGGCGGTCGAGACGTCGATCTTTACCCGAACCGGGGTTGAGCGCATCCTGCGCTTTGGCTTTGAGCAAGCCCGTGCCCGCAGCGGCAAGCTGGCTTCGGTGACGAAGTCAAACGCCCAGAAGCACTCAATGGTTTTCTGGGACGAGATTTCCCGGCAGCTCGGTACAGAATACCCTGACGTCGAGGTGACGAGTTACCATATCGATGCAATGGCGGCGCGAATGGTGATGGAGCCGGAGACCCTTGATGTCGTGGTTGCCTCCAATCTGTTCGGCGATATCCTCACCGATCTCGGGGCAGCCATCCAAGGTGGTCTGGGCTTTGCCGCTTCGGCAAACATCAACCCTGTCAAGAACGCGCCGTCGATGTTCGAGCCCGTGCATGGATCGGCACCGGACATCGCCCATCTGGGCATCGCCAATCCGATAGCCGCCATCTGGTCCGGGGCCATGATGCTGGAACACCTAGGGGAAGGGCTGGCGGCCGAGCGCATAATGACGGCCTTGGAGGAGACAACTGCCAACGGCATTGGCACGTTACCTGGTCGTGACCGGACCAAGTCGATCACGGCAGCGATACTAGAATCTGTTGCTGGGGATCAAATGCCTCGACGGTAGTTCTGCCCAACTCGGGAATTGTAGGCAACAAATTCAAAATCATGGGCGTGTTCGTTGCGCAGGCGACCAACACGCCGCTCGGAATCGGAGGCCAGCTCTTGCTTCTCGGTGTCCTGCTGTTGACGTCGAAGGGATCGGCAGGCGTCGCAGGTGCGGCTTCGTCACGCTCGCCGCGACACTGTCCAGCGATGATCCCGATCGCGGGTCTTGTCCTTCCTGCTCGTTGTGGCCGCTTCATGAACGAGGCAAGGGCCGTGGTGAACCTGATCGGCAACGGCGTCGCGACCATCGCGATTGCCAAGTGGGAAGGCGCGCTTGACCGTGACACAGGATCCTTCATCGCCGAACAACGCGGGGGACGCGCCCCGCCAGATCGCCGCTGGCTCACACGACGCCCAGTACTAACCTGACAACCAATCCTATAAATAAACGGAGAGCAAAATGCGCATCGTAGACGTACGCGAAGTCACCAAGCCAATCGCTTCGCACATCCGTAACGCCTATATCGACTTCTCGAAGATGACCGCGAGCCTCGTCGCCGTCGTGACCGACGTCGTAAAGGACGGCCGCCGGGTCGTGGGCTACGGCTTCAACTCCAACGGTCGTTACGGCCAGGGTGGTTTGATCCGCGAACGCTTCAAGGACCGCATCCTGCAAGCCGATCCGGCAAGCCTGGTGAATGACGAAGGCACGAACCTCGATCCGCACAAAATCTGGTCGACCATGATGATGAACGAGAAGCCCGGCGGTCACGGCGAGCGCTCGGTCGCTGTCGGCACCATCGACATGGCGATCTGGGATGCGGTCGCCAAGATCGAAGATAAGCCGCTGTTCCGCATGCTGGCCGACATGAAGAGGCGGGAAGCGAACCCCAAAGTCTTTGTTTACGCCGCCGGCGGCTACTACTACCCGGGCAAGGACAACAGCGCGCTGCGAAAGGAAATGCGCGGTTACCTCGACCGCGGATACAACGTAGTGAAGATGAAGATCGGTGGCGCATCTATCGATGAAGACCGGAGACGTATCGAATCTGTCCTCGAGGAAATCGGCCCCGATGCTAAGCTCGCTGTAGACGCCAACGGCCGCTTCGATCTGGAGACGGGAATCGCCTACGCCAAAATGCTGCGCGACTATCCGCTGTTCTGGTACGAGGAAATCGGCGACCCGCTCGACTACGCTTTGCAGGCGGCCATCTCTGAATTCTACGATTCCCCGATGGCAACCGGCGAGAATCTGTTCTCGCATCAGGACGCGCGCAACCTTTTGCGCTACGGCGGCATGCGTGCCGACCGCGACTTCCTGCAGTTTGACTGCGCGCTTTCGTACGGTCTCGTCGAATACCTCCGTACCCTCGACGTTCTACGCCAGTTCGGCTGGTCGCCCTCGCGCTGCATTCCGCACGGCGGTCATCAGATGTCGCTCAACATCGCCGCCGGCCTGGGCCTTGGCGGCAACGAGAGCTATCCCGACCTCTTCCAGCCCTATGGCGGCTTCCCGGACAGCGTAAAGGTCATCGACGGGCACATCACGATGCCGGAATTGCCGGGCATTGGCTTCGAAGGCAAGTCCGACCTGATCCATGTCATGCGCGAACTCGCAGAGTAACGGCCCCTCGGCGGGAGCGGTGTGCCGCTTCCGCCGACCCATTCCAATCCAAGGACGATTGCCCATGATTGATGATTTTAGACAGGCCGCGCTGGATTACCATCATCATCCGCGGCATCGTAACATTAACCGGGTCATTACCGAGATGCGATCCGAGTGCATGACCAGAATTGTCCGTAATCCGCGTTGTCGCCGTCATCGCTTTCCCTCCGAAGTTATCGTACACGCTGTGTGGCTGTACTTTCGGTTTCCGCTGAGCCTGCCCATGGTCGAAGACATATTAGCGGCGCGAGGCATTGCCGTATTCCCCGCCACGATATTGCCTTCATCCCACCATCGCGAACTCCGAGACGGCGCCATGCAACCATGGCGGCAAATCGCACGCCTTCAATCCGCCTGAACCCCGCAAGCATTGCACTGGCTTGGCTGTCGAATGTTAAGTTTACGATGCCGTCAGAGGACGTCTTCAGGTAAAAGGAAGCCAAGGCGCTCGGAACTGCGGACAATATGGGATTGCATATAGTAGACCGCCTCGTCCGGATCACGCCGCTTGAGTGCTTCGAGAATACGCTCATGCTCAACGACCGGCTCCCAGCCCCTGCCTTGAACATTGACGGGCATTTTCAGCGCATCCAGAAGCATCGGTCTGACCATATTGTGGATGTCCATGAAGAGTTTCATGCCCGCGATCCGCACAATCAGGTGATGAAACGCATCATCGGTCTGCGCGCTGGCGTGAAAATCCTCTGTGCGAACCTGCTCTTTGAACAGCGCGACATTCGATCTTAGTTCTTCGATTTCATTGTCCGTGACGCGCATTGCAGCCAATCGCGCGCAGGCGCCTTCGACGACGTGCCGGAATCGGCAGATATCGAGCTTCTGATAGTCGCCGGCGATCGTGAAACCGGAAACTCTGGCCTCCGAAGTCTTGACCGGCAGGGACACGTAGGAGCCGCTCCCGACTTCGGTACGAACGATGCCCGACCTCTCGAGCGATGCGATCGCCTTGCTCAGAATGGTCCGGCTCACGCCGAACTCCACAGCCAGTTCGCGCTGTGGCGGCAATCTGGCGCCATCGACGAACTTCCCGGCGAAAATGTCGTCTTGGATGCGCTGCGCAACCCTTCGGGCAAGAGGCACACGAGCTTGTATGTCTTGCTTACTGTCTTCAGAATTCGCGGCATGGCCGCCATATGTAACGTTCACTGCTAGCTCGTCCTTCGTGCGGCCGTCCATCCGGCAAAGGATATCACACGCAGGGCTCGGGTCGAAAGCCGTAAGAACATCACTGTCGCTCCGCCGTCTTTGTTACCGCCGTTTTGGAACAATTTGGAACTTTTTGGCCAACTCTAAAGGACACATCCTGAAGATGAGGCAATGGTGGTATTCGTCGGTTTACGACTGGGGGCGTCTTATGATCTTGCCGCACGCTATTGTTCTTCTTCACGTCGAGCCTCTTCGACGAAATTGAATTGGGAAATCAGTTCGCGCAGCTTCCCGCTTTCGGTAGCCAACATCGCGCTCGCGACATTGGGCGAGCATGGAGCGTTATCCATGCTTCGTCCTATGTCAGCTAGGTCGTGTGGACACTTATCTGATCCATAGGACGATAGCGGCGATTGTGACGACCGCCAGGTAGTTTCTAGCGGTTTCTCGAAGCGGGTGGCGACCCTGCGAAAGTGCTTGAGCTTGGAGAAGCAGCATTCGATGAGGTGGCGCTGGGCATAGAGGTCCTTGTCGAGCGGGTATTTCTGGGCACGGGAAGGATTGTTGGGG
>JAQGJP010000013.1 GCA_028290545.1 Rhizobium sp. | reverse complement strand
TGCCGCCATGCGAGCGCAGGCGCTGGCCGGCAAGCTGGGACAGATCGTGCTCGGCAGCCGCCGCACCCAGCGCCACTCCAGGGCTAGCCACCACCACGATGTCGCCTTCACCTTCGAGCGGCAGTTCGTAGCGCTCGCATGCTTGCGCACCGGCCAAGGCGATTTCCACGCCGTCCAGCCCGGCAATATGCTGGCTTACGGTCTCCACATCGATATCGTCGCGCATCAGGTAGACGCGGACAAAGCCGCCGAGCGATGCGTGGTGACGCGTGAACGGATCGGTAATCGGGCAGATGACGCGTGCCGCGCCGGGACCGAACACCTTTTCGATCTCGTCCTGGACATAAAGCACGCGCGCAGCGCCATCCGGCAATGCCATATCGTTCATGCCGTGATCGGCGACGATACCGACGACCGCGCCCAATTCAAGCAGCCGGACGACCCGCCGATCGACTGCTCGCATGAAGGCAAGCGCTTCCGGCTCTTCCGGCGCATGCTTGTGCTGCACATAATCCGACAGCGACAGATAGATGATGTCGCAGCCATGCCGCTCCATCAGAGCAACGCCGGCATCGAGCACGAAGAGCGACAGGTCGGCGGAATATTTGTCTGGTGTGCCAGCGGTATCGCCGATCGGACCGATCGCCGCAACAGCCTCTGCCGGCGATTCTGCCGACACGACGATCCCCGTATGCCCTCGCGCCAACGCTTTTAGAAGCTTGTCCTTGGCAGTGACGATGGCGACATTGGCGCCGGCGGCCGAAAAGCGCGCCAGGATCGTGTCCGCCTTCATCTGATGCCCATCGAGCACCATGACCTCGCGGCCCGTCTCGCGATCGAGATAATAGTTGCCGGCGACCCCCGTGACGGCTGGCGGCGCGCCGCAGACGATGGCGATGTTGTTGGGATTGGTGAATGTCGGCATGGCCGCCAGCGCGATGCCGTGGAAACCATCCGTCATCATTGAGGAGAGTGCCGGAATGGCGTCTGCGGCCTTGGCTGCCTCAAGATAGGCGGGATCGCATCCATCGAAGCAGATCACGACGACAGGCTTCGCTGGCTGACGATAACTGCGTCCATTGACAATCAGCGGTTCGATTATGTGTTGATCTCGCGGCAAATTCCCGCTCTCCGTGTTCATGAGCATGTCATCAAATAGAGATATGCTATCCTGTTGATAGTACTTATCAAGATCACTTAAGTAATCTTATTGCTATTATCGCGACATGGATATCGTTAGTAAATTGAATTTTTGTCTAGTTTGTGTGAGGAATTGGAACATATGGAAAGAAAACTTCCTCCAATGAAGGCATTGATTGCCTTTGAGAGTGTAGTTCGTCTTGGAAGTGTCACAAATGCGGCGGAATAACTATATGTTACTCACAGCGCCATAAGCAAGCAGGTTGCGACGCTGGAGGAATGGATCGGGCGTCCGCTTTTTCAAAAGAACCGCAAACATATGCTGCCCACTCAAGAAGCGATGTCGCTCGCTTCTGCGACAGATCAGGCCTGGGATCTGATTGCCGATGCCGTCAACAGCCTGCGCGTCGATGCGGATGCGAAAGTACTTAAAGTACTCGCACCCTCCACTTTCGCCATGCGCTGGCTTATTCCGCGAGTCTGGAGTTTTTCCGAACAACACGAGCGGATCAAGGTGCAGCTGCGCCAGACCGATAGTCTTGAGACTTGGCTGGATATCCCGTTCGATGTGGCGATCCGATCGAATCCGAGGGCGCCCGGCCACCTCACCACAACGCCATTTCTGCGCGAAAAGCTGATTCTGGCAATTTCTCCCAAGGCCGCGGAGCTGCAGCGCCTGCGGACACCGGCTGATCTTTCTTCATGCCATCTCCTGTGCGCCGCCACCCGCCAAGGAGAGCTGGACGCATGGCTGGAAGCTGCCGGGCTCGGCCGGATGCCACCCAAAGTGACGACCTATCCGCATTTCTATGTTGCGCTTGAGGCAGCGCTGGCGGGAGGAGGACCCCTGGTATGCCCTTTGGAAATCCTCGGCGATCTTCTGGCCAAGGGCGAACTTATCGAGCCCTGGCCACATATCCGTGTTGCCGGCCCGACCTATGCGGCGGTTTACGATACCGGTTCGCCTCACGCCAAATCCGCCCAGACATTCGTGGGGTGGCTTTCTGCCGCGCTCCGCTCGCGACCAATGGCCGGGATGGTCATGTCAGGTTAACCTTGACAGCCTGTTCTGCCATAGGTTTCCCCGGCCCGTTCGCCGGAAAACAGTCCGGTGGACTGTTTTCATGCATTCCTTGCCTGTCTCATCTTCGCTTCTGTGAGCGAGCTACGATGTACAGGAAATCCTCCTTATATCCCCATTCCTCATCAGTCACATCGCTTGCATAACCGCCTGTCTTGCGCTCATATCTCTTTCGGGTGAAAGCAGTCTAGGCCACTGCGTGATCTCCGTTCGACTTTGCAAACAAACTGAATCACAACGTGCTGATTTCACTCAATTCTTTTTTCTGTCAGGCTGGAAGTTAACTCCCGCCCATGCTCATAAAACATATCTGATAGAAGAGTTGTACTAAAGACACTGCAGGCAATTTAGACGATTAGAAGCCGTCGCATTGGAAGAAAGACAAATGTTAGCAGACCGCATCCTTTCGGCCAGCCTTGGCTCTCTCTTGACCCGGGACAATCTCAACTATTTGGAACAACTCCTTGCTCGATTTAAAGAGGATCCGAACCAGGTCGATCCCGCATGGCATTTGCCGCTGAGTTTGCTTGGCGACACTGTTCCATCGCCGGCGCCGGCGACGGCGAGCGTCGATGAGATACGGCGATTGCTGCGTCAGAAAGGGCACCTCGTTGCGGCGCTCGACCCCCTCGCCCCGGCTACCTCAACGCTCACAGCCTTGGATCGAGCGGCGTCGCTTGCCCCAGGTGCCGGCGAGTTGGACTATAAGGCCTTGGCGGACGTCTATTGCGGCACCCTCGGCCTCGAAACCGAACACATCGACGGCGAACAGCTGCGAAATTGGGCTTATGCCGCCTTCGAGGCCTACGAAAGTCAATCGGCCGATTGGGCCGAATTTGGACGCACAATCGTGGAGGCGACCGAATTCGAACGCCTCATGGAGAAAAAGTTCACCGCGAAGAAGCGATTCGGCGCCGAAGGCGCGGAAGCCGTGGTCCTGCTTTTGAAGCGCATGCTTTGGCGGTTGTCTGTCCAAGGCGTGGATAAGGTGGTCATCGGTACGATGCACCGGGGACGTTTGAACCTGCTCAGCAACGCTCTCGGCCGCCCCCTTTCCGTGACGCTTGCTGAATTTTCCGGCAAGCATCCGTTTGCCAATCAAACAGCTGCCGACGTTCCGTATCATCTTGGATGGGAGGGGACGGTCGATGTCGGCGGCGGACGCCAGATGATCATAGATCTGCTGCCAAACCCCTCTCACCTCGAAGCCGTCAATCCAGTCGTCATCGGTAAGGCAAGGGGCCTGCAGGATTCCACGGGCCAATCGATAGCCACCATTATCCTGCACACGGACGCCGCGGTGATTGGCCAGGGTTCGATTGCTGAACTTTTGCAGCTTTCAGGATTGTCGGGTTTCTCGACCGGCGGCACCGTTCACATCGTCATCAACAATCAAATCGGCTTCACGACCAACCCGGCAGAGGCGCGAACATCGAGATACTGTACTGGAGCATGGAAAGCGACCGACAGTCTCATTCTCCATGCCAATGGCGACGCGATTGAAGCAGTGACAAAAGCCGCCGACATTGCTGTCGATTACCGCTGCTCGCATCAGCGCGATAGCGTGATCGACCTTGTGTGCTACAGACGAAATGGACACAATGAGATTGACGAACCCCGGTTCACCCAGCCTGTTCTATATCAAACCATCGACACACATCCGCAACTTGCCGACATTTGCTCCAAGTATCTGATTGATAAGGGGCTTGCGACGGAGGAGGCGATCGAGGCTTGGAAGACCTCTTACGCGGCTCACTTTTCAACTGTCTTCGACGAGGTCAAGAAAGACCTCGGCACGCCGAGGATTGTGAAGCCGATAGTGACCGCGGCTACAACGTTCCGGCCGCAAACCGGCGTCGATGTTTCGCTTCTGTCAGACCTTCTCGTGACTTTGTCCGAACCCCCTGCTGATTTCCCGATCGACCGACGGCTGGAGCGAATTGTCCGCGGCAGAGCGCAGCTGCAGCAAACCGGTATAAACTGGCCGACCGCCGAGGCCCTCGCCTTTGCGACGATCAACTCCGACGGTATTTCCGTGCGTTTGACCGGCCAGGACGTCGTCAGAGGTGCTTTTTCCCACCGTCACTTCGAACTCAACAACGTCCGCACGGGCGAGAGGCTCGTCCAGATAGGTCGCGCGAACCAGAACCGGTCCATGTTCGATGTCCGTAACAGTCCGCTGTCGGAGTATGCAATCCTCGGCTTTGAATATGGCTACTCACTCGCCCGACCGGACTGCCTCGTCATATGGGAAGCACAGTTCGGCGATTTTGCCAACGGCGCCCAAATTATCATCGACCAGTTTGTGGCATCGGGCAAAGAGAAGTGGGATGTCGACAGCAATCTCATTCTCATGCTTCCGCATGGTCTGGATGGACAAGGGCCCGAACATTCCTCCGCACGCACGGAGCGGTTCCTGCAGCTAAGCCAACCGGCCAATCTCGATGTGGCGATGCCAAGCACACCCGCAAACTATTTCCACCTGCTCCGCGCGCAGGCGAAGCGGACGGAAAAGCGTCCTTTGGTGTTGCTGAGCGCAAAAGCGTTGCTCAGGCATCCGGCTGCCTTGTCTCCGATCGAAGATTTTGGGATCGACGCCACGTTCCTGCCTGTGCTTTCAAGCAAGCCTGCAAGCCAACGGCCAACAGCATTGGTGATCTTCTGCAGTGGGAAAATTGCCTACGAACTCGAGCGGCGGCGTGACGAGCGCGGTCTCACAGACATCGCCGTCGTTCGCATCGAGCAACTTGCGCCGTTTCCGGCAAGGGAACTCGCTGAGATTCTCGGGCCGTGGCAGACGGCAGTTGCAGTTTTCCTCCAGGAAGAGCCCGAGAATATGGGCTCGGCTGAGTATCTCCGGCCCCGGCTGGAGACTGTTTTGCGCCAAGTCCATTGGGAACAGCCAGGCGTGCAAGTGGTCGCACGAAGCGCTTCGGGCTCACCTGCCGGCAGCTTCCATGGGCTGCACGAGCAGGACCAGTCAGCACTGATCGACAGGGCATTGGGCGTCTCGAATGCGCGCGAGCACGAACCAGTTTGGGGAGCAGGTCGATGAAAATGTCCGGGCGCAGGGTCGTGATCGTCGGCGGCGGGGTCATGGGCAGTTCAACTGCGTATTTTCTCGCAAGCCGGCCAGGCAATCGCGACGAGATCTTCGTGCTTGAGAGTGACCCGACCTATGCCAGGGCATCATCAGCACTATCCGCATCGGGAATGCGGCAGCAGTTTTCCACGCCGGCCAACATTGACCTGGCCACATTCGGCGCCGATTTTTTGCGGCGGTCCCCAGTGGCGCTTGCCCTGGACAATGAACAACCCGACGTCGGGTTTCACGAGAAGGGCTACTTCCTGATCGCCGGGGCTTCTGGTGAACAGGCAATGCGGGACAACCACGAGATCCAGTTGGGCCGGGGTGCAAGGAACATACTGCTTCAGCCTGATGAAATCGCAAAACGGTTTCCGTGGATCTCGCTCGACGGTATATCCCTGGGCTGCCTCGGCCTCGCCGGAGAGGGATGGTTCGACGGTTACGGCCTGTTGCAGGGCTTCGTCCGTAAAGCCAAGGCATTGGGATGCATGTATATCAACGCAAAAGCAGCTGGCTTTTTGGAAACCGATAATCGCGTTAAAGCCGTCGAACTGACAGATGGCTCGCAGATAGACGGTGATGTGTTTGTTCTGGCGGCTGGTTGCTGGTCGGCTCCGCTCGCCGCATCCGTCGGTATCGATCTTCCGGTCAAGCCTCGGCTCCGGAACGTTTTCTCCTTTTCCTGCCGCAGCCCGATCGACAATTGTCCTTTGGTGGTCGACAAATCCGGTGTCTACTTCCGCCCCGAAGGGCACGAGCAATTCATATGCGGCGTTTCCCCCGACCCCGATCCGGACGATATGCCGCTCGAAGTTGATTACAC
>JAQGJP010000077.1 GCA_028290545.1 Rhizobium sp. | reverse complement strand
AGATGATCAGCGCCAGGCCGGACAGCACATATTGCACCCAGTGCACCATCCGCCCGCTCTTCAGTTCGATGATGAAGACGGCAAAGAACATCAGCGAGATGAAGCCGATCGAATATTTCAGCGTCCGCGAGACGATCTGGTAGAATTTTACCGGCTCGACGAGATTGACTGACATCAGGCTGTTGGACAGCGGCATGACCGTGCCGGCCACCACCTTGTCGATGCCGCGCGCCAGATAGGGGATCGTCCAGCTGGCAGAGAAATCCTTGTCGGTGATCGACTTGGTTTCCGGCAGGAACGTGCCCTCGAAGCCGGGATCCGCCCAGTTGGCATTGGCCGTGAACTTGGTGGTCTGGCCCGCGGGTGCCACCGAGAACCGTCCCGAGCCGTTGAGCGACAGTTCCATTTCGAAATCGAAGCCTTTTTCGACCAGGTCGCGACCGATCGGGCGGTTGATGCCGGTCTCGGAACGCTGCGGATCGTAATAGTTGCTGTTGAAGGCAGGCTTCAGCGCCGTGATCCCCTTCATGCCGGGTTCGAAGGAAATCGGTGCCGCGCCGTCGATGCGGATGTCGGCATTCGAGCGGATGCCAGTGATATCGGCGATGTTCATTACCAGGAAGGCGCGCTCGAGATCAGGCACGCCTTCCACCTGCGACAGGCTGGCCACGGCATCGGCCGCTAACTTGCCCTTGAGGGAAAGCTTGGCGTTATAGACCGGCAGCGAATAGATCGACAGCCTGCGCGCCTCGGTCTGCAGTTTGGCATCGACGTTCAGGACCTCGGGCATCAGCAGCGCCCATTCCGTCACCTTCACCCAGGTCACTGTACCGTTCTGGTTGGTCTGGCTGCGGTTGACGGAAAAAGGCACTGCCAGATAGGGGCCGTTGATCACCTGTTCGCCACCCCAGCCGGCGGCGATCTTGGCAGCGACCTCGCTGGCTCGGTCGGCCCGCTCCTCGACAAGCGCCCAGACGAGCAGGGTTGGAACCAGCAGCATCACTGAGATGATGCCGACGATAATGAATTTGACGCCCGGCAGGCGCATGAAATTGGAAAAGCCGCTCTGTCGCGCTTGGAAATTATCGGCATTGCTGGAGATCGGCGTCTGGTCGCCGTTCGGATGGATCGATTGGTCTTCGGTGAAAGACATATGACACCCCTGTCAGTTGAAACCCGCTCAATGCGGGTTCCCTGAGTTGACAATGGGATTACGGCTCCATCACCGCAAAAATTCGCCGGAATGCTGGCGGATTTCCGGCATATTGATGAAAAGAGCCTGATTACACCCGATTGGAACGTTCCTGTCCGGGCGTCAGCCGATAAGGCTGGTTGAGTTGAACGTATCAAGTCCATTGAGATGGAATTCCATATCCTGGGCGACGGTCAACGCGCCGTCATGATTGATGTCGACATAGAGCGTGTCATTGGTCGTATCGAAGAAACCCACCGAATGGTTGGTCGACAAGGACGCGAGACCGTCGTTGAACGCAGCGAAATTGCCGCCGAAGCTCACGGAGGAAACGATCTCGGATATGTCGATGCCGTCGAAGATATTGAAGCCCGTGACATTGTCACCCGAGAAGAACGCCGATTGATCCCTGGAATGGAAAATCAGCATGTCCAGCGCACCGGCGCCGATGTCGATATCGTCGACGCCGAGCGAACCATGAATGATATTGTCGCCGCCGCCGGACGAAATAGTATCGCCGCCGGCACCGCCGACCAGGATGTCGGCGCCCGAACCGCCCGTGATATCGACGCCGGAGGAGACCAGGGCCTTGGATCCGTCCAGCAGGCCATACATATCGAGGCCGGCGGTGTTGGTGACGACGATCTCATCGATATAGCTCGTCGATGCGTTTGATGCGATCAACGTCATCTTGGCGTCGCCGGTGACGGTCAATGTGGCAAGATCCGACATCGAACCAACCTGGCTCAGATAGACCGTATGGGCGCTTTGGGTACCCTCGATGGTCAGGTTCGACAGGTCCGGAGTAATGAGGCCAAATGTCGATGAGCCGATATTCGCATCGGAATAGACCTGCAATGTCAGGGATTCGCTTTGCGAACTGGCGGCGTTCTCGATGTTGACGCTGAGGATGGTGGTCTGGCTGACGCCGATCTGCACAGCGGAGCCGGACTCCATCCCGTTCAGCGACATTACCCCGACCGGCGCCGTGCCGAAAATCACGCCATTGATGCCCGATCCGGAGAAATCGTAGCTGCCCTGCATATTATACATATAGGCATATTCGAAATGCTTGAAGATCGCGCCAACATCGGCAAGCGCTCCGGAAATGGCTATCCCGTCATGACCGTCGCCACCGTCGAAACGCTGGGTCGCAGCATCGAGGTCGAGGTTGACGACCTTCAGCATGTCATCGCCGGTTTCGAGTTTGATCTGCGCCTTGTGTCCGGCCTTGCCGCCGATATCGTCAACCTGGATACATTCGCTCTCCGTACTGCCCTGGATGAGGGAAAGATTGGTTCCTCCCTTGAAGACAACACCGTCGGCATATTCGCTGCTGCCGTAGAGACGCAGGGATTTCCAGCTCGCGCCAAGATCGTAGGTCCCGGATATGTTTTCGATTTCCAGCGCCTCGAATTTGGTAAAGCCCGCGGCCATGCCTTTATCGATGCCGTTGTAATGGACGGTATCGACGCCCTTGCCGCCGTTCAGCACCATTCTGGAGCCGTCGAAGATCGATTCGTTTATGTAGATCTCGTCGGCTCCGGCGCCCATGTTCAGATCCGCCTTTTGCGCCTGGGTGCCGCCCATTTTATATATCGCGAATAGGTCATTATCCGAGCCGCCGCGCACGAGTGCGAGCTTATCACTCTCAAGTTGGGTCGATAGCGCGCCGTCCATCGCTGAGGCATCGAAACTTGTCATTGAACGGAATGCGCTCGTCTGACTGATGTTGAAGTCCAGCGACGCGCTGCCGTCCAACGTTACCTTCTGGACACTCTCAAAGGTCCCGTCAGCGTAATAATTAAGGACATTTTCACCCTTCGAGTTCGAGTGGATGGCAAGTTCCACGACAGAAAGATCGCCATTCAGCCGAACATAGCTGTTGTCCAGCGATATATCGATCTTGTGAAGCTGGAGACCGCCTTTGGTCTGCAACGCCAGTGAGATCTCGGTCGCATTGCTGAAGGAGATTTTTTCCATCGGAAATTTCGTTGCGTCGAGACCGCTGAGCTTCACGTCATTGTAGTCGATATTGTTCAGCGCGATCGACTGAACATTGCTGGCGTTCCTGATGATCGCATTGGCATCGAAATTCTTCAATGTGACACTGGTCATCTGCTGCGCATCGGCAAGATCCAGCCCGACGGCAGATTTCCCCTGATGTGTGAAAATGCCCTTCTCGATGTTCTTCATCACCGGCGCCAGATGCTTGCCCGTCAGTTCCGCCGAAATGGTGTCGATGCCGGCGCCGCCGTTCAGGACGTCATTGCTGCCGAGTTCAAATTTCGAACCGACAAATAGGTCGCTGGCGCCCTTGCCGGTAATGTGGTCCTTGCCTGAAGTCAGGTTATGTTTCTTCGTCGTCATGCTGATGCCCAATCTGTTGAAGGGCGCTGAATCCGGAACGGATGTTTCAGTGCTCGCTGCGGTTAACCGGGCGATAGCATGGGCGGGGGGAGAAATTCCCCCCAAGGTCTTGGGGGTTTTCCAAAAATCTGAACGATTTGTTTCAGATTTCTGCTCAGTGAGCGGTGAGCAGGCTGACCATCAGCTTCTCACGGCTGTTGACGTCGAAGCGCTGATAGAGCGACGAGACATGCCCGACGGTGGTATTGTTGCTCATCGACAGGGCGGCTGCGATTTCCGGGACCGTCCGGCCTTCAGCGAGTTTCAGGCAGACCTCCTTTTCGCGGCGCGGCAATTCCCGGACCGAGGCAAGCCGCATCAGGCGCAGTGCCAGAGGGATATGGCGGGTTAGGTTGATGCCGACGAGATTCGCCTGCGAAGCCTCAGTCGCATCCAGCCGGTAGGCGCGGGCGGAGAAGCCGCCCCATTGGTTGCGCCTATAAAGAGCGGGTGGCTGGTTCGCTCGCCTTTGCGACGGCTTCAGCGTATATTGGACGAGCGGCAGCAGCCAGGCCTTGGCTTCCTCGGCGAAGGTACGGTCGAGATCACCGACCGCGAAGGCCGGCGCGAAGATATAACTCAGAAACTGCCTGGCCTCGCCACTCAGATGCACGACCGCACCGCTTCTGTCGCAGATGACCATTGCCTGTTCGCTGGCGGGAACCAGCAGCGTCTCGTCCTGCATCGCATCGCGGGCCATCGCATGCGTCAGGATATCCTCGATACCGTTCAGCCGGCGCTCGTCCTCGGCGGAGAACGGCTTTTCACCATCGCCACGCGTCAGGGTCAGAAAGCCGATGGGACGGTCAGGGCCGCGCAGAACCAGGCGTATCGCATGCCGGAAACCGAGCGGCTGCAGGATGGTCGCATAAAGCTCGGAATCGAAAAAGCCCTCGCCATAGCGCGTGCAGTTATCGACGGTTTTTCGCCCCCGTAAAAGATCGCTTGAGGAAACAACCGCTTCGTTCTCGATCTGGTTGTAGAATTTCCGATGAAACAGAACCGAGGATTGGCTGCCGGCGCTCATGTCCGGCGAAACATGCCAGACGCCCGCCTGCCGATCGTATTCATCGGTCCAGGTCATCTTGAAACCGTCGAAATGGACGTAGCCGCGCAGGATCTCGGCGAGGTCCGGCAGGCGATATTCCGCCGGGCCGGCCAGCGTGGCGATCTGGTGGAGATTGGCAACGGCAATCGAAGGCTTGGTCTGGCCGTAATTCATGGGCCGCTCTTTCTGAAAAGATTTATTGCAGATGATGCTTGTTGCAATAACGGATCAGTTGAGCAATTCGAATTTCGGACTATCGGATAAACGCGATGGCCGACAGGTGCACCGGGAGGATGCGCCTGGCGGCCATGCATATGATCTGTGATCGAAATGTGGAGGTGCCGCAGGCACTCAGACGACGAGGTTGAAACCGCTGATCGACGAGACGCCCACCAGCGTCACCTCCATGTCATGCGCGGCATCGAGTATTCCATCGTGATTGACATCGACATAGAGCGCTTGTGTCGCAGTTTCGTAGAATGCCCGGGTCTGACTCTCGGAAAGCGTCGCTAGCCCGCCGGACAGCGACGTCACATTGCCCATGAACGTGACGCTGTCGACCGCGCCGCCTATGTCGATCGCATCGAAACTGCCGAAACCGGCGACCATGTCGCCCGCCCCGTAGGATGACTCCGACTCGTGGTCGAAGATGATTACGTCGAGCCCGCTGTTGAGGGTCAGATTGATCGCATCGACTCCGCCCGAACCGTAGATCTCGTTGTCGCCGGCGCCGGTGCTGATGATATCCCCACCGGCGCCGCCCGCCAGCACATCATTGCCCGCCCCGCCAATGATCGTCGCACCGGTATCCACAAAAGCCTGTTCGCTCCATTCGAGGCCGCTGATATTGGCGCCGACGACGTTGGTAATGGTGATTTTCGAGATGAAGTTTGTGGAGCCTTTGGTCGCGGCAGCATCGACTTCCGAACTGCCGCCGATCATTAATTGCAACGGATCGGATTGAGAGCCGACACCATCGAGCATGAAGATGGACAGCCCGTTCTGGCCATAGACCGAGAGATTGGAAAGCCCGGGCGCCGACAGTCCCTCCGTGAAAGTGCCAAATGTGGTGGGGCCTATCAGGCTCATGTAGAGCTGGTCGTCAGTCGAAGCCATGGCGTTGGTAACATTGACTTCCAGCGGCGCGGTCTGATCCTTGGCCAGCGTGATGTTTGAACCGGAGTTCACGTGGTCGAGCGTTATATCGTCAGGCGTTCCGAACAGCCTGACATCCATCACTCCGCTGCCCTTCAAATCGTAGGACCCGGCGGCGTCGGTGATATAGATTCGCTCGAACTGGTGGAACAGGCCAAGCGAATGCTTGATGGCGCCATACACCAATACAGTGTTCTCGCCGTCGCCCGCGAATATCGCATGCTTCCTGCCGTCAAGAAACGCCCCGTTCAGGTGGACGACATCATCCCCATCGCCGAGCAGGACTTGGGTCTTATGCGCCTGTGTTCCGCCAAGCGCGCCGAGATGCATATCGTCATCACCACGGCTTCCCTTGACGGTCTGCAACTCTTCTCCGCCGATTGCGACGGTCACGGCGCCGGAGGCTTTGGAGGCATCATAGGTGTGCAGATTGTCGTAGCTGACCATCATGGCCAAATCGATGTCAGCCGTGCCGCTGACTGTCAGCCTGTGGGTATTGCCGAGGCCGCCGGACGGATAGAGGCCCAATGTATTGGCCTCCACGCCGTCGGAATGAACCCTGATCGTCGCAGTTGCAACCTCGCCGTAGAGCCAGACCTGGCTATCACTGAGAGTGACATCCAGTACTTTCAGCGGCTTGGTGCCGAGCGGGTCGATATTGACGGTGAGATTGTTGCAGGCGGTGAAATTCAACTGCTCGCGCGCGACCTTTGCCGCATCCAGCCCGCTTAGGAGCGCTTCATGGTCGCTGTAGCCCATGAACGACACCGATGAAACGCCGGCGGCATGCGTGATGGAGAGGTCGGAATTGATCTGGCTGAATTGCAGGCTTGTCATCTGGCGGGCCTTGGCGAGATCAAGCGTCGTTTCCGCGGTCGACGGATGCGTGAAGCGGCCCAGCTCGATGTTCTTCATGACCGGAGCGACCATGATCGTTTCCAGTGCGGCGACGATCCTGTCCCTGCCGCCACGCCCATCGAGTTTGTCGAGACTGCTGAGCGTCGCGGTCGGCTCTCCACCGGCATCGGCGAGCTGTGCGATGAAGCTATCGGCACCACTCGAACCATCGATGTCGTCCGGGTGAATTGACAAGGTGTGCTTTTTTGCAGGCATTGATATCTCCATGGCCCAAAGATCAGGCCTATAACGCCACGTCCCTATCTCCGATTGACCCAAATGGGACGGGTGTTGAAATAAAGGCTGCAATCCCAGAGAATAGAAGACGCTCGTCAATCGTCCTGATTAACATCACTGCCTGCGGCGCAAGGGGGAATCGGCCATGTCTGCGAACTCCACTCTCGTGAGGGCTGCGCACTGATGAGCATCGTCGCCGCTATTCCCGAATCCCGCATTCACGCCGCCATCGGCAGGCTCTATGACGCCGCGATCAATCCGGACATGTTGCCCTCGGCCTTCGATCATGTCGCCGAAGTCTGCGGCGGCATGGGAATCACGCTTTTCCCCCACGATCCCGACGAGACGGCGCTGACCTATATCAGCGGCGCGATCGCCGAGGCGGCGGCGGAATATCTCACCGGCTGGCTCGACCGCTGCCCGCGCATCGCCTATTCCCGGCGCAACCCGATTTATGACCGCTGTTTCTGGGATGGAGAAATCCTGTCGAAGGACACGATCAGCACCGACCCCTATTTCCGCGATTACGCGGCGCGCTACGACCTGTGTCTTTCGGTCATCCGCTCGACCACGGGCCTGCACCGCTCGGCGCGCTACATATTCTCCTCGCCCTATTCCCTGAAGGCCGGCGTGCCGAGCGCCGAGCAGATGCGCGCTTTCGAGATTCTATCGGGCCACGCAGTCCGGGCACTGCAGATCTACCGCAAGCTCGATCTCGCAAACCCGGCCTCGGCAGCGCTCGAAGGACTGCTGGACCAGCAGGCGCATGCGGTGGTGATCGTCAATCCGTTCGGCAGGACCGTGCATGCCAACCGCGCGGCCAACGCGCTTTCAGGCCGGGGGCTCTCGGTGCAGAACGGCCGTCTGGTGGCCGCCACCACCGAGGGCCAGCGCGCGCTCGATCTGCTTTTGCAACAGACGATCTGGCCGACTGGCGCGGCCCCGAGGCTGACGCCGATTACACTGGCGCGGGCACCGGGCCAGCGTCCACTGCTGGTCCAGGCCATCCCGCTGCGGCCGACGGATACCGGCGTGGCCAGCGGGCTGCTGCGCGCCAATGCCGGTGCGCTGGTGCTGATCGTCGATCCGGACAAGTCGTCACCGCCCACCAGTACCGAAGCCCTGAGGCTGATCGGCCTGACGCCGACGGAAGCCAGGATCGCCGCCATTCTCGGCACCGGCGTCGGCCCCGAGATTGCGGCCGAAATGCTGGGCCTGTCGGTCGGCACCGTCCGCAATCATCTCAAGCGGATTTTCTCGAAGTTCGATATTTCGCGGCAGAGCCAGCTGGTGGAACTGCTGGCAAGGCTATCGGCGCTGTCCATCCATTAGAGCCTTTCAGGCGACGCATCGATCAATCCCGGAAATTCAGCCGGGCGCGGAAGAACACCACGGCGAAGACCAGCCCCGTGGTGACGCCGATCAGGACATCGAGAAAGCGGATCAGGCCGGCATACTGCGGGCCCATCAGCACGACGAGCAAGGCCGAGGCACCCGCCTGGATCGGCACGACCGGCGCCATGCCCGGCGACGAGGCGAACAGCATGGCCACCAGGGTGGCGATCGCAAAGGCGATCTCGCCGAGTTCATACGGTATCAGGAAGACCAGTTCGCCGACGACGATGCCGATGGAAACGCCGACGAGCAGGTTGATACATTGCTTGAAATGACTGGGTATGCCCGGTGCCAGGCAGATGATCGCTGTGATCGCCGCAAAGATCGGCTGCTGCTGGCCGAGCAGCATCCTTGCCAGCCAGTAGGCAAGTGCAGCAGCGACGGCGGCCGCCAAGACGCGCGTGAAGGCCGACTTCACGCGCTCGATAGCCGCCGCCAACAAGAACATCAGTCCTTCTTGATCGGCGGGATGACCCGCAGCGACAGTTCCATCAGTTGCTTCGGCGCTGCCGGAGCGGGCGCGTTCATCAACAGGTCCTGCGCCTGCTGGTTCATCGGGAACAGCGAGATCTCGCGCAGGTTCTTGGCGCCGACCAGCAGCATGATGACGCGATCGACCCCGGCCGCCATGCCGCCATGCGGCGGTGCGCCATACTGGAAGGCGCGGTAGAGACCACCGAACTGCTCCTCCACTTCTTCCTTGCTCTTGCCGGTCAGCTCGAACGCCTTGACCATGACTTCGGGAAGCTGGTTACGGATCGAGCCGGATGCGATTTCAAAGCCGTTGCAGACCATGTCATACTGATAGGCCTTGAGCGACAGCGGATCGGGGCCGTTCAACCCTTCGAGTCCGCCCTGCGGCATCGAGAACGGGTTGTGGGCGAAATCGATCTTCTTTTCGTCTTCCAGCCATTCGTAGAACGGGAAATCGATGATCCAGCAGAGCTCGAACCGGTCGCGGTCGACAAGGTTGAGGTCTTCGCCGGCCTTGGTGCGTGCCTCGCCGGCGAATTTGTAGAATTTCGACGGCTCGCCGGCCACGAAGAAGCAGGCATCGCCGGCTTCCAGACCCAGTTGCGTGCGGACCGCATCGGTGCGCTCCTCGCCGATGTTCTTGGCGAGCGGGCCGGAGCCCGCCGTCTTGCCGTCCTCTTCCTTCCAGAAGATATAGCCGAGGCCCGGCTGTCCGAGGCTCTGTGCCCAGGCGTTCATGCGGTCGCAGAACGCGCGGCTGCCGCCGGTCCTGGCCGGGATCGCCCAGACCTCAACCTTCGGGTTCGACGCGATCATGCCCGCGAACACCTTGAAGCCGGAGCCGGCGAAATGCTCGGTGACGTTCTGCATTTCGATCGGGTTGCGAAGGTCCGGCTTGTCGGAGCCGTATTTGCGGATCGCCTCGTCATAGGGGATACGCGGAAACTCTTTGGTGACCGGCTTACCCTCGGCGAATTCCTCGAAAATGCCGCGCATCACCGGCTCCATCGTGTTCCAGACGTCTTCCTGGGTCACGAAGCTCATTTCGAGGTCGAGCTGGTAGAATTCGCCCGGCAGGCGGTCAGCGCGCGGGTCTTCGTCGCGGAAACAGGGTGCGATCTGGAAATAGCGGTCGAAGCCTGCCACCATCAGCAATTGCTTGTACTGCTGGGGCGCCTGCGGCAGCGCGAAGAACGTACCGGGATGGATGCGGCTCGGCACCAGGAAGTCCCGCGCGCCTTCCGGCGAAGAGGCCGTCAGGATCGGGGTCGAATATTCGGTAAAGCCGGTGTCGTGCATGCGGCGGCGCATGGCAGCGATCACCTGCGTGCGCTTGACGATGTTCCTGTGCAGCGTCTCGCGGCGCAGGTCGAGGAAACGGTACTTGAGGCGGATATCTTCCGGATAATCCGGCTCGCCGAACACCGGCAGCGGCAGTTCCTTGGCGGCGGAGAGCACTTCGATCTCCTGAGCATAGAGCTCGATCTCGCCGGTCGCCATATGCTTGTTGATGGTCTCCAAGGAGCGGGCCTTGACGGCGCCGTCGATGCGGATCACCCATTCGCCGCGCACTTTTTCAGCCGCCGCGAATGCCGGGGAATCGGGATCGACCACCACCTGGGTCATGCCGTAATGGTCGCGCAGATCGATGAACAGCAGGCCGCCATGATCGCGGACGCGGTGCACCCAGCCGGAGAGGCGAACGGTGGAGCCGACGTCGGATTTCGTGAGGGCGGCGCAAGTATGGCTGCGGTAGCGGTGCATGGGAGTATCCTGCAATCTTTATGTCTTGGAGCCGGGCAAATCCGCAGATTCCCGGCCAATTCAAATTCGGCGGGACAAGCGCATGATGTGCCCGATTTGTCAAGGCGGAAGGGTCTGACGACGGGCCGAAATGCCCGCACGCGATGGCCTCAGCGATGAAACAGAAGGCCTGCGATATCGAGAGGCTGGCAGACCGGCGGGCACTCGCCGCCGTCCGGATCCGGCAATTTCTGGTCGATCATCAGATGCGCCTGGCCGTGGATCTGCGACCAGACGAGTTGTTCGAGCGAAGCCCGCTCCGCTTCCGTCTTCAAACCGCGGAAATCGGCTGCGGGCGCGCAGATCTCCCGCAACTGATCGTAAGCCTTCCCAGCCTTTTCCCGCAGGTCGTCATCCGACCAGTCCAGCAGGCCGGCATTGAACATCAGGCGAAACAGCGCCGGATGCGCACGGGCATAATTCAGATAGCCGCGCGAGGCGGCGCGGATCTGTTCGGCGGGATCGCTGGACGAACTGCGCCGTTCGTCGGTTATCGAGCGGGTGAAAATGACGAAGCCTTCGCCTGCCATCGCATTCATCAGATGGCGAAGACTGGGGAAATGATGCTCGGGTGCGGCGTGTGAAACACCCACGCGCGCGGCGATCTTGCGGAGCGAAAGACCTTCCAGGCCGGTCTCCTCGATCATGTCCAGGGCGGTCTGCAGCAAGGCCTGCCGGAGGTCGCCATGATGATAGGCTTTCTTCTGCGTCATGCCTCTCAATAGCGCCCACGACACCCACCTGTCAAAACAATCTTGACAATGCCAAGATAACGCGGCATCTTTAATCTTGACACTGGCAAGTTAGGAGATTGGCATGTCATTTGCGCAACTTTTCTCTCTCGCCAGCACGGCGGCCCTGTTCGGCTGGGCCTGCCTCATCCTGCTTCCACGTCACCCGCTGATAACGGGCGGATTGCGCTATGGGCTGATCGGCGGGCTGTCTACAGGCTACACCGTGCTGATCATGCTGTTCTTCTTCCGGATCGAGGGCGGCGGCTTCGGCTCGATCGGCGAGGTTCGGGCCTTGTTCCTGTCGGACGCGGGCCTGCTCGCCGGCTGGATCCACTATCTCGCCTTCGACCTGTTCGTCGGCATGTGGATCGCCTCCGAAGCGGACCGGACCGGCATGAGCCGCATCCTGCAGGCGCCGCTCCTGGTGGCGACCTTCATGTTCGGGCCGATCGGCCTGCTCCTCTTTCTCGTCTGCCGCGCGATCCAGCCCCGCCTGCTCTTCAGAACCGGAGAATGATACTATGTCCGAGATCGTTTCGACCTATCCCGTCGCCGCTTTTCACACGCGTTCCAATGTCCCGACCACGCAGCGTACCGCAATGAATACGCTGATCCTGGCGCTCGGAGTACAGATCGCATTCCTCATCCCGAGCCTGATTTCCCACGGACTTGACGATCGACTTCTGGACGGCGTCAGCGTCTGGTCCAAGCCGATCAAATTCGAGTTGTCGCTGATGATAATGAGCGCGACGCTGATCTGGCTGCTGCCGCTCATTGCCCCCGAGGCGCGGCAAGGCCGGGCAGTACGCTGGTCGGCATTGGCGATCGCCCTGATGGGAACGCTGGAAATCACCTATATCGTCATCCAGGCGGCGCGTGGACGTGCCTCGCATTTCAATACCAGCACGCCGTTGGAGGCCTATCTCTACAATGCCATGGGCATCGGCGCGGTCACCATCGTGATCGGCTGCTTCGTCATCGGCTGGGTGATCTGGCGGCGCGCCAACGACCGGGCAGCGGATGGGCTGCGGTTCGGCGGCGCGTTGGGGCTGATGCTCGGCGCGGTCATGACGCTGATCACGGCAGGCATATTGGGAAGCGGCGAACTGGCGGCCAACAGCCATTGGGTCGGCGGCGTGCGCAGCGATGCCGGCGGACTGTTTCTTGTCGGCTGGTCGCGCACCGGCGGCGATCTTCGTGTTCCGCATTTCTTTGCGACCCACATCATGCAAGGCCTGCCGCTCCTTGGCCTGCTTCTGGATCGCACCCTGCCGCGATTTGCCGGACGCGGAATATGGATCGGCGCGATCGCCGGCCTGCTGGTCGTCGCCGGCACATTCATCCAGGCAATGCTCGGCAGGCCCTTCCTCTGAGGGATACAGGTTCGCGCAATCGACGGGGTTTAGTCGGAATCCTGTCCACATGAAGAGGATTCCAATGGCCAAGGTCCTATATACCGACGAACTGATCGATCATGAAAACCTCGGTTCGTTCGACACGACCAGCTTCAAGCTGAAATCTGCCACCGAAGAGAAGATGACTTTCGTCGATGACAGCGGCGCGCGCATGGTGCTTGAAGGCACCGGCATCGAGAAGGAAGACGGCAAGGTCACCGATGGCGAGATCACCAGTGCCAAATTCTACAATGCCGCTGGCGACAAGATCTATACGTTCAAGGACGTCGCCGCTTCAGCTGCCGATATCTATACGGCCTATAGCTTCGACCACGTGCCGAACCGCGTCATGCACGGCCTGATGAGCGGAAATGACGAGGTCACAGGCTCCAAATTCGACGACAGCCTGTGGGGCTTCTACGGCGACGATGTGCTGAAGGGCAGGCTCGGCGATGATTTCATGTATGGACACCAGGGCAATGACACGCTGACGGGCGGCGAGGGCTCGGACAGTTTCGCCCTGACTGCCGGCACCAATCACGACACCGCGACCGACTTCAACGTCAAGGGTGAAAACCACGATCTTATCTACATGGACTATTATCTCTATGACAGCCTGACCTATACCAAGGACGGCAAGGACGTGACACTGACGCTTGAAACCGGCGATCAGCTGACGCTGGAAAATGTCAGGAAATCACAGCTGACCGTCGATCATTTCGATTTCTTCTGATTGCGGGAGAAATGGCAGCGCGTCGCTTTTGGCTCTGACATTTGCCGGATTTGCCGATAGATCTAGGGAATCGGGCCGACCTCCGGCACGCCCCAGCTTTCCTGCGAAATTCGTTCATGCGCAAACTCATCCCGCTTTTTCCGCTTCTGGCGTCCGCCTCGCTCCTGCTTTTCGCAAATGGCCTGCAATCGCTGCTGATCGCATGGCGCGGATCGCATGAAGGCTTTGCAACGCTCCTGATCGGCTTCATCACCGCCGCCTACTATCTCGGCTTTGCCATCGGCTGCGTGCATATCACGCCGCTGATCCGGGCGATCGGCCATATCCGCACATTCTCGGCGATGGCATCCATCAGCACGGCGACGATCATCCTCTCCGGTCTTGTGGTCGACCCATGGATGTGGATGGCGCTGAGGCTGCTCAATGGATACTGCCTGGCAATCCTGTTCGGGGTGATCGAAAGCTGGCTGAATGCCAAGGTGGACAATTCCATCCGCGCCCGCGTCCTGTCGGTCTATCGCTATGCGGATCTCGGGTCGAATACGCTGGCACAGTTTTTCCTGCCGTGGTTCGGCGGCCTGGGTTTCGTGCTGTTCGGGATTTCGGCGATGGTGTTCGCGCTGTCGATCACGCCGATCTCGCTGGCCGATAGGTCAAGCCCTGCCCCACCCGACAAGATGAAGTTCAATATCAGGTTCGTCTGGCAGATCTCGCCGCTGGCCTCGACCGGCTGCATAGCCGTCGGCTTCACCAACACCGTCTACCGCGCGTTGGGGCCGATCTACTGCCTTGGCCTGGGTTTTGATACCAGTCAGATCGCCGCCTTCATGAGCGCCAGCATCATTTCCGGCTCGGTTCTGCAATACCCTCTCGGTTACTTCTCGGACACATATGGCCGCCGGTCGGCAATCCTGGTATCGACCGGCGGCGGCTTCGTTGCCAGCCTGCTGCTGTTCCTGTTCGCGGGCGACAGCCTGTGGGCTAATATGGCCGGCGTCTTCGTGCTCGGCGCCTTCTCGATGCCGCTCTATTCGCTGTGTTCGGCCCATGCCAACGATCGCGCCGGCCCAGGGCAATTCGCGATGATCTCGGCCGGCATCCTGTTCTTCTGGGCCGTCGGCGCCGTCGTCGGACCGCTGCTTGCCGCTGCCTTCATGGGCTGGCTCGGACCACAGATGCTTTTTGCCTTCACGGCCGTCACCCAGGCAATTTTCGTGACTTATACGCTGACACGCGTCATCCAACGACCGGGTTAATGAGAATTGTTAGGAAATCCCAAAGCAAACTATAGAAACGCTTGCTTTTTTCGCCCGACAGGAAGATTAACGATTATTCACCTCAAAGCCCCCGCCAGCCCCTCGCCGACCTGACCGATCAAGAGATTTAATGCTAATCATTTCAGACAGTGCCGAGCTTCAAAAAGCTTGCGACATTCTTGCCAAAAGCGAATTTGTTGCCGTGGATACCGAATTCCTGCGGGAAACAACCTTCTGGCCGCAACTTTGCCTGATACAACTGTCCGGTCCGGAGCTTGACGCGATCGTCGATCCGCTGATCGGCAATCTCGACCTTGCGCCGTTCTTCACGCTGATGGCCGACAGCAATGTCGTCAAGGTGTTTCACGCGGCGCGGCAGGACATCGAAATCATCTTCAATCGCGGCAATCTCATCCCGCACCCGATTTTCGATACCCAGGTCGCCGCAATGGTTTGCGGCTTCGGCGATTCGGTCTCCTATGACACGCTGGTGCAGAAGATCAAGAATGTGCAGCTCGACAAGTCTTCCCGCTTTACCGACTGGAGCCACCGGCCACTCAGCGAAAAGCAGCTCGACTATGCGATTGCCGATGTCACGCATCTCAGGGACGTATACCTGCACCTGAAGGCCGATCTGGAGCGGGAAAATCGCACCGAGTGGCTTGCCGAGGAAATGTCGATCCTCGAATCGCAGGAAACCTATGACCTGCATCCCGACGACGCCTGGGTCAGGCTTCGCATGCGTATCCGCAAGCCTCTGGAGCTTGCGATCCTGAAGAATCTCGCCGCCTGGCGTGAACGCGAGGCGCGCTCGCGCGACGTGCCGCGTGGCCGGGTCCTGAAGGACGATGCGATCTTCGAGATCGCCCAGCAGGCGCCGAAGGATATCGAGGCGCTGGGACGGCTCAGGACCATACCCAAGGGCTATGAACGGTCGCAGAATGGCGCCGCGATCATCGCCTCCGTCAATGCCGCACTCGCAATCCCCAAAGCCGACCTGCCGAAAATTCCTCGTCCGGCGAATGCACCGGAAGGCACCGGCGCGGCAGTCGAAATGCTGAAAGTACTTCTGAAGCTGATCTCCGAGCAGCATGGCGTTGCTGCAAAGATCATCGCCACGGGCGACGATCTCGACACGATCGCAGCCAAGGGCGAGGATGCCGATGTCGGCGCCTTGCATGGCTGGCGCCGTGAGCTGTTCGGTCTTCCGGCGCTGCGGCTGATCCGTGGCGAAATCGCCCTGCGTTTCGTCAACCGCCGCGTCGATCTGGTCGAGATTCCGCCCGCCGCCTCGGAATAGCCGGTTTGTTGCCTGGTAATAAAAAGCCGCCGAAGCGAGTTCGGCGGCTTTTTTAGTGAAGACTGGAGGTCCTCTTAGAACTGGAAGTCGTTGATGTCGATGTCCTTGATCTTGACATGCTCCAGGATCAGGTGGTCGCCGTGGCCGAAATCGATGTCGAGGCCGTCCTTGCCGAACTTCTCGATATCGAGATTGGCAAACTTGACCTTGCCGATTTCGCTGAGATCGAGAACGTCGTGATCCTTGCCGGATGCATCGAAGTCCGTGATCGTATCGGTCTTGTCGCCCTTCTGGAACACGAAGGTGTCACTCCCGTCACCGCCGGTAAGCGTGTCATTACCGCCCGCGCCACGCAGCGTGTTGTCGCCGGCATTGCCACTCAACGTATTGTCGCCCGCATTGCCGGTCGCGTCCAGGTCGGCCTTGCCGAACAGGAAGACATCCTCGATCGTCGACAGCTTGGAGAGATTGATGGAAACGGTGGCGTCGATCGTGTCGTGATCCTTCTTGCCGGTTTCGATGACGATATCCTTGGCGTTGTCAACGACATAGGTATCGTTGCCTTCGCCGCCGATCATCCTGTCGATACCCTTGCCGCCGTCCAGCTTGTTGTTGCCCTCATTGCCGGTCAGCGTGTTGTCGTCGTCATTGCCGGTGCCGTTGAGGTTGCCCTTGCCGTCAAGTTCGAGGGCTTCGACATTTCTGAATTTATCCAGATCGATGTTCGTTGCCGCAATCACGGTGTCGAAGCCGGCGGCCTTGCCCTTTTCCTCGACGATCTTGTCGCCTGCGCCGAGATAATATGTGTCGTTGTCGTCGCCGCCGGTCAGCACGTTCTTGCCGGAACCGCCGGTCAGGCTGTCATCGCCGTCGCCGCCGTCGAGCCTGTCGTTGCCTGCGTCGCCATAGAGCGTATCGTCCTGGTTGCCGCCTGACAGGACGTCATCGTCGTTGCCGCCGTAAAGCTTGTCGTTGCCGTTGCCGCCATAAAGTTCGTCGTTGCCGGAATTGCCATAGAGTTGGTCACCACGAAGGCCGCCAGCAAGGATGTTTTCGGAAGCATTGCCGAGAATCTTGTAGACTTGGGCGTCGGCGAAAGCAGCAAGCGTCTTGTCGGTCTTGAGATCCGCCTTTGACAGGTCAAGATTGCTGATCGCATAGTTGACCTGGTCACCATGCCCGACACTCAACGACTCGATGTCCTCGACGGCTTTCAGCCGATCCCTGTCAAGCAGGCCTGACATATTGAAGTGACCGAGCAACTCGATGAAGTCGCCATCTTTCTGTATCAGTTTGACGGTTTGAACGCCTTTTCCGATGTCAGCTTCGAAATTCTTGAAGCCCTGATCCAGGAAAGTTTTGAAATCCAGATCCATGACATTGAAGTCGAAGTTGCCGGCTGTGTTGCCGATCGTGATCGTTGTCATTGTAGAAGTCCCCGTTTTGGTAATCCGCCGATGAGGGGAAGCTAACAGCCAATTCTTACGAAAGGCTCTGTTCTAGTAGTTAAAATTTTAAAGAAACAAGTTGATTCAAAAAAAATCAGCAGCCTAAACCAAAAAAAGGCATGCGGATCCGGCGCGCGTTATCCTATCGATAATACAAAAAAGATGAACGACAGGTTAAAACTGACAAACGCCAAATAATATTGATCATTCGAAACGGAATGCGATCTTCTTGCCGGTGAGTTTCGCTAGTTGCTGCAAACGGCCTTCAAGGCGTTCGCCGGAAAATTCGGAATATTCGGGCGGTACCACGAGTTCCAGATCGAGCCCGCTTGCGGAAGAGCGTGGCCGCTCGAACTTCAGATGCCTGATGACCCCCGGCATCGAGGCGGAGAACAGATAGACCACCCTGAGTATCCCACCGAGCATTTTCGCCAGATCCAGCAGCCGCGGCGTGGCAATGGTGGCGAGCGCGCTGGTGGCGCCATCGTCGTTCAGCCCTTCGAAGCGATAGTAATTGGCGAGCGCCACATAGGCGCGGCCCGGATGCGTGATACCGACGAAGGACGAATGGGCGATGATGTTGAGCGCCTGCAGGCCGCGATAATCCGGGTGAGCGCGCCAGCTGATATCGGCCAGCAGGCAAGCCGCTTGCCGATAGCGCGCTTCCTCGGTGGTCTCGTCGATGCCGAACATTGGAAGCATGTTGCCCGTCCAGGCGGCAAGTTCGCGCGCGTGCTCGGGAGAACGGGCGCGCAATACGGCCAGTTCGCCGGCGGCGGACAGCAGCGGATCCTGGTTCTTGGTCGCATCCGACAGCAGCGAATAGAGATACCCCTCTCTTACACCCTGCACAGAGAACGACACCCATGCCGGCCTCATCGCGTTCAGCACTTCGCGCATGGCGATCGCGCCGTAGGGCAACAATGACCGGCGACTGCGGGAGACGGCCTGATAGGCCGGTTCCTTCTGATCCCTGTTCTTGATGACTCCATCGAGGAAGGTCATTGTCTCTTCAAAAGAGAGCCGATAATCCTGGATCATGTGCAGCGGATAGTTGGTGAGCTGCATATGCAGCTTGGCAAGGCTGCGCCAGGTGCCGCCGACGGCGTAGAAAGTCCTGCCCGCGCCCTCTTTGAGAAAATCGACGTTGCGGACGAATTTCCGCGCGTAGGCCGTTGCCCTGGAGAGCGATCCACCCGCGTATTCCGACAGCCTTATGCCGCCAAGCGGTGTGGTCATGCCCCTGCCGATGATCTTACCCTTGATGTCGATCAGTTCCAGCGATCCGCCGCCGAGATCACCGGCGATGCCATCGGCGCTGTCATAACCGCTCATGATGCCGAGTGCGGAAAATTTCGCCTCTTCCTCGCCGGTCAGCACCCGCACCCTCTGTCCGAGGATCATTTCCGCCTTGTGGATGAAATCCGGGCCGTTGCCGGCTTCGCGGGCCGCGGCGGTCGCCAATATATACATCGTGTGGGCGCGCGCCTGGTGCGACAACGCCTTGAAGCGGTGCAGAGCCGCGAGCGCGCGCGTGACGCTGCCCTCGTCCATATTGCCGGTCTGGGCGATGCCCTTGCCAAGCCCGCACATCACCTTTTCATTGAAGAGCAGGGTCGGCGCGCGATTCAGCCCCTCATAGATCACCAATCTGATCGAGTTGGACCCGATATCGACGATAGACACCGGCTCTATGCCGGGCAACCGTCCCTGAGCTTCAGATTCGACCATGAAATTCCAGTTATTTTTTCCCGGAGGAGAACCTGCCGGCAATCAGCTTTGGCGCGCTGGATTTCAAAGCCTCGCCGCGTCCCGAAAGAGACGGATTGGTCATGAAATAATGCTGCGCGTTAAACGGCTCCTCCCCGTCACCCACTTCAGTGCGCTTCGAAGTTCCATCGGCCAGTATCTCGTAGGACTGCTGGTTGTCAATCAGGTTGGCAAGCATGATCTGCGACAGCACCTGCTCATGCACAGTCTTGTTAACCAGCGGCACGAGGGTCTCGACCCGCCGGTCGAGGTTGCGCGGCATCATGTCCGCGGAGCCGATATAGACGAGCGCCTGCTCGTTGGGCAGGCCGTAGCCATTGCCGAAGCAGAAGATGCGGCTGTGTTCGAGGAAACGGCCGACGATCGACTTGACCTCGATATTGTCAGACAGGCCCGGCACTTGCGGCCGCAGGCAGCAGATGCCGCGCACCACCAGCTCGATCGTCACGCCGGCACCGCTTGCGGCGTAGAGCGCATCGATGATCTCGGGGTCGACAAGCGAGTTCATCTTCATCCAGATCGCCGCCGGCCTGCCGGCCCTGGCATGGACGATCTCTTCGTTGATATGCTTGAGGATACGCGGACGCATCGTATACGGCGACACCGCAAGCTTCATGCCCGCTTCAGGTTCGCCGTAGCCGGTGATGAAGTTGAAGACATTTGCCATGTCGTGGGCGATTACCGGATTGCAGGTGAAGTAGGAGAGATCGGTGTAGATCTTCGCTGTCACCGGATGATAATTGCCGGTGCCGAGATGGCAATATGTCCGGAGGCGGCCTTCCTCGCGGCGCACGACCATGCTCATCTTGGCATGCGTCTTGAGTTCGATGAAACCGAACACGACCTGCACGCCGGCCCGCTCCAGGTCGCGCGCCCAACGGATATTGGCCTCCTCGTCGAAACGTGCCTTGAGCTCAACCAGCGCCGTTACCGATTTGCCGGCCTCCGCCGCATCCACCAGCGCCCGGATGATCGGACTGTCCCGCGACGTGCGATACAGCGTCTGCTTGATCGCCACCACATCCGGATCGCGGGCGGCCTGGATCAGGAACTGCACGACGACGTCGAAGCTTTCATAGGGATGGTGGACGATCATGTCCTTTTCGCGGATCGCCGCGAAGCAATCGCCGGCATGTTCGCGGACGCGCTCCGGATGGCGGGCGTTATAGGGTGTGAAGCGCAGATCGTCGCGCGGCGCCTTGGCAATTTCCGAAAGCGTGTCGAGCGCCAGGAATCCCGGCAACACGGCCGTGCGGTTTTCCGGAACGCCGAGTTCGTGGGTCACGAACTGGCGCAGCGATTGCGGCATTTCCGAATCGGTCTCGATACGGATCACCGAGCCGCGCCGCCGCCGCTTCAAGGCCGATTCGTAGTAACGCACAAGGTCTTCCGCCTCTTCCTCGATTTCGATATCGCTGTCGCGAATGATGCGAAACGTGCCCGAGCCGTTGACCTTGTAACCGGGAAACAGCTTGTCGATGAACAGCAGCACCGTGTCTTCGAGCGTGATGTAGCGCAGCACGCCGTTGTGGTCCGGCAACCGGACGAAACGGTCGAGCGCCTGCGGCAGGCGGATCAGTGCCGTCATCGGCTCCTTGTCGGACAGGCTCGTCAGTTGCAGGCCCATCGAGAAGCCGAGGTTCGGAATGAACGGAAACGGATGGGCCGGGTCGATACAGAGCGGCGTCAGGACCGGAAAGATCGCCTCGCCGAACTCCTTCTCCAGCCACTTCTTGTCTTCCTTGTTGACTGCACCGGGCCGGACGATGAGGATGTCCTCGCGCGCCAGATATTGCTGCAGCACCGCAAGCGCCGCCTGCTGCTCCATCTGCAGATTGTTGATTTCCCTGAGAATGCTTTCGAGCTGCTCGCTGGGCGACCTGCCGTCCGGGCTTTTGACGGCCACTCCTTCGCGCACCTGACCTTCGAGACCGGCGACGCGGACCATGAAGAACTCATCCAGATTGTTGGCCGAGATCGACAGGAACCGCACGCGCTCAAGCAGCGGATGATTGGTGTTGAGCGTTTCCTCGAGCACCCGGCGATTGAACTGCAGCCAGGAGAATTCGCGGTTGATGAAACGCTCGGGACTATTGAGCAGGCTCGGTTCGCTCGTGGCTTCCGCGACCGCTTGCTGCTCGATGATCTCTGGCGCGTTCACATTCATGGGGAAATCCGTCTCGATAAAGCTGATCAAATGTTGAGCGGGAATTATTACAGAATGACGACAGTTCGATGGCAGTCAAGTCCCGGTGTCGAATTCATTCAACACTTCGGCGGCGAGCGCACGGGTGATCTTCGCGCCCCGCGCCAGCGCCAGATGATCGAGCCGGTCGACGATCGCCTGTGCAGCGGCCAGCGAACGCTCCATGCGGCTGACGATATAGGCTGCGAGCTTTTCGTCGATCATCAGCTGACGGTCGGCGAACAGCTTGAACAGGATCTGGTTGAGAAGGGCGTCATCGGGCTGTCCGATCTCGACCGCCGTCGCAGCCCTGAGCCGGGAGGCAAGGTCCGGCAGCGTCACGTTCCAGCTGACCGGCCAGCTACGCGCGGTGATCAGCAGGCTCGTGCCATTCGAGCGTACGGCATTGATGACATGGAACAAGGTCGTCTCGTCATAGACCTCGCGGTCGGCGTCCTCGAACAGCACCGGGCCTTCGGCCGCCCTTGGCACCGCGTCGCTGCCGCTCACGGGATGGATCGCGGCAGCACCGCTCCTGCTCTGCCAGACCCTTGCCAGATGCGATTTGCCGGAACCCGCCGGGCCGGTGATGACAACCACGGGCGACGGCCAGTCCGGCCATCGGTCGATGATGGCGGTGGCGGCGCTTACGGGATCGGAGACCACGAGATCGTCGCGCCCGCTCGCCGCCTCATGCGCGAAGGTCAGCGGCAGCTGCTGTGCCCCTGCCGATTTCCGGTCCGACAATGTCATTTCATTTCTCAACCGAGATCACGATCGTGGTCTCGTCTTCCAGTTCGTCGCGATCCGAACCACCATGATACAAATCACTGTCAAGATAGCGCGAAATCGCATAGCGCACCAGCACGGCGATCGAGGCGGAGGCAGGCACCGCCACCATCAGCCCGACAAAGCCGAACAGTGCTCCGAATGCCAGCAGGGCAAACATCAGCCAGACGGGATGCAGGCCGACCTTCTCTCCGATCAGCTTGGGCTGCAGCACATAGCCGTCGATGATCTGCCCGAAGAAGAACAGCCCGCCGATCAGGATAATCCATGGATAGTCCGGCCAGAACTGCACCAGCGCAATACCGACCGACAGAACCAGGCCGAGCAGCGACCCGAGATAGGGAATGAAGGATACCAGGCCGGAGATTATGCCGATCAGCAGCCCGAAATTCAGCCCGGCAAGCGACAGGCTGCCGCCATAGAAGATCGCCAGGATCAGGCAGATCGTACCCTGTCCACGCACGAAACCGGCGATCGCGCCATTCATCTCATTGGCCAGACGGCGTACCACGCCGACCCAGTCGCGGGGCACCCAGCGATCGAGCTTGGCGATCATGTTGTCCCAGTCGAGCAGCAGGTAGAACGCCACGACCGGCGTGATCACCAGCAGCGACAGCACATCGAGCAGCGCCTTGCCCGAGGCCCAGAGTTGCGCGAACAGTCCGGCGAGGAAGCTCGCGCCCTCGCCGACGAATTTCGACAGGTTGTCCTTGAGACCGCCCACCTGCCCCTTAAGCCAGGCTGGCAGGTAATTCGAATTGGGGTCGGTGACGACCTGCTGCAGCGATGAGATATAACCCGGCACCTTGACGGCGAAGTCGGCGGCCTGGGTCGCCAGCAGCGGAATGACGATGATCAGGGCGATCACCAGCAGCACGATGAAGGACAGCAGGATGACGGCAGTCGCCATCATCCGCGACAATCCCCAGCGCTCCAGCCGGTCGGCCACCGGATCGAGGAAGTAGGCCAGCGCCATGCCGGCCACGAAAGGCAGCAGTATCGAGGAAAACAACCACAGGAAGCCGATGAAGAACGCCAGCACGAACAGCCAGAAGAAGATCTGGCGGCGCAGGCTCTGGCCGGTAATGTGGGTGACCATGGATGTTCCGCTCGTCGTTATTTGGCTGATTACAGGCAATAAGGGGACGGAGGAAATCGGTCAAGGCTGGGGAGTGATGTGGAGAGGGGGCGGCAGGGAGGCCTTGCGCACCTGCGTCGCCGTCCGATCAGGTAGCGCTGCGGCCCGTTTCGGCAATTTTCCGGATTGGCAATTCCGTTGTCAAAACCGTAGGCCCCAGCCCGTCAACCGGTTCCACCGAACTGTCCTTTGCGGTACCCCTCCCGCCAGAAATAGCTGCGATCGCGGCCGGCCGCCTTTGCACCGTAGAGCGCGTCGTCTGCCCTGGCGATGAGGTCGGAAGCGCAGGCGTCCTTGTGCATCAGCATGGCCAGGCCAATGCTGATGGTGACGACGCCATGTTCGCTCCCCACATGCTGCAAAGCGTGTTGACGTAGCGCGAGCCTGAGTTGTTCCGCGACGTGGTGCGCGCCGCTCTCGCCCGTCTCGGGAAGAATTATGGCGAATTCCTCGCCTCCATAGCGCGCAACGATGTCGGCGGGTCGCCTCACCACCTGTTTCAGGCATTTGGCCACCTTGCGCAGGCAATCGTCACCCGCCAGATGACCATAATAGTCATTGTATGCCTTGAACCTGTCGATGTCGATCAGCAGCAAGGAAAGGGGCGCCTTCGTACGGCGCGCGCGCGACAACTCCCTGTCCAGCGCCTGATCGAATGCCCGGCGATTGAGAAGATCGGTCAGCCCGTCCGTTTCGGCAAGCAGCCTCAGCTGCTCGGCAAGGGACTTGAGGGCGAGTTCCGATGTCTTGACGTTTGTGTTGTCCGAGACCATCACAAGGGCGCTGCCGTCTCCCGCCTGGCGCGTGCGCACTTTGAGCCACCGACCATCGACAAGGCCAATCTCCTCCTCGCTTTCGCGCGTCAGGGAGGTTCCGCTTTCTGCCGCCCGCACATCCTCGGCACCGGCGGGAACACTCGTCTGTTCTCCACTTTCGATGACCGCTCGGAGAATGTCGCGAATATGGGTTCCCGGTTGGCGCTGGGCGCCGGTCAAGGGAAAGCTGTTGCGATACTGGTCGTTGCAGAAAACGAGGATACCGTGCTCGTCGAACATCGCCAGCCCGTCCGACATCTCCGTCATGGCGTGCGAAAGCAAATTACTGCTGGCGACATGAGCCTGTTCGAGGCGCTTGCGCTCGGTTATATCGCGGGTCGCTCCCGCGAGTCCGATGATCGTTCCATCGCTGTCTTTCAGGGCTACCTTGGACGTCGAGAACCATTTTTCCGTGCCATCGGGGGCCACGAGCAGTTCCTCGAAACCGTCGATGGGCGCGCCGGTCGCCATGATCCGCTGCTCGGTTTCGAACAGTCCTTTGGCTCGCTGGGATGTCGCGATGGCAAAGTCCGACAAGCCGATCATCTGCTCCGGTTTTTCAAAGCCGTTATACGTCGCAACCCGTTCATTGGTGATTACGAACCTGCTGTCGCGATCTTTCACATAGGAGAAATCCGGCGCCTGGGTGAGCGCGGCGCGAAGAAGGTCACGCTCGAGCGCCAACCGGCCAAGCTGCAGAACGACTGCGCCTGCCGTGAGTGTGGCGGCGAAATTCAGGATGAAGATCGGCGCGTCGAAACCCCAGAATACCTGTTCGGTCGACGGGGGAGCAAGCAGTGCTATCGATCCCAATGGCACGCAAGCGATGAGGACCGAAAGCACGATCAGGCTGGGATAGGTGATCTTCCGGGAGCATGTCGCACGACCAGCCACACCGATCAAACCCGCCAGCGCCATTCCAGCGACGCCATACACCGCGCCCTCGCCGCCAATGGCTGCCCGGAAAGATCCTGCTATGACACAGGCGACGGCGACGGAAAACGGACCGCCAAACAAACCCGAAACAGCAATGAGCGATCCGCGGAGGTCGAAAAAAATGCCCGGCCTCGACTCGACAGAGAGAAGCATCGAAGCTATCGCGCCGCACCCCATCATGACGCCAAAAATCAGATCCTTGCGACGGCCCGTGTGCCTCAGGAGCCAAAATTGCAAATGGGCCCACAACGAAATGGTCAGGGCCACGAAGGCGAGATTTCCAGTTAAGACCTGCCAGGCAACCATCATGTACTTCTACGATAAATGAGAAAAGGAATTTTGCAGAGACTGACGATGCAGTGTGCGAATTGCGTTAATATCGATAGACAAAACCGCGATAAATGCGAGTATTTCTGGATATCTCCATTTTTTACTTACCATTCAACCAGAATATATTGACGCCTATCAAATATTTCTCGATTTCAAAGTTTGGCGTGAGCCTCCAATATCTAAATTGTTCGAGTCCATTTATTTATATCGCTGTTTTGCAAAATCCGATGGATTGCAGAAACGGCTTCCCCCGATCTCGCCGCCCGGCTGCCGGCAGGGTTCGGTGAACAGATCCCGCGCCAGGAACGGCCGGAGCTTCGGAGGCCGGCAATCCCGGGCAATTTGCGAATTCATCGTGATTTCGAGAGCAAATGCTTGAATCAGGCGGCCCATCATGCCATTGCGCGGGTATAAAGAGCACCCACCGGAGACCGCGATGACCGACGCGCACAAAAACGGCCTGACCTATAGCGATGCGGGCGTCGATATCGACGCCGGCAATCTGATGGTCGAGAAGATCAAGCCGCTGGTGCGCTCGACGCGCCGGCCGGGCGCCGATGTCGAGATCGGCGGCTTCGGCGGCCTGTTCGACCTCAAGGCCGCTGGTTTCAGCGACCCCATCCTGGTCGCGGCCAATGACGGCGTCGGCACCAAGTTGAAAGTCGCGATCGACGCGGGCATGCATGACACCGTCGGTATCGATCTGGTCGCCATGTGCGTCAACGATCTCGTGGTGCAGGCGGCCGAGCCGCTGCTGTTTCTCGATTATTTCGCCACCGGCAAGCTCGATCCGGACCAGGGTGCAGCGATCGTCGCCGGCATTGCCGAGGGTTGCCGGCAGGCGGGCGCGGCGCTGATCGGCGGCGAGACAGCGGAAATGCCCGGCATGTATCGTGATGGCGATTACGATCTCGCCGGCTTCGCGGTCGGCGCGGCCGAACGCGGCCAGCTTCTGCCCAAGGGCGATATTGCCGAAGGCGACGTGATCCTCGGGCTTGCCTCTTCCGGCGTCCATTCCAACGGCTATTCGCTGGTGCGCAAAATCGTAGAACTCTCCGGCCTCGGCTGGGAAGCGATCGCACCGTTCGAGAGCGACAAATCGTTGGCCGAAGCGCTGCTGACGCCGACGAGGATCTATGTGAAGCCGCTGCTCAAGGCGATCCGCCAGACCGGTGCGATCAAGGCGCTTGCCCATATCACCGGCGGCGGCTTTCCGGAAAACATTCCGCGCGTCCTGCCGAAGACTCTCGCCGCCGAGATCGATCTAGCCGCCATTCCGGTCAAGCCGGTGTTCCGCTGGCTGGCTTCGGTCGGCGGCGTCGCGGAGAAGGAAATGCTCCGCACCTTCAATTGCGGCATCGGCATGATCGCGGTCGTGTCCGCCGATCAGGCGGACGCGGTTGCCGCCGTCCTGACGGCCGAAGACGAAACGGTCGTGACGCTTGGCCGGATGATCACCCGCGCCGAAGGTGACGTCGGCGTCAGCTACAAGGGCAGCCTTGCCTTATGACGCGCAAAACGGCGGTGATCTTCATTTCGGGCGGTGGCTCGAACATGGCGGCGCTGATCGACGCTGCCAGGGATACTGCCTATCCGGTGGAGTTCGCAGCTGTCGTCTCCGATAAAGGCGATGCTGGCGGGCTCGACAAGGCCCAGGCGCAAGGCATTCGCACCGCCGCCTTCGAGCGCCGCGACTACCGCTCCAAGGCCGAGCATGAGCGCGCCATTCTCGAATTCCTTGACGAAATCAAACCTGACCTGATCTGCCTCGCCGGCTATATGCGGCTGCTGTCGGCCGATTTCATTGCGGCCTACGAGCATCGCATCGTCAATATCCACCCTTCCCTTCTGCCGCTGTTTCGCGGACTGCACACGCATCAGGCCGCGCTCGACGCGGGCATGAAGGTGGCGGGCTGCACGGTCCACTATGTTACCGAAGGGGTCGACGAAGGCCCGATCGTCGCGCAGGCAACCGTGCCCGTACTCGACGGCGACACGGCAGACACGCTCGCGGCGCGTATCCTGACGGCAGAGCACAGGCTTTACAGGCAAGCAGTCTGGAAAATCGCCGGCGGAGCGATTGCGACGGACGACGATGCGCGGGTGTTTTCGTTCGGGTGATTTTCGCGCGTCGGGCATCCCGCAAAGTTTCTCATTACATCGCCGAGGAAGAGGCGTAGAATTGCGCTTAGGAGCGATAGATCTAGACCGATCGGAGCTATCCTATGACCAATTTCGACGAGTTGCTGATCGCAGCCGCAATCTTTCTCGATCTGACATCCGTCGGCAATGCCCATCAAGCCAGTTCCACATGGGCATACCCGCCGGCCTGTTGCAAGGGCACCGAAACTGGCGGGGATTGCCAGCGCGTTCCGGACGGACATGTCACCAAAGGCCGGGATGGCTTTACAGTCTTACTTCACCCCGGCGACCACCGTCTGGTGACGAAAAAACAAATGTTCCTTATCCCTTATGGCGATGAAATTCCCTCCGGAGACAGCGACTTTCACATTTGCCTTCACCCGGCCGAAGACCATATGAATTGTTTCTTTGCGCCTCCCGACGGTTTCTGACCACGGCGGGCGAACAGACGCCTGTCTTGATCCAAAACCGAACACTCCGCTAAAATCCGCTGCGATCGGACAGCACTCCATCAAGCCCGACAACAATCCGTCCCCCTCCATTCGCCAATCTTAAACTTGCCTTAACGGCCATGGCCACTGACTGTGGTGAATGATCAGAATTGGCGGGCCATGAAAAAATTCTTTGTTTACTTCGCCTCGCTGTCCACGGGTCAGCAGCGCTTTCTGATGGCGCTCTGTGTGCTGGTGGTGATCCCGTTCACAACGCTTGTCGGTCTGCAGATCTATAACGCCGCCAATCTGGCGATCCTTGGCAGCGATATAGCCGTGCGGGAAAATGCCTGGAAGGCCGAGGCCTTCGCGCTCAATGCCAAGGTCGATCCGGAAAGCCTCAAGAGCGTCGCCAGCCAGCACGCCTACCGCCTGCTTTCCAACCACGATGAAATGGTGCCGGAACGGCGTGTGGTGGTCACGGTGCAGATGCCGCTGGGTGACATGAAGCAGAAGAAAGGCAATGCAACGGGCCATGAAGAGCTTCTGAACCAGGCCGCCGAAGAGATCCAGACCATGGGCGAGGATGAGTGCGCGCTGCTGATCGGCACGCTGGCTTCGCAATGCACCGTGATGGCCGCGACCGGGCGGCCGCTCGGGGACCAGGCCTATGAATACCAGCTGCAGCTGGCATTCACCGAGATTCACAAATTCGGCAAATCCGATCCTGCGGTCAAATACGAGTTCATCGTCAGCCGTTCGAGCCCCGGCAAGGCGGCTACGAACCAGCGGATCTATTTCGAAAAATCGGCGCGCCAACGCCAGCGGATCTATTCGGATGTCGCCGATACCTGTCAGGCAATTCGCAAGAAATCCGGCAATTGCAGCGTCACTGCGCTCTCCATCGCCTCGCGGCTCGATCGCGGCACGCCAATGGCGCGCCTGACGGCGTCCGCAGCTTACGCGAGCCTTGTGAAGGCATCGGAACTGGCCTCTTCAACCCATTGATGCCAGACATGCTCCGTTATACCATCATGTTCGACTATTCCTCGGAGAAACATGATGTGGCGCATAACATTTGCAGCTCTTGCTTTGAGTGCCTGCACCACCCTGCCCGTCTTGGCGGATGACATCAGGATACAGTCGATCGACGGCACGATCACGTTCTCCGGCAGCTATGGCCTGGCGTCGATCAAGGCCAATGAATATGTCTATGAGCGCAAGGCAAAGGTATCGCAGTTGATCTGGGAAAGCCGCTACGTCAACACGTTCAACGGCGCGCTGCATGTGGAGCTTCCCAAGCAGTGGTATCTCGATGCACGCGGCTCGATCGGCCTCGGCGGCGACGGCCATATGGCCGATTTCGACTGGCTGCAGCCCGGAAAATCCTGGTCGGACAGGTCGCTGCATCCGGACACTCGGCTCAACCACTATTATGTCGCCAGCCTGGAAATAGGCCGCGAGCTCCTCGCATATGACGGCACCGAAATCGGCCTCGGCGCCGGCTTCAAATACACGGATGTCAAATGGTCGGCCTGGGGCGGATCCTATGTCTACAGTGAAAATGGCTTCCGGGACTCCCGTGGCGAATTCGATCCGAGCGAGAAGGGAATCTCCTACCGCCAGGCCTGGCCCGTGCCCTATCTCGGCGCCAACCTGAGCCATCACGAAGGTGACTGGACGTTCGCAAGTTCATTGCAGGCGGGCCTGGCGATCAATTCCGGCGGCATCGACGATCACTGGGTGCGCAACTTGCGCTTCCACGATTATTTCGAGACGACCCCGACCGTTTCGCTGTCGGGCTCCATCGAATATGCCGCGTGGGACAATGCGGCATTCTTCGTCAGCGGCTCGTTCGACAAGATGTTTCGCGTCCGCGCCGATACGAAAATGGTGGATACCGTCACGGGCGACAAGCAATGGTTCCGGGACGGTGCCGGCGGCGACTATCTCTCGACGACCGTCTCACTGGGATTGAAGGGAAGGTTCTAAGGTTCAGGGATTGAATTTTCGCGCAACAAGTCATAGCTTATGTCCATAAATTGGAGCATTATTGATGTCGCCTTATGTTGCGAAGTCCAATTCCCCTCCCCAGGCACTCCCTCCCACCGGAGATGGTGATGCGCTTTCGCAAATGCTCGGCATCAGCAAACGGGAGCTGGCCGAGTCTGCCGGACTGCCGGTTGCGTCTCTCACCCGCAAGACCCGGGCGAGTGCAGCCCATACTTTAAGTCGATTGCGCGAGATGTCAGAAATACTGCACCGCGTCACACCATGGGCAGGCAGCATTGGGCAGGCGCTTGCGTGGTATCGTTCCGAACCCCTGCCCGAGTTCGGTGGGAGGACCGCGGAAAGCCTGGTGAAATCCGGCCGCGCAGCGTCCGTGAGAGACTTCCTCGATCATGTCGCGCTCGGCGGCTTTGCGTGATCTATTCCGGTTTTGCCTACCAGGCTCATGACCCGAAATGGGCGTTTGCACCGCTTTCCGGAGAAGGTGCGGCGGTTCATGGCGGCCGCTTCAATCCGAAAGGCAAGCCGGCGCTCTATCTCGCAACGACATTGGAAGGTGCAGTTCTCGAGGCAAGTCACGGGCTCGCTTTCCGTTTCGAACCCCTGACCATTTGCACTTATGATATCGACGATATGCCGCTCGCAGATCTGACCGATGAAACCTTATTGCGCGAAACCGGTATTTCCGCGGAGGATTTGTCCTCGGCGTGGTTCCTCGATGCGAGTGAAAACAGACGGCCCACTTCCTGGACGATCTATGATCGGCTGCACGCGCGTTGGAACGGGATTTATGTTCCCTCGTTTGCCCGCAAGGCTCGCGCTGATATGCACAATATCGTGCTCTGGCGTTGGCAGGAGGTCCAACAGGGTACTATTTCGATATTTGATCCGGAGCGGCGATTGCCGAAAAACCAGCGATCCTGGGAATAGGCTCAGACCCCGTACTTCATCACCGCCCATTGCAACAACATGATGGTCTTGCCATCACGGATCTTGCCGGAGCCAACCATTTCATAGGCGTCGCCCAGCGGGATTTCAAGAATCTCGATATCCTCGCCCTCGTCTTCCAGACCTCCCCCCTTGCCGGCTTTCTGGGTCGCGTCGATCTCGGCGGCGAAGAAGCTGACGCGTTCGGTCAGCGTACCCGGCGACATGTAGGCGTCGAAGAGATAGTCGGCGCGGTCGATCCGGTAGCCGGTTTCCTCCATCGCCTCACGGAGGATGGCGGTCAGCGGATCGTCGCTGTCGAGCAATCCGGCCGGCGTTTCGATCATCCAGCCGTCGTCGCCGTTGACAACCGGCGGCACGCGCAGTTGGCGGACGAGGATCGTGCTCTTGCGAGCCGGATCGTAGAGCAGAATGGTGGCGGCATTGCCATGATCGTGGATCTCGCGCACCACGGTCTGCCGGCCGCCGGACAATGTCTGATGTTCGACGGTCAGTTTCTGCAGGTGTACGAATTGCTTCGAAAGCGTTTCCGCAGCAACGATCTTGACCTTGGGTTCAGTCTTGGCATCCATGAATTCTGTCTACTTCCTTAGCCATACGCGATTGTCATGCAGGCCGACGCCGCCGAACGGGGCAACATTGTCGGACCCTGTCAATATGTTGATGCCTTCACCGTCGAGATGCGCCTTGTTGGGCCAGAGCCCTTCCGCGATCAGTACGCCAGGCTTGACGGCATCGCTGACTTTCGCATGGATGCGCAGCGACCCCCTGACATTGCCCATCGTAATGACATCGCCATCGGCAACCGCCTCACGGGCGGCATCGACCCGCGAGAGCATCACTTCGGGACGGCCCTCCTTCTCGCGTGACGTCCTGGTTTCCGAGAATGTCGAATTGAGAAAATTGCGGGCCGGCGGAGTGGCCAGCCGGTAAGGATGATCGGCATCGGCCAGTTCGATCACCGGGCAGAAGTCCGGAAACTCCGGCAATTCATCCACGGGGCCCATGAGCCCGATAGTGTCGGGCGGGCGGACAGAGCCGCGCTGGCCCTTCCAGTCCGGCTTGAAGCGGAACCTGCCATCGGCATGACCGAAGCCCTTGATGTAATGCGCCGTGTCGAAATCCGGCTGGCGGTCGAACCATTTGTCGTTCAGGAGCGCGTCATAGTCAGGTAGCCCGTCGCCGGAGAGGATCTCGTCGATATGCTGGCGCTCGGTCAGCCCGAAACCCGGCATGTCGGCGACGCCGAGCCGTTTGGCGAGTTCTTCGATCACGAACAGGTTGGTGCGGACATCAGCCGGCGGTTCGACCAGCTTGGGGCCGAGCATGATGTGGCTCTGGCCGCCGCCACGATAGATGTCGTCGTGCTCGACGAACATGGTGGCCGGCAGCACGATATCGGCGATATCCGCCGTCTCGGTCATGAACTGCTCGTGCACGGCGACGAACAGTTCATCGCGCATGAAGCCGCGCTTCACCAGCCGCTGCTCGGGAAGGATGTTTGCCGGATTGGTGTTCTGGATCAGCATTGCCGTCACCGGCGGGCCGTTGCGCAACGCCCTTGTGTCGCCGGTCAGGATGCGGCCGAGTTCCGACTGGTCCAGTTGGCGGACATTCGGATCGGCAAAGCCGGCGCCGGTCAACAGCCCGTTGTTCATGCCGAAGATACCGGAATTGGTGTGGAATCCGCCGCCGCCTTCATATTGCCAGGAGCCGAGCACGGTCGGCAGGCAGAGCGCCGCATGCATCGAGACTGCGCCATTGCGGCTGCGCGACATGCCGTAGCCGAGGCGGAAATAGGTTTTTCTGGTGATCCCGATCAAACGCGCGAAATCTTCGATCTCATCGACCGAAAGTCCGGTGATATCGGCTGCCCATTCCGGTGTCCGGCTCCGAAGGTGGGCTTCGAGGCCTGCGGGATCGTCCGCGTATCTCGCCATATAATCGCGGTCGGCATGGCCATCGCGGAAGGCGATATGCATGGCAGCACAAGCCAGCGCCGCATCCGTTCCCGGCTTGAGGATCAGTTTCATATCCGCCTGCTTCATGGTCGGATTGTCGTAGATATCGACGACCACGATCTTCGCGCCGCTTTCCCTGCGGGCGCGGATTGCATGCGTCATGACATTGACCTGGGTCGAGACGGCATTGGTGCCCCAGATGACGACGCAATCGGACTTGGCCATTTCACGCGGATCGACGCCGCGCAGCGCGCCGGTGCCCACCATCACGCCGCCCCAGGCCGGATTGACGCAGATCGAATCGAAGAAGCCGGAATATTTCTTGGCGTGACGCAAGCGCTCGATGGAATCGCGCTGCACCCAGCCCATGGTGCCGGCGTAGAAATACGGCCAGACCGCTTCGGTGCCATGGCGCGCCTCGGCCCTGACGAAAGCATTGGCGATCTCGTCCAGCGCATCGCTCCATTCGATCTGCTGCCAGTGTCCCGCGCCCTTGGCGCCCTTGCGCCGGTAAGGATGCATCAGGCGATCAGGATGATAAAGCCGCTCGGCATAGCGCGCAACCTTGGCGCAGATGACGCCCGCCGTGTAGCTGTTGTCGGCCGCACCCCGCACCCGTCCGATCCTGCCATCGGCATGGATTTCGATATCCAGCGCGCAGGTGGACGGACAATCGTGCGGGCAGGCCGAATGACCAATGGTGATTTTTTCCGTGACGCGGGTCGCAATGTTCATGGGAAGTGTATAATCGAAGCCGGCGCGCGGGGAAAGTTGTTGCACCGCACATCGATAAAAATCATCCTGGTATAACGGACGGTCATGAATTACCGCCATATCTATCACGCAGGCAATTTTGCCGACGTCCTCAAGCATGCCGTGCTGGCGCGGCTGATCGACTATCTGAAGCAGAAGGATAAGCCTTTCCGGGTGATCGATACGCATGCCGGCATCGGCATTTACGATCTCTCGAGCGTCGAGGCCCAGAAGACCGGCGAATGGCAGGACGGCATCGGCCGCCTGATGGAAGAGCCGCTGCCCGCAAATGTCGAGTTGCTGCTGGAACCCTATTTCGACACCATCCGGGCGCTCAATCCCGATGGCGGGCTGAATTTCTATCCAGGCTCCCCGAAGGTCACGCGGCTGCTGCTGCGCCCGGAGGACCGGCTGTCGCTGATGGAATTGCATCCCGCCGACTGCGAGACGCTGGCCGAAAACTTCGCCGGCGATTTCCAGACGCGGGTCACCCATCTTGACGGCTGGCTGGCGATGAGCGCCCATCTGCCGCCCAAGGAAAAGCGCGGCCTCATCCTCGTCGATCCGCCATTCGAGATAGAGGGTGAATTCCGGCGACTGGCCGGCGGCCTCGCCAAGGCCTATCGCAGATTTCCCGGCGGCGTCTATTGCCTCTGGTATCCGCTGAAAAGCGGTGCGCCGATCGAAGAATTTCACCAGGCGTTGGACGCTTTGGAAATCCCCAAGATCCTTTGCGCCGAACTCTCCGTCAGAAGCGAACGCGAAACGACGGGATTGTCCGGCTCCGGCCTGATCATCGTCAACCCGCCCTATACGCTCAAAGGCGAACTCGATGTGCTTCTGCCCTATCTCGTCGACAAACTGGCGCAGGACCGCTTCGCAAACGCGCGGAGCTTCTGGATCCGGGGCGAGTAGACCGGACTCCATTTGCCATGCTCAACACTTTCCTTACACCGGACCACTCATGAAACTCATCCACATTTCCGACATCCACATTCACACCTCCCCGATCCTCGGCTTCGATCCGGTTGCGAATTTCGAGGCCTGCCTCGACCATATCGCCGAATTCCACGCCGACGCCGACCGTATCGTGATCACCGGCGACCTGACGCATCTCGGCAAGGCTGAAAGCTACCACCGGCTGAAATCGATTCTGGCAGCCTCGCCGCTGCAGGGTCTAACAAGCCCGCGTTTGCTGATCGGCAATCACGACAATCGCGAGATCTTCACCTCGGTCTTCGGTGATGCCAGACGGGACGACAACGGCTTTGTCCAATGGGCGGAAGAGACCGATGCGGGGTTGTTCGTCTATCTCGATACCGCCGAACCCGGCACGCATGCCGGTCATTATTGCGACCGCAGACGTGCTTGGCTGGACGGCATCTTGGAGAAGGCCCGGGAGAGCAAAATTCCGGCGTGGCTGTTCATGCATCACAACCCGATCGCCGTGCATGTCGCCAATGCCGATGCGATCGGCATCGTCGAGGAAGCGGAGTTCCATGCGATCTTGCGCGAATACCAGGACGTCATCCGGCATATTTTCTTCGGCCATTGCCATTTCACGCTGAGCGGCCAGATCTGCGGCGTGCCGTTCTCGGCGCCGCGCTCGACCAACCATGTCTGCTGGCCGGATTTCTCCGGCATTGTCGAACGCATGGGCTATGGCGCATTCAGTCCGAACTACAACATATGCTTTCTCGGCGAGGCCGGCACTGTGATCCATTCGATCGATTTTCTCGACGAGCACAAGGTGCTGTGGGCGAAGGATTGAAACCGATTAACAGGCGCCGACTGTGGCCGTATTGCACTTGACCGGCGCAACCGAAACGGATCATGGTGCCGGCATTGTTCTGGAGATTTACCATGTTCGCCTCCCGCATCGCGCTCGCGCTCGGTCTCATCGTGGCATCGCTGCCTCTCGAAAAGGCGAGTGCATTTGACTGGACGTTGCCGCATTCGGAAGACTTTTGCGACACCGGATGGGTGCTTCAGTCGCTGCGGACCAAGATCGACGGCAAGTACCGCAAGTACAATGGCACCAAGCTTATGCTGGTCGACATTATCAACCCGACCTTGCGCTATGAGCGCAAGCGTGACGAGGAACACAATGTCGGCCGCAAGTTCTGCCACGCCAGGATCCGGATGACTGATCGCCGCACCAGAGACATGTGGTACCTGCTCGAGACACCGTGGGGCTTCTCCGGCCCGCCGAAGCTGGCAGGCCTGGAATTCTGCATTGCCGGCCTGGATCCGTGGCATGTCTACGGCAAGGATTGCTCGACGATCCGCAACAGCATCGGCTGGTAAGCCACCGGGTAGACAAAGGCGAGACGGCTGTTCGGCTGGCCGAAGTCGACCCAGCGGCTGCATTCAGCGCCTCATTTCCATTCCGGCCATTCCCTGAGAGGACAAGATGAAACTGCTGTATTCTGCCACGTCACCCTACTCCGCCAAGGTGCGGATGGCGGCACATCATCTCGATCTCGATATCGTCAGCGAGACAACCAAAACAGAAGATGTACCGTCCGAGTTGATAGTCAGCAATCCGCTCGGCAAGATACCGGTGCTGATCCGCGATGGCGAAAAGCCGGTCTTCGACAGCGTGGCGATCATGCAGTTCGTGAACCGTGAAACCAAGGGCAAGCTCTATCCGCGCAATCCGGCCAAGCGAACCGATGCAGAAGTGCTTGAAGCCCTATGCGACGGCATTACCGATTGCCTGATTGCCATCATCTATGAGCAGCGCTTCCATCCGCCTGAGAAAATTCATCAGCCGTGGATCGACCGCCAATGGGCCAAGGCTTCGCGGGCACTCGACTACCTCAATTCCAACCTTCCGAAAACGTCCAAAAACCTGAATGGCGGGCATTTCGCGCTGGCGGCGCTCTGCGGCTATCTTGAACTGCGCTTCCCCGGAAAATGGGAGAAAGGCCGCGGCAAGCTGCAGAACTGGCCGAAGAAGTTCGAAAAGCTGTTTCCGGACTATCAGAAATTCAAGCCGCAGGGCTGAGCAGAAGATGCGAAAGCCCGGCTGAAACCGGGCTTTCTTGGCGAATGCGACGTGATGCTACAGCTTGGTCGAATCCTGGATGGTCGGAGATTTCTCGACCGGCTGACCGGCTGGCTGATTGTTGTTGATGATCTTTTCGTTGGCGATCGGATCCTTGGCTGTGGATGAAGTGGTTGTCGGATCCGTTGGCGGTGCAATTGCGACGCCATAATTTTCAGCGGCCCACCATGCGAACATTGCAAGAAGCAGGCCGAAGACCAGCACGTAGAACACCGGGCGCCCCCAACTGCCTTGGCGTGCCTGTGTGGCACTCAGTTCGACCGGCGGTTCATCGACGCGGCGTGAATCGCCGTGATTGTCCATGTAATTAGCCATCTTGCGATCCTTTCTCACTTTCGACGGTATGAATGATAAACCTATCAGCAGTTTAAAAGTTCCGATTGATCAATGGGATGTCATGCCAATGGCGTCGAGTTCGGGATATTTTTCGGTGAGAGCCTCAATCGATCCCAATATGTCGCGCGCTTCGAGACTGACCGAAATATTGTCCTCGATGCCAAGCTTGTTCTCAAACCTGACGCGTATTTTTTCGCCATTTTCGCGCACCAGCGTCGCTTCCCGGTCGAAGCCACGATCCAGTAACCAGTCCCGCGGGGCGCTGAGTTCGATGCGAACGCCAAAGGCGTCTGCGCCGTCTCGTGTCGCGGTCAGATGATAGGAAACGGGAGCGTGCTGGCCCTCGACAATAATTTTGCCGGCTGCGTCGGTTTCACCCAAATGTTCAGCATTTGCATAAGCGTCCATTTTCAGGTCCTCCGCGGTTCAGTCCGGCGTAACCTGAAAACATCGGGGGAGGCAATTGGTTCCACCGGCCAATGAAAAAACCCCGCCACGAAAGGCGGGGTTCTGGAGGTTCAGCCGGTTCGCCGGCCGAATGAAACTGATCAGAAACGAACGCCGAGACCGACGTTGACGCTGTGTTCCTTCAGGCTGCGCTCGACCGTGCCGCTGTCCAGCTTGAAATTCTGGGTCTGGTAGTTGTTGAAGCGATATTCGGTGCGCGCCGTGATCTGGTCGGTGATCTTGGTTTCCACACCGGCGCCAAGGGCCAGACCGATCAGTGTATTGCTGTCCGAGGAGGTGCTGTCGGATGCCTTGAGATCGGTTGCGGCAATACCGGCCGTGCCGTAAACCAGCACCGGGTCGAGGTCGTAGCCGATACGGCCGCGAACCGAGCCGTTCAGATGCTGCTTGACCTTGACACCATTGTTGGTGGAATCGATGCCGGAGTAGTTCAGGTCTGTTTCAGCACCATAAACGATCTTGCCGTTCTGGAGGTTGTAACCGCCGTAGAGACCAGCACCAAGGCCATTGGTGTTGTAGTCGCCGCCTTCGCGGACCTTGCCCCATTGTTGGGTGATCTTGCCGCCGAGATAGGCGCCATCCCAGCCCGTCGGTGCCTCACCGAGATCCTGCGCTTCCGGAGCGAGCGGCACTTCGTCGATTACATCCGCCGCATGAGCGATGGAAACCGCGCCGAGCAGCAGGGCGGAAGCGGTGATGGTCTTGAATACTTTACGCATTTTAGTCTCCTTATATGCCGGTACCGCCCTATGCAAACAGTTACGACGCTACCTGATCTGAACAACAATCCCCGTTTGGATTGAAAGAATTGATGACTACTAAATGAGGAAATCGAGTTACTAAACGGTGAATAAAACAAGGCAATGTTGTGACATTTTGCTTTGTTGCTGATGCCAAATCAGTAAATTCAAGACTCGCATCGCGTTATGTTTCATTAACTTCGTTTATTTACTTTTCACGTTAAAATGTATAACAGTGTATATTATGGTTAAAAAATCCTGTCTGGTGGGGTTTGTAGCTTCCGGGTCATCCCTATATCTTTTAATGATCCACTAAAGATGATTCTCAAGGCACTCGATTGACCTCGGACAAACTGAAGACTGCATTGGTGACCGGAGGCGCGGCCAGAATAGGCGCTGCAATCGTACGCGATCTCGCCCGCCACGACTTCGCAATCGCGATCCATACCAATAGTTCGACGGATGCGGCCGAATTGCTGGCGTCCGAGATCAGGGCGCGTGGCGGGCGCGCATGCGTTGTGAGCGGCGATCTAACGAATGCGGACGATTGCGGCATAATGGTCCAGGCTGCGGTCGATGGCATCGGCCCGCTGGGGCTGCTCGTCAACAATGCCTCGGTTTTCCAGGACGATTCGATCACGGATTTCTCGTCCGAATCCTTCGACCGCCATTTGGCGGTGCATGTGAAAGCGCCATTGATTCTCACCAGCGACTTTGCCCGGCAATTGCCCGCCGGAAAGCAGGGCCTTGTCGTCAACATGATCGACCAGCGCGTCTGGAAACTCACGCCGCGCTTCTACTCCTACACGCTGTCGAAAGCAGCGCTTTGGGCGGCGACGCAAACGGCGGCCCAGGCACTGGCGCCGCGAATTCGGGTCAATGCCATCGGCCCCGGCCCCACACTCAAAGGCAGCAGGCAGACCGAAGAGGATTTTGCGTCGCAGGTCGACGGCCTTATATTGAAGGCCGGACCGGCACTGGACGAATTCGGCCGGACCATCCGGTTTCTTTTTGACACGTCGTCGATTACCGGCCAGATGATCGCGCTCGATGGTGGCCAGCATCTGGCATGGCAGACCCCCGACGTTGCGGAGATTATCGAATGAACTCGCGTACGCCACAGGATGGCGGCATACTTTACGATGAGACCCTTCCCGAAGAGGAAGACGACGATGTGGTGGAGGCGGACGTCGATGTCCCCGCCGCCAAGGGCCCTGATATTGCCTGGCGCGAGACACCGCTGCCGGAAACCGGGCTGACCGGGATGGATCTGATCGGCGAGTTCGTCAAGCAATTGCCGAACAGCCCGGGCGTCTATCGCATGCTCAATGCCGAGAGCGAAGTCCTCTATGTCGGAAAGGCCCGGTCGCTGAAGAAGCGCGTCGGCAATTATGCGGCGGGACGCGTGCATTCCAATCGCATCGCCCAGATGGTGCGGCAGACGGCGAATATGGAATTCGTCATCACCCGTACCGAGACCGAGGCGCTGCTGCTCGAAGCCAACCTGATCAAGCGACTGCGGCCGCGTTTCAACGTTTTGCTGCGCGACGACAAGTCATTTCCCTATATTCTGATCAGCGGCGGCCACCGCGCGCCGGCGATCATGAAGCATCGCGGCGCGCGCGTCCGCAAGGGCGACTACTTCGGACCCTTCGCTTCGGCAATGGCCGTGGGACGAACGATCAACTCGCTGCAGCGTGCCTTCCTGCTGCGCACCTGCACCGATTCCGTGTTCGAGAGCCGGACGCGCCCCTGCCTGCTCTACCAGATCAAGCGCTGTTCGGGGCCTTGCACGCATGAAATCGCCGATGCGGACTATGATGAACTGGTGATCGAAGCCCGGGATTTCCTGTCCGGCAAGAGCCAGAATGTCAAAGCCTCGATCGCCACGGCAATGAATGAGGCTTCCGAAGACCTGGATTTCGAGCGTGCCGCTGTCTATCGCGACCGGCTGGCAGCCCTTTCGCATGTCCAGAGCCATCAGGGCATCAACCTCGCCTCGATCGAGGAAGCTGATGTGTTCGCCATCCATCATGACGGCGGCCTCTCGTGCATACAGGTCTTTTTCTACCGGACGGGCCAGAACTGGGGCAATCGCGCCTATTTCCCCAAGGCGGATCCATCGCTCACCGCCGCCGAAGTTCTCAATGCATTCCTTGCGCAGTTCTATGACGACAAGCCCTGCCCACACCAGATCCTGCTTTCCGAGCAGATCGAGGAAATGGAACTGCTTTCGGACGCCTTGACCGAACGGGCCGGTTTTCGCGTCTATATCGCCTCGCCGCAGCGTGGCGAAAAGCGCGAAGTGGTCGATCACGCGCTCAACAATGCCCGAGAGGCGCATGGCCGCAAGCTGGCCGAGACATCGTCGCAGACGCGGCTGCTCGCCGGTCTTGCAGAGACTTTCGGCTTGCCCTACCCGCCACGACGGATCGAGATCTACGACAACTCGCATATCATGGGCACCAATGCCGTTGGCGGCATGGTGGTCGCCGGACCGGACGGCTTCATCAAGAACCAGTATCGCAAGTTCAACATCAAGAACGAAGAACTGACGCCGGGCGACGACTTCGGAATGATGAAGGAGGTCATGACACGCCGGTTCGCCCGCCTGATCAAGGAGGTCGGCAAACCAGACCGCAGCCTGCCACCTTCGGAGGACGACAGCGTACCCGCCTGGCCGGACGTGATCCTCATCGACGGCGGTCAGGGACAGATGACGGCGGTACGTGCCATTCTCGCCGAACTCGACATTACCGACAGCGTGGCCGCGATCGGCGTCGCCAAGGGCGCGGACCGCGAGGCAGGACGGGAGCGCTTCTTCCAGCTCGCCAAGCCATCATTCAGCCTGCCGCCGCGCGACCCCGTGCTCTATTTCATCCAGCGCCTTCGCGACGAAGCGCATCGTTTCGCAATCGGCTCGCATCGTGCGCGTCGCAAAAAAGAACTGGTCAGCAATCCGCTGGATGAAGTGTCCGGCATCGGACCGACGCGCAAACGCGCGCTTCTTCAGCATTTCGGCACGGCAAAGGCCGTGTCGCGCGCCGGCATTCCAGATCTGCTTTCCGTGCCTGGTATTTCGGAAACGGTGGCGCGGCTGATCTACGCACATTTTCACACCGCGATGCCGGAAAAAAACCTGCGCAAATGAAAAACGCCATCGTCCTGAAACGATGGCGTTTTAATTGGGGGTCGGCCAGCGTGTAACAGCAGAACGAGGACTCCGCGGGTATTACTTGCTGACCGACCGGCCCCACGAGACAGGAGATGCGGCGGACCTGAACATCATGGGGTAGACGAACTGGTTGTTAGCAGGTTTCGTCTGCATTACATGAAGCTAAGATGACCGGGAATCGTGAGAAAATCAATGGGTTGTTAACCAGCCGATGGCGGAGGGCCTTGTCCGGAAGGAGAAAAACAAGCAAGACCCGTACAAATAACGCCTTCACGTTCACATTTGAAGCATAAAACATGCCGAAATTGTACCGCGCCTGATTTCTGCCATAAACCAGCATGTGCATATGACACAATGTTAAAAACAGATGGAAGAAGATGCGCTATCCAGTTGTTATTGTGTAGCGAATCACGCACGTTAATCTTGCCCCAGGCTGGAGGCGCCAGGCAATCGCCAAGGGTGTTTTCGTGTATTATTATATTAGATAATTGTGATTTTCCAACATTCCACCACCAAAATCGTGGAGGAAAGCGGTATTTTTTCAACACTCCACAAACCTGTGGATAACTTTTGAAGTGTTACATATTACCAAACAAAAACAACCAAATCACGCAGCTGCTGCGGCGACTCGGTTGCGCCCGCCGTGCTTGGCATCATAGAGTGCGCGATCGGCCTGTTTCATCAATTGCTCCGGTGATTCCGCTCCCCACACGGTGGACGAAATACCAAGCGATGCGGTTATGTTGATCGTCCGGCCCGCCTGCGGCAGCCGAAACGGATTCATCTCGACAACAGCGCGCAGTCGTTCGGCAACCGCAGCCGCGGTTTCCGGAGTTGTGTCCGGCATCACGACCACGAATTCCTCGCCACCGTAGCGGCAGGCGAGATCCGCGCCGCGCACGGTCGAGCGCACCCGGTTGGCAAACTCCCTGAGCACTTCGTCGCCGGCATCGTGGCCATGGGTGTCGTTGACGAATTTGAAGCGGTCGATATCGGTGATGCAGATCGACAGAGGCCGACCGCGGGCCACAGCGCGATCGAACAGCATCTTCAGATGTTTGTCGAGATAGCGGCGATTGTTGAGACCGGTGAGGCTATCGGTCACCGCGAGTTCGATCGTCTGCTGCACGCTTTGGCGGAGCTGATCGTTGAAACGCTTGCGGCGGATCTGCGTCAGGCAGCGAACCAGCAATTCATTGGGCTCGATCGGCCGCAGGATATAATCGTTGACCCCGAGTTCGAGCGCACGCACCACCATCGGCTCGCCGCCCTGGTCGACAACGAGCAGGATCGGGATGAAGCGGGAACGCTCGATCGAGCGCAGTTGGGAGCATAGCCGCAGCGGATCGTAGTCATCGAAATTCGAGTTGACGATGATCAGGTCGAAGGAGCCTTCGGCAGCCTCGAAGACTGCGGCCTGGGGATCGCTGAGCGAGGTGATTTCCGCCACCGGCTTCAGTGTCCGGGAAATACGCTCCTGCGAATTGGCACGGCCATCGACCAGCAGGACGCTCGCCGGCTCCTCGGCATGCCCCTGCATACCCATATGGCCAAAATCGAGGCCGATATTGCGGGCAGTCTCGGCGCGCAGACGCAGTTCGTCGCTCAGCATTTTCAGGCGGACAAGGCTTTTCACCCGTGCCATGAGCTGCATATCGTTGACGGGCTTGGTGAGGAAATCGTCGGCACCGGCCTTCAGGCCGCGAACGCGGTCTGCCGATTGGTCGAGCGCCGTGACCATGACCACCGGAATATGCGCGGTCTTGGGATTGGCCTTCAGCCGTTCGCAAACCTCGAAGCCATCAATGCCGGGCATCATGACGTCGAGCAGGATGACATCGACCGGCACTTTGTTGCAGATATCCAGGCACTGATAGCCGTTCTCTGCAGTCAGTACTTCGAAATACTCGGCGAGAAGGCGAGCCTCCAGGAGCTTCACGTTGGCCGGAATATCGTCGACGACGAGAATACGCGCAGTCATGAATTTTCCTCAGGCATCGCCCAGATAGGTCTTGATGGTTTGCAGGAATTTCGGCACGGAAATCGGCTTGGAGACGTAAGCTTCACAGCCACCCTGGCGAATACGCTCCTCGTCACCCTTCATGGCAAAAGCCGTCACCGCGATCACCGGAATGACATGCAGCTCGTCATCCTCTTTCAGCCATTTGGTGACTTCGAGCCCCGACACTTCCGGCAGCTGGATGTCCATGAGGATCAGATCCGGGCGGTGTTTCCGGGCGAGATCCAGTGCTTCCATTCCGTTGCGGGTCTGGATGGTCGTGTAGCCGGACGCCTCGATCAGGTCACGGAAGAGCTTCATGTTGAGCTCGTTGTCTTCGACAATCATAACCTGTTTGGGCATGGCGCCTCGCTGAACCCTGATTTTGCGTGCTCGATCAATAACACCTATATAGGTGTGCACGCAGATTCTTCATCATCCGTTTTCCCGACGTTATGCCGATTAAGTTAAGAAAAGACATAATCCGATCATGAAAAACCCTGGCATTACCAAGATTGAGCGCCCGACCGCGGAGAGCACAGAAGAACTGGCGATCAAAATCCTCAGCTGGTTGTCTGCCGAACCGTCCCTGATGAGCCGGTTTCTGGCGATCTCGGGCATCGAACCAGGCGCCATCAGGCACATGATCGGCGAGCCGGGATTTTACGGTGGATTGACCGGGTTCCTGATGAGCCACGAACCGACGCTGCTGCAATTCTGCCAGGACAACGATGTAAAGGTCGAGTGGGTCCAGGCCTGCCACCACCATCTCACCGGCCCGAACGAAAGCATGTGGCTATGAATGATATTCTGGCTGCCCTCGGGCAATCGTGCAGGCCGCTGATCATTTGCGACATCGACGAAGTGGTGATGGAGTTCCTCGATCCGTTCCAGGCCTATCTGGCATCGATCGAATATCGGCTGCATCCGGATTCCTTCAAGCTCACCGGCAATATCCGCCGCATCGCCGACAATGTCTGCGCGACAAAGGAAGAATGCGCAAAATTCCAGGAGGCCTTCTTCGCTGTGCAGGACCAGTGGCAGAAGCCGGCCAGGAACGCCAGGATCGTGCTCGACGGTTTCAAGGACGATGCCGACATCGTCTTCCTGACCGCCATGCCGCCCCGGCACGAGATTGTCCGGAGAGCACTGCTCGATCTGCATGAATTTCACTTTCCGATGATCGCGACCGAAGATGCCAAGGGGCCGGTGGCCGCAAGGCTGATCGGCGAACGGGGCGTGCCGGCGGTGTTCATCGACGACATCCACACAAATCTGCACTCCGTCCGCACCCATGCGCCCGGTTGCCTGCTGATCAACCTGATGGCCAATGACGTCTTCCGCGCCCTGGCTCCCGATCCCGGCGAACGGGTGGTGAAGGCCCGCGACTGGGATCATGCCGGCGCGCTGATACGGGCGCATTTCAAGGCACATGCCTGAGGTCTCCATGCTGCCAGTTTTGCGCAACAATGCGTCTTGCCGCCCTTGAGTGGCAATATGATTCAGCGTATCGTCTGGATGTTCAATCTTTGTTCCGGACGAGGGCATGACGGAAATACTGAGTGCTCCGGGCTTTTGCCGTGATTGCCTGACATTGGCGTCCGGAACACTTCGCCGCTGCCGGGCCTGCGGCAGCCCGCGCCTGCTGCGGCATCCGGAGCTCAACGACCTCACCGTTGCCCATATCGATTGCGACGCGTTCTACGCGTCGGTCGAGAAGCGCGACAATCCGGAGCTTGCCGACAAACCGGTGATCATCGGCGGCGGCAAGCGCGGCGTCGTCTCCACCTGCTGCTATATCGCGCGCATTCGCGGTGTCCGCAGCGCCATGCCGATGTTCAAGGCGCTGGAGGCCTGTCCCGACGCGGTGGTCATCAAGCCGGACATGGAGAAATATGCGCGTGTCGGCCGCGAAGTCCGCAAGATGATGCAGGACCTGACCCCGCTGGTGCAGCCGTTATCGATCGACGAGGCCTTCCTCGATCTTTCCGGCACCGAGCGGCTTCATCACGACCCTGCCGCACGGACGCTGGCGCGGTTTGCCATCAAGGTCGAACGCGAGGTCGGCATCACCGTCTCGGCCGGACTGTCCTACTGCAAGTTCCTTGCGAAGGTCGCCTCCGACATGAACAAGCCGCGCGGCTTTTCGGTGATCGGCGAGGCAGAGGCCGTCGAGTTCCTGAAAACCAAGCCGGTGACGTTGATCTGGGGCGTCGGCAAGGCTTTCGCCGCCTCTCTCGCCCAGGATGGCATTACCGAGATCGGCCAGTTGCAGACGATGGAGGAAGGCGACCTGATGCGCCGCTACGGCGTGATGGGCAAGAGACTATTCAGCCTTTCGCGCGGGATGGATGACCGCAAGGTGCATCTCAACGACGAGGCCAAGAGCGTCTCGGCCGAAACGACATTTTTCGAGGACTACTCGCGGATGGAGGATCTGGTCTCGCCGCTCAGGGCGCTGTCGGAACAGGTTTCGCACCGGCTGAAGAAGGCAGCGATCGCCGGTCACACCGTGGTGCTCAAGCTGAAATCGAAGGACTTCAAGCTCCGGACCCGCAATCGCCGGCTGGAGGCGCCGTCGCAGCTTGCCGACCGGATATTTCGCGAAGGGGTGTCGCTGCTCGAAAGGGAAATCGACGGCACCCGATACCGGCTGCTGGGAATCGGCGTTACCGATCTGTCTGATTCGGCACGCGCCGATCCGCCTGACCTGATCGACCGTGACGCTGGCAAGCGCGCCGCCGCCGAACTGGCGATGGACGCGCTGCGCGACAAATTCGGAGCCAAGAGCATAGAGACGGGCTACACTTTCGGGCGTGGCAGGCGCGGACACGCGCCGTCCACGGAGTCGAGCTGAAGCAAAGCCGCGTTTACTGTAAATTAACCGTGATGTTAGTCATGTGAGCGTTCCCCCGGTAACTTACCCCTTTGCAAAGATTCATTAAATTCTGAATCCTAATCTCTGGGGCAACAGTATTGCGTGGGACACGATCATGCTTACACGACTGACTTTCAGCATCGCACTGGCGACGTCTGTTCTTTTTGGCACAACCGCACTGGCTGAAGAGACCGGGCCGCTGCAGATATTCGTGTCGAAAGACACGCAGTCCCTGGTCGTCTATGACGGCGATCAGGTGGTGATTACCAGCAATATTTCCACCGGCAAGGCCGGGCACACGACGCCGTCGGGGATCTTTTCCATCCTCGAGAAGCGGAAGACGCACTTCTCCAACCTTTATGACTCGGCGCCGATGCCATGGATGCAGCGCATCACCTGGTCGGGCGTCGCCCTGCATGAATCGGCTCACGTGCCGCGCTATCCCGCGTCGCATGGCTGCGTTCGCATGCCGGCAAAATTTGCCAGGACTCTTTGGGGCATGACCAGGCGCGGCTTCCATGTGGTGATTTCCGACCGGGAAGTGGCACCGCACGCGATGACAGCAGCTGATCTTTTCAAACCGCGCTACCCCAAGCCTTCGCCGGATCTGATGAGCGACGCCGAACTTCGCCCGACGATCGTCTCGACCACCAGCGTCGAAGTGGCGATGAACGAAACGTTGCCGAAGCTGGGCGCCACGGCGATCGCCGCGGTCCCAAAGGATGAAGCACCGGTCAAGATCCTGATCACGCGCGCTTCCGACAAGGACCGTGCGCTGACCATCCAGCATATGCTGACGCAACTCGGCTATGACGTCGGCGACCACGACGGCATCCTCGGATCCAAAATGCGCGCCGCGATCAAGACCTATCAGGAGATCCACGGCCAGAAGCCGACAGGCGAGATGACCGCCGCGTTCCAGCGCTCGGTCTACAAGGTGATGAACCGCACGCTGCCGACGGGCTGGATCTATGTCCGCCGCAACTTCAAGCCGCTGTTCGACGCGCCGATCGAGATCTCCAATCCTGAAATCGCGCTCGGCACGCATTTCATTCAGGCGGTGCATGTGAATGCCGCGCAGAACAGCGTCGACTGGTTCGGCGTGACGCTCGACAACTATATCAACGACCTGGCCGCAAAGCGGCTCGGCATCACCAGCACGCCGGACGCGCTTGCCGTTGACGCTGCCGAACAGGCATTCGCCCGGGCGAGCATCCCCAACGACATTCGCGAGCGGATAGAGACCATTCTCGGCAATGGTTCATCGATCACCATCACCGATATCGGCACCGAGCATGAAACAGGCCTCGGTACGGATTTCATCACTGTGACCAGGAAGTCACCGAAGCAGGAGGGCTGAGCCCTCCCGCACTCTTGAGCATGACTCCCGGCATCGTCAAAGAGCCGATTGAACCGGATTCAAAGCATCGCAACGCTCGGCGGCTCACACGAGTTCGACATCAACCACGCCGGGGCTCGCACGCAGGGCAGCGGCGATTTCAGGCGAGATCCGGTATTTCTGTGGAAGTTCGACTTCGACTTCCTTCTTGCCATTGTCCTTGATGACGATAAAGGAGACCAGCCCCTCCCCCCTGGTGTTGAGATGGGTCGTGACATGACGCAGCGGCCCTGAATCACGCAGGAAAATCCGCATCGCCTTCTGCATCTGCACAGCTTTTTCCTCGAGCGACTGCACGGACTGGATCCGCAGACCGATGCCCTCCGGCCGCTCCTCCGCCTCGACGCCGATGACGAACGATTTTCCAGTCTCCAATATGTCGCGATACTGTGCCAGCGTTTCGGAAAACATCACCGCTTCGAACTGGCCGGACGAATCCGAGAACGCGACGATGCCCATCTTGTTGCCGGTGCGGGTCTTGCGCTCCTGTTTCGAGGTGACGGTGCCTGCAAGCCTGCCCGGCGCCTTGCCCTGTTTCACGGCATTGGCGAAATTCGCAAATGTCTGCACCCGCAGCTTTTCAAGCAGCGGCGCATAGGTATCGAGCGGGTGCGCCGTCAGGTAAAAACCCAGGACCTGGAATTCCTTGAACAGCTTTTCGGAGGCGAGCCAGGACGGGACCGGCTGCAACGTCAGCTTTTCAGGGCCGCTCGAACCACTGCCGAACATGTCGCTCTGGCCGCTGACCTTGTCCGAGACCGCTCGTTGCGCATAGGCCAGCAGTCGATCGAGGCCATTGACCAGAAGAGCGCGATCGATGCCGAAGCTGTCGAAGGCGCCGGCGCAGATCAGGCTCTCCCAGACGCGGCGGTTGATCTGCTTCGGATCGGTGCGCAGGCAGAAATCCTCGAGGCTGGCAAAGGGGGTATCGGCCCGCGCCTCAACGATATGCTCGACGGCCGCCTCGCCCACGCCTTTGAGAGCCGCGAGCGAGAAGTAGATGCAATTGTCGCCGGTCTCGAACTGCCGGAACGAGGTCTGCACCGACGGCGGCACGACCTTGATGCCAAGCCGCATCGCATCCTGCCGGAAGTCGTTGACCTTTTCGGTATTTGCCATGTCGAGCGTCATCGACGCTGCCAGGAACTCGACCGGATAATGCGCCTTGAGATAGGCCGTCTGATAGGACACGACCGCGTAGGCAGCGGCATGCGACTTGTTGAAGCCGTAATTGGCAAACTTGGCCAGAAGGTCGAAAATATTGTCGGACTGTGCCTTGGAGACCTTGTTGGCCATCGCGCCCTGCACGAAGCGGGCGCGCTGCTGGTCCATCTCCGCCTTGATCTTCTTGCCCATGGCGCGGCGCAGAAGGTCGGCCTCGCCGAGCGAATAGCCCGAGAGCACCTGGGCGATCTGCATCACCTGCTCCTGGTAGACGATGACGCCCTGGGTTTCCTTGAGCAGGTAGTCGATCGTCGGATGGATCGATTCGATCTCCTCCTCGCCATGCTTGCGGGCATTATAGACCGGGATGTTCTCCATCGGACCCGGCCGGTAGAGCGCCACCAACGCGATGATGTCCTCGATACAGTCCGGCTTCATGCCGAGCAACGCCTTGCGCATACCCGCGCTTTCAACCTGGAACACGCCGACCGTCTCGCCGCGCGACAGCTTTTCATAGGTGAGCGGGTCGTCGAGCGGCAGCGCCGCGAGATCGACAGAAATGCCGCGCTTGGCGATGAAATCGACAGCGACCTTCAGCACCGTCAGCGTCTTGAGGCCGAGGAAGTCGAACTTCACCAGACCCGCCTGCTCCACCCATTTCATGTTGAACTGGGTCACCGGCATGTCGGATCGGGGATCGCGGTAGAGCGGCACGAGCTGGGCGAGCGGCCGGTCGCCGATGACGATGCCTGCGGCATGCGTCGAGGCGTGGCGGTAGAGCCCCTCGATCTTCTGGGCGATATCCAGCAGGCGGGCGACCACTGGCTCCCTCTCCGCCTCCTCCTTCAGCCGCGGCTCCTCCTCGATCGCCTTGGACAGCGGCGTCGGATTGGCCGGATTGTTCGGCACCAGCTTGCAGATGCGGTCGACCTGGCCGTAAGGCATTTCGAGCACGCGTCCGACGTCCCTGAGTGCCGCGCGCGCCTGCAGCGAACCGAAGGTGATGATCTGGGCGACCTGTTCGCGACCGTATTTCGCCTGCACATAGCGGATCACCTCTTCGCGGCGATCCTGGCAGAAGTCGATATCGAAGTCCGGCATCGAAACGCGTTCGGGATTGAGGAAGCGTTCGAACAGCAGCGAGAAGCGAAGGGGATCGATGTCAGTGATTGTCAGGGCATAGGCCACCAGCGAGCCGGCGCCCGAACCGCGCCCCGGCCCGACCGGAATGTCATGGGACTTGGCCCATTTGATGAAATCCGCGACGATCAGGAAGTAGCCGGGGAACTTCATCCGCTCGATGATACCGAGTTCGAATTCCAGCCGCTCGCGATATTGGGTCTCGGTGTAACCGGCGGCCATGCCGATCTTCGCAAGCCGGTCCTCCAGCCCTTCCCAGGCCTGGCGATTGAGTTCGTCGGACTCGGCCTTCTCGGCCGCCTCGCCGTCCTCGACGCCGGCGGTGAAGCGCGGCAGGATCGGCGCCACCGTCTTGAGCATGAAGGCGCAGCGGCGGGCAATCTCGATCGTATTGTCGATCGCCTCCGGAAGGTCGGCAAACAATGCCGCCATTTCCGCACGGCTTTTGAAATAATGATCCGGCGTCAGCCGGAAGCGGGTGTCGTCGGACACAAGCGCGCCCTGGGCCACCGCCATCAGCGCATCATGCGCATCGAAATCCCCCACCGTCGGAAAGAACGGCTCGTTGGTGGCAACGATCGGCAGTTCCAGCCGGTATGCCAGTTCCAGCATCCTGGCTTCATGCCGCCGGTCATAATTGCCATGGCGCTGCAGTTCGACATAGAGCCGGTCGCCGAACAGTCGCATCAACGTCCGGATACGCTGCTCGGCCAGAGCCGCATTGCCGTCGCGCATGGCTGTGTCGACCGGCCCCAGCGACGCGCCCGTCAGGGCAATCAGGCCCGGCGCCGAGTCTCCCAGCCAGGAGCGCTTGATGTGGATCGTGCCATGCCCATCGCCTTCCATATAAGCGCGGCTGACGAGGCTCGACAGAAACTGGTAGCCTTCCGGGGTCGCCGCCAGAAGCACGATCGTCGGCAGCTTCCTCAGTTGCGGCTGGCGCCCGCCGCGCTCCTCGCCGGGCTCTTCCTCGAAATCGATCGACAGCTGGCAGCCGATGATCGGCTGCAGCCCCTCGCCCGAGGCCGACTTGGAAAATTCCAGCGCGGCAAAAAGATTGTTGGTGTCGGTCAGCCCGATCGCCGGCTGCTGGTCGGCCACGGCCTTGGCGATGATCTTCTTGACCGGCAGTGCGCCCTCAAGCAGCGAGAAGGCCGAATGGACCCTCAGATGCACGAATTGCGGGCTGTCCGCGAGGCCCGAAAGGGCGTTGAGAGTGTCCGCTGTGTCCATGCCGCACCATGTGGGAATCCATGAGCGGTCACTCTAGCGGTCGCGGCGGCGTTGCGCCACCCACTGCGGCGCGCCCGGGCGATTGCCCCACAGGTTAGAGCGACATCACCACGACGGCGAAACTCGCCACGAACATGACGACTGAGGTGAATGCTGCCATGTCACGAAGAAAATCGGTCATTTTTGCCTCCAGTTCCGTTATGTTTCTTTTATGTTCTGTAAATGTTCTTTTGTCAACGATATCCCCGATGACAAGGTTAAAAAATCGTTGATCGAATTCCAGCGCGCGCTCATAACGAGAACGGTGGAAAGATAACAAACGGCAGGGGGATGGAGTTGCTCTTGCAGGCCCTGTCATGGCCGTGGGCCCGGATACGGGAATCGACGATCGGGCCGGACGGCGGCGTTGCCAGCCCGGCGGCATCAGCGATGCCAATACCCGAATTCGTTACGTCGCGGAACTGGCGGATTGGCAGCGTGGGCGGGATCGCCGGCTGGAGCCTTGCACCGGACTAGAACTTGATGTTGAAGCCCAATTGAACCACGGGATAGACTTGGAACGGTGCGAGGCGATTGCGCGCCTTGTCAATTTCCCTGTTGATCTGGCGGGGCGTAAAACCGTAGCGCTCGGCGCGCGAATGGACGCTGAGATCCGGTGCGCCGGCATAGAGCATGCCGAAATCGAGGTTGAGCGACACGCGTTCCTTGATCTCGAGTTGGTAGCCGGTACCGATATAGGGCTGAATCGTGTTTTGACGGAGAGTATAGTTCGTCAGTGGATCGGCGATGATGACGCTGACATGCCTGGAGTGCTTTCTCAGATTGAGCACCTTGCCGGTGATCTTGTTGGCAGACGCCCTGACCCCTCCCGACAGCCTGAAGTTTCCCTGGAACGGGTAATAATCAGCGGTGACGCCGGCATTCAGCAGCATCAGCTTGTTGACGAGGTCGGAGTCCTTGTCGTGATAGGTGAACTTGGTGGCAAAGCCGTTGATCCCGGCACGCGCCCCCCAGTTCTCGTTCAGACGCCATCCGCCCTCGATGCCCGGACCGAGCGTACCGACATTCGGGGTCAGGGTGAATGACTCGAAAGACAGCGTGTCCTCGGCCAATGCGGGACAGGCAAATGCCGAGAACATCATTGCCAGACCGGCGATTGCGCGCTTCATTTTCAACCCTTTATCGCTGCGCCGGTGCTTGTGCGGCTTCAGAGTGTGATTCTAAACGAAACTTGTTGCCGGAGCCCTAATATCCGGCGCTGCTTGTTGCGCGAGGCGCAGCTATTTCTCGTGGCCTCCCATCGCCGAGGGTAAAATCACCCCTGAAGCCGGACGATGATGCTTCCCCGGTAACACTTTCGAAATATTTTCGAATTTCGGGCGAATAGATTTGAAAGCCGAAACGTGGCTGCCTATTTTCGGCGGGAACGACAGCGCGCCCTTGCGGGCTTGACCTTTATCCCCTGACGCCATCATCTGGCATCATTCCGAGTCTAAGACAGATCCCATGGCAAAACGCGCATACAACATTCCCAATATGCTGACCTACGGCCGGATCATCGCCGTTCCATTGATCGTCCTCTGCTTCTTCGCCGAGGGCACGCTGCAGAGCACGGATTTCGCGCGCTGGACGGCGCTGGGCCTATTCGCACTCGCCTCGATCACCGATTTCCTCGATGGCTATCTCGCTCGCATCTGGAACCAAACGTCCAATATCGGCAGGATGCTCGATCCGATCGCCGACAAGCTTTTGATTTCCGTGTGCCTGCTGCTGATGGCGGCTGATACCGAACAGACGATTGCCGGCTGGTCGCTCTGGGCGGCGATCATCATTCTCTGCCGGGAAATCCTGGTATCGGGCCTGCGCGAATATCTTGCCGAACTCAGGGTCTCGGTGCCGGTGACGCAGATCGCCAAGTGGAAGACCACCGTGCAGATGCTGGCGCTGGGCTTTCTGCTGGCGGGTCCCGCCGGCGAGAAGGTGCTGCCATACACGATCGAGATCGGCAGGACGCTGCTCTGGGTCGCGGCATTGCTGACCATCTACACCGGCTATGACTATTTCCGCGCCGGTCTCAAACACATCGTGGACGAAGAGGAATGAAAGTCGATCTGGTTTATTTCGCCTGGGTGCGCGAGCGGATCGGCAAGCCGGGCGAGACGCTCGAATTGCCCGATAGCGTTCGCAACGTCGGAGATCTCCTGAATCATCTCAAGGGCCTCGGCGAAGAATATCAGATGGCGCTGGAGCATGATCGCGTGATCCGGGTGGCGATCAACCAGGAACATGCCGAATATGACGAGCCGATTGCCGGAGCCCGCGAGATCGGCATTTTCCCGCCGATGACCGGAGGCTGACATGGCCCCGGTCGTGCCGCGCGTCGGGGTGCAGGCGGACGATTTCGATGTTACCGCCGAGACCGCTCTCTTGACCGACGGCCGGCGCGACATCGGCGCGGTGGTGAGTTTCATCGGTCTCTGCCGCGACGAGGGCGGCATGCTCTCGGCGCTCGAACTCGAACATTACCCCGGCATGGCGGAAGCCGAAATGTCGCGGGTCTGCCAACTCGCCATCGAGCGCTGGCCGCTCAAGGGGCTGACCGCGATCCACCGCCACGGCAAGATCGCACCGGGCGCCAATATCGTGCTGGTCATCGCCGCATCCAGCCATCGGCAGGCGGCCTTCGATGCCGCCAGTTTCGTGATGGATTTTCTCAAGACCTCGGCGCCCTTCTGGAAGAAGGAACATTTCGCTGACGGCAGCCAGGGCGGCTGGGTCAGCGCCAAGGACGCCGATGACCAAGCAAGGAAACGGTGGGATTAAACCCTTTTTCCCGCCGCAGCAGCACGGCAAGGATCACCAGCAGCGAGAACATCGCCAGATCGCGCCAGAGATAGGCCATATATGCGCCCCAGAGGGTTTCGACGATGCCGAAGATCGCCGCACCCAGCGCCGATTTGGCCGGTGACGACTGATCGCCGATCGCCGCGATCATCACCACTTTCAGTCCGAACATCAGTCCTGAGCCAAAATCCATCGAGCCGTAATAACCGGTCGCCATGATGCCGGCGACGGCCGAGAAGGCGGCGGTAACCAGCGACGCCGTGATCAGTACCCGCCCCGAATTCACGCCCAGCAACTGTGCCGCACCGCTGTCGTCGCAGACGGCGCGCCACTGCCGTCCAAGATGGCTTCTCGCGAGAAACAGCGATGCGGCAATCACGATCGCGGCCATCGTTGATGCATTGATGACCTGGATCTGCGTCAGGACCACCGGAAAGCCCACGGCATTCCAGATGGTCAGGCGCGCGTTCAAGAACGGCGAGAGCCAGAGGTCGCGCGCATCGGCGGCGATCCGCACCAGTTCCATCAGCGTGATCATGATCGCCAGCGAAGCGATGATCACCGAATTCGGCGAAATCGATGACAGCGGGCGGATGACCCGGGAGCCGACAAGCGAGGCGGCCAGCAGCGTATAGAGGAACGCCACCACCGCCCCCAGCGCAAGCGCCGCCGGATAGACCAGCCACAACCGATCATAGCCGAAGGACGTGAAGAATACGAACATCTGTCCCGCAAAGGCAAATAGCGCGCCGGGCGTGAAATCCGCCCGCTTCGTCAGTCCGAAACTCAGGGAATAGCCGAAGGCCAGCATAGCGTAGAGCGCCGCCGTGGGCGCGGCGTTTAGAAGTTGCTGAAGCAAATAGGCGAGATCGGTTTCCGGGATCATGGGAAATTATAACTGGCAAAACAGGATTTACCAGTTATAATTTCAGCATGACATTTTCCTGGACTCATCATCGCTTCACTGGAGGCTCGCTGGCGCTGGATGTCGCCAACAGTGTCATTCTGCGCTTCGACGACGAGCGACGGACCGATCGTTTCGCGATTGCCGCGCAACGCAATGCGTTCGCCGGGGCTGCAGCGACATTGTCGGCCGAGCGGGATAATTTCGGCGAACTTGCGCCGGTTGCTTCGGAAATGGCGAGTCTTTTCATTGCTCTGCGCGAGGCGATTGATGCGTTCTTTCGGCATCGCGTGCGCACCGGAAAGGACGACTCCGGGATGCTGGCAACGCTTCTGGAAGCCATCGCCGCCACGCTGCGGCGCTATCCCGACGAGCCATCACCCTGCCCGGTGGATCTGGCCACTGCCCGTTCGGCGCTGAAGCTGATCTCTCAGCCCGAGCCTGACCGGCTGAAGATCTGTCCGAATTGCGAGTGGCTGTTTGTCGACAGAAGCAAGAATCGCAGCCGCAACTGGTGCGACATGACCGTCTGCGGCAATCGCGCCAAGGCGCGGCTGCATTACCGGAAGAAGAGAAAGGGAGGTCCGCAATGAGAAAAATGCTGCTTCTGCCGGCGTTGATGCTGCTGGCCCTTCCTGCATCCTGCCAGCGGGAGAACGCCGAATACATTTCGGTCCAAGGCAAGATCTTCATCTTCAACATCCGCCTGGCGCGTGCCTATTACGCGATCAACCTCAACCGGCTGGCGGCGACGCCGGACAATTCCGTCGTGGTCGCGGAATTCGAGGATCCCGCCGGCGGGCCGCCACTCGTCAGCGAGCAGAAGGTGTTTCCCAAGATGACCCGCATCGATCTGCAGAGCCCCGATCTCAACTGCATCGCCGCCGACAGGCCCTACAAGATTCACATCACGCTCAGGGATAACGGTGGCAAGGTGTTGCAGACCCTGGACACGACGCTGAAATCGACGCTCGACCAGACGGTGATGCCGGCCGAACCGCTGGTCACCGGTGCCGCCTATGACAAGAACGCCGGCGCCTACGGCAAGGACGGCAAGATCAGGTTCCGGCAAAAGTGCAAGGCAAGCTAGGGGCGAGCAAACAACGCCATGCGATTAAAGAATAAATGCCGCAGCCAATGCGTTTGAGGTATAGTCGGCCGATCGGAATACAGTATTGTATCTCCGCCCGGCTGCAGCCGCAGTCCAGGAGTGTACATGGTTCGCAAACGCATTGTCGCAGTCGTCGGTCTCACCTTGGCTATCCTCCTGCCACAGGCCGTTCGGGCCGCCGAGACGCAATGCGATTTCCAGCCCGACATCATCGCGCTGTCCGACTACGTGTTGCAGAACCGTGCCGGTCTGCCGAAATTCAAAGGGCTGCGCTATGGGGCGATCTCCGCTTACCTGAAGCTCAAATATGCCAGGCTGGCGGATAAGGATGCCGAGGCGATGATGATGCCGCTCGTTCAGGCCCGCGTTTCGCGCGCTGACGAGTTGCTGCTTTCCTGGGCGATCAACACCTATGGCGTCGATGCGGCAATCGCCATCATCGGTCCGAAATCGGCCAATCTGCTTTTCAACCTGGGTTACAGCGCATCGGTGCTGCGCGCCGCAGTCGTCAAGGAAGGCATTCCCGCGCTCGCCGAGCAGTGGCAAGGCCTGTCGCCGGAACAGCGCTTCCGGGTCGAGACCCGAGTGCCGACCGCGCTTCTCGACAAGTTCGACACCTACAAGAGCGAAATGGGCCGACAGGCCGAGACCCAGGGCATGCTGCAGATCGCTGCGGGACTTGCCGCGACACAGAGCGACCCCAAGGCGTGGGGTGATTTTGCAGCCCGGGTGAAGGACAAGGAAATGTTGCGGCGAACCCTGAGCTATTGGCGCTGGACGCCCAGCCTGGTGGGCAACGCGCGGCTGGAAGACGATCCGGTGGAACCAGAAGTTCAGGCGTCCAGAGACAGGCTTCATCGGGTGATGATCGCCTCCGCAATGATCCCCGAGCGCAACTTCCTGACGACATATGTCAATCACAGCGGCAAGCTCGATGAAGGCGCCAGGGTGGCGGACACGATCATCACGCTCGCCACCGACAAGACCGGCGAACCCTGGACGATGGATCGCGCCTGGATTGCCGCCTATCTGGAGCTTATGGCCGTGGCGGACGACCCGGCGCAGGCCGATGCGACGCTTGCGATCATCCCTTTCGGCGGCATACGCCACTATGACGGCTCGATCCGGGATGTGCTCGACTGGATAATCGCGGTCGATGCGCTGAAGCCCTTCATGAGCGGTAAATCCGAGGTGAAGGAAAAGCCCGGGCTGATATCGAAGGATTTCAACGACTGGGGAACTTGGCAAGCCGTTGCCGGTGCCATCCGCAACAACAGCGATCTGGCTGCCTATCAGGCAGCGCCGCAATCCCGGGCGATCACCGCCGAGCTGCTGTTTGCCGCCGGCCGCCAGCACGCACTTGCCGCCTTCATCAGCAGCGCCAGGCCGGACGATATGAGCGTCAGCCTTGCAGAGGATTTCGTCAACCGCATGGACCGGACCTGCTACGGATACCTGAACTTTCCCGCCGAAGCGATTGCATTTCCGGATACGCCGCTGTTCCGGTTCGATTGAACTTTGGACTCTGGCGTGGACTTGAACCGGCAGTGTGTTAAACATCGGATCCGGAAATAATGCGTTCGGATATGCGTGTGAAATCGGCAATCAAACTCCTTCTCCTTGCGCTTCCCGGCCTTGCGATCCTGCCGGCACCGGTTTTGGGGCAAGCTGGGTCTTGTGCATATCGACCGTCGATACTGACGTTGTCGGATCGCCTGCTTGCCGATCTCGACAGCAAGGATGCGTCGGTCGCGCGCTTCTACGGGCGGGATGCCGCTTACCTGAAGATGAATTACGGCGAGATGGGCAAGACTCAGGTCGACGCGATGCTGGATCGGTTGATGGACAAGCGCTCGGTCGGCGCAACGGCCTTCTCCTATGCATATTATCTTTCGAAGCTGGGTTACGATGCGGCCGGCGCCAAGATGGGCGCGCGTCTCGACGGGACCGGTGCAAATGCGCTGGATCTGACGCTGATGCGGGCTCTCGCCAAAGCCGGCCGGTATGATCTGGTGCTGGACCGTGTCAGAGGCGTCATGCAATGGCCTGACAAACGCTATCTCATACCGATGGCGCTGCCATTCATCGATAACCCGCCGGACGAGCGCAAGCGGCTGGCCGATCTGGCGGATAAGAGCGGCGCCCCTCTGCTCGCCGGGCAGCTTTACGCCTCCCTGCCAAACTACGATCCCTGGAAAGGCTTCCTCAAGCGCAATTTCGAAAACATCGGATTCTACAACCTCAAGGCATCCTTCGTTGCCTTCTCCGCCTTCAATTTCGACAGCCCGCCGGTTCCCGATCCGAGAAACCATTTCAACGGCGTGGCCTATCGCCAGTCCGTGCAGAAATTCGCGGCTGCAAGCTGGTTTCTGCCCGGATCCGCACTGCTCTATGAATTTTCGGCAAAGTTCAGATTCGAACCAATCTATGGCAAGCGGGCGGCGCTGAAACTGAAGGAGGCCTATGATCGCGGCGAGTTCCGGCCGGATGGCCCCGTCCAGCCGGGTTGGCTGCTAACCTATCGCGCGCTCGCGGAGGCGGCCGGCGACCCGCGGATCATCATCGACAAGATGCAGAAAGTGAATATCGGCAGCCGTCATCATGTGCAGGGCAATGCCGGCGATATCCTCGATACGATGCTGGCGGCGGAAGCGATCGGTCCATGGCTGAAAAGCGAGACGGAGGCATTCCCCGAAATACCGGCGCTGGCGAGCGGCAAGCTGAAGACGCGCTGGCCCGAGTGGCAGACGCTGGCCGAAACAATCAAGGCCGGCGGCGAACCCGGTGCGTTGGACAAGACCTTTACCCGGCGCGGCATGGCGGCGGAACTGTTCTACGCCAAGGGCGACCAGTCGAAACTGCTTGCACTCATCGCAGCCGAAAAGAACCCGGGATATCGCCAGCAGCTGGAGGCGGATTTCATGGCGCGCTTCGACCGGCTTTGCAGCAGCAGCCTGTATTTTCCGGGTGACGCGCTGTTTCTCAGAAACTCGACGATCCATCGCTTCGACGCGCTATCGAAATAAAAAAACCGGGGCGTTGCCACCCCGGTTTCCTGAATTTCGTCAATTGCTTGAGGGCCAAGCCTCAAACCTTGATTCAGCCGACGATTTCGGTGCCGGAGAACCAGTAGGCGATTTCCTCGGCAGCGGTTTCCGGTGCATCCGAACCGTGGACCGAATTTTCGCCGATCGACAGGGCATGCGTCTTGCGGATCGTGCCTTCGTCAGCGTTGGCCGGGTTGGTCGCGCCCATGATTTCACGGTTGCGGAGAATGGCGTTCTCGCCTTCGAGGACCTGGACGATGGTCGGGCCGGACGTCATGCCTTCAACCAGTTCGCCGAAGAACGGGCGTTCCTTGTGAACGGCATAGAAGCCTTCTGCCTGGCGCTTGCTCATCCAGACGCGCTTGGACGCGACGACGCGCAGGCCGGCATCTTCGAGCATCTTGGTGATGGCGCCCGTCAGGTTGCGCTTGGTTGCGTCCGGCTTGATCATCGAAAAGGTGCGTTCAATCGCCATTTTCATATCCCTATGTTGAATTTCGCAGGTGGGCGGCTCAATAGCCGCGTTCTCCCGCGAAAACAAGGGGCACGCGGACAGACCCGATCGGAAACGCGCGATTTTCATGGCTCTGTCATGATCGCCTGAGCCACCCTCCCGGAGCCCCTTTCGCAGAAGCCCCGACGAAACACACGACGGCAAGGCCACCTCGGTAATGGTGTTATACTCATTGACACATCATACCAGTAGGCGCTAAACCCAGGCAGGGCTTTTGGGAGGATACCATGACATCAATCGCGCTCTTCGGAGCAGGCGGCAAAATGGGCTGCCGCCTCGCCAGGAACCTCAGGGGCTCGCGGTTCGATGTGCGGCATGTCGAAGTCAGCGAAGCGGGCAAAGCCCGGCTACAGAGTGAACTCGGGCTCTCGACCATCGATGCCGACAAGGCGCTCGACGGCGCCGACGTCGTTATCCTCGCCGTGCCCGACACGGCGATCGGCAAGGTCGCGGCGTCGATCAACGACAGGCTCAAGGCCGGAACCATGGTCGTGGCGCTCGATGCCGCAGCACCGTTTGCCGGCCATTTTCCCGAGCGTCCGGATCTGGTCTATTTCGTGACCCATCCGTGCCATCCGCCGATTTTCAACGACGAGACGGACGTGGCCGCAAAGAAGGATCACTTCGGCGGCGTGCATGCCAAGCAGCATATCGTCTCGGCACTGATGCAGGGGCCCGACGAGGCCTACGCCATCGGCGAGGAGATCGCCAGGGTGATCTGGGCTCCGGTCATGCGTTCGCATCGCGTCACCGTCGAACAGATGGCGCTGCTCGAACCCGGTCTTTCCGAAACCGTCTGCGCCTCGCTGCTCGTTGTCATGCGCGAAGCCATGGACGAATGCGTCAGGCGCGGCGTGCCGAAGGAGGCAGCCCGCGATTTCCTGCTCGGGCATATGAACGTGCTCGGCGCGGTGATCTTCGAAGAGGTGGAGGGCGTATTCTCGGATGCCTGCAACAAGGCGATCGAATTCGGCAAGCCCGTGCTGATGAGGGACGACTGGAAGCGCGTCTTCGAGCCCGCGGAAATCGCCGCAAGCATCCAGCGGATTACCTGACAAACCGGGCGCCGAGTTTGACCGTGCCGGGGGCTCGGCGACGAGGGAGGCTCTCGCTTGCCATTAGCCTGACGATGGCAAGCCTCCAGTCGCAGACTCATATGCGAGGCTCGACAAAAGCCTTGAATCTGCTCAAAACTCCTTCCGGCGGAATGTTTCAATCTGGATATTCGGGGCTCCCATGACAAAGCATAAAGGCGCCGTGATCGGCTGCGGTTTTTTCGCGATGAACCAAATGAATGGCTGGCGCGATCTCGACAATGTCGAGATCGTGGCGATCTGCGATCGGGATCCGCAGCGGCTGAAGATCGCCGGTGACGAATTCGGGGTGAGCCGCCGCTATCAATCCGCCGAGGACATGTTTGCCGAAGGCGGCTTCGATTTCGTCGATATCGCCACCACCGTTCAAAGCCACAAGGCGCTGGTCGAGCTTGCCGCCCGCCACAAGGTGCCGACCATCTGCCAGAAGCCGTTCGCGCTCAATCTTGATGACGCCAAGGCGATGGTCAAGGCGGCCGATGATGCCGGCATCCCGCTGATGGTGCATGAGAATTTCCGCTGGCAGACGCCGCTCATAGAAGTCAGGAAAGCGCTCGACAGTGGCGCGATCGGCACGCCGTTCTGGGGCCGGATATCATTCCGCTCGGGCTATGACGTGTTCGCGGCCCAGCCCTATCTCGCCAAAGGCAAGCGCTTCATCATCGAGGATCTCGGCATCCATGTGCTGGATATCGCCCGCTTCCTGTTCGGCGATGCGACGAGCATTACTGCCCGCACCACCCGCGTCAGGCCCGACATTGCCGGCGAGGATGTCGCGACCATGCTGCTGGGACACGACAATGGCATGACCTCGGTCGTCGATTGCAGCTACAGCACCTATCTGCCGGAAGAGCAGTTTCCCGAAACACTGGTCGAGATCGACGGTTCGGAAGGCACGATCCGGCTGTTGAAGGACTATCAGCTCGTGGTGCATGGCAAGGCGGGCACCGAACGCCGTTCGGTCGAACGCAACCTGCTGCCATGGGCCACGAAACCCTGGCACAATGTGCAGGAGAGCGTGGCGCTGATCGAAAAACACTGGGTCGAGTGCCTGGCTATGGCCAGGGAGCCTGCCACATCCGGCCACGACAATCTCAAGACCTTCGCGCTCGTCGATGCCGCCTATCTCAGCGCCGAACGTGGCGAGACCGTCAATCTGAGGGAATTGCTGGGATGAAACCGTTGATGAATGGCACGGGATCATCGGAAGCTTGGCCTCCGCAAGCCCCTCCTAAAAGGGGAGGACTTAACGGGCTGCGCCGCCGAAACATCTTCAAACATTGCGCATGCTGCAACGCGATTTCAGCGCTGAAAGCTGTTGCGGATTAAGTCCTCCCCCTTGTGGAGAGGGTGGGGAGGGTCTTTTTCCGGCGATGCCCTCAAGCCGCCGCCTTCATGCGCCGCCCGCGCCCGTCATGCAGGTCAAGGCAGCGCTCGAACCAGTCGCGTATCGGGCCGTCCGCTGGCAGGATCGGCTTCGGGGACACGACGCGCGCCCATTGCAGCGCGCCGAACAGGATGTAGTCGGCGAAAAGCGGGCTGTCGCCACCAAGATATTGCTGGAATTTCAACGTATGGCGGACCGGCTCGAGCTTGGCGGGAAAGGCCGCGAGTTCCTCGCCGGCCGCCGACTCTACAGCCTCCAGCGTCCTGCCGAGGCGGGCCTCGCGGCTGCTGCGGAAATAGGCCTGGTCGGCGGGTGCCAGCAGGTCGTGGATGTCCTTGACGACGATCCTGACCAGCGCCGGCTGGATGATGAACTGCGCATAGCCTTCGATGGCCCGAGAAATGGCCCTGCCCCCGTCGCCGTCGAACAGCGTCGGCATGTTCGGATACTGGTCCTCCAGATAGACAGCGATGTCGAAACTGTCACGCACGAGATGTCCGTTGTCGTTGAGGATCGGGACTGTCTGGGAAAAGCCGCCTTCAACCGACTTGATTGCCGTGAACGGCGTCGGCACTTCCTGGAAATCCAGTCCCTTGTGGCTCAGCGACATCACAGTCTTCCAGACGTGCGGCGAAAAGCGGCACTCGGCATCGCCGCCGCACAGCGAATAAAGAAGTCGGGTCATGTCAGCCTCCAATGGTTCCGGCACGGTATTTGAACGCAAAAGCGCTACAGTCGCAATTCAATAAATGTCATGGAAGCTATCAGCAGAACCAGCTTGATCATCGATCCTGCGCGCGTCTAATGGCGCGAACGATGAGAGGAAATCAGATGAAAGACACATTGCAGATGTTTGCCGCCTATAATCACTGGGCGAACGGCGTCGTCTATGGCGCGGCGAAGGAGCTTACCCCCGACGAATTCACAGCAGACAAGGGCGCCTTCTTCGGCTCGCTGATGGGCACGCTCAATCATCTTGTCTGCGCCGACCGCATCTGGATGCGCCGCTTCACCGGGCAAGGCGATGCGCCAGCCGCGCTCAACGTCATTCTCCACACCGAACTCGGCCCATTGACCGAAGCACGCAACGCCGAGGACGCCCGGATCATCGGCTGGATCGACAGCGTTGCCGAGGCGGCACTCGCCGAGAATTTCACCTATGTACCGATCACGACGCCGCAGCCGGTCACCCAGAAGCTCGGTTCGGCGCTTTTTCATTTCTTCAACCACCAGACCCATCACAGAGGTCAATGCCATGCGATACTGACTGCACTGGGCAAGCCGTCGATGACGCTGGACATGGTATATTTCCAGCGTACGGAGGGAAAACAATGGTTGTGAGACCCCGGCGGCGGCCAGGCTGAGCGGTAGGCGCTACAGCGCGCGAAGATTCATGCTGCATTGCACCGTATGAAACTTCCCCTTTCGGCTTTTTTGCGCTAAAGGCGCGGCATGATATCAATTTCCGGACTTTCGACCCGCATTGCCGGGCGCCTTCTTCTTGATGATGCCAGTGTCGCGCTGCCAGCAGGCGCGAAGGTGGGGCTCGTCGGCCGCAATGGCGCCGGCAAGTCCACGCTCTTTCGCATCATTACCGGCGATCTCGTTCCTGAATCGGGGGAAGTGTCGATCGCCAAGCAGGCACGCATCGGCCAGGTGGCGCAGGAAGCACCGAGCACGGATGAATCGCTGATCGAAATAGTGCTGGCGGCCGACAAGGAACGCGCGTCATTGCTGGCGGAGGCGGAGACCGCCACCGACCCGCATCGCATCGCTGAAATCCAGATCCGGCTCGCCGACATCGACGCCTATTCGGCGGAATCGCGGGCGGCCTCGATCCTGGCCGGTCTCGGCTTCGATGAGGACGCCCAGCACCGCGCCGCCAAGAGCTTTTCGGGCGGCTGGCGGATGCGCGTGGCGCTTGCAGCCGTGCTGTTCGCCGAACCGGATCTGCTGCTGCTCGACGAGCCGACCAACTATCTCGACCTCGAAGGCACGTTGTGGCTGGAGGATTATGTCCGGCGTTATCCCCATACCGTGATCATCATCAGCCACGACCGCGACCTGCTGAATTCGGCGGTCAACTCGATCGTGCATCTCGACCAGAAGAAGCTGACCTTCTATCGCGGCTCCTACGACCAGTTCGAGCGCCAGAAGGCTGACGCGGAGGAACTGCAGACCAAGGCGAAGGCCAAAAGCGACGCGGCGCGCAAGCATCTGCAGACCTTCATCGACCGCTTCAAGGCCAAGGCCTCGAAAGCCAAGCAGGCACAGAGCCGCGTCAAGGCGCTGGAGCGCATGGGCACGGTGTCCGCCGTCGTCCACGATCACGTCCAGGGTTTCAAGTTCCCCGATCCCAAGCGCGAGGCTGCCTCCCCGATCATCGCCATCGAAGGCGGTGCGGTCGGCTATGCGCCGGGCAAGCCGATCCTGAAGGGCCTCAACCTGCGCATCGATACCGACGACCGGATCGCGCTGCTCGGGTCCAACGGCAACGGCAAGTCGACCTTCGCAAAGTTCGTTTCCGGACGGCTCAAGTCGGAGAGCGGCAACCTGACGATCGCTCCCAACCTCAAGGTCGGCTTCTTCGCCCAGCACCAGCTCGATGACCTGATGCCGGAGGAGAGCGCGGTCGCGCACGTGCGCAAGCTGATGCCGGGCGAGCCGGAAGCCAAGGTCCGCGCACGCACCGCGCAGATGGGCCTGGCGACGCAGAAGATGGATACGCCCGCCAAGGACCTTTCCGGTGGCGAGAAGGCGCGCCTGCTGATGGGGCTTGCCGCGTTCGACGCTCCGAACCTGCTGATCCTCGACGAACCCACCAACCATCTGGACATGGACAGCCGTCGTGCGCTGATCGAGGCGCTCAACGACTATTCCGGCGCTGTCATCCTGATCTCGCACGATCGCTATCTGATCGAGGCAACCGTCGATCGCCTGTGGATCGTCAACAATGGCACGGTCAGCGTTTTCGAAGGCGACATGGACGAGTATCGCGACATCGTCGTCGGCACCACCAGGAAGGGCAAGAAGAGCAAGCAGGCGGCGGAGCCCGTCGCGGTCGCGGTCGCCGCCCCGGCGCCGACACCTGCCCCGGCTTCGACCGGCAAGCGGATCAACCCCACGGTGCTCAAGAAAAAAGTCGATGAGCTCCAGGGTCTGGTGGCCAAGATCGAGCGGTTGATCCAGGGTATCGACCGGGAACTCGCCGACCCCGCGACCTTCACCAAAAACCCTTCACGCGGAGCCGAACTGACAAAGGCACGCACGAACGCCGCTGAAAAGCTGGCCGAGGCCGAGGAAGAATGGCTGCGGCTTTCGGGCGAGCTGGAAATGGCGGGATAACAAGCGGATGCGATCGGAGAAGCCTGCAATCGACACGAATGTTCAGGCCGTCTTTGATCGTCACCCGCCCGTCTTGCGTGACAAGCTGCTCGCTCTGCGCGCCGCGATCCTCGACGTCGCCGCCGAGGAAAATCTCGGGCCGATCGAGGAAACGTTGAAATGGGGCCAGCCGTCCTATCTGACGGCGAATGGGTCGGGCACCACGATCCGCATCGACCGCGACGATACCCATGGCGGGGCGATCGCACTCTACGTGAACTGCAAATCGAGCCTCGTCGGCGAATGGCGCGATCGCTTTCCCGAGATGATTTTTGGCGGCGACCGCAGCCTGCACCTGACGCTCGACGCGGGTCTTGACGACCCAAGGCTGCGGATATGCATCGCCGACGCGCTGACCTATCATCGACGAAAGAAGGCGGCAAAACGTGGCTGAAGCGCAGATCTGCGCTTGCTCCCGTTGTTCATTCTGCTAAACATCCCCTGAATAATCATACTTTTGGGAAGAGACACATGGCTCCTATCAAGCTCGCAATCGTCGGCGTCGGCAAGATCGTCCGCGACCAGCATCTGCCCTCGATCGCCAAGAATGCCGATTTCGAGCTTGTGGCCACCGCCAGCCGTCATGGAACCGTGGATGGCACTCCCGCCTATGAGACCATCGCGGCGATGCTTGCCGCCCATCCGGAAATCGATGCCGTATCGCTCTGCATGCCGCCGCAGTTCCGCTATGAGGCAGCGCTCGAGGCGCTGACCGCCGGCAAGCATGTGTTCCTTGAAAAGCCGCCGGGCGCGACGATCTCCGAAGTCGAGGACCTGAAGCGGCTGGCCGGCAGCAAGGGCCTGTCGCTGTTTGCCAGCTGGCACTCGCGTTACGCGCCTGCGGTCGAAATGGCCAAATCCTATCTTGCGGCTTCGGCGATGAAATCCATGACGGTCACCTGGAAGGAAGATGTGCGTCACTGGCATCCGGGCCAGGCTTGGATCTGGGAACCGGGCGGCCTTGGCGTCTTCGATCCCGGCATCAATGCGCTGTCGATCGTCACCCACATCCTGCCGAAGCCTGTCTTCCTCACCGAGGCGGAACTCGAATTTCCGGAAAACCGCGCGGCACCGATCGCCGCCAGCCTAACCTTCTCCAATTCCGACAAGCTGCCGGTAAAAGCAGTGTTCGACTGGCGCCAGACCGGCAAGCAGAGCTGGGATATCGAGGCGGAAACCGCCGCGGGTAAAATGCGGCTGGCCGATGGCGGCGCCCGGCTTTTCATTGACGATGCACTTGCCTTCGAGGCGCCGGAAGAAGAATATCCCAATCTTTACCGGCGTTTCGCGGAAATCATCGGAGCCGGAATTTCTGACGCGGATATCGCGCCGCTGACGCATGTTGCCGATGCTTTCATGCTCGGACGCCGCAAGATTGTCGAAACGTTCCAGGATTGAATTGTTCTGGCACGGCAGCCTGACCAGAAGTGGCACAACCTGGCCGTTAATCCGCCGTTTAACTGAAACGCAAGTCTTTGCATGCTAGCGTCCGGATCTTGTGATTGTCCGGAGTTTGTGATGTGTCTCCGCCTGTTAAGCTGCCTGACGACTTTGGTCCGCCCTCTCGGCGAGATGTTCAGGCATATTTTCCAAAACAGACAGGGCAACATCGCGTTGACATTCGGCCTGATCGCCATGCCGCTTCTTCTCGGCGTCGGGGTCAGTATCGATTATGTCCGTGCCTACAATGTCCGCGTCAAAATGCAAGCCGACCTCGACGCGGCGCTGATCGCCTCGGTCAAGAAGGTCGATAGCCTGAACGAGGACCAGATCAAGGTGCAGGTCGGCAATTGGTTTGCGGCCCAGGCCAACGACAACCAGGCAAGCTACACGCTGATGCTCGATACGATGGTCATCAGCAAGACCAACAAGTCGATCCAGGCCGTGGCAACCGGCGTCGTACCGACCACATTCCTGGGGCTTGCGAACATTCCGTCGATCAAGGTTTCCGTCGTCACGACCGTGGCAGGGCCCGCGACGCAATATCTCAACGTCTACATCGTCCTCGACAAATCGGCTTCAATGCTTCTGGCAGCGACCGCCGACGGGCAAGCGGCGATGCGAACATACGCCGAAGGCAATTGTGTATTCGCGTGTCATGTTTCCGAGGGCAACTCCAAGCCTTACAATGGCAAAGTTTATAATACCAACTATGCATTGGCGGAGGCGATGGGTGTTCAGCTACGCGCCGATGTATCCGTTGCAGCCACGAAACAGGTATTGGACCTGATTTCTGCGTCCGACCCGACGCAATCCCGGATCAAGGTCGGCCTTTACACGATCGGCAGCAGTGCAACAGAGGTCCTGTCCCCGACCGCGTCCATGATAACGGCAAAGAATACACTCGATGACGACGCGCGGTTAACCAGCGCGACATCGCAGGATACTACCCATTTCGACACGTCGCTGGCCGGATTGAATAAGCTGGTGGGTGATCCCGGCGACGGGTTGACGGCAGGCACGCCCCTCAAGCTGGTGCTGATGCTGACTGATGGCGTCCAGTCGGAAAGGCCGTGGGTGACGACAAACAACCCAAGCAATGCATGGAACTGCGTGAGCTGGGTTGGGCAAACCTGCATAAAATTCAGGAGTTCCGACTTCCCTTATCAGACACTGACAACCCCCCTTAATCCGGCATGGTGCGCCGACATCACCCAAACAAAAAATGGCAAGAATGTAACAATGGGTGTGCTCTACACGGAATATCTGTCGATCCCGCTGGACTGGGGCTACAACGGCACCGTGGGCGACACCATGAAAAGCAGCAGCTTCAAGGGAACCCTTCACGCCGGCGTCAATTCATCAATCACTCGACGCGACTATATCCCCTACGCACTGCAAGACTGCGCTACAGATAATATGTTCCTGTCTGCTGCCAGTCCGACTGAGATCGAGGCCGGTCTCGCAAAGATTTTCCAGCAATATCTCGGCTCAGTCCGGTTGACACAATAAGGACGCGCATATGCGGCTCTTCCGCAGTTTCATCAGGGACAGAAAGGGCAGCGCGGCGATCGAATTCGCCATTCTGGCACTGCCTTTCATGGTGATCATCTTCGCGATCATCGAGATCGCCGCCATGTTCTTCGTCGATTCCGGCCTGGATGCGGCACTTCACAAGACGGTGCGCCAGGTGCGGGTCGGCACTGCCAAGAGCGGCGCCTGGACGATCGCGGAGTTCAAGAATTCGATCTGCAGCGAACTGTCCTATTCCTTCTCCTGCGCCGCCAACCTGAAGGTCAGGGCAACTGTGATCACCAGCATGAGTTCCGTGGCCAGGACGAGCCCGATCGTCAATGGCACTTACAACGTGACCGAGGATTTCAACATCGGCGATTCCGGCGACTATGTCCTGGTTCAGGCTTTCCTGACCTGGGATCCGGTGCTGAAGCTCTATACATTCGCTGGCGGTCGGGTGAATGACGGACGCTACGTGCTGGGTGCCGCCGAACTCTTCAAGAACGAGCCATTCTGATGATCAAGCGTCTTGCAACCACAGTGATCGGACGGTCGGCCCGCACGTTGCCGGGTGATACGCGCGGTGTTTCGGCGATCGAATTCGTGTTGATCTTCCCGCTGCTGATCGGTTTGCTGGCGGGCACCGTCGACTTTGGCCAGGCACTGATGGTGTCGCGCAAGATGGACCAGATCGTCGGAACGCTCGGCGATATGGTGTCGCAGAAATCCGCCTGGACATCGTCTGATCTGGACGCGATCATTTTGGGATCGGCGACCATCATCCAGCCGTTCGATGCTACCAACTTGCAGATGCAGCTGGCCGTGGTCGATGTCGCGGCCAATCTGACCACAAAAGTCAATTGGGCAAGGGCCTATCACACGACAGCGCTGACGAAGAACAGCGCCTCCCCGGTCACCATACCAACGGATATCGCTGAAAGCGGCGTCCAGCTGATTGCGGTGAAGGCGACGTACCAGCTCACGACACCATTCTCGAGCCTGCTGCAGCCGGTGACCGGCGTCACGTCCTACCGCTACAGCAAGACCTACATCATGCGTCCGCGCATCAAGGATACGATCACGCTGGATTAATTGAAGGCCGAACACAATGGCTGTGCTTCGCATCGTCGCCGATATCGCCACGCCGGATCCGAAAGCGGCAAAGGCGTTCTACGGTGATATTCTCGGCCTCGATCTTGTCATGGATCATGGCTGGATCGTCACCTATGCCGGCGCCGGCACCATGGTGCCGCAGATCAGTTTCGCAAACCAGGGCGGTTCCGGAACGCCGGTTCCCGATCTTTCCATCGAGGTCGATAATGTCGACGAGATCTATGGGCTGGCGAAGACCGCCGGATATGAGATCACTTATCCGATCACTGACGAGGAATGGGGTGTCCGGCGATTCTATGTCCGCGACCCCTTCGGCAAAGTGGTCAACATCCTTTCGCACGCGGACTGACCACCGCGGCCAGTTCATCGCCGCAGGAACTTTTCCATCTGATAGTTGTATATCATTGCGCCACGCATCATGAAGTCATTTCGCGCGATCGTCTCGAAGCCCTTGCGCGCGAAGAGCGGCCTGGCGAGTTCACTCGCCTCCACGAAAAGCCGGCCGAGACCCCATTCGTGCGCCGCCGATTCAAGCCGATCGTAAAGTGCTGACGCAGCACCAGTGCCGATGGCTTCGGGAATGCAAAAGAGGTGATCGATGTGCCCCGACCGCTCGAGATCGCCATAGGCTATCGGTTCGCCGTCGGCGTTGATCGTCACGAGCAGGATGCGGCCATCGCCAGCCCTCTGTTCGTAAAAACTGGCCGGCGGGACCGAGACCGCCCATGCCTCGACCTGATGCTGGCTGTAGGCTTTCAACCCCGCCACCCGGACCGATCGATAGAAGATGATGGCAAGCCGCGCGGCGTCATCTGTCTGGTATGGCCTGACTTGCATAATGTCTGCCTCAGTTTCCTCGGCGGGAAAAGACTAGGCCTTCTTCTCCCAGCGGCCGTCACTGTTCTGCTGCCAGTAGGAGAGCACATGCCCCTCGCCTTTCAGCTTCTTCCACTGCGCGCGGGCCAAGGTCAATTGCCCCTCGTCATAACCGTCGAACATGAAGACGACACGCTCATAGCCACCGAGATCGGGCGGTTCGGCGCCATCGATCAGAAAGCGGACGGTGGCCTTGTTGGCGTTGCCGCCGGTCGCGGTGATCAGGATCGGCTGCTCGGCCGCGAATGTGTCATCCTCCGGCGCATGCGGCAGAAAACTGTCGGCCCGCCATGTCCAGAGGTGATTGTCGAAAAACGCCAGGCGCTCCGGGCTCGCCGTCTGCACCGCAACCCGCCACTTGCGCTCGATGCTCTTTTCAAGGAGCGGCGGCAGTGCCTCTTCCACCTTGGTCTCGGTCAGATGATAGAAGAGGATATCCAAGCCCGCTCCGTCAGTTTTCGTAATAGGTTCTGACTAGCTCATCGAGAAGGCGAACGCCATAGCCCGTGGCCCAGGACGTGTTGATCTCGTCATTTGGCGCGCCCATCGCAGTCGATGCGATATCGAGATGCGCCCAGGGCGTATTGCCGACGAAGCGCTTCAGGAACTGCGCGGCGGTGATCGCCCCGCCCTGACGGCTGCCGCCGGTGTTTTTCATATCGGCAAAGCGGCTGTCGATCATCTTGTCATAGTCGCGGCCGAGCGGCATGCGCCAGAGGCGCTCATTGGCATTGATGCCCGAGATCAGCAGATTGGCAGCGAGCGTATCGTCATTGGTGAAAAGCCCGGCGTGATAGGAGCCGAGCGCCACGCCGATCGCACCGGTCAAGGTCGCCAGGTTGATCATGAAAACCGGCTTGAAGCGTTCGTTGCAATACCAGAGCGCATCGCAGAGGACCAGCCGGCCTTCCGCGTCGGTATTGATGATCTCGATCGTCTGGCCCGACATCGATGTGACGATGTCGCCGGGCCTCTGCGCGTTGCCATCAGGCATGTTTTCCACCAACCCGATTATGCCGATCGCGTTGATCTTGGCCTTTCGTGCAGCAAGCACATGCATGAGCCCGGTCACCGCTGCGGCACCACCCATGTCACCCTTCATGTCTTCCATTCCAGCAGCCGGCTTGATGGAAATACCGCCCGTATCGAAAACCACGCCCTTGCCGATGAAAGCATGGGGCTTGTCCTTCGGCTTGCCGCCCTTCCACTGCATGATCACCAGTCGGGGTGGCCGCACGGAACCCTGCGCAACGCCCAGCAGCGCGCCCATGCCCAGCCGGCGCATTTCCCTCTCGGTCAGAATCTCGACCTCGACACCCAGAGCTTCAAGTTCCTTGGCCTTGGCGGCAAACTCGGACGGGCCGAGCACATTCGGCGGTTCGTTGACAAGATCGCGGGCCAGATTGACGCCGTTGGCGACGGCGAGCGAGTTCTCGAACTGACGCTTGGCGAGAACGGATCCACTGGTGACGATTGTGATTTTTGCCGGCTTACCGGCACTGCCTGTCTCTTCGCCTTCGTCCTTGATGGATTTATACTTGTCGAAGCGGTAGCCACGCAGCAGCATGCCGAGCGCGAAATCGGCGGCGATCTTCGCGTTGATGATCCCGCCCGGTACGTCGAGATAGATTGTCACCTTGTCTGCGCCGTCAATCGCGGCAGCGGCAACACCACCCAGTTTCAGCCAGTCATGGGCGATGATCTCAGCGGCCTTCCCAAGCCCGATGATGATGACGCGGTCGGTCGGCGAACCACTTGGCGCGATGATGTCGAGTTTCGAGAGCTTCTTCGCCTTGAACTTCGCGATCCGCATCGCTCTCGCAAAGGAATCGCCAGGATCGACTGTCTCGGCACCGGACACGACATCATTGTCGGAGAGTTTGAACACGACCGCTGTTCCCCCCGACTGCTTGACGGAGCGAACGAAGGAGAATTCGAAAGGGGAAGTCATCAGGCACCTGCGGAAGTGGGGAAAATACTGATTCTGATCATCATGAATGATTGCCGGTTTGCAAGCGCTGTTGGATCAAAAGGTGTCATCCTGGTGTAACAGTCGGCGATAATGGTCCGCTTTCCAGCCAAATGACCAATCACCCCTCGGGAGGCAGCTTATAATGCTCGGATCCGATCGCCGACACTTCAATTTGTCATTATTGATATTCGTCATTGTTTGTATCATTCTCACACTCGGAATCGCCAATGTATTGCCCGCTTACGATCTTTCCGTCTCCTCGGCCTTCTGCCACCGGGTCTCCTCGGAGCCGGACGATCTTCTGTCGCGAGGCTGCTCAGGATTTCCCGCCGCCTCGAGCCATGTCATGCAGCTTGTCCGGAAACTTCTCCTGAACATGCCTCCGCTGATATTCATCGCCCTGCTCGCCGAAATCGCCCGAACCGGGCTCTTCAGTACCACTGTGAAGGCAGGCACCGTCCGACACCAGGCGCAGGCCGCGGCGGCCTACCTCGTCAGCCCGATCCTGATCGTCAACGTCATTCTGAAAAGCATGTCGGGCCGCCCGCGCCCCTATGAAACGCTGCCTTTCGGCGGCAGGCTGACGTTCGTGCCGGCCGGGGATTTCAGTGGAGCATGCATCGACAATTGCTCCTTCGTGTCCGGCGAGGCGGCTGCGGCCGGCTGGCTGCTCTGTCTTCTGCCGCTGATCAACGGAAAATACCAGCGGGCGATCCGTGGCGGAGTTATTTTCATTTCCCTGCTGACCCCGACGCTCCGTGTGGTGATGGGTGGTCATTTCATCTCCGACGCCGTGCTGGGCTGGCTTGTCGGAGCATCAGCCTATCCATTGGTCGTCGTCGCTTTGGCGGCAATCCGATATGCCGGGCGCAGAACGGTCCGCAGTGCCACTTGATCGGCAAGGGTAAAAGTGCCAAACCGCAAAATTGCCTGCTTCTATCTCGAGGAGTGGGCCAGACCGTCTTTTAGCGGATTTTGCATGGCGCTGCTGGAATCCTACATTTTTGGCCGGGTGCTCCGGATGTTCCTGGCGGCGCTCATTCCCGTGCTCGCAATCATATGGACGACACAGGTGCTGAGCCGCATCAATCTGGTGACCGATAGCGGCCAGTCGATCGGCTCCTTCTTCCTGCTGGCAACGTACCTCCTGCCGACAATCATTCCCGTTGTTCTGCCTTTCGCGATGGTCATCGGCGTTACCCAGACCCTGCAGACGATGAACAACGATTCGGAATCGGCGGTCATCGACAGCGCTGGCGCTCCGCGCAGCCTCATCTATCGTCCTGTCCTGGTTCTGGCCGGATTGCTTTGCATAGTCTCCTTCAGCACCGACAATTTCGTGGAGCCCGAATCGCGCCTCGGCATGCGCCAGACAATTGCGGCGACCTATGCCGACCTGTTGTCCACGGTTATCGAGGAAAAGGCATTCCGGCGTATCGACGATGGTCTTTATGTGCAGATTTCCGAGCGGCTCCAGGGGCGCGTGCTCAAGGGACTGTTCGTTGCCGATTCCCGCGACCCTCGCTTCGAGATGCTCTACTATGCCCGCGAAGGCGCGGTCGACGAAAAGGGTGGCACCCTGATCATGCGGGATGGGGAAATCCACCGCAAGCCGATAGGGGGCAACGTCTCGGTCATTCACTTCGATTCCTATTCCTTCGATCTGTCGGAGCTTTCCGAGACGCGCGGACAAGCCAAGTTGCGCGCCACCGACCGTGACCTGGGCTTTCTCTTCCATCCCGATCCCAAGGATCCGGACTATATGGAAAAGCCGCTCGAATACCGGGCTGAATTGCACCGCCGGCTGACCGACTGGTTCTTTCCCGTGACATTCGCTCTGGCTTCTCTGGCGCTTGCCGGCGGTGCGCATTCCCACCGCGAACGAGGCGTGCATCCTCTCATCCCGGCCTTGATCTTCGCGTTCGCGTTTCGCTGGTCCGCGTTCTTCTTTGCCAACCGCATCGAATCGCCCTCCGGCTCGCCAACGCCGCTCTATATTTTCGTGGTGGTCATCAACCTTTTGCTGGTCTGGGCGATCTACCGGAATTCACAATATCTCGGGAAGCACCGACCGCTGACGGATCTGGCGAAAATTCTCAATAGCGGCTGGAGCCGTCTGCGCGGACCCCGCACCCACAATACCGGAGCATCGGAATGATCGCCGGCACCCTGTTCCGCTACTTCCTCAAACGGCACCTCCTGACGATCTTCTGGTTCTTTCTCGGGGTCACCGCGCTGGTTTTCCTGATCGATTTCATCGAGACGTCCGGCTTGCGCGGTAATGTGGCCGGCTTCACCCTGCTCGACAGCCTTTACCTGACGGCTATGCGGGTGCCGTTGATCCTGCAGCAGACCGTCCCCTTCATCATGCTGCTTGCGGGAATCACGACGCTTGTCTCGCTGAACCGCCGTCAGGAAATGGTGGTGACCCGTGCCGCGGGAGTATCGGCTTGGCAATTCATGACGCCTTTCATCACTGGCGCCCTGATCACCGGGCTGCTGGCGCTTTTCATTCTCAATCCGCTGGCCGCGGCCGGCCAGCGCGTCGCGCAGCAAATCGAGACCGCGACCAAGGCCACCAAGCAATTGAACAGGCGAAACCAGCCTATTCCCTGGCTCCGTCAGATTACCGCTGATGACGACGTGGTGATCGGCGCGCAGTCCGTCGCGGACGGGGGAACATCTCTGAATGATGCGGTCTTCATTCACTTCGGAGCCGAGAGCCGAATCGTTCTGAGACAGGATGCCGCGACGGCAAAATTGAAAGATGGTTACTGGCTTCTTAACAAGGTTACGGAAACCCGGCCGGGTCAAATTCCGGTTGTTCTGGAAACAGTACAAGTCCGTACCAATCTGAAACGGGAGTTCATACAGGAGCGCCTGTCACGGCCGGAAACCGTTGATTTCCTCGGCTTGCCTGGCAAAATCCAGGCCGCGCGCTCGTTCGGTGTTTCAACCTTTGCGCTAGAAACCCAGTTTCATTCGCTGATCTCCATGCCATTCATGCTGATTGCAATGACTCTCATTTCGGCCACAGTGTCGCTGAAATTCAGCCGGTTCAACCAGTCCCAGGCCATGATTTTCGGTGGCGTCGTTTCCGGCTTCGTGCTTTATGTGATTACGGTGCTGATTAAAGCATTCGGAAGCAGCGGTGTTGTACCTCCGTTCGTTGCAGCCTGGATTCCAGTCGTGGTCGCAATGTTCCTTGGAACCACGTTATTGCTGCATCAGGAGGATGGTTAGTGGCGGCAGGCGACCGCAAGTTCGTAGGCAAACTGGGTGCGATCCTCCTCACGGGGGTGGTAGCGCTCGGCTTTTTGCTGCCCGCGACGTTGATTGCCTCGGCGCAATCGACGGTAGAACGTCCGTTGACGCCGAAGGTTCCCGAGAATTCCAAGATGTTGCTGACGTCTTCCGAACTGATCTATGATCAGGACAGCAAGAAGGTCGTGGCGACCGGTGGCGTCCAGATCGATTACGGCGGCTACAAGCTGGTCGCTAAGCGGGTCGAATACGATCAGAAATCCGGGCGGATGATGGCGATCGGCGAGATCGAAATGGTCGAGCCGAGCGGCAATCGCATTTATGCCGACAAGCTGGATATCACCGACGATTTCGCCAACGGCTTCCTGAACGCGCTGAGGATCGAGACGACCGACAATACGCGTCTGGTGGCGGTCAAGGGACGGCGGATCAACAGCGACGAGATGATCCTGGAAAAGGGCGTCTACACCGCTTGCGAACCCTGCAAGCAACATCCCGAGAAGCCGCCGCTCTGGCAGGTGAAGGCGGAGCGGGTTATCCAGAACGGCAAGACGCATACGGTCAGGTTGGAGAGTGCCCGGTTCGAACTGTTCGGAAAGCCGATTGCGTTCATTCCAGTGCTGGAACTGCCCGACAATACCGTCAAGCGCAAGTCAGGCTTCCTGTTTCCGAGGATGAGCACGTCGCAAAATCTCGGGTTCGGCCTGGGGTTATCCTATTACCAGACCCTGACGCCGCATATGGACGCCACGCTGACCGTGACCGGCTATACCACGCAGGGCGCACTGGTCGACGCCGAATTCCGCCAGCAGTTCAAGTATGGTCTCCATACGTTCCATATCGCCGGTATCGACCAGATAAACCGCAAGCAGTTCACCTCGGATACGGCGGATTACCGGGAAACACAGCGTCTGGCAGTCTCATCCAAGGCACAGTTCAAGATCAATCCCCGCTGGACTTTCGGCTGGGATGTTCTCGTGCAGTCGGACAACAATTTCGCGCGCACCTATTCGCTGTTCGATTCCGATCAGCCGATCCACACCAATCAGATCTACCTGACTGGGCTGGGCCGCCGGAATTCATTTGACATGCGCTCCTTCTATTTTGACGTCCAGGACGCAGATATCGACAATCTCGCCGAGCACAAGCAGGCGGTCGTGCATCCGGTAATGGACTATAATTACATTCATCCGAGCCCGGTTCTCGGCGGCCAGCTGAGTGCGACGGTGAACTTCCAGAGCCTGACGCGGACGACCACAGACAGGATCGACGTTATCGACGGAATGCCTGTCCACAGCCGCTTTCCGGGTATTGCCGGCACGTCCGACCGTTTCACCACGGAAACCGACTGGAAACGGACATTCATCGTCCCGGGCGGACTAATGATCACCCCGATGCTGGCTGCGCGTGGCGACGGCTTCCGCCTCGACAACAACAGCGCGCCATCGGCTTATGCGGGTGATTATTACACCGGCACGGATGCGACGCGCTACATGTTGACGGCGGGGATCGAGGCCCGTTACCCAATCCTGATGACGACGGACAATTCCAGTCATATCTTCGAGCCAATCGTCCAGGTCTACGCCCGGCCGGACGAGCAATTGGCTGGCGCGCTGCCGAACGAGGATGCCCAGTCATTCGTGTTCGATGCGTCGAACCTGTTCGAGCGCGATAAATTCTCGGGTTTCGACAGGGTAGAAGGCGGAACGCGCGCCAATATCGGCATCCGCTATACCGGAACGTTCGACAGCGGCTATACGATCCGGAGCATTTTCGGCCAGTCCTATCAACTCGCCGGCAAGAACTCGTTCGCGAGCCATGACCTCGTGAATGTCGGGGCCGATTCCGGACTGGAGACCGACGTCTCGGACTATGTCGGCGCAGCCGGCATCGAGATCCCGAACGGGCTGACATTCTCGCTCGGGGGTCGCGTGGATGAGAAGAGTTTCAATGTTCGGCGGACCGATTCGACAATCGGCTACAACGGCAAGCGGCTGCAAACGGAAATAACCTATTCACGGATCGCGGCGCAGCCTGATTATGGCTATCCGACCGACGGCGAGGAAGTTCAGACGACCAGTTCGATCAAGATCAAGGATAATTGGACGGTCTACAGTTCGCTGACCTGGGACATGAACAACAATGTGTTGAGCCGCCGCGGAATCGGATTTGGCTATGATGATAGCTGCACGGTGTTTGCGATCGGCTTCACCCAGACACGCGACATCGCCAATACCAGTGCGAATGACTGGCAGATCGGGGCACGTCTCAGCTTCCGCACCCTTGGCGACGTCAACGTCGGAGATCCGTCACTTCCGGTATTTAATCAAACCTATGGCAAATAATGACATTGTTTTGCCGCAAGGAATGTGCAATCCCAGCATTCATTGCGGTTATATGCGTGTGCGTTAAGACTTCGAGAGGTTGCCGATGTTTCCGAATATGACCAAACTGCGTTCGCTGATCGTCGGCGTGGCGTCTCTGGTTTTGGCGGCAACTGTGATCCCGCAGGCGGCGATTGCGGCGAGCGAGCAGATCAAGGCCGTCGTCAACGGCACGGTTGTTACCAGTGGCGATGTCGTCAAGCGCGTGAACTTCCTGAAGCTGCGCCGCACACCTGGCAATCTCCAGAAAGTCGCGACGGAAGAGCTGGTCAACGAAGTCCTGATGCGCAGCGAAATCATCCGCACCGGGTTTTCCGTCAGCACCGACGATGTCGACGCCGCTTTTGCGCGGTTCGCCACCAACAACAAGATGTCTGTCGCCCAGCTTTCCTCCATCATGGAAAAAGCCGGGATCACCGTTGCTCATTTCAAGAGCTACATCGGCGTGCAGATGAGTTGGCCGCGTGTCGTCCAGGCACGTTATGGCACGGGCGGAAGCCGGATGACGCAATCCCAGTTCGTTGCACGACTGAAGCAGGACAATGGTCAGAAGCCGAAGACCAACGAATATATCCTGCAGCAGGTCATTTTCGTCGTGCCGGAATCCAAGCGTAACAAGATCATGGGCAAGCGCAAGTCGGAAGCGGAAGCCTCCCGCAAAAGCTACCCCGGTTGCGTGCAGGCGAAAATCTTTGCCGCAACCATGCGGGACGTATCCATCCGCGACATCGGCCGCGTGCTTGAGCCGCAGCTGCCGGACCAGTGGAAAGACAGCGTATTGAAGACCCCGGTCGGCGGCACTACACCTGCGCAGGTCACGGAAAGGGGCGTCGAGTATCTTTCCGTCTGCAAAAAGCGGGAAGTCTCCGATGATTTCGCCGCGCAGATCATGTATGAAGCACGCGACCTCGAAAAGGTTGAAAAAGACGCGGAAAATCCGGACAGCAAGAAGTTCATGGACGAGCTTCGCAAGAACGCCCAAATCGAAATACGCTGATTATGGCGCTTCCGCCACTCGCGCTATCGCAGGGTGATCCGGCCGGCATCGGTCCGGATATCGCGCTCACCGCATGGACGCTTCGCAATGAGCGGAGCGCGCCTGCTTTTCTCTATATCGGCGACCCAGATGTCCTGCGCGCCCGCGCGGTTATGCTGGGGCTGGAAGTGCCGATCACTGAGAGCGATTGCGGCCACGCAGCCGAGACATTCGCGACGGCACTGCCATTCCTGGATATCCCGGCCGGCTCCCCGGTCACGGCAGGCAGTCCCCATAGCGGCTCCGCGACAGGAACGATCCGCGCGATCGAGACCGCTGTCGAACTGACAATCAGTGGCAAGGCTGCGGCTGTCGTCACCAATCCGATCGCCAAATCGGTTCTTTACGAGGCCGGCTTCAGGTTTCCCGGCCATACCGAGTTCCTGGCCGATCTCGGGATCAAGGCATTCGGACAGAATGTCATCCCTGTGATGATGATTGCCGGACCGGCGCTCAGAACCGTCCCGGTGACAATTCACATACCGCTCAAGGATGTGCCTGCGGCGCTGACGGAAGATCTTGTCTATCAGACCTGCCGCATCATTGCCCATGATATGGACGCGCGCTTTGGCTTGACGGCCCCCCGCCTCGCGGTCTCGGGGCTCAATCCGCATGCCGGCGAGGATGGCGCTCTCGGCCTTGAAGACGCAGCCGTGATTGCTCCCGCCATTGCCCGGCTGCGGGCGGATGGCGTGAATGCATTCGGCCCCCTTCCCGGCGATACGATGTTCCATGCGGCGGCGCGCGAGACCTATGACGTGGCCGTTTGCATGTATCACGACCAGGCGCTGATACCCGCCAAGGCACTCGGGTTCGATGATGCCGTCAACGTCACGCTCGGCCTGCCCTTCATTCGCACATCTCCCGATCACGGCACGGCATTCTCGCTTGCGGGAACCGGCAAGGCCAAGCCATCGAGCCTGATCGCAGCGCTGAAGATGGCGGCGGATATGGCGCTTAAAGGCTCAGACCATGGCCGCACTTGACGGTCTGCCGCCGCTTCGCGAGGTGATTGCGAAACACGGTCTCGATGCGCTGAAATCGCTCGGCCAGAATTTCTTGCTCGATCTCAACATCACCCAGAAGGTCGCCCGTGCTGCCGGCAGGCTGGACGATGCCACCGTGATCGAGATTGGCCCCGGTCCGGGCGGGCTGACGCGGGCGCTGCTGGCGCTAGGTGCGCAGAAAGTCATTGCCATCGAGCGCGACCGTCGCGCGATCCCGGCGCTTGAAGAGATCGGCGCGCATTATCCGGGACGGCTGGAGATCATCGAGGGAGATGCGCTGGCGATCGATATCGCGCAGTTCAAGACCGAGGGCGTGCCGCTCAAGGTCGTTGCCAATCTGCCGTACAATATCGGTACGCAACTGCTGGTGAACTGGCTGACCGTACCCTGGCCGCCGTTCTGGCAGTCGCTGACACTGATGTTCCAGAAGGAAGTCGGTCAACGGATCGCCGCTGAAGCTGGCGACGATCATTATGGCCGGCTCGGCGTGCTCGCCGGCTGGCTCACGCATGCCGAGATGATGTTCGACCTTTCGCCTCAGTCCTTCACGCCGCCGCCCAAGGTCACCTCGACGGTCGTCCATCTCGAACCGCGCCCCGATCCCCTGCCCTGCAATCTCGAAAAGCTCGAAAGGGTGACGGCTGCCGCGTTCGGCCAGCGCCGCAAGATGCTTCGGCAGAGCGTCAAGTCATTGGGCGGTGAAGCGCTGTTGCAGAAGGCCGGCATCGATCCGTCACGAAGGGCGGAGACGCTTTCCGTCGAGGAATTCTGCCGGATCGCCAACTTGCTGTAGCTATTCCAGCAGCTTGTTCACAAATTCAAACATTCCATGACGGCGATCGCGGCGCAGACGTTCGGCCTCCACAATCGCTTTGACCGATGAGAAGGCGCGATCGAGATCGTCATTGACGACGACATAGTCATATTCGCGCCAATGGCTGATTTCGGACCGGGCATTGGCAAGCCGAGTGGCGATGACCTCCGCAGAGTCCTCGGCGCGGCGATGGAGGCGGGATTGCAGTTCCTCCATCGTCGGCGGCAGTATAAACACCGACACCACATCGGCCGGAACCTTGTCCTGCAATTGCAGGGCACCCTGCCAGTCGATATCGAACAGCATGTCCTGCCCGGCTGCCATGGCGTTCTCGGCGGCTTCGCGCGGCGTCCCATAGAAATTGCCGTGTACCTCGGCCCATTCGAGCAGCGACTCGCTCAAACGCAGCCCCTCGAATTCCTTCATCGACACGAAATGGTAATGCACGCCCTCGATCTCGCTCGGGCGCCGCTGACGGGTCGTGACGCTGACCGAAAGACGCAGATCCATCTGCGCTTCGAGAATGTTGCGGGCGATCGTCGATTTGCCGGCACCGGATGGTGATGAAATCACCAGCATCAAACCGCGCCGCGCAATCGCTGCGGCGTTTCCACCCGGATTATTCATCGGCTACTCCAAATTCTGAACCTGTTCGCGAAACTGGTCGATCACCACTTTCAGCTCGATGCCGGCCGCTGTGACCGCCGCGCTATTGGATTTAGAACAGATCGTATTCGATTCGCGATTGAATTCTTGCGCCAGGAAATCAAGCTTGCGTCCCGCAGGTCCGCCCTTGGCCAGCAGTTCGCGGGCAGCGGCCACATGTGCCTTCAATCTGTCTATCTCTTCGCGAACATCGGCCTTGGTGGCCAGCAGCGCCATTTCGCCGTGCAGCCTGTCGCGGTCAAATCCTGTCGCGGCGTCCATGATCGCCGCAAGCTGCGCCTCCAGCCGCGCGCGGATCTGCTCGGGGCTGCGGGACGGATCTTCCTCGACCAGCGAAGTCAGCGCTTCGATCGTGTCGATCTGCGATCTCAGGATATGATCGAGCGCCGTTCCCTCGGCTTCGCGCATGCTGCGCATCGACACGGAGACGGTGTCCAGTGCCTGCATGATATCACGGTCGAGCGCTTCCAGAGCCTCGGGGTCCTCGGGCGCATCCTTGAAATCGACGATGCCCCGGATCGACAACAACGTATCGAGCCGCACGGGTGCCGGATCGATCAGGCCTGCCAGCTGGTCACGCAGCATGAGGACCGCATCCAGCGCCGCCTGGTTGATCTCCGCCTGCACGCGGGCCTCGCTGGTCTGGATACTCAGCGTGGCCTGGATGTTGCCGCGCGAGAAATGCAGCGCCATCAGCCGGCGCGCCTCCGGTTCCAGCCGCTCGAAACCGTTGGGCAGCCGAAGCCGCACGTCCAGCCCCTTGCCATTGACCGAACGCAATTCCCACCCCCACTGGTAACGGCCGGTCTGGCCATCCAGCCGGGCAAAACCCGTCATGGACTGCAATGACATGCGCTTACTGAGCCTTTCGGTTTTCCTGGGTTCCGGTATCGTCACCTGTGGCATCAGGCGTGGTATTGCCGTCGGTCTGCACCTTCCGCCAGCGCTTGACGTTTTCATTGTGCTCTTCGAGCGTCTCGGCGAAGGCATGCCCGCCAGTGCCGTCGGCAACGAAATAGAGGTAGTTGGTGTGCGAAGGGTTGGCCACGGCTTCGAGCGCCGCCCGACCCGGATTGGCGATCGGCGTCGGTGGCAGGCCCTTGATCACATAAGTATTGTAAGGGGTCTCCTTGTCGATATCCGATCGCAGGATGGCGCTGTCGGCCGGTCGGCCGTCGCCGCCATAAAGGCCGTAAATAATTGTCGGGTCGGACTGCAGCCGCATGCCCTTCTTGAGCCGGTTGATGAATACCGAGGCCACCTGCGGGCGCTCGTCCGCCTTGCCGGTTTCCTTTTCGACGATCGACGCGAGGATCAGCAGATCTTCCTTGGTGGTGATCGGCAGGTCCTTGTCGCGCTTGGCCCAGACGTCATCCAGCACTCTGGCCTGGGCGGCCTTCATCTGCTCGACGATGATGCCGCGCTGATTGCCGCGCGTGAACTTGTATGTGTCGGGACGCAATGATCCTTCCGGAGGAAGATCGACTGGCAGCTTGCCTTCCAACACCGGATCGTCGGCGAGCTTCTTGAAGATCTGCTTGACGGTCAAACCTTCCGGCAATGTCACCGAATACTGGATCGACTTACCCGATCTCAGCAGTTCCATGACGCCGAGCATGGACGTATGCGCCTTGATCTCATATTCGCCATGACGCAGGCTCTTGTCATCCAGAAGGAACTTGCTGACGCCGTTGAAGACGCGCGCCTGGCTGATGATGTTCTTTCGCTCCAGGCTCGCGGCGATCTCGTTGAGGCCCGCGCCCTCGCGCACCAGAAACGTCGTGTCTGCCTCAAGCGGACCGGGCGCCTGATACTCGTGGAATGCATAATAGACGATCGCCACCGATGCCACCGTCAGCAGCGTCAGCATGCTCATGACGAAATTCAGGAAGATTACCAGCTGACTCCTGGCTTCGCGCGAGCGACGCGGAGGCGAAGGTACCTTTTCGGGCCTCAACACATCCCTGGGAGATTTCGGAATGATCCTTCCCTGGCTTGCCTCATTACCGGCACGCCCAAACTGACCATCATTCATTTGGCTTGGATCGGTCACGTAAACCCTCAAATGCGAACGGAATCACTCAATGTAACCGGCGCGTCATAAAGCGGCATTGCGGCAGAAAGCAGGAAGTCCGGCAGCCTGCGGCCCCACGAGATGGGGCCGATCAATCTTAGTCTGTGTATCGCTTCAAAACCAGGGACGCATTGGTGCCCCCGAAGCCGAAGGAATTCGATAATGCCACATCGACCTTGCGTTTGCGCGCCACATTTGGCACCAGGTCGATCTCGGTCTCGACTTCGGGATTGTCGAGGTTCAGCGTCGGCGGCACGACATTATCGCGGATCGCCAGCGTCGCGAAGATCGCCTCGATCGCTCCGGCTGCCCCCAGCAGATGCCCGGTCGCCGATTTCGTCGATGACATCGATACATTGCCGGCGTGATCGCCAAGCAAGCGTTCGACCGCAGCAAGCTCGATCGTGTCGGCCATGGTCGATGTGCCATGCGCATTGATATAGTCGAGATCGGACGGCTGCATGCCCGCACGCTTCAGTGCCATCCGCATGCAGCGTTCGGCGCCTTCGCCATCCTCGGACGGCGCAGTGATGTGATGGGCGTCACCCGAAAGGCCGTAGCCCACGACTTCGGCATAAATTTTGGCACCGCGGGCCTTGGCATGTTCGAGCTCTTCGAGCACGACGATGCCCGCGCCCTCACCCATGACGAAGCCATCGCGGTCCTTGTCGTACGGGCGTGATGCGCGCTGCGGCTCGTCATTGAAATCCGTGGAAAGCGCCTTGCAGGCGGCAAAGCCCGCCAGAGAAATCCTGCTCACCGGCGATTCCGTGCCGCCGGCAACCATCACGTCGGCATCCCCCAGTCCGATCAGCCGTGAGGCATCGCCGATCGCATGCGCGCCGGTGGAACAAGCGGTCACCACGGAATGATTGGGGCCGCGCAATTTATGCTTGATCGACACCTGGCCGGATACCAGATTGATCAGCCGGCCCGGAATGAAGAATGGTGAAACACGGCGCGGCCCCTTGTCGCGCAGCGTATAACCGGCTTCGACAATGCCTTCGACGCCACCGATGCCGGAGCCGATGAGAACGCCGGTCATGATCTGGTCTTCGTCCGTCTGCGGATGCCAGTCGGCGTCCTGGAGCGCCATGGTGGCAGCGGCCATGCCATAGACGATGAAAGGATCAACCTTGCGCTGTTCCTTGGGCTCCATCCAGTCGTCGGCATTGTATGTACCGTCAGTGCCATCGCCAAATGGCAGGCGGCAGGCGATCTTGGCCGGAAGGTCTTCCACCTCGAATTCGGTCACCCTGCGGGCGCCGTTCTTACCCGCGATGAGATTCGCCCAGGTAACTTCCGCACCACATCCAAGCGGGGTCACCATGCCAATTCCCGTGATAACGACACGTCTCATGGCCTGTCTCCACCCTACGCATTCGAACTGCAATATAGCTTGACGACCGCCGGGCGGGAGCAGTCCCGCCGGCAGACGCCTGTCGATCCAATCAGGCCTGGGCCTTCTCGATGAACTTCACCGCGTCACCGACGGTGAGGATGGAATCGGCAGCATCGTCAGGGATTTCAACGCCGAATTCTTCTTCGAAGGCCATCACGAGTTCGACCGTGTCAAGAGAATCTGCACCCAGGTCGTCAATGAAGCTGGCGCCTTCCGTGACCTTTTCGGCCTCAACGCCGAGGTGATCAATCACAATTTTCTTTACGCGTTCTGCGACATCGCTCATAGCGGGTTCCTCGACCTTCGTCATTTATCAGCGCCCTGATGGCGCGGGGTACTACGTTTGAACCGCTCTTTTCGTTCCCGAAACGAGCGGCGGTTCCGTTTAGCTCCTCCCTGCGCCAAAATCCAGCCTAAACCGATTTTATCGCGGGCGGAGCAAGCAAACGACTGCTCTCAGTCACTTGCGGCTTAACACGGTTTTTTTCCCGCGCAAAGCTAGAAAATGAGCCGCTCCCGGGTGTTCAACACCCAATTCGAGCGGGTTTGGCCCATCATTGTCACGAGATGTGGAAGGCCGGCGAAAGGACTGCTTGGCACCCTCCCGCGCGCCTCAAAGCATCGCCATGCCGCCATTCACGTGGATCGTCTGTCCGGTAATGTAGGAGGCTTCGGAGGAAGCCAGGAACGCCACTGCGGCGGCCACTTCCGGCCCGGTGCCCATGCGTTTGAACGGGATCTTCGCCAACAGTCCTTCGCGCTGCTTCTCGTTCAGCTTCTCGGTCATGGCCGATTCGATGAAGCCGGGCGAAACGCAATTGGCGGTGATGCTGCGGGTCGCGACTTCGGAGGCGAGAGCCTTGGTGAAACCTTCCATGCCGGCCTTGGAGGCAACGTAATTGGCCTGGCCGGCATTGCCGGTCGTACCGACCACGGAGGAGATGTTGATGATGCGGCCGTAACGGCGCTTGAGCATCGGCGAAACGAATTCACGCGTCAGCAGGAAAGCGGCATTGAGATTGATGTTGATCACACTGTCCCAATCCTCGTCGCTCATGCGCATCATCAGGCCATCGCGGGTGATGCCGGCATTATTGACCAGAATATCGACGCCGCCGAGCTCGCTTTCGGCCGCTGCGGCGAGCGGCTTGATCGAAGCGCGATCGCTGATATCGGCGGTGAAGATCTTCACCCGGTCGCCCAGTTCAGACGCAAGCGCCTCCAGCTTTTCGCGCCTTGTGCCATGCAGGCCGACGATTGCCCCCTGCGCATGCAAAACTTTGGCGATCTCCTCGCCGATGCCGCCGGACGCGCCGGTAACGAGCGCCTTGCGGCCTGTCAGATCGAACATGCTCAATATTCCTTGTCTTCAAAAAATCGCTCAACCGCACTCAACCGATCAGGGCGGCAAGCACCGTATCAATATCGGCGGGACTATTGACGGAGATGCCGTTCACCGATTTGTCGATGCGTCGCGCCAATCCGGTCAGCACCTTGCCGGAGCCGATCTCATAGAGCGTGGTGACATCGTTGGTCGCCAACCACTCCACCGTTTCGCGCCAACGGACCTGGCCGGTCACCTGTTCCACCAGAAGCGAAACTATCTCCGCCGCATCGGTCACCGGTGCGGCGCGGACATTGGCGACAACAGGGACGATCGGGTTCTTGGCCTCGACCCTGGCGAGCGCATCACGCATCGCATCGGCGGCGGGCGCCATCAGCGACGAGTGGAAGGGCGCCGACACCGGCAGCAGGATCGCGCGTTTCGCGCCTTTTTCGACGGCAAGCGCGCAGGCTCTGTCGACAGCGGACTTGTCGCCCGAGATCACCAGCTGCCCGCCGCCATTGTCATTGGCGATCTGGCAGCCACCCTCGGCGGAGGACGCGTCGTCGCATGCTGCCTGCACATCGGCGTGCTCCAGACCGATGATAGCCGCCATGGCGCCCTTGCCGGGCGGCACCGCAGCCTGCATCGCGTTGCCACGAATGCGTAGCAGCCGGGCAGTATCACCGAGCGAAAAAGTACCGGCGGCGCAGAGCGCGGAATATTCACCCAGCGAATGGCCGGCGACATAGGATACCCTGGACTTCAGATCGAGGCCTCGCGCTTCGAGCACCCGGATCGCGGCGATCGACACCGCCATCAGCGCCGGCTGCGCATTCGCGGTCAGAGTCAACGTCTCCTCGGGCCCTTCCCACATGACGGTGGTCAGCTTTTCGCCCAAGGCATCATCGACTTCATCGAAAACCTCCCGCGCTTCGGCGTAGGTAACCGCCAGTTCCCTGCCCATGCCGACAGCCTGGCTGCCCTGGCCGGGAAAAGTGAATGCGACCGCCATCGATGTCTCCCTTAAGCTTTTCCTTTCCCATTCACACAATCTTGCAGCCTGTCAAGCTGCTGTGAGCGGTGCTCCCCCGGTATTTGACGCAGAACCGCCATCAACGCTCTTGCACTGCAGCAAAATCTGCCTAGATTGCCGGCGTTTTCCCTCCCAAGGATATTATCCCGATGAAATTCAATACGCTCGGCCGCACCGGCATGCTCGTCTCCGAAATCTGCCTGGGCACCATGACCTGGGGCAGCCAGAACAGCGAGGCGGAAGCCTTCGAACAGATGGATTATGCATTCGATCAGGGGATCAATTTCCTCGACACCGCAGAAGCATATCCGACAACGCCCGGAACGCCCGAAAACCAGGGTATGACTGAAACCTACATCGGCAACTGGATGAAGGCGCGGGGCAATCGCGACAAGATCATCGTCGCCACCAAGGCCTCGGGCCCCGGCCGCCCGCATATAAGAGGTGGCGCGGCCCTGGACGGCGAGCAGATCCGCAAGGCGATCGATCTCAGCCTGACGCGGCTCGGAACCGACTATATCGACCTCTATCAACTCCACTGGCCCAATCGCGGTCACTACCATTTTCGCCAGGGCTGGAGCTACCATCCCGAGAAGCAGGCCCCGAAAGCCCAGATCATCGGCGGTTTCAGGGATTGCCTGGAAGCGCTCGGCGAGGCGGTGAAGGCGGGGAAAATCCGTGCGATCGGCCTTTCCAACGAGACCACCTGGGGCACGATGCAGTTCCTCAAGCTGTCCGATGAACTGGGGCTGCCGCGCGTCGCCTCCGTGCAGAACGAGTATAACCTGCTCTACCGGCCGCACGATCTCGATTTCGCCGAGCTGTCGCATCACGAGGACGTCGGCCTGCTTGCCTATTCGCCGCTCGCCGCCGGCCTGCTGACCGGCAAATACCTCGGTGGCGCCAAGCCCGAGGGCTCGCGCGCCAGCATCAACGGCGACCTTGGCGGCCGCCTGCAGCCGCTGCAGGAGCCGGCAGTCCTCGCCTACCTTGAAGTCGCCCGGCGCCATGACCTGTCCCTGCCGGCGATGGCGCTGGCCTGGGCGAGGCAGCGGCCGTTCATAACCGCCGTCATCATCGGCGCCACCAGCATGGAACAGCTCAAAGCCGATATTTCCGCCATGGATGTCAAGATCGGCGACGAACTGATGACCGAGATCAAGGCGGTGATCCGCCAGTATCCGATGGCGATTTGAGAGCACGCGCGATGGCTGCCGCTCAACAACGGCAGCCATCGCCGTCCGCCCTGGTTCCAAACGCTGCATGGCAAGCAGTCAACAGGCAGGGCGGGATATTGCGGCGCGACCAGGGACCACCCCTTGCATTCCCCGTCAAAATCCGTATAAGCCGCCCTTATCAAACATCCGGTCATTTGGCTGGTGGCTTTACGGAAGGCCGGTTTCGTCATTGAAACCGCCAGGGAACCACAGGGTTCCGGCTTCTCGTGTCTCCGCTCTCGACCGTACCGAACAGACGCTTTTCTTGCCCCGCGGCCCAGGCCGCAAACAAAGAACAGTCGTTGAGGCTTGGCGCCACTCCGGATGGGATTGATGAAAACGCAAGAAAGGCAAAAGTTTCATGGCTCTCTATGAACACATTTTCCTTGCCCGGCAGGATATCGCCGCTCCGCAGGTCGACGCTCTCGTCGAAACCTACAAGGGCGTGATCGAAGCAGCCGGCGGCAAGGTTGGTCGCATTGAAAACTGGGGCCTCAAGTCCCTCACCTACCGTATCAAGAAGAACCGCAAGGCGTTCTACGTCCTCATGGACGTCGATGCTCCTGCAGCCGCCCTCCAGGAAGTCGAGCGCCAGCAGCGCTACAACGAAGACATCCTGCGCTTCATGTCCATCAAGGTCGAAGCCCATGAAGATGGCCCGTCCGCGATGATGCAGAAGCGTGACCGCGACGACCGTCCGCGCCGCGATGGCGATGACCGTCCGTTCCGTCCGCGCGAAGATCGCCCCCGTCGTGAAGACGGAGACCGTCCGCCGCGTCGCGATGGCGACCGTCCGTTCCGTCCGCGCGAATCCTAAGGAGATCTCGATATGGCTGATACTTCTTCCGCACCGGCAGCACGCCGTCCGTTCCATCGCCGCCGCAAGACCTGCCCGTTCTCGGGCCAGAATGCACCGCGGATCGATTACAAGGACGTCAAGCTGCTGTCCCGCTACATTTCCGAGCGCGGCAAGATCGTTCCGTCCCGCATCACCGCCGTTTCCCAGAAGAAGCAGCGCGAACTGGCCCAGGCCATCAAGCGCGCCCGCTTTCTCGGCCTGCTGCCTTACGTCGTAGCGTAAGACCCGGGGCGGAGAGCCTGACTCTCCGTCAAGCGACGGCCATTGACTCCAGGGAAGGCGCTCAGCCTTCCCTTCTCCCTTTCGCGATGGGCGCGGACCGGAACATTGAAATCCCATGTTGGGGACCTGAATCAATCTTTCAGGACAATCCCCTAACTGCTTCATTTGATTGAATGAGCAGGACAGCGAGACCTTATGAAACCTAGTATGAACCCGATATTGGTCGGCATTGTTGCCGGACTTGCCGCAGCCATTCTCATGGCGGGATCGGTGTATCTGCCGCTCGTCCTGCAATTGATCGCGATTACCGCGCTGTTTATCGCCGGGCTCGGTTTTGGCCGGGTGGCCGGCCTCGTCGCCGTGGCGACTGCGGCGATAGCGCTTGGCGCACTGACGTCTTCGGTCATGGGCGCCGCAATATTCGGTGTCATGCTGCTGCCGGCGGCGGTGATGAGCCATCTCGCCAGTCTCGCGCGGCCGGCTTCGGAAATCGGTGGTCCCGATACCGCGCTTGCCTGGTATCCGCTTTCCGACATCCTGCTCGCCGGCGCCGTGCTGACCGCGCTCGCGACCGTTTTCCTGCTTCTGCTGCAACCGACGGACACGCTCTACGCAATCGTTGTCGAAGAAGTTTCGCGGATGTTTTCGGAGACCAATCCGAGCATGGTCCTGACGCCCGAGGCCAAGGCACAGGCTGTGCGGATGCTCAGGGTCTTCGGTCCGATATCGCAGGGTATCGGCAATATGCTCCTGCTTTTTGCCGGTTTCTATTTCGCCATGCGTATGCTCACGGCCATGGGCCGCAGCGTTCGGCCGCGCGAGGATATCCGCGCGAGCCTGAGGATGAACCGGCTGTCGATCGCCGTGTTTCTCGCCGGTATCGCACTGATGTTTGCGGGCGACAGGATCGCGGTCGTTGGCGCGAGCTTCGCAGGCGCGGTGGCGGGCGGCTTCCTGCTGTCCGGCTTTGCCATCATCCACAACGCCTTGCGCGACAAATCCTGGGCCCTGCCCAGCCTGATTCTCGTCTATCTCGTCACTCTGATATTTCCGCCGCTGACGATCGTGATCGCTATCGCCGGCGGGCTTGCCAATCCGCGCCGCGCCATCGCGCTGTCGCCGAATGAACCCGACCAGACTCCAACCAATCAATCTTGAAAGGAACAATGAAATGCAAGTCATTCTTCTAGAACGCGTCAACAGGCTCGGCCAAATGGGTGAGACCGTCAAGGTCAAGGACGGCTACGCCCGTAACTTCCTGCTGCCGATGGGCAAGGCGCTCCGCGCCAATGCCGGCAACAAGGCTCGTTTCGAATCCGAACGCGCCACCCTCGAAGCCCGTAACCTCGAGCGCAAGAGCGAAGCCCAGGGGCTTGGCGAAAAGCTCAACGGCAAGAACTTCGTCATCATCCGCTCCGCTGGCGAAACCGGCCAGCTTTACGGTTCGGTCGCCGCGCGCGATATCGTCGAAGTGCTGGAAGCCGAAGGCTTCAACATCGGCCGCAACCAGGTCGATCTCAACACGCCGATCAAGACCATCGGCCTGCATAAGATCGTCCTGCACCTCCACTCGGAAGTGGCCCTCGAAATCGAGGTCAACGTTGCCCGTTCGGCCGAAGAAGCCGGCCGCCAGGCCAAGGGTGAAAGCCTGACATCGGCAGACGCAATTTATGGCGTCGACGAAGACGCGTTGAAGCCGGAAGACTTCTTCGACCCCAATTCGATGGAAGACGACGAAGAAATGTAATCCGTTTCGACGTGATTCCGGTATCTTCCGGCAATTTTACGCCTCCGGTATCAACCGGGGGCGTTTTTTGATATTAACCATGTCTGGAATTTTTCAGTGCATATAAATCTTGTGACATAAATCCTTCGTTCAACATAGTTGACGATTACTGGCGATTTGATAAGTTTACCAAACATTAACGTTTTGTAACGTGCTGCTAACCGCCGCGCACCGTTGCGCCCGACGCAGCGAATTCAAGTGCGTGTGGTGCAACATGTGGAACACAATCTTCGACCGGTTTATTTCTACCATTGTCCGTCGTGGCAACTTTCGGGTCACTTACGCGAACGGCAAAAGCAAACTTTTCGGTGGCGGCTCAGGGAAGCCGACCCATATCCGCTTCAATTCCGACAAGGCCGTGCGTCTGGTTCTGATGAACCCGGAATACTATCTCGGTCACTGTTATGCCGAGGGCATGTTCGATCTCGTGGAAGGCGACATGTACGACCTGCTGGAAGCGGTCTTCACCGGCAATCCCGATGGCGATTTCGAATACAAGCCGTGGATGAAGGCGCTTGCCGCAGTCCGCTATCGCTTCCGCAACTTTCGCGAAAACAACGTCGCGGCAAAATCACGCAAGAACGTCCAGCATCATTACGATCTGACGGGCGCGCTCTACGATATTTTCCTCGACAGCGACCGGCAGTATTCCTGCGCCTATTTCGAAACGCCGGACAGCGATCTCGAACAGGCCCAACTTGCCAAGAAACGGCATATCGCCGCCAAGATGGTCATGAACCGGCCAAATCTTTCGGTGCTCGACATCGGCTGCGGCTGGGGCGGCATGGCACTCTATCTGGCCCGTTTGCTCGGCGCCAAGGTCAAGGGCGTCACGCTGTCCGACGAACAGCTGGCGATAGCCAAGAGCCGCGCCACCGACAGCGGCCTCTCGGATCGTCTGCGTTTCGAGCTGCAGGACTATCGGCATGTGGAAGAGAAGTTCGACCGAATCGTATCCGTCGGCATGTTCGAGCATGTCGGCCGTCCCTTCTACGACCAGTATTTCCAGAAGTCCGCCCAGCTCTTGAAGAAGGACGGTGTCATGCTGATGCATACGATCGGGCGCACCGACATGCCGTCGACCACCAATCCGTTCATCGAAAAGTACATCTTTCCGGGTGGCTATATCCCATCGCTTTCCGAAGTGATGCCCGCTATCGAACGCTCGGGCCTGAAGATTACCGACATCGAAATCCTGCGGCTCCATTATGCCGAGACGCTGAAGGCCTGGCGCGAGAAGTTCATGGCCCGGCGCGAGGAAGCCAAGGCGCTTTACGATGAGAAGTTCTGCCGCATCTGGGAGTTCTATCTCGCTTCCTCGGAAAGCGCCTTCCGCTGGCAGAACCTGGTGATCTTCCAGTTCCAGCTTGCCCATGACCAGGAAGCCGTACCGCTGACGCGCGACTATATCCAGTCTGCCGAAAGCTGCCTGCGCAACATCGAGCAGAAGCAAGGCACGGGTGCGGCGACCTTCCCGCAACAGGCAGCCGAATAGATTACCGGCCAGTGCATCGATAAGCCCGCACCTGTTGGTGCGGGTTTTTTTGTTCTATATTTGTACCGACTGAGTCGCAGCGTTGGTCAATCGATTCCGGCCAGATTCTTTTTTTATCCACCGAATGCGCCGCCCTGTGGACATCGGACAAAAGTTAACGGACTGGCAAGATTGATCTGCGCAAAGGCCGTGTCGGCACTATAGGATGGTCGCGAAGATAGAATTATGACGGGCGAGAATCGATGAAAGACGCAGCGCGCAAGCTGGCAGCGATCAGCAATACCGAGGCCGTGCCGCATTATCGCGAGGCGCCCAACAATATCGAGGCCGAGCAGGCGTTGCTGGGCGCGATCCTGGTCAACAATGATGCCTTCTACCGTGTCTCTGACTTCCTGAAGCCGGTGCATCTCAACGAGCCGCTGCATCGACGCATCTATGAGGTCGCCGGCGACATCATCCGCATGGGCAAGACCGCCAATCCGGTGACCATCAAGACCTTCCTGCCCGCCGACGACAAGGTGGGCGACATGACGGTCGCGCAATATCTGGCGCGGCTCGCAGCCGATGCCGTATCGATCATCAATGCCGAGGATTACGGCCGGGCAATCTACGACCTGGCACTCAGGCGTTCGCTGATCACCATTGGCGAGGACATGGTCAACATCGCCTATGATGCGCCGCTCGACATGCCGCCGCAAACCCAGATCGAGGACACCGAGCGCCGGCTGTTCGAACTTGCCGAAACCGGCCGTTACGATGGCGGCTTCCAGTCGTTTGCCGATGCGGTATCGCAGGCGATCGACATGGCCGGCGCCGCCTTCGAGCGCGATGGCAACCTTTCCGGAATTTCGACCGGCATCATGGCGCTGGACAGCAAGATGGGTGGCCTGCAAAAATCCGACTTGATCGTGCTTGCCGGTCGTCCGGGCATGGGCAAGACGTCGCTGGCGACCAACATCGCCTACAACATCGCCGCCGCCTATGAACCGGAAATCCAGCCGGACGGCTCGTTCAAGGCAAGGAACGGCGGCGTGGTCGGCTTCTATTCGCTCGAAATGTCGTCCGAACAGCTCGCGACCCGTATCATCTCCGAGCAGACCGAGGTCTCCTCGTCTAAGATTCGCCGCGGCGACATCACCGAGGCAGATTTCGAGAAGCTGGTCGCCTGCTCGCAGATGATGCAGAAGATCCCGCTGTTCATCGACCAGACCGGTGGTATTTCCATTGCCCAGCTCGCCGCACGTGCCCGCCGGCTGAAGCGCCAGCGCGGTCTCGACGCATTGGTGATCGACTATATCCAGCTGATGCAGGGATCGAAGAAATCCGGCGAGAACCGGGTTCAGGAAATCACCGAAATCACCACCGGCCTCAAGGCGCTCGGCAAGGAGCTCGGCGTGCCGATCATCGCGCTTTCCCAGCTTTCCCGGCAGGTGGAAAGCCGCGAAGACAAGCGCCCGCAGCTTTCGGACCTCAGAGAATCCGGCTCGATCGAACAGGACGCCGACGTCGTGCTGTTCGTGTTCCGTGAGGAATACTATGTGAAAAACTCCGAGCCGCGCGATCCCAACGATCCCAAATACAATGAATGGGAACAGCAGATGGACAAGGTCAAGGGCACGGCCGACGTCATCATCGCCAAGCAGCGCCATGGGCCGACTGGCACGGTGAAACTTGCATTCCAGTCGGAGTTCACGCGGTTCACCGATCTGGCGGATCCGAGCTTCACGCAGTACGAGCATTGAGGGATCGCACGATGTCCAATTTTTTGGACGTCGTGGCGATCGCCGATCCTCACGAAGCGGATAGGCGGTTGATACAACCAAATACCGCAGGACTCATTGCGCCGGATCTCGGCCAATAGCCTACATGTCGAAGTCCTGCGCTGTGAGCTTGATCTCGCCGCGCAGTTCGATGGTGAAATCGGCAATTCCATCGCCATCGACATCGCCCTGAACGATGGTGTTGCCTTGCTTGACGACATAGCCGAGCTCTCCCTCCTTATCGGAAAAACCGTCCTTGCCGATGAAGGTAAATGGGTTATCGATGGCAGACGAGTCTCTGGCGTCGATTTCCGAGAGATCGAGCACATCATGTTGTTTCCGGCTGAAGTCGGAGATAAAGTCACGGCCCGTAGCCGACGTCGTGCTGTCCGAGATGACTGCGAAGATGAAATGATCCGCACCCCCGCCGCCCTTCAGGATATCCCGCCCGGTATCGCCCTGAAAGCGATCGACGCCCTTGCCTCCGGTGAAAGTGTCGTTCCCAAAACCGCCGCGAACGACGCCCGAGACCGTTCCCAATGCGCCGTCATAGACATCGTCCGTCACGAATGAATTGGTCTCGCCTCCGCCGAAATTGATGCCGCCGACGATCTTCCCGTTGTTGGTGAAGATCATATCACCCTCCGAATAGGAATTGTCGAAGACAGGCACCCTGCTTTGATGACACCATTATTGGTGATGAAGAGGTCCTGGGTGCCGTAGGCGAACATCGCCGGCCCGGTCGTATCGATCAGGCCGTCATTGACGATAGCAGAGGAGTTGCCATTGTGATCATCTCCCTTGATATAGATCCCAGACCATCCGCTGATCTTGCCGCTGTTCTGCACGTAGCTGTCATAGGCGTATATAACGATGGCTGTGCTTCCGCCGAAAACCTTACCTTGCTCTCCGATCACCACCATCTGGCCGGAGTGCTCCACCGGATCGTGTTCGAGATAGACCGCATAATGGTTTCCGACGACGGTGCCGTCTATCGTAATGTTATGGTTCGAACCGTTCCCGTAGATGGCGGTGCTGTCTGTGCTTCCCAGAAAGGCGTCCTCGCCGACATAGACGCTATCGGTTGTCAAAAGATCGGCTCGATAACCTATGCCTATGCTCTCACCATTATAGATCTGCAATACCATCGACCTTCTCCCCTGGTTTGAGATCGACAGCATAACGGTTGCATACGAAAATTTCCACACCTCATAGATTGAGCACCCATCTGCGGGGGCAAGCAGCGCGTGTCGCAGCGCTTTGCTCTCTAAAGCCCCGCCGCCCTGAGCGCCACCACGGACATCACCCCGATGATCACGCAGACCAGCAGCGGCAGTCGTGTGGCGGCAATAGCCGTGATCGCGCAGGCGATCGTTTCGGCCCAGCCGGTTGCGAGCGCGGTCGGTGCGATCACGGCCATCAGCACGGCTGGCGGAATGGCATCGAGCGCCTCGCGGGTCGGTTCGCTGATCGTCAGATAACGGAGCAGGAAGACGCCGGAAACGCGGGTCAGCGCTGTGGCTATGGCCATCGCCAGAATTGCGAGAAATGTCTGATAATCCAGGGTCATTGTGCTGTCGCCACCTTCCTGAATCTGCCCGTGAGCAGTGCGGCGACCAATCCGGCGGCAGCGCCGGCGGCAATGTACCAGGCGCCCGGAACCAGGTGATGCACCAGTATCGCGGCCGCGCCGCTGGCGATCAGCACCATGCCTGTGGACGGTCCCTTCCAGAAACCGATGACCAACACGATGAACACCGCCGGGAAGGCGAAATCGAGCCCGATTGCCGCGGGATCGCCCAGCAAGGCGCCCAGCAACGAGCCAATCAGGCTGGAAAAGACCCAGTTGAGGTAGAAGGGTGCCGCGAGGCCCGCAAAGAAGGCCGGCGTCAGCGGCGTCCGGTTGGCGCGAGCCTCCGACATCGCCCAATTCTCGTCGGCCATGACCAGCACGCCGAGATACTTTTGCGCAGGCGAGAATGCCTGCATCTTGCGGCCGATCGAGGCCCCCATCAGCACATGACGGATGTTGACGAGAAGGGCGGCAAAACCAATCGCAGTCCAGGAGGCCGGATGCGTCCAGATATCCAGTGCCACGAATTGCGAACCGCCTGCAAACACCATAGCGCTCATCAGCGTGACTTCAAGCGGCGAAAGCCCCTTTGCGGCTGCAACCGCGCCGAACACCAGCCCGATCGGCACCGCTGCAACGATAATCGGCGCGATCGTCTTCATGCCGGCAAAAAATTCCGCTCTCCGATCCATGCTTTCTCCTCGGATTTGCATGTGTGATAACGCAAGGAGAAGCGCATCGTCTTGAAGAAAAGTGCTTTACGCGGAATAAAATCAGCCGTTGCGGAACACGGCGGGCGTAACGCCGGTGCGGGCCTTGAAATGGCGGGTGAAATGCGCCTGATCCGCAAAGCCGCAATGATTTGCGGTATCGGAGGGACTCATGCCCGAGCGCAGCAGGCGGCGGGCATTGCGAATCCGGATATCGGTCTGGAAAGCATGCGGGGTGATGTAATATTGCTTGCGGAACGAGCGGATCAGATGCGCTCGGCTGAGGCCGGAAATGTCAGCCAGTTCCTCCAATCCGATATCGGCGTCGAAATTGTCCGCAAGATAATCGCGGGCCCGCCGCAAGGCCGTGCGGTCGTCCGTCTTCGGAGGTGTGATGATCACGCTGCCGTAACGGGCAAACATTTGCGAAAGCACGCTGAACATCGCCTCTTCCGCAGCCAGCGGGTCGGTCCCAGCCTCCGTCAGCCGGTGGGCGTGGTGAAAGGCGGCGGCAAGATCGGGGTCGTGCAGCAACTGCCGGGAAAAACTCGGATTGCCATGGAATGCCCTGCCCGTCACGTCCTCCAATATGCTGGTGAAGAGATCGATGTCCGGATAGATCATCCGGTAGCGGTAGCCCTCGCGAATGCCGGGTGCGCCATCGTGTATCTCGCCGGGATTGAGAAGATAGAGGGCGCCGGGACCGGTGAATTCGCGTTCGCCGCGAATGCTGGCAATCTGGCAGCCGCTTTCGATGGCGCCGATCGAGAAGGTGTCATGCGCATGCGGGGCGAATTCATGGGTGATGAAGGTCGCGGTCATGCATTCCATGTTCCGGAAGCGCTTGTCCCTCCAGAAGCTGGTCTTTTCCGATTCTGTCACCGGCATGGCGTCGGTGGCCTGCCGCTGGGAAACATTGTGCATGCGATATGAATAACTCAATTGCCTTTGCCCGTCTTGAACAAAAGTGCTTCCCTTGCGCCTCCCCATTGCCCGACCGCCGGTTTGGAATTATGAGCACGGCATGAATGAGATGATGCCCTTGCGCTCCGACCTTGCTGCCTTTGAACACGCCCCCGTCCGATTGACGGTCGATCTCGGCGCGGTGGTCGAAAACTGGCGCATGCTCTGCAAACTGTCGGCCAGGGCGCGAACGGCTGCCGTGGTCAAGGCGGATGCCTACGGGTTGGGTGCCGCCGAGGTCGGGCAGGCGCTCGCGGCCGCTGGCTGTCAGGATTTCTTCGTGGCGACACCCGACGAGGGCGCGCGCCTGCGCAACGCCTTGCCGGACGCGAGGATCTTCATCCTGACCGGTATCTGGCCGGGCATGGAAGAGCGGATCTTTGCCAACAGGCTGATCCCTGTCATAGGGTCGCTTGAACAACTGGCGTATTTCCGGTCCTGCGGGCAAAGCGCTGCCTATGCGCTTTACGTCGATACCGGCATGAACAGGCTCGGTCTCACGGTCGCGGAGGCGGCAAGTCTGTCACATGAACCGAGGAAGCAACCTGTTCTGGTGCTGAGCCATCTCGCCTGCCCGGACGATCCCCATCACCCGATGAACCACAGGCAGCTCGAATCATTTCAAACCGTTAGCCAATTGTTCAAAGGTGTCGAATCAAGCCTTTCAAGTTCGGCGGGAATCTTCCTCGGACCGGATTATCATTTTAACCTGAACCGTCCCGGCATCGCGCTCTACGGCGGTGAGGCCGTTACAGGCGTACCCAACCCGATGCGGCCAACCGCCACCGCCGAGGCGCGCATCCTGCAGATCCGCGACGTCCGCAAGGGCGATGCCGCCAGCTATGGCGCCACACATCGCTTCGATCGCGACAGCCGCGTGGCCATCGTCGGTGCGGGTTATGCGGATGGCTGGCGGCGCTCGATGTCGGGCTCCGGTGTCACGGCACGGCAGGACGGTTCGGCAGGTGCCTTCGGCTTCCTCGGCGGAGCGCGCGTGCCCATCGTCGGACGGATCACCATGGACCTGACCATGTTCGACATCGGCGACGTTCCGGAAAACCGGGTCCGGACAGGCGATTACGTCGAGTTGTTCGGACCGAATATCAGGCTCGACGATGCGGCGCGGGCTGCCGGTACGATCGGCTACGAATTGCTGACGGGTTTGGGTGCTCGGCACGTTCGGCGATACATATAGACCGCCGGTCACCACCGCTTGATGTCCCGCGAATTCACGGTATGCCAATTGTTGGCGCAACCCGGAACATATTCATGTCCGAACGCAACTTTAGAACACGAAGACTATAAAATCCCTTCTGCGCTCGATATGCTTTTCTACGGCTTCTGACGGCCTCCGCGGCGCCCCCACCGCCTATATGGAACTTTCACACTGCAATCTTTCTTGATCATGGTTGATGGTCGCGCCATTTCACGCTAGGCCGTTCGCAACGAAAACAGGGAGCATCCCGGACTATGAGCCTGGTTGACACGATCAAGCATACCTTCGTCCCGATTCATCGCGAGGGTCACAAGTTCATCGTCGCCTTTTTTGCGATCTCGGTCATTCTCGGCTTCCTGTGGTTTCCGCTATTCTGGGTCGGCATGCTTCTGACCGCCTGGTGCATCTATTTCTTCCGCGATCCCGAAAGGCTTGTGCCGCAGGACGAGGATCTGGCGCTGAGCCCCGCCGATGGCCAGGTGTCGCTGATCACCATGAGCCCTCCGCCCTCCGAGCTCGGGCTCAGCGACGCGCCGATGCTCAAGATCTCGATCTTCATGAATGTCTTCAATTGCCACGTGAACCGCGCCCCGATGCGTGGCCGTGTCGAGCAGGTCGCCTATCGCGAGGGCAAATTCCTCAATGCCGAAAGCGACAAGGCAAGCGACGACAACGAGCGCAATGGCCTGATCATCGACACGAGCCATGGCCGCATCGGCGTGATCCAGGTCGCGGGCCTCGTCGCCCGCCGCATCGTCTGCTGGACAACGCCGAATGTGCCGCTCGAAGCCGGCGAGCGCTTCGGGCTCATCCGCTTCGGCTCGCGGCTCGACGTCTACCTGCCGGAGGGTTTTACACCGCGCGTGTCGGTCGGACAGACCGCCATTGCCGCCGAAACGATTCTGGCCGAATATGGCTCCGACAAAGGCCCGGTGCTCACCCGCCGCATCTAGCTCAAACGCGAGGCAGACACGATGGATAACGCCGCGACCCCGCCGGATCCCCGGGAAGTCAAGGGCGACAACGCGCGCGGGCCACGCCTGCGCGAAATTCCGCTCAGGATGATGGTGCCGAACCTGATCACGGTGCTGGCCATTTGCGCGGGCCTGACCGGCATCCGGCTCGCCTTCGAAGGCCGCTATGAACTGGCCGTCGCCATGGTTCTGCTGGCGGCTTTCCTCGACGGCATCGATGGGCGGGTGGCCCGGATGATGCGCGCGACCTCGAATTTCGGCGTCCAGATGGATTCGCTGGCCGACATCGTCAATTTTGGCGTCGCGCCGGCGCTCGTGCTCTATGTCTACATGCTCGATCAGGCGCGCTCCTTCGGCTGGATCGCCGCGCTGATCTATGCCATTTCCGCTGGCCTCAGGCTTGCCCGCTTCAATGTGATGACCGAGCGCGCCAACAAACCGAAATGGCTGTCGGAATATTTCGTCGGCGTGCCGGCGCCGCTTGGCGCCCTGCTCGTCCTGCTGCCGGTCTATCTCGGCTTTCTCGGCATGGAAGTCACCCGCTACGTCGCCTACGCATCGTCGGCCTACACGGTGGCGATCGGCTATCTCCTGGTGTCGCGTATCCCGGTCTGGTCCGGCAAGGCGCAGGGCGTCATCCGCCGGGAAAATGCCCTGCCCTTCATGCTTGTCGTCGTCGTCTACGTGGCGCTGCTGATGAGTTTCACCTGGGAAGTGCTGGCGCTGACTTCGATATTCTATCTTTGCACGCTGCCCTTCGGCGCACGGCGCTGGCAGAAGAAATACGGTGCACTGCCGGAGCATGAGATCGAAGTCGAGGAGGGTATCGTCCCCGATGAAAAGCGCCCTGATACCCCGGGCAAGTCAGGCTGATGCCTGCACCGCCAGCGCGGTGGTGCCGGGATAATCCGTCTTGCCGCTGCCGAGCGCCGGAATGGCATCGACATGGATGATATCGTCCGGCAACATCAATTCGCTCGCGCCGTAGCGCTTTGAATAGGCAATCAGTTCCTGCTTCTGCGCCGGATTCTGCGTGGTCACCAGCACGATCCGCTCACCGCGCCGCTTGTCCGGCACCGAGATTGCCGCATGACGGGCCTCCGGCCACAGTTGCTGCACCATGATCTCGACCGCGCCCAGCGAGATCATTTCGCCGGCGATCTTGGCGAACCGCTTGGCCCGGCCCCTGATGGTGATGAAACCGCGCTCGTCGATGGCGACAATGTCCCCCGTGTCATGCCATTTTCCGCTGGCCGGCTGCGGGTTGCCGGGCTGGTCGGCAAGAAGATAGCCCTGCATGATATTGGGACCAGCGATGAACAGGCGTCCACCATCCTCAATGCCTTCCACCGGCTCCAGCCGCATTTCCATGCCCGGCAGCAGGCGGCCGACCGATCCGTCCTTGGAAAAGGTCGAGGAATTGACCGCGACCACCGGCGAGGCCTCGGTCATGCCGTAGCCTTCGACGATCCTCGCACCGAACCGCTCGCTATAGATCTTGCGGGTTTCGGGCTTCACCGCCTCGGCGCCGGCAACGATCATCCTCACGCTGTCGAAATCGCCGTCCTTGGCCGCCCGGGCGTAGCCGGTCAGGAAGGTGTCGGTGCCGAACATGACCGTCGGCGCAGTCTTGCGGGCTATGGTCGGAACGATCTTGTAGTGCAGCGGCGAGGGATAGAGAAACAGCCTGATGCCATAGAGCAAAGGCAGCACCATCCCGCCCAGGAGACCGAAGGAGTGGAACAGCGGCAGCACGTTGAACAGGCTGTCCGCCGGCGAGATATCAACGCGGCAATCGGCCTGCGCGGCATTGGCGATGAGATTGCGCGAGGACAGCGCCACGCCCTTGGGGTTTCCTTCGGATCCGGATGTGAAGAGGATCACGGCGGCATCCTCAGCCTGAGACTTCGTGTGCGGCCGGCGCCAATGGAGAAATGCACGCGCCTTCTCAAAGAAAGTGATATCCTTGCGAATATCCTCAAGGTACATGATCGTCGTGCCATTGGCCTTTATCCTGGCGATCACCTCCTGCAGATCCGCCTTTTCGACGAAAGCGCTCGAGCAGACGACAGTGCGGATCGCCGCCGTATTGATGGCGGAGACGATGGCTGCCGGACCAGATGTGTAATTCAGCATCGCCGCCGGCCGACCGGCGGAAAGAAGCGCCGCCACAGTCAGCACCACGCCATTGGAACTGGGCAGCAGCACACCGACTGCCTCTCCCTTCCTCGCGACATTCGCGAACCGCACCGAAAGCGCCCGGGCACCGATCAGCATTTGCTTGTAGCTGAGCTTGCCGCCCATGGCATCGCCGAGGATCTCGCGTGATACACCATTGAGCCGGGCAGCGGACACCAGCGCCTCGAACAGTGTTTGCTTCAGGTTGGTCGAGTTGAACTTTGCCAGCATCAGCCCATCGAGCAGGTGTTCGGCAAACCGTATCTCGCCAGTGTCGGTGATCGTCTGCGGCGGCGCTGCCGTCACCGTGATCTGCGGCAGCAGGCTGCGTGGTGCCTTGTCCCGGTCCCAGTACGACAACAGCGACACGCGCGTACCACGGATATAGATCGGCAGAACCCGGGCGCCGGCGGCCTTGATGATCGAGCCCGTCTTTCCCAGCCTCTCCATGGTCCCTTTGTTCGCCTCGACCTCCTTGGGCACATAGAGGCATACCCGCGCGCGACCGGCGAGCACCGATTTCATCAGGGTAAACAGATGATCGGCATTCCCATCCAGGTCGATATGAAATGTACCGACAGGCAGGAAAGTCTTGAGAAGCGCGCGGTCGAGCCGGGATTGGTTCGACACCAGATAGACGATCGGACCATTGAGATCGATGGCGTGTTCGAAGCCGCGATAGCGGACGCCGAAAACGAATTTGAAGAATGTGTAGCCGAACGCCTGATAATAGGTCAGCCCCGTGCGGGACTTTTCGCGCCAGGCGGAAACAGCCCAGGCCAACAGTGCCGCGCCGATAACGGCCAGGATTGCATTCTCCACACGTTCCTCCCAGGATTTGCTGATCCGCATACTGGCAGGAAAAGCGAAAGACTCGAAGTCAAGACGAGTCAACTATCGTCTTCGAAGGTATGGCGGACGAATTTATGGCAACTTGTAATCAGCAAACCGTTTCTCGCGAACGATGTAGAGTTTGCCGGTCTCTGTCATGTCGGCACCGGTCAGGCCCGCGATGACCTTAGCGACATCGTGCGGATGCGGCAATGTATCAGGATCCTCGCCAGGATAGGCCTGCGCGCGCATGGCCGTGCGGGTCGCGCCGGGATCGACGCTGATGATCTTGAGCGGCAGACGTTCGCTCTCATAGGCCCATGTGCGCGCCAGCGCCTCGACGGCCGCCTTGGATGCGGAATACGGCGCCCAGAACGGCTTGCATTTATGCGCAAGGCTCGATGTTAGCAGCAATGCCCTGCCCTGATCGGACTTCTGCATCAGCGGATCGACGGAACGGATCAGTCGCCAGGTGGCGGTGACATTGACGTTCATCACCTTCTCGAAAGTCTTGGCTTCGACATGCCCGATGGGCGAGATCGTGCCGAGCACGCCGGCATTGGCGACCAGGATATCGAGCTTGCCCCAACGCTCGAAAATCGCACCGCCAAGACTGTCGATCGCCGCCATGTCGCCGAGATCGAACGGCACCAGCGTGGCACTGCCGCCGACCGCCTTGATCGCGTCATCCAGGTCTTCGAGGCCGCCGACGGTACGCGCGCAGGCGATCACGTGGGCGCCCATTTTGGCAAGTTCAAGCGCGGTGAAATAGCCGATGCCACGGGAAGCGCCGGTCACCAGTGCGACCCTGCCGTTGAGATTGCCGCTCATGCTCTGCCTTGATCCTGATTTTCATGAAACGAAGGGCGATGAGCCCTTCGCGATCTCTATCGCTGAAATAAAGCGGCTTTAGCCGTGACTCGCCAACACGGAAAGCTTGCTGCCCATCGTCTCACCGTCCTTGTCCAGCAGACGGGTCGGGTAGTCGCCGGTAAAGTAATGATCCGTGAACTGCGGCCGTGCTGCGTTGCGATCCTGGCCGCCGACTGCTCTGTAAAGACCGTCGATCGACAGGAAGGCGAGCGAATCCGCACCGATATATTCAGCCATGGCGTTGACATCGGCATACTGGTTGGCCAGCAGCTTGTCGGCATCCGGCGTGTCGATGCCGTAGAAGTCCGGGTAGAAGATCATCGGACTGGCGACGCGGATATGCACTTCCCTTGCGCCGGCATCACGGATCATCTGCACGATCTTCAGCGAGGTCGTGCCGCGCACGATGGAATCATCCACCAGGATCACGCGCTTGCCCTCGATCATCGCCCGGTTGGCCGAGTGCTTCAGCTTGACCCCAAAAGCGCGGATCGATTGCGTCGGCTCGATGAACGTGCGGCCGACATAATGGTTGCGAATGATACCGAGTTCGAAGGGAATCCCGCTTTGCTGCGCATAGCCGATCGCCGCTGGCGTTCCTCCGTCCGGCACGGGAACCACCACATCGCCATCGACAGGCGCTTCCTTGGCGAGGTTCTGCCCCATGTTCTTGCGCGCGACGTAGACGCTCCGGCCGCCGACGATCGAATCAGGACGGGCGAAATAGACATATTCGAACAGACAAAGCCGTTCCGGCTGCGGCGTCAATGCCTTCCGGGACTCGATGGAAACCGAGCCATCCGACTGAATTTCGCAGATCACGACCTCGCCGTTCTCGACATCGCGCACATATTTCGCGCCGATGATGTCAAGCGCGCATGTTTCCGAACAGAAGATCGGCTTGCCGTCGAGATCGCCCATAACCAAGGGACGAATACCGATCGGGTCGCGCGCGGCAATCATCTTGGTTCGCGTCATCGCCAGCATCGAATAGCCACCTTCCATCTGGCGGATGGCGTCGATGAAGCGGTCGGAGGAGGATGCGTGGCTGGAGCGGGCAATCAGATGCAGCACGACTTCCGTATCCGACGTCGACTGGCAGATGGCTCCCGTCGCGATGATCTGCCGGCGGAGCGTCAGGCCGTTGGTGAAATTGCCATTGTGCGCGATGGCGATGCCGCCGACTTCCAGCTCGGCAAACAATGGCTGCACATTGCGTAGCGCCACTTCACCGGTGGTCGAATAACGCGTGTGGCCGATCGCCATCGAGCCCGGCAGCTTTGCCAGCGTTGCGGGGTCGGTGTAATGGTCGCCGACCAATCCCATGCGCTTTTCCGCGCGGAACTGCTTGCCGTCGAACGACACGATACCAGCCGCTTCCTGACCGCGATGCTGAAGGGCGTGGAGACCAAGTGCGGTCAGCGCCGCCGCGTCGGGGTGCCCCAGAATACCGAACACTCCGCACTCTTCATGCAGGGTGTCGCCATCCATATCGTCAATATTCTTGACTGAAACGTCTTCGTTCATCGAATTTACGGCCTTTGGCTCGTTGGGAAACTAGAAGGTTCGCGACCCATTGAATTCATTCATCCGCCGTAGCGGGTTTTCAGTCTCTCTAAGACCAGACACTTAGGGCGCGTCCCGGCATTTTCAAGTCTTTCCTCGGCAGGCGACGTACAATCCGCAACGTCCGTTCGCAGTTCAGGGTCCGCGCCAATCGCCCAGCCCCCTGCGCCATCGAAACATTTCGCAGCCGTCCCTTGTCCGTCTTCATTCACGCAACACAGCGTCCGAGAATGCGAAAGAACCTGTTGCCTGCAGACCGGATTCCTCCCGCCAATTCACTGCTACTGCTGCGGCGTCGTGGTCGTCGTGCTGTTGTCTTCGGCCGGAGCGGTGTCCGTCGTCGTATCCGCGGGCGCGGTATCCGTTGTCGAATCAGCCGGGACCGCGCCATCTTCCGGCGCACTGTCCTTGACGCCGTTCATCTTCTCTTCGATCTTCTTGCGGAGCAGAGCCGCGATATCTTCCGGCAATGCTGCCTTCAGCTTTTCGCCCAGATCGTCGAGGAACGGCTTGGATTTCGAAGCGGCGATCCAGGCCGGATGCTTGGCGGGCGGCACCCATTCATTGAAAAACTGCACGGCAACGACAACAATGAGGATACCGCGTGCGGCACCAAAGATAAAGCCGAGCGTGCGATCGAGCGCACCGATGCGGCTATCGATGATCATATCGGCAATGCGCATGGTAATAAAGGAAATGACGATCAGCGCGATCAGAAAAATCACGGCGGCGGATGCGATGATCGCAAACTTTTCCTCGGCGATGAAATTCTTCGCATACGGGACGCCATAGGGATAGAGCTTGTAGGCGGCGTAGGCCGAGCCGAACCAGCTTACGACCGAGAGCACTTCGCGGGAAAACCCGCGCACCATGGCGAGCACGGCGGAAAACAACGCAACGCCGAGGACAATACCGTCAAAACCTGTAATGGGCATATAATTCTCTCCAATACGGCGTGTATGTCCATCCACCGTTATTTCACCGACCCGCGGCACCTATAGCATTCGCGGCCCTTGAAACAAAAGCCTCAATCCTCGTCGTCAGCCTGCGGACCCACATGTTTCGAGCCGGCAATCCTGACAACCAGATCCATCAGGCTGTCGATCGAGTTCCAGGTGCCCGACAGACCCTTTGGCATTTCGGCCGACCCCAGCGGGAGCACAGCGCTCTGGAACCCCAATTTCTCGGCTTCTTTAAGGCGAAGACCCGTGTGGCCGACCGGTCGGACCGCCCCCGACAGGCTGATTTCGCCGAAATAAACACAATCGTGCGGAAGAGCAAGTCCGGCAAGCGAGGAAACCAGTGCGGCGGCGATGGCGATATCGGCGGCGGGTTCTGAAATGCGGTATCCGCCGGCAACATTGAGGTAGACATCGTAATTGCCGAGGCGCACCCGGCAGTGGGCCTCGAGCACGGCAAGAATCATCGCCAGCCGGCTCGAATCCCAGCCGACGACGGCGCGGCGCGGCGTACCCAGCGATGTCGGCGCCACCAGTGCCTGCACCTCGACCAGCACCGGCCGCGTGCCCTCGATACCGGCAAACACCGCCGCACCCGGGGCCTTGGCATTACGTTCGCCGAGG
>JAQGJP010000047.1 GCA_028290545.1 Rhizobium sp. | reverse complement strand
CCGTCGAACCGCCAGTAATAATAACCCGTTTGCCTTCCAGTCTCATCAATATTCCTCCCTGCAATAAGTTTCAGATAACATAGCCGCGTGGTACGGGCGAAAAGGATTCCAGCGTCACCCGCCCGCGACCGCTCTCGATCACTGCGGCAACGCCCGCCTGCGGTGCTTGCGTAATCTTGATGTCGAGACCTAGCGCCTCGAATATCGCCCTCAGATCGTCCGCTTTTGGACTGAAGATCTCGAAATCGGCAAGCGTCCCGCCCAAGGGGGCGGAAAGGGCAGGATGCTCGCTCTCCATCCAGTCGATAAAGAAAGGGATGAGCGAGCCGAAGGCATGGCCACGCAACCCCCAGCAGGTCCAGCCCAGCCATTTTCCGTCCGGCTTCGTCCGTCCGCCAGGAGCCATGGGCCCGTATTCCAGCCCTGCAATGCGCGCCCTTTCGGCCAGCAGATCAAGATCCATTCCCCCGATGGCCCAATGATAAAGCCCCGAGCCCCGCAATGCGGCCACCTCCGGGTCGAGCCCCGCATCGGTCTGCCCTGGATCGCGGCCCAGAATTTCGAGATAGGTGGAGGCTCCCAGAGCCATGACGGCATTGGCGGTGCCTTCGCCGGGATGCTCGCCGCCGTAGAGCGGTTCCCGGTCCATGCGTTCGGCAAAATAACGGCGCCCTTCGCTGAGATCCGCGTTATACCAAACGAGATGATCGATGCGCATAAACTATCCTTTCCTCCGCCTGCGGTCGCGAGCCCGCAAAGCATTCAGCCCAGTGGAAAAGCACACAACTCGATCAGATGCGATTGGTCAAGGATTGTGTTGGTGCAACCGGCGATCCGGCATCGGTGGACTTGCCTGAGGAAAGAGGAGAGGTTTCTTGAAGTGAATCAAACCCTTTTCACTTGTCCACGTCGCCTCCCGCCAAGGGGGCGTGGATCGAAAGGATACCACAAAAGATTTCGTTTAATTTGCTAGCACTCGCCGCAGGAGAGTGCTAGGACTACGGAATTGGTCCTTCCAGGGCTGCAAACCAATTTCATTGAGGATATTCAGAATGACGGACATCAATTTCCGGCCGCTGCACGATCGCGTCGTCATACGGCGTGTCGAAGCCGAAGCAAAGACAAAGGGCGGCATCATCATTCCGGACACCGCCAAGGAAAAGCCGCAGGAAGGCGAAGTTGTCGCCGTCGGTACCGGCATTCGTGACGACAAGGGCAACATCGTTGCGCTCGACGTCAAGGCTGGCGACAAGATCCTGTTCGGCAAGTGGTCGGGCACTGAAGTCAAGCTCAATGGCGAAGACCTTCTGATCATGAAGGAATCCGACATCATGGGCATCGTTGGCTGATAGGGCCGGGTCTCTGCAATTAGAAATAACCAATGAGCGATGCGCTCGGGAGTTTTCATCATGGCTGCCAAAGAAATCAAGTTCGGCCGCACAGCGCGGGAAAAGATGCTTCGCGGCGTCGATATTCTCGCTGATGCGGTCAAGGTTACCCTCGGCCCCAAGGGCCGTAACGTCATTATCGACAAGTCCTTCGGCGCGCCGCGCATCACCAAGGACGGTGTCACGGTCGCCAAGGAAATCGAACTGGAAGACAAGTTCGAAAACATGGGCGCCCAGATGGTCCGCGAAGTTGCTTCGAAGACCAACGACATCGCCGGCGATGGCACGACGACCGCGACTGTGCTGGCCCAGGCCATCGTTCGCGAAGGCGGCAAGGCTGTTGCTGCCGGCATGAACCCGATGGACCTCAAGCGCGGTATCGACCTGGCTGTCACGGCCGTCGTCAAGGACCTTCTTGCCAAGGCCAAGAAGATCAACACGTCGGAAGAGATCGCCCAGGTCGGCACGATTTCTGCCAATGGCGAAAAGGAAATCGGCGCCTACATCGCCGAGGCCATGCAGAAGGTCGGCAACGAAGGCGTCATCACGGTTGAAGAAGCCAAGACCGCCGAAACCGAACTCGAAGTCGTCGAAGGCATGCAGTTCGATCGCGGCTACCTCAGCCCATACTTCGTCACCAATGCCGAGAAGATGACCGCGGAACTCGAAGAGGTTTATGTCCTTCTTCACGAGAAGAAGCTCTCCAACCTCCAGGCCATGCTGCCTGTTCTCGAAGCCGTCGTGCAGACCGGCAAGCCGCTGCTGATCATCTCCGAGGATGTCGAAGGCGAAGCCCTTGCAACCCTCGTCGTCAACAAGCTGCGTGGCGGCCTCAAGATCGCTGCCGTCAAGGCTCCCGGCTTCGGCGATCGCCGCAAGGCCATGCTCGAAGATCTTGCGATCCTGACCGGCGGCACGGTGATTTCCGAAGACATCGGCATCAAGCTTGAAAACGTCACGCTGGAAATGCTTGGTCGCGCCAAGAGGGTTTCGATCACCAAGGAAAATACCACGATTATCGATGGCGCCGGCAAGAAGTCGGACATCGACGGTCGGGTTGCCCAGATCAAGGCCCAGATCGAGGAAACCACCTCCGACTACGATAAGGAAAAGCTGCAGGAACGTCTTGCCAAGCTCGCTGGCGGCGTTGCCGTCATCCGCGTCGGCGGTGCGACTGAAATCGAAGTCAAGGAAAAGAAGGACCGCATCGACGACGCCCTGAACGCGACGCGCGCAGCTGTCGAAGAAGGTATCGTTCCCGGTGGCGGTACAGCTCTGCTTCGTTCGTCCGTCGTCCTTAACCTCAAGGGTGAAAACGACGACCAGACCGCCGGCATCAACATCATCCGCAAGGCTCTGCAGTCGCTGGTTCGCCAGATTTCAGAAAATGCCGGTGACGAAGCCTCCATCGTCGTTGGCAAGATCCTCGACAAGAACGAAGACAACTACGGTTACAACGCCCAGACCGGCGAATATGGCGACATGATCGCCATGGGCATCGTCGATCCAGTCAAGGTTGTTCGTACTGCCTTGCAGAACGCAGCTTCGGTTGCTGGCCTGCTCGTGACCACGGAAGCCATGATCGCCGAACTGCCGAAGCGCGAAGCTGCGGGCGGCGGCATGCCAGACATGGGCGGTATGGGCGGCATGATGTAATCTCGATTTTGAAGCGAGACTGTTTCAAACTTGATGGGCTCCGGCATGCTGGGGCCCATTTTCTTTCTGAAGGCGGTGGCTGGCACCGTTGCAGGGATGTCTTGGCAAGAATTGACGGATGGCAGGAACTAGGGGTTGACATTTCGTCCCACAACGCCTATTTACGGTTTATCGATATTTGCTTGTTAGCTTTATTTATAGCGCCTTAGCACTGCGCCCTGAACGAACCTTCCCTTCAAAAATCGCTATGACTAGACTGGTGCGCGTTCGCTCGCTGGTGATTCAATATGCTATGAAAGGGTTCGTTATGGCCACTGGCACAGTTAAATGGTTCAATTCCACCAAAGGCTTCGGCTTCATTCAGCCTGACAACGGCGGCGAGGACGCATTCGTCCATATTTCCGCCGTCGAGCGGGCCGGTATGCGCGAGATCGTGGAAGGTCAGAAGATCGGCTACGAGCTGGAGCGCGACAGCAAGTCGGGCAAGATGTCCGCGTGCAAGCTTCAGGCTACCTAATAGGTATTGTTGCTCGACTTTGACCACGGATGTACTGGCACTGTCGCTGAGCATCACTACCGATCGGAGGTCAGGCTATATGCCTGGCCTTTTTTTAATTGTGCTCCATGCGAGCAGTGCAAAAATCCAGAGTTAGCGAAATGAACGACAGAGCCATCACGACACCTGAACAGGTGGAGCAGTTTTTTGACAATGCCGAGGCGCAGTTTCCCCCTCGGAGCCGCGTCCTCGAAGAGCACGAAGCGGAGATAGATGCCAGGGAAGCGAAAACGCTGAAGCTTCGCGAAATGCGATTGGCGAAGGAAGAAAGCGATCGCGCGGCGGCGACATCGCGCATGCTGGCGAGACGCGCCGGAATCCGCAAATAAACTGCTGTTGCTTACCGGGCATACAAGGAAACAAGGCAGAACTGCCAGGATTGTAGAACCGGCCTCATTGAGAGCTCTTATCGGTCGATGTCTCGCTCACGACCACGGATAATTTGTGCCGGCGCATGAAAGCAACGCTCCCAGCGTCAGATAGGTCACGGCAGACAGCATTGCTTGGCCGCTTGGGAAACTGAGGTCATGCACCAAGGCTGGTGATGTCGGTCAGCGTGTGACAGGCGATTACGACTTGGCCCGGAATAGGCTTTCGAGCTTTTTCCAGTTTTCATCCATCGCAAAAGCGCTCGAAAGATACGGGATGCCGATGTGACCGTAGCGGATCGAAATCTGCTTCTCCGCCGTCTCGACGTCAACGCCTTTGATGGCATGCAGATATATTGCTGCGACAAGGCCGCTCCTGTCCGCGCCGGCCTGACAGTGGATAAGAATTGGCTTTGGGGAGTCGCGCAATATCTCGATCAATTGGGTGGTCTCGACCTCGCTCAGCTGGCGCTGGGCCGACATCCTGAAATCGACGTGACGGATACCGAGTTCGCCAGCTGCCGCCACCTCGGTTTTATACCAAGTCGCTTTAGAGCTCTTGCCGCGCAGGTTGATAATCGTCCGGATGCCGTAGTCCCGGGCATAGGAGCTGATCGCATTTGCGGATGGCTGCGCCGACCGATAGAGTTCACCCTTCGCCACTTCGTGAAAATTGCCGGAAATCTGAAGAAACCCAAGAAACAAACCAACGAGAACGAATGGTGCCGCTATGACACTTAAAATCTTAAGAAAACGACGCATTCTCATTCTTGGACCCTATGCTCGCGACAAAAATGGCAGCCGGGCCATTCGACATGCGTAAGAAAGCATCGCGCCACGCTTGAGAACCGACAAGCAAAGGGCGCTGTGCAGGTTAAAACATACGCCAGATTTGCGACAAGACGATTTATTCCGCCGAACAGCGTTACACCGACATCAGTTTGCGTCACTTTCCTGACATGAACCTGAATGCGTATTGGATCGATATGCATTCAGGCATGCATCCATATCAGTTTATAACGGATTGCGGAATACGCAATCAGCCGTATGTGCGCCGAACCGCGGCCATGGATAATGGCTCCAGTAGCCGCTGTGGCGCAACAGGTTGATAAACGCATCCCAACAGTCACCAATTTCTATGCCTGCGCGAGAAAGGCCTCTGTCGACATCAGTTCAAGCTGAACGGAAAATCGGTCGCCGAGCAATTTCAGTGCTGCATCGTGCGTCTCATCCGCTCCACTGCAAACCGCGTCATCCAGCAGCACGATACGGTAGCCGTGATCGATGCCGCCGAGCACTGTCGCGAGCACACACAGGTCGGTCTCGCCGCCGCTGATCACCAGAGTAGCGACGTCCCTTTGAGACAAGGCGGCGTGCAAGCCTCCGCCAAACCATGGCGAATAGACCATTTTGTCGAGCACATGGGCGGGAGGTACGAAGCGGGCCAGTTGCGGGATCAATGCGACCATTTCGGCGGGCAGATGCTCACCTGTCATCGCCCGCCATTTCCGATAGTAGTCCCGCCACATGCCGGGTAGTGCCATCGGATTCTCCGGCGGGACAAATCGCGTAAAAATCGTGCGTTCCGGATGACGCCGAGCAACTTCGATCACTTGGGAGGATATCCGCTCCATCCATTTGACATGCCACGGGGTGTCTTCCGCAAACATTCTCTGCATATCGACGCAGATGTGCCGCCATTCGCCGAGCGACTTCATGTGTCAGCCACCCTATCGTCGCGTGGTTCCCCAGATAAAACCGATGAACGCTGCGGCGGCCACGGCCACAAAGACATTTTCCTGAAGCTTGCGTTCGACGCGAGAGACGACTTCCTTCATTTCGCCGGCGGCAACTTGCGATGAGCCGGCGGCGATTTCCTTGATGGAAGCCTGTAGGCGAGAAAGCTCCGCCTTGAGCGCAGCGATCTGCTCGTGCTGGGTGGGTGTGAACGACGCTTCCGCCTGTCGCTCTTCGAGTCTTCTGTCTTCAAGCACTTCCTCGACAAGTGGTGCATCCGCGTCGTGCATCATGCCCAGTGGCGTGGGTTCGTCCTTAGGATGATCAACCATTTCGTTTTCCTCTGTTGATGGCCAAGAAACCATCGACATCGGAACAAGTTCCAGCGTTATTCATCACCCGCGTCGGCAGCGCGGAACCGAACCGCCACAACGAAGTTGATGCCCGGCAAGCAAGGAGATCCGGCATGACAACTTTCTACATTCAGGCTTTAGGCCGAGATCTGAACGGGCCGGTGGAGGCGATACTGGATTGTTCGACGATTGATGATGCCAAGGCCGAGGCAAGACGCGTGCTCGCCGAAATAGCCGCCGGAGGCCTGCCGAAAAATCCGATGGACATGCTGTCGGTCGAACTGTTCGATGTCGATCATCGTCCCATCATGGAAGTCAGGCTGATTCTGGAAGAGATCGACAAATAGGCTGCGTGGCCCGTATCAGTCCGGGACGTTGTCTTTCAGTTCTTTCAGCCACGCCCGGGCATTGCCGTCCGACGGAGCCCGCCAGTCGCCACGTGGCGAAAGCGATCCGCCGGAGGTCACTTTCGGCCCGTTGGGCGACGCCGAGCGCTTGAACTGACTGATGGTGAAGAAACGGAAGAGGAACACCTCCATCCAGTGCTTGATGGTTGGCAGATCGAAGCTGCGGCGCTTGTCAGGCGGGAAATGCGGCGGCCAGACGCCGGCTTCCGCATCTCTCCATGCCGCGAGCGCCATGAAAACAATTTTCGACGGACGAAGTCCGAAACGCGTCGTGTAGTACAGTGCAAAATCATGCAGGTCATAAGGCCCGATCTTGTCTTCTGTGCTCTGCATCGCGCCGTTCGCGTCGGCCGGCACCAGTTCGGGTGAAATCAGGGTGCCCAGAACGCTTTCCAGCGTGGCATCCGTCTCTGCATCGAACTCGCCTGTCTGGATCACCCAGCGGATCAGGTGTTGGATCAATGTCTTCGGCACGGATGCATTGACGTTGTAATGGCTCATCTGGTCGCCGACACCGTAGGTCGACCAGCCAAGGGCGATTTCCGAGAGATCGCCGGTGCCGAGCACGAGTGCATGGCGCTGGTTGGCGGCGCGGAACAGAAAATCGGTGCGCAGGCCCGCCTGCACATTCTCGAAGGTCACGTCATAAAGCGGTTCGCCGTCGCCGAACGGATGTTTCAGGTCCTTCAGCAATTGCAGCGCCAGCGGCCTGATATCGACCTCCTCGGCGGTGATTGCCATGCTGCGCATCAGCGCCCAGGCATTGGACTTGGTCGCGTCGCCGGTGGCAAAGCCCGGCATGGTGAAACCAAGTATATCCGCGCGCGGCCAGCCGAGCTTGTCATAGGCGCGCGATGCGACCAGCAGCGCATGCGTCGAGTCGAGACCGCCGGATATGCCGATGCAGAGCCGCCTGATGCCGGTGGTCTTCAGCCGCTTCATCAGCCCCTGGACCTGGATGTTGAAGGTCTCGTAGCAATCCTGATCCAGGCGGGCTTTGTCAGCCGGCACGAAGGGAAAGCGGGCAATGCCGCGCCTGAGACCGATATTTCCCTTGGGCTTGTCGAAGTCGAAGGAAACGCGCCGGAACGACCGATCCGGCGTCAGGTTGAGCGTCGCGGCATCGTTGAATGTACCGGTGCGCATGCGCTCAAGTCTGAGACGTTCGAGATCGATATCGGCGATACACATCTGGGACGTCGTTGGGAAACGCTCCGTTTCAGCGAGCAGATTGCCGAGTTCATAGATGCAGGCCTGGCCGTCCCAGGCGAGATCGGTGGTGGATTCGCCCGGCCCGGCCGCCGAATAGACGTAGGCGGCCCAATTGCTGGCCGACTTTGCCGCGCAAAGCAGCTTGCGCGTATCGGCCTTGCCGACGGTGACATTGCTCGCCGAGAGATTGGCGAGGATAAGCGCCCCGCCAAGCGCACCGAAATCGCTTGGCGGTGCCGGCGCCCAGAGGTCTTCGCAGATTTCCACATGAAAGATGAAATCCCTGACCGCCTTGGATGCGAAGATCAGATCGGTTCCGAAGGGCACGTCCTGGCCGGCGACGACGATGCTTCCGCCGCGTACGTTGCGTCCCGGCGCAAACCAGCGCTTCTCGTAGAATTCCCGATAGTTCGGCAGATGCGTCTTCGGCACGACACCCAGAATTTTGCCACCCCGGATTACGACCGCGCAGTTGTAAAGCCGGCCTTCATGCCTGAGAGGTGCGCCGACCAGCAGTACGGGCGTCAGTTCCCGGCTTGCCGACACGATATCCGCGATCGCCGTCTCGACGGCATCGAGCAATGCATCCTGTCCGAGCAGATCGTCGATCGCATAGGACGACAACCCCAGTTCAGGAAACACCATCAGGCCAACATGGTCGGCATGGCCCTTGCGGGCAAGATCGAGCGTCGCCGCCGCATTGAATTCGGGATCGCCCACCTCGCAGCTGGGCGTGCAGGCGGCAATCCGGACAAAGCCCTGATCATAAGCCGAATGAAAATCCATCACTGTCTCCACCATCATGCATGTGCGCGGAATCCTTCTGCCATCAAATTGCTCCGATTGCGATGGTGACGTAACAGGATCAGCCGCTGACTTCGGCGATCAACGCATCGGTGGAAATCTGCCGGCAATAGCCCTTGATCGCCTTCAGGGATGACGCCTCGCGCTCCGGGGACATGGTTGCGCATGCGTCGGGCACCAGGGTTACGAGATAGCCGAGGTCACAGGCGTCGCGGATCGCCGACTCGACGCACTGATCGGTCAACAGGCCGCAAAGTACCAATTGTTTCACACCGAGATTTCTCAGGATGTAGTCGATATGAGTGGATACGAAAACGCTGGACGAGCTTTTCGGCAATACGATTTCGTCGTCGCCCGGCGCCAGTTCATCGATGACCTTGCCATCCCATGACCCCTTCGGCACGTTGAAGCCGGTAATCTTGTAGTCGAGGCTGCGGTCGCGACCATTTCTGGTCAGACTCTCGATTGTCGTGTACATCACTTCGATTCCGGCTTTTCGAAACGCATTGAGAAGCCTCTGCATGTTCGGAATTGCCAGCGTGCCGATGCGATCGAAATAGTATTTGTAGTCGGTGGCAATTACCTCATCGGAAATCTCCTTGAACTCACCGCCGTCCCGGCGAACGGAAAAATTCTGTACGTCGATGAACAGGATCGCCGAGCCGGCTGGATCAAGCTTCACTTCGCGGGTCATCAACATGTCGGTGGTCATCGGTCGCTCCAATCGAATTTGAATTTTGGTCAGTAAACGGCTTCATAGGCTGCACATATTTCAGGCTCGCTGAGATGCGCGACATGGGCGATCTCTGCCTGTTTGTGCTTGATATACAGGTCGACAAAATTCTGCGGAAACCAGGATCTGACGATCGCGTTGGCCGAAAAGCGTGCCAGGGCCTCATCGAGGGAGCGCGGCAGCCGTACATAGCCGCGCTCGGCAAGGGCCTCGGGCGAGAGCTTTGCAAGATCTTCCTGCGTGGCATCCGGCACTTCGAGGCCTTCCTCGATCCCTTGCACGCCGGCATGAATGATGGCGGCCAATTGCAGGTAGGGACTGGCGGCCGCATCCGCGGCGCGGAACTCGAAGTTGAACTGCGCGGCGCGGGCAATGTCGCTGATGTCCGAAACCGGGCAGATGCGGACCGAGGCTTCGCGGTCGCGGAAGCCGAGATTGTTGAACGCGGCGCTCCAGCGGTGTGGCGTCAGCCGCAGATAGGAGACGACGCTGGGTGCGGTAATCGCGATTATGCTGTCGAGATATTTGAGAATGCCTGCCACGAACTGGCCCGCGACTTTCGACAGTTCGTGCTTGCCGGCCGGATCCCAGGTCATGGGCGCTCCTTGTGCATCGAGCATGCTCATGTGGATATGAACCCCGTTGCCGACACCGGCGGGATCACGGATCGGCGTGAAAGTCGGGCTGTGTCCCGAGTGACCGGCCACGGAGGCGACGATTTCACGAATGATTGCGGCATGGTCGGCGATCCTCACACCCCGCTGCGGCCCCATGGTAACCTCGTACTGGCCCCGCCCATATTCCTTCATGACCGTGTCCGGCGTCATGCCGCAGTCACCCATGGCGGCAACCAGTCTTTCGAAAAAGGCGCGCTCGGCGCGAAACCCGGCGAGCGTATAGGCCTGCCCGGGACCGCCCTTGAGATCGCGGAACTGGAACTCGTGCTCGAACGCCCCCAGCAGGGTCACGCCTGCGACGGTTCTCAGACGATCCAGTGCGGCAGCCAGAATCGCGCGCGTGCAAAATTCCCAGGGCCGGCCATCGGTGTAAAAAATGCTTCCCATCATGAATCGTTCGGGCGGAGCCCCTTCCTCGGTATCCAGGCTCGCACCAGCCTCCGGATCAGGAATCAGGAAAAGATCGCCGAGCGCCCCGAACGGAGTTTCGCCAATCACATCGAAGCAGGTGATCTGCACATTTGTGGGCGTCCATCCGATGCCGCGTTTCAGCCTTTTTTCGAGCTGTGATGCAGGGAATGCCTTGCCGCGCACCTTGCCGGCAAAATCGCTGCAGCAGGCCACGATGATTTCCTCACGTCTCATTATTTTCCCCATTGGCCGGAGCCTTGTCGAACGGCGATGTCACCAGACGAATTTCGTCCCAGGCCCTGATCCTCTTCTGCGTCGCTTCCCAGTCGCCCTCGGAAACCTTGACGATCAGCGCCTCCGTGAAGGCGATCGCTGCCACCATCGTGTCCCAGGCGGTGCCGGCATCGATCGGCAGGGCGATGACGTGCGTGCTGCTGCGGGCAATCGGCGACATCCATTTGTCTGTAATCAGGATGATCAGAGGCTGAGCGGTCTGTGCGACGGTGTTGGCCAATTGGACCAGATTCTGCTGGTAGCGTCGAAAATCGAAAAAGATGACGACGTCTTTTTTGCGCATGCGCAACACATGCTCCGGCCAGAATTCAGGGTTTTCGGACATGTGATAAACGCCGGAGCGGATCTGGCGCAAGTGAATGGACAGGAAGGCAGCGATCGTATCGCTGACGCGCCCGCCGATCAGAAAGATGTTTCGCGAAGGATCCGCAATCAGCCCGGCCAGCAGATCGAATTGCGAGGCAGGGATGGTTTGTGTCAACTCCTCCAGAACAGCCGCGAGGCGCTTGCTGTAGCCGGCAAGGAAATCCTCGCTCTCCACCGGCACGCTTCTCGATACCAGGTCGCGTGGTGAACGTTGCCCCTCCTGAAGTTCCGCTATCAACTGGCGCTGGAAATCCTGGAATCCTTCGCAGCCGATCTTGGCGACAAACCGAGTCACCGATGGCGCGCTGACACCGGTTTTCTCGGCAAGTTCCTGGATATTGCTAAGAGCCGTGAACGGATAATCAGCCAGTATGACATTGGCAATTTTCCGTTCGCTCGAGGTGAATTGCGGTGAAAGATCGGTGATCAGCACGCGTAGACTCTTCATCCTCGCTCTCCAGACGGCAGTGACTCAAACTTTAATGTCACTGAAAAAAAATAGTCAAATGGAAAAATAATGTTGACTGTGAATGAAAAAGAACATTCGTATCGTCTTGTTCTGCTGTGAAGAGAAATTGGTTCATTAGCCAAGGAAACGGCTGTCTCTTGCCCTACGAAGCTCGACCCCTGCTGTCGCCTCTGGATCCCGATCCGGTCGAGGCGATCAATATGACCGGGCGCTCGACTATCCTGCTGACCTGCGAGCATGCGGGGCGCATTCTGCCCCGTTCGCTTGACGATCTCGGCCTGCCGGTACAGGAGATGGATCGGCACATCGCCTATGATATCGGTGCCCGAGAGCTGTCACGCATGCTCTCGGAAAAGCTGGATGCGCCCCTGCTGATGCAACGCTACAGCCGTCTCGTGGTTGATTGCAATCGTCCGTTCGATGCCGCTGACTGCTTTCCGGAGGTCAGCGATGGGACGCTGATACCGGCCAATCGATCGCTTTCCGAGGAAGATCGCCGCGAGCGTTATCGGCATATTCACGTGCCTTTTCACACTGCCGTTGGCGGGGCGATTTCCGCGCGTTCAGCGGCAGGCTTTCCGGTGGTGCTGGTTTCGGTGCACAGTTTCACGCGGCTGATGGCATCGACCGGAGATGTCCGGACCTGTGATCTCGGGCTTCTGTTCAACCGGGATCCGCGCTTCTCACATGCGCTGATGGATGCAATCAGGGTGCAGGCGTCCGCAATTCGCGTGGAATTCAACAAGCCGTATCTGGTTGACGATGAATCCGACTACACCGTGCCGGTGCATGGCGAGGCCGGCAACATCCCGCATGTGCTGCTTGAAGTGCTCAATAACCATATAGAGGGAGACGCCGGACAGCGCTGTTGGGCGGACATCCTTGCTGCTGCGCTAGAGGATGCGGCAGTCAAGACGGTCGGGGTGTCGCGCATCGGGAGAAAATAGGGGGGACTCACGGTTGAAGCGTTCCAAAATGGTGGCCTTGAACATTTGAATTCCTTTTGGCGTCCATTCATCAGCTCGCGATGATCTCCAGGTACCTGCTGATAGACCGGCTGGATCATCCGTATCCCACGGGATGGACAGGCGATACGTCTGTTGGAAGTTGTGCACCGTGCATGTAAAGGCGCAACAAGGGATTGCTGATGGCTGCAAGATCGAAGCCCTCCAGCGGATCGAACGCTATCCCTAAGACGCTTGCCGAATGTGCTTGTAGACCGTCGTCCGTGAGAGACCGAGCACACGCGCCGTCCGGGATATGTTCTCATTGGTCTTGACGTAGACCGAGCGGATCTCCTGACATTTCGCCCGGCTGAGCGGACGTGCCCGACATTCCGCACAGCAATCGACTGCGAGTTCGGGCAGTGGAACTGCCTCGTCGAAACAGCCTTCGTCGATGTAATCGGCGCGTCGTCGCACAAGGGCGCGTTGCAGCACTGTCTTCAGTTCGCGGATGTTGCCCGGCCATTTTCTCCGGGCGAGAGCAGCGATCGCCGCATCGGTCACTGGCGTGCCGGGCGCCATCTTATCCATCAGGTGACGGACGACGCCGGCAAAATCGGTTCGTGCGCGTAGCGCCGGCAGTCGAATGATGAATGCATTCAGCCGATAGTAGAGGTCAGCGCGAAACTGCCTTTGCGCCACCATCTCTTCAAGATCGCGATTGGTGGCAGAGACGATCTGCACATCGACCCTCTGCGGCTTGTGACCGCCGACGGCGCGGATTTCCATACTGTCGAGAAATCGCAGCAACGATGTCTGCGCGCTGAGCGGGATGTCGGCAACCTCATCGAGAAAAAGCGTACCGCGATCGGCGGCGCGCGCCAGGCCGGGGGCGCCTTCGGCGCGCGCATTGGTGAAAGCACCGCGCTCATGACCAAATATTTCTGCGATGAACAGATTTTCCGGCACGGCGCCGCAATTGAGCGCCACGAACTCGCCCTTCCGTCCACTCAGGCGGTGGACATGGCGTGCCATCAGTTCCTTGCCCGTGCCGGTTTCACCGGTGATATGCACCGGCATGCAGAGGGCTGCGGCTTCGGCGAGATCGGCAAGCGAGCGCTTGACGGCCTGATCGTCGCAGACGAAATCCGGCGTGTTTTCCTTTTGCAGCATCGATGGAATGGCCGGCGAGGCATGCTTCAGCATGAGCGTGCGGCGCTCGCCGATCTGCCGACAGACCATGAAGACACCACTGCCGGCACGATCGCGAATGCGGATGACGCCGCCTTTCAGCAGTCCGTCCATCGCGGTGCCGTAGCCCGCTTCGAACAACGTATCGAAGTGATTGCCAGATGTGGCGGGAAGGCCGCTAAGCAACGCCTTTCCCGGCCGGTTGATCGAGATGACGTCGCCATCCAGGGATATCGAAATCAGGCCGGCGGACAGCGTATCGAGATATTCCACACGGGGATGGAAGGCGAACACGAAGCTCTTGGAATATTCCTGATAGATCAGGCCGTTCTCGATCTGGGCGGCAGCCATTCGCACCAGCGCATGGGTGTGCTCCTGACGGGCTTCGTGGGCGCAGGATGCATCGAGCAGGCCGAGGATTTCGCCATTGGAATTGAAAATCGGCGCCGCCATGCAGCTCAGGTGGCCGTGACAGGCGAAATAATGCTCCCGGCCGTAGATCGCAACCGGCATCTCGACAATCGCCGCAAGTCCGAACGCATTGGTGCCACGTTCGGTTTCGTTCCACATGCTGCCAGGGATAATCGACCGGCCGGCCTCGCTGTCGGCGAAATGCTGGTCGCTGATCGTGTCGAGCACAATGCCCTGTGCATCGCCGAGCGCGATCATGAAATTCGAGCCGGCGATCTGAGAATGCAGCAGCTGCATTTCCGCCAGCGCCAGCAGGCGCATCGCGGCATTGGCCTCGCGCCGGTGCTTGACGTCGGAAAAGGCGATGACGCTGTGGCGCGGAGTGCCGCGCGGGTCCAGCTCGCTGTCGCGACAGCGCTGCCAGCTTTCGGCAACCATCGGCTGCAAGGCTCCGACAGGGAACCTGTCGCCCTTCTCCAGTGCATTGCGCGCGCGGTCTATTCCCGAAAGGTGCTGCATGTCTCCTCCTCATGCATCAATTCCAACAGGATATCAGCATTGGGCGGGAGGGCACAATAGACAGAAACTGAACAGTATTGCTGTCCATATTGTCCAACGAGTGAACAGGAAAGGTGACCAGATTTCTATTCATGTCATTGATATTGTTTGTAATTACATCCTGGCACAGCACTTGCTGACCTGCTTCTCGTAGCGGGCTCAGATCCCGCGATGGAGGAGACAACATCATGAAGGCGCAAGTGTTAACGAAATATGACGACAACCTGACGGCGGACCAATGGGTTTCGCTACAGGAGGTCGCCGACCCGGTCATAGCCAAATCGACCGACGTCATCGTCAGGATCGGCGGGGCCGGTGTCTGCCGCACCGATCTCCACATCATAGAGGGCGTCTGGCGGCCGCATATGGACCCGGCCGGCAACAATCTTCTGCCGCTGATCATGGGGCATGAGAATGCCGGTTGGGTGGAAGCCATCGGCAAGGAAGTCGAGGGTATCAAGGTCGGCGATCCCGTTATCGTCCATCCTAAGATTTCCGGCGGTACCTGCCTTGCGTGCCGGCGCGGGTTCGACATGCATGGACCGGGCAAATTTCCGGGCCTCGACTGCAATGGCGGCTATTCCGAATATCTCTGCACATCCGAGCGTAATATCGTGCCCCTGCCGAAGACATTGTCGCCCAAGGAGGTTGCCCCCTATGCCGATGCGGGGCTCACCGCCTATCGCGCGGTCAAGAAGGCGACGCGGCATCTGCTGCCGGGCGAAAGCTGCGTCGTCATTGGCGCCGGCGGGCTCGGCCACATCGGTGTCCAGTGCTTGAAGGCCATGTGCGCGGCCGACGTGATCGTTGTCGACAAATCGGATGCGTCGCTTGCGCTCGCCGGCAAGATCGGCGCCGACAAACTCGTCAAGGCCGACGGCAATGAGGTCGAGGCGGTGCTGCAACTGACCAATGGCCAGGGCGCGGAGGCGGTGATCGATTTCGTCGGCGAGCGCGGCACGACCACCAAGGGCCTTGCCATGACCCGACCGATGGGCAGCTACTATGTCGTCGGTTATGGCGAGGACATCCGCGTGCCCACCGTCGACATGGTGATCAGCGAGAAGAACATCATCGGCAATCTGGTCGGCACCTGGGCCGAACTGGTCGAACTGATGGCGCTCGCCGATCGCGGCCTCGTCGACCTGACGACGGTCGAGTACAAGCTGGCCGATGCCAACCTGGCGCTCAGGGACCTGCACAACGGTAAGATCCACGGTCGCGCGGTGCTCATCCCCTGAGGAACCATCCGACTGCGAACGTTGATCTGCTCCCCGCGATATCCTCGGCGGGGAGCATTTTCTTAAGTGTGAATATTCGTGGGAGGCGGAAAACATGATGTGCAGGGTGTTGACGGCGCAGAGCCCGCAAAGGTTCCTCAAGGTAAGTCGGTCCGTCCGCATCGCAGGACATTCAACCAGCGTGCGGCTTGAGGCGGCCTTTTGGCAGGTTCTAGAAGACATAGCAAAAACGGAGGGGCTTTCGACTCCCAAGCTAATATCGGAACTGTATCACGAGGCGCTGGAACTGCATGGCGGCATGTCCAATCTCGCCTCTATGCTGCGCACAGTATGTTTGCTCTATCAGGAGGAGCGCAATGCTGAACTCGCGGTCCCGGGCATCGCCTGACGGCAACTGTCGGCTGCAGCCGGGAGGTTGCAGCCGATATTTCTGCTATTTAAACCAGGGAGCGCTGCGTTCAGTTGACTTTCCTGTCGGTGTCGGCACGGCCTTCGGCAATCCAGCGTGCGCCGAGTACCAGTGCGCCCATGCTGAATTCCTTGCCGTGTATCGCCACCATCTCTTCGGAGAGTTTGGCAATCCTCTCGAAGAATGCGTCCTTGCTTTTCTCTTCGGTGGTCATTTCCGCTTGCATGCTTTCCTCCATTATCGGTTTGGGTGAATGCTATTTGAAGATCTGGTTCGGGAAGGTGACGATGGCGGCATTGCCATGGGCATCGCCCACAGCCAGATGCCGGCCATCGGCGGTCCACTGGAGCGCCGTGACCGGACCGCCTGCATCGCGGACGACGAGTTCTTCGGGAGATCCGATGCGGGCGACGACGATCTTGCCGTTGGCATAACCCGCGGCGACCAGCCGCCTGACCGGATGGGCGGCCACAGCCTCCACCATCACGAAGCCGGGATGACCCGTCGCCAGTGCGCCTGTCGCGTTGTTCGAGAGCGGCGGTGTATCCATGGACCATCCGGCGATGCGAAAGGCGCCGGACGTGAAAAATGCGTTTGCGGGCGCGCTCCAGCCGAGCGAACCGACCGGGCCGGGAAAATCGCTGAGCATGACGTCGCGGCCATTTGCCAATTCAACCAGACATAACCCGCCTGTTTCCAGGCCGCATGCCAGCCATTTCCCGTCCGCACCCCATTTCAATGACAGCGGCCGGGCCGGAAGCTGGATGTGCCTGATTTGTACGAGATCGCCCGCAGTGCTCCGGATACTGATACCATCTGCTCCGGCGAGCGCAATCAGGCTTCCATCAGCGGAGACAGAAACAATCTCAACGGCGTGCTCGCCGAGATCGACCTCCTGGATCGGTCCCGATCCCGCGGACTGCAGCCGCAACTGGTGGTGCACGACCGCAACCGTCCGACCCCTGGTGCTGCAATGGTCGAAAGCTGTGATCGGGCTTTTGTCCGCAAGGACCTTTACCACGATCTGACCGGTGCGATTGACACGGATCAGTTCTCCTGATCCGGTCAACACCAGAAATTCGCCGTCAAGATGGGCCGATAGCTTGCCGCCTTCCTGAATCCGGGTGTTGATGGTCGGCGAGGGCCGGCCTTGCCGCGGCTGGATCGTCGTCTGGCCGTTGTCGATCGCGATGCGCGATTCCGGTGGCTCGTTATCCGCAAGGCGTGCGAGAGCGACGCTGCCGTCGGTAGCAGAAATTGCCAGCAGCGTGTCGTCGTCGTTGAAGCAGAGATGACTGACCGCTGCCGGGCGTCGCCAGTTGCGCGCCAGAAGATCGAACAGGGTAATGTTGGGCATGGTCTGTTGGTTCATCTTATCCTCCCTTTGCCGCAACGATCCGTTGATCGAGTGCCGCGACCTCCGCTTCAGCCGCCTCGATTTCCTCCATGCAGTCGGCATGAGCCTCCCGCATCGTCTCGGCGCTGTCCTCCGTGTCATGCAATTCCTGCACCAGTTGCTCGCTGGGCGCGCTCCGGCCGATTTCCAGCTCGATGCGGAGGATGTCCATCTCTATGCCGGAAAGCGCCTGCGTCAGTTTCAGCGCCTTGGCGGTGAGCGCCGAGACTTCGGCGACGCGTTCGACGCGCCGGCGCAGGAGATCGAGGGTTTGGTCTTGAGCCGTCATTGCAAAATCCTGTGTCTCGAGTTGCTGCCTGCCTGATCGGCTGGCGTCAGCGACCGCCAGCGTCCGGAGATTTCCAGGCTTCCAAAGCCCTCGGTAACTCCGGCATCTGGCTTCTGAACTGGCTTTCCGCCATGCCGACATGGTTGCGGAGCTGGTCCCAGACATCCACCCGGATCATTGTGTCTCCGGTCAATTGCTCGATCTCCTCGACCCGGAACTGTCGTGATAGCGACACGCCGGAGAAAACGAAATCGCGCAGCATCAGCGCATGTTTCTCCGCGAAGGCATGGATCATCGGATGGGTTTCGGCAGTCACGCCGGTCATCGCCAGTTCCCGAAGGATGAACCGTTGGAAATGGCTCTGCATCAGGTGCTGGCTCTCGCCGATGAAACGCATGACGAAAACGAGATCGCGCTGCATGAGGTGCGCGAGTTGGGTGGTGACGTCACCCTGGGTGCCGCCGCGAGGCTCTGGACTTTCACTGCTGTCGATCATGATGCCCTCCAAATCAGGGTATGCTCTGGTTGGAGCGAAAAAGAAAATATAATTAAGAATAAAAATATGTCCAATGGTGTTTATCTCGCGACTGCAATTATTTTATATTGCATTGCGAAGTATTGAAAATATTACATCTGTAAATTACGATTGTAAAAAAATGTTACAGTTACGGAATCTGGACCATTATCCAATGTTGAAAGCAACGTATTTTTAAACTGGCACGACCCTTGCATCGTTATTGGCATAACAAGCCATCGCGTTCACAGCGACGCTAGAAGAACGAAGGAGTGGGGAAGGTTCAAGCAGTTTGGGCTCGGAGTGCCCAGGCGTTTTCCCCGAAGACCTTTGCCGTGATCCACTTGAATGGTCGGACCCTGGTCCGCGCCCTGGCGCCGCCCTTTGTCGTGCCGTTCCAACTTTCGCTCGCGGCGCCCACGGCGCCGTTCCAGCCGGGGCCGGAGGGGCCTGCGGTTCAAACACAGTGGAGGCTGATGACGATGTCGTCTTTGACACTCAACAAGATCACCTCGCAACGCGGTATTTCCGTTGGCGAGGCAACCAAGAAGATTTCCGACCTCGGTTGGAATCCGACCTATGTCCAGGAAGCGATGACGTTTCCGACCGATTACAAGATCTCCAAAGCGCCGCGCGATCCGATGAAGCAGGTGCTGCGCTCTTATTTTCCCATGCAGGAGGAAAAGGACAACCGCGTCTATGGCGCGCTTGATGCCGCCCTTCGGGGCGACATGTTCCGGAATGTCGAACCGCGCTGGGTTGAATGGATGAAGTTGTTCCTGGCAATCATTCCGTTCCCGGAAATCTCGGCCGCCCGCTCCATGGCGATGGTGGCGCGCCTCGCGCCTGGCGAAGACCTGCGTACCGGCTTCACCATGCAGATGGTCGACGAGTTCCGTCATTCGACCATCCAGATGAACCTGAAAAAATGGTACATGGAGAATTACATCGATCCGGCCGGTTTCGACATCACCGAGGAAGCCTTCGGCAAGTGCTATGCCACGACGATCGGCCGCCAGTTCGGCGAAGGCTTCATCACCGGCGATGTCATGACATCCGCCTGCATGTACCTGACGGTCGTCGCCGAAACCGCCTTCACCAACACGCTGTTTGTGGCCATGCCGTCGGAAGCCGCCCGCAACGGCGACTATGCCCTGCCGACCGTGTTCCTGTCGGTGCAATCGGACGAAAGCCGGCACATCGGCAACGGCCACTCGCTCTTGATGGCGGCGCTGAAGGAGCCGGAAAATCATCTCCTGCTGGAACGCGATCTTCGCTACGCCTTCTGGCAGAACCACGCCATCGTCGATGCCGCCATCGGCACCTTCATCGAATACGGCACCACCAACCGCGACAAGAACAAGGAATCCTATGCGGAAATGTGGCACCGCTGGATCTTCGAGGACTACTACCGCACCTATATGCTGCCGCTCGAAAAATACGGCATCAAGATTCATCATGACGACGTCCACGAAGCCTGGAACCGCATCACCAAGAAGCATTATGTCCACAAGGTCGCGCAGTTCTTCGCGGTCGGCTGGCCGGTCAACTTCTGGCGCATCGAAGCCCAGGGCGAGAAGGACTTCGAATGGTTCGAAAACAAATACCCGGGCTGGTACGCCGAGTTCGGCGATTTCTGGAAATGGTATGACAAGCTCAGCCATCGCGGCGAGAAGATCATCACCTTCAACGAGGAGGTCGGCTATGCCTATCCGCATCGCTGCTGGAGTTGCCTCGTTCCCTGCCTGATCCGCGAGGACATGGTGGTCGACGAGATCGACGGCCAACTGCACACCTTCGCCCACGAGCTCGACCGCTGGACCGCCGTCGAGGCTTTCGCGGACGAATACCAGGGCCGTCCGACACCCGCGATGGGCCGTTTCAGCGGCAAGCGCGAGTGGGAAACCCTGTATCACGGCTGGGATCTCGCCGATGCCATCAAGGACCTGAACTTCGTTCGTTCCGACGGCAAGACGCTCGTGCCGCAGCCGCATCTGCGTTTCGACGGCAACGATATGTGGACGCTGGACGACGTACGTGGCCACACGCTGCAATCGCCGCTGAAGATCCTGCGCGAAATGTCGCCGGAAGCGCGTGACAAGCACCTCGCCGAATACCGCGCGGGCTTCACCATCACGCCGTTCAACTAAGGCGTCGATCTGCGGAGGCCGGTGTTCCGGCCTCCGCGACATCAAGGGATGAGGCCGTTTCCTTCGAGCGAAGGGAACGTGCAGCAATTGGGAGATTGCGTACATGGCTGAAGCACAAAAAGCACATCAGCACGCGCACACGGTGCGCCTCGAGCCGGTCGGCGTCGAATTCGAAGTCGAGAACGGCGAGACGGTCCTGAATGCCGCCTTTCGCCAGGGAATAGCCCTGCCGCATGGCTGCAAGGAAGGGCAATGTTCGGCCTGCAAATGCGTGCTGCTGGACGGCGAGGTCGAGATGCTCAAATATTCGACATTCGCGCTCAACGACATGGAGAAGGAGTCCGGGCACATCCTGCTGTGCCGATCGATCGCCTATTCCGACATGGAAGTCGAGCTCCTCAATTACGACGAGGAACTGCTGGCAAAGGCGATTGCTGTCAAAAGTTACACGGGCCGGATCTCCCGTTTCGATAAGCTGACCCACGATATCAGAGGCATCGAAATCGAACTCGGCTCCCCAATCAAGTTCTGGGCGGGACAGTATGTCGACATCACAGTCACCACGGAAGAAGGGGAGACGATTACGCGCTCGTTCTCCATGGCAAATACGCCGAGCGAAACCCAGAAACTCACCTTCATCATCAAGAAATATCCCGAAGGAAAGTTCTCCGGCGAACTCGATTCCGGAGGCATCCGGGTCGGAGCCGAAGTCACCGTTGTCGGCCCCTACGGAACCTGTTTCCGACGGGAGGACCGCCAGGGACCGTTAGTGCTGGTGGGCGCCGGCTCGGGCATGTCGCCAGTCTGGTCGATCCTCAACGACCACCTTCTCAGCGGCGAAAAACGGCCCGTCTATTTCTTCTATGGCGCCCGGGCGCCGGACGACCTCTTCCATCTCGACAAGATTGCGGACCTGGTCAGCCGCCATACGGAAGTCACCTTCATCCCCGTGCTGTCGCATGCGGGCGAAGCTGATGGCTGGACCGGCGAGCGTGGCTTTGTTCACCAGAGCGTCGACGCCAAACTCAAGGAATTGGCGGTGGACGGCGAAGGCGACGTCTATGCCTGCGGACCGCCGCCGATGATCGATGCGCTGCAGCCGGTACTATTCATGAACGGCTTCGAATCCGAGCGTATTTTCTTCGACAGATTCACGACTTCGTCCGGGGGAGGAACTCCCGGTCACTAGGGTCGGACGAAACACGGACAGCAATATCAGCAACTGCAACAAGGGAGTGAGAACCATGCCAGCATTATCGAGTTCAGTCGGGTCGGGTGCGGCCGGGGCGGCGATCTTCGCCGATTCCGACAGTCGGAAATATCGTTATTTCGATCCGAAGGGCCAGCGAGCCACACATTATGAGGACGTTACGGTCGACGTCCAGCCCGACCCGGAGCGATACCTGATCCAGAACTGGATCATTTCGTTTGCCAATGGCAAGGGCGCCTACGTCAAGGACTACACAGCGGCCCAGAGTTCCAACTGGCACGCTTTCCGCGCGCCGGACCAGGAGTGGGAACGCACCCACTATCAGCGCCAATCGAAGATCGAGACGATGGTGCAGAGCATCATCACCAATGCACGTCGTGCCGGCGCACCGAAGACTTTCGACAAGGTCTGGATCAAGGTCCTGCAGGCTCATCTCGGGGCTTGGAAACATGCCGAATTCGGGCTCGGCACCTCGCTGATGCAGGCGCAGCGCTACGGCTATACCCAGATGATCAATAACGCCGCATTGACCAACTCGTCCTACAAGCTCAGGCTTGCCCAGGATATCACGCTCTATCTCGCCGAGATCGGCATGGATATCCCAGGCTGGGACGACCAACTCGGCAAGGAGCATTGGCTCGAGGACGGCATCTGGCAAGGCACACGCGAAGCCGTCGAGACGATCATGGGCACCACTGATTATCTCGAACAGTATTTCGCCATCAACATCGTCTTCGAACCGCTGGTCGGCGAATTGTTCCGCTCCGGTTTCCTGATGCAGGCGGCAGCCGCAAACCACGACTTCATCACCCCGCCGGTGATTTCGGCTGCCGAGGCCGATTATGAGCGCAATCTCGCCAACACGATCGACCTCGCCTACCTGCTTGCAAATGATGAAAAGCATGGACCGGCAAACCGCAAACTCTTCCAGGGCTGGATCAACAAACATGCCGCGCTCGCCGACAAGGCAGCACTTGGCCTTCAGCCGATCTGGTCGGTGCCGCATTCCAAGCCGATTTCGTTTCCCGACGTCCGCGCCCAATCCGAAGAACGGGTCGGCAAGATTCTCGGCGAACTCGGCCTCAAGCGTTAACACAGGGAGATATCAACATGTCATCAGTCGCACGCGACGCTTCGCAGTCCAACATCTTCAAATCGATGAAGGACATCACCTTCGAACAGACGATTTCCCACCAGTGTGGCGTCACCATGAACGACTCGGTCGAGGCGCGCGCCATTGCCGAATTCATGGGCAAGAAGCCGGGCGTCACCGTCACCTACGCGCCGGCCATGATCCGCATCGACGGCAACGGCAAGCTGATTTTCAGGATGGACGATATCAGCGAATATCTCGGCCGCGAAATGACCGCCGAGATCTTCGAGGTCAATACGTCCACCCACTATGGGCGGATGGTCCGCATCGACGACAACGAGGTCATCCTGTTCGGCGATATGGACGAAGTCTTCAAATACATCTGATGAAACCGGGAGGGCGGCGCGCTGGCACCCCCGGCGCGCCGAAAGTTCAACCATAGCAGCGGAGGCAACAATGTTTATCACACCAGAAGGCAAGGAAATATTCATCGTCGACGGCCACACCCATTTTTGGGATGGCAGCCCGGAAAACCAGCGCAATATTCACGGCAAGCAGTTCGTCGAGTGCTTCTACGGCTACCATACCGCGCTGAGCCCCAAGGAACAGCTCTGGGAAAAGAGCAAGTTCGAGAAATACAGCGCCGACGATCTCTATCACGACCTGTTCATAGACGGCCCCGATGATGTGGCCATCATCCAGTCGACCTATCTCAAGGACTTTTACAAAAACGGCTTCAACACGATCGAGCGAAATGCCGAGGTGGCCAAGCGCTATCCCGAACGCTTCATCGTCAACGGCTCGTTCGATCCGCGCGACGGCGACAAGGCGCTGGAATATATCCATTGGATGAAGGAAACCCACGATATCAAGGGCGTGAAGATGTACACGGCCGAATGGAATGGCGCTTCCAAGGGATGGCGGCTCAATGACCCGGCCGCCTACAAATGTTTCGAACTTTGTGAAAAGCTCGGCATCAAGAACATCCATGTCCACAAGGGGCCGACGATCATCCCGCTCAACAAGGATGCGTTCGATGTTCATGACGTCGACTACGCGGCGACCGATTTCCAGAACCTCAACTGGATCGTGGAACATTGCGGCCTGCCGCGTCTTGACGATTTCTGTTGGATCGCCGTGCAGGAAACCAATGTCTATGGCGGCCTGGCCGTAGCACTGCCCTTCATCCATACAAGGCCGCGCTACTTCGCCGAGATAATTTCCGAACTGCTGTTCTGGGTCGGTCCGGAAAAGATCCTGTTCGGCTCCGATTATGCGATCTGGACGCCGCGCTGGCTGGTCGAGAAGTTCTGGGCATTCGAACTGCCGGAAGACATCAGGCAGGAGCGGGGCGTGGACCTTACGCCGGAGATCAAGGAGAAGATCCTTGGCCTCAATGCGGCGCGCCTCTACAACATCGATATCGAGGCGAAGAAGGCCGCACTCGCCAGTTCACCCTTCAGCGTCGCGGCGGAGTAAGGGTGATGAACGCCATCAATCTGTCAGACAGCCGCCGGGGGGAACTCTGGCGGCGCCTTGAAGGGGTCAATGATCCCGAGCTGGATGAGCCGGTGACGGACATGGGCTTTATCGAGCGCGCCGAGATTGCCGCCGATGGCCGGGTCGATGTCGGCTTCCGGCTGCCCACATACTGGTGCTCGCCGAACTTCGCATTTCTGATGCTCGATGATCTCAGGAATGCGCTCGACGCCCTCAGTTGGTCGCCGTCCTATCGCCTCACCTTGCATGACCACATGTTTGCCGATGAGGTGAACGCGGGCATTGCCGAGGGCAGGAGCTTTGCTGAGATTTTCGGATCCTTGGCGGAGAACACCGATCTTGAGGAGTTGCGGGAGAAGTTCAGGCTCAAGGCGTTCAAGCGCAGGCAGGAAGCCGTGATCCTCGACCTCAAAAGTCTGGGGATCGCTGACAGCGAAATCGTCAGGGTGACGCTTTCGGTTTTCGATGCGATCATCTCAGGCAGCGACGAGGCCAACAAGCGAAAGGCACGCTATCGCCAGGCGCTGTTGCAAAGATGGCCCGATTTCCGCTCGCAGAACGCCGTGATCGTCGACTACGGCGGCGGCCGCATCGCGGCGGAGGCGCTTTCCATCCATCTCGCCGATCTCCGCAGCGTCCGGATCAACATGGAGTTCAACGGCGCACTTTGCCGGGGACTCAAGCACACACGCTACAAGGAGATGGAAATGGTCGATGGCGAACCGACGCTGGTCGACTTCATCATGAACCGTGTTCCGGGACCCGAAATGCGGTCGCAGTCAAGCAACTAAACACAACGGCCTTCCTAGAAAGAGGCCCCGAATCAACAAACCGCCCGTCAGGCGGAAGGAGGAGTCATGCCCAAATTGATGTTACATAATTCCGAAGCGCGTCGCGCGCTTGCCCGGGGCGTCGCCAAGCTGGCCGCCGCGGTGGAGCCCACGCTAGGCCCGAGAGGCATGAACGCGATGATCGACCGACCGCTGGGAACCCCGATGGTCACCCGCGACGGCGTTTCCATCGCGTCCGAAATCGAACTGCATGACCGCTTCGAGAATATGGGCGCACAGGTGGTGCGCGAGGTGTCGATGCAGACCAACGAGGTCGCCGGTGACGGCACGACGACGGCCATCGTGCTTGCCAATGCGTTGGTGCAGCGCGGCATCGAAGCCAATGAGCGCGGCGTGAAATCCGTCGATCTCTGCAAGGGCATCGACCTTGCCGTGGATAGGGTCGTGCAAGCTCTGAAGGCCGGCGCCAAACCCGCCAAGGGCAATGGAACCCTTGCAGCCGTTGCCAATATTGCAGCCACCGATCCGAAGCTCGGCGCACTGGTTGCGGAAGCCTATGAGCGGGTCGGCGCTGACGGCATCATCACCACCGATTTCAGCGTGACCATTGAGACGACGCTGGATGTGGTCGAAGGCATGTCCTTCGAGCGCGGCTATCTCTCGCATCACATGGTTACCAACCAGGAAAAGATGGAGGCGGTCCTTGAGCGGCCGCTGATCCTGATGACCGATCTCAAGATCAGGGATCCATCGGAGCTCGATGCTGTGCGGCAGATTGCTGACGAGGCCGGACGGCCGCTGCTGATCATCGCGGAAGAGGTCTCGCCCGATGTGGTCGTGACATTGCTTGGCAAGCAGGGTCCGGGGAAATACCTGGTGGTGCATCCGCCGGAGTATGGCCATTGGCGCAAGGCGATGCTGGAAGATCTGGCGATCCTGACCGGCGGCCGGGTGATCGCCCGCGATCTTGGCGGCCGGATCGAGGACGTGACGGCCGAGGACCTCGGCTCCGCAAAGCGCGTCAGGACGAGTTCTACCTATACCACGATCGTTCGCGGTGGTGGCGATCCTGCAGCCATCCTGGCGCGCCGCGCACAGGTGCAGCGGCAGTTCGAGGTCGCCCCGCCGAATATCGAACAGGACAAGCTGCGCGAGCGTTTGGCCAAGCTTTCGGGCGGCACGGCGGTGCTCTACGCCGGCGGGGTCACGCCGGTCGAACAGAAGCGGACGATCCAGTTGATCGAGGATTCGCTGCATGCGGTTCGCGCTGCCGCGGAAGAGGGCGTTGTCGCCGGCGGCGGCTCCGCACTTGCCCAGATTGCGCCTGTGCTCGATGCTTTGATCGCAGCCGCGGATCACGATGTTGCCGAAGGTATCCGACTCGTGCAGTCGGTGCTGACACGGCCGCTCTGGCGGATTGCCACCAATGCCGGCGGTGATCCCGATGCGATCATTGCCGAGGTCACCCGTGTCAACAGCGGCTATGGCTTCGATGCATCGATTGGCAAATACGGGAACATGATCGAGGCCGGTATCATCGATCCGGTGCGCGTGACCTATACCGCGCTTCGGAATGCGGCGTCGGTCGCCAAGCTGATCCTGACGACGGAGACGCTGATCGGCGATCTTGCCGAGGGCGAGGATCCAACAGCCGGCCCGGCGCTCGGCGGTGGCGCGGAAAAGCTTGGCCGCGCGTGAAGCCAGCAGGCAAATTCCCCGGTTGCCGGAAGTAACAGAACTATCCGGCAGCCGGAGTAAGGGTTTTGACACGTATCAGACGAAGCTGCGCTTGATACCGAATTGTTCCAGCTTTCGGTAAAGCGTCGGGCGAGACACGCCGAGCCGCTGTGCAACCTTGCTGAGATTTCCATGTTCCGCCGCCAGCGCGTTCCTGATTGCCTGCCGCTCAGCATCCTCGAAGCTGAAAATCGGAATATCCGCGCCGGGAGCCGCATTTTCCGAAGGTGGGATCGCCATGGGGGTCTGTGGACGCTCGATCACTTCCGTGGGCAAGTCGCGGATGTCGACGAAGCCATTATGCGACAGGACATGCAGCCGTTCGACGAGGTTTTTTAGTTCTCGAACATTGCCTGGCCAGCGATAGGCAAGCAGTGCATCGAGCGCTTCGTTCGAGAAATGCAGCGGTGCGCTTCCCTTGCGGCTGGCGAGCTTGCGATTGAAATGGTCGACCAGCAACAGGCTGTCGCTGCCGCGTTCCCTGAGCGGCGGAACCTGGATCGACACCGCGCTTATCCGATAGAAAAGATCCCGGCGGAAGCGGCCGGCGGCCACTTCTGCCTTGAGGTCCCGGTTGGTGGAGGCGACGAGCCTGACATCGACCGGCCGCGACCGGCCGTCGCCGATCCGGGTAACCACTCTTTCCTCGAGCACGCGCAGCAGGAATGGCTGGATATCCACCGGCATTTCGCCGATTTCGTCAAGGCTGAGGACGCCGCCGCTCGCGAGTTCGAATAGGCCCGGCTTTCCATCCCGGGAGGCGCCGGTGAAAGCACCGCCAACATGGCCGAACAACTCGCTGCCGAACAGCTCCTTGGTAATGGCGCCGCAGTTGAGCGCGATAAAGGGGCTGTTGGAGGATTTGGCGCTGCCGACGTGAATGAGTCGGGCAAAGAGTTCCTTGCCGACTCCGGTTTCGCCTTCGATCAGCAGCGAGGTCACATCCTCCGTCTCGCCTACCCGGCAGGCGATATCGACGGCGGAGCGCAGTGCGTCGCTTTCGCCGATGATCAGCGCGCACTCATCCTTGAGCCGCTGCGATATGCTCCTGGCGCCGGCCGACACTGATCTGCTGCCGGCGGTCTTGGGGAAAACCAGAGCCGCGCCTCGCACGTCTCCATCCAGTTCCAGCGCAGATACATGGCAGGATTGCATGTCCCTGGGCAGAGCGGTTGCCACGCTGTTGAGAAAGCCGGAGTTGGTCAACTCCAGCAACCGACAGCTCCGGACTCCCTGGCGGATCGTGTCGCCAAACCGCTTCCTTTCCGCGATAGGCACATTGTTGGCGTAGATCGCGCGTCCGTGGCAGTCGATGATCATCACGCCGTCGCTGCAACGATAGTTGCTCGCCGATGCGATAAAGGCTTCCAGCAGGCGCATCCGCTCCTCATTCTGGGAATCGATCAGCGCCCGTTCGATTTCGCGCGCCGCCGCCGCGACCAAGGCAATATTGTGCGGCCGGAAAATGTCGGGATGCCCTGACAGATCGACGACGCCGATGACTTTGCCGTCGAATGGATCGCGAATCGGCGCACCTGCACAGGTCCATGCCTTTATGCCCGCGCAAAAATGCTCTGCGGCATGGACGAATACGGGTTCGCCAGTCCAGAGCGCCGTGCCTATGCCATTTGTTCCAACGACGTCCTCGGTCCATTTCCCGCCTATCCCGAGATGGATGTCCATGCCGTCGTAGATCGTCTTCTTGTCGCCGATGACATCGATCAACACGCCTTCGCTATCGGCAAGAACCAGCATTGCACCAGTGCCGTTCAGCAGTTTGCCTATGGCCGAGAATGGTCGGGTTGCTGCGGCCAGAAGCTCTGAACTGCTTCTGGTCAGCGCATCGACGGCGTCCCTGTCAGTTTCGAGCGGCGCCTCGTTTTTTTGCGCGTCTATGCCGCCACTCGCGCAGCGATGCCATGAATCATGGATCGTCGACCTTATCGGCAAGGAGAACCGGGCAGGCTCGACCCTGCCTTCCAGCAGCGTTTCCCACGCTCGCATCGTTATCATCTCGTCATAGTCGGAATGCAATGTCAAATCGCCAGCCATCAAACCACCGATTTCAGACGGTCGAGCCGGTACGGAATTCCTGGGTGTATGTGAATCTTGTCTCATACGGCTATCACGCTCCACGCTCGAGGGAACTCGACGTCAACACGGGGTTTTGCAAGCAAAAGGCATATGCCTTTCGCCTTCACGCCTCGGGAGGAATATCAAGCCGAAGACCGATATCGGCCGCCAGGTCTGCACCGGCATAGGCGGAGCCCACGACGACGCCGTCGAAATCCGCCAGCGCCCGGGTTATCGTTTCGTCCAATGGCGCGATGAAGCCATTGCCTGCCGTCGCCAGTGCGAAAACCTTGAGGCCGCCCTTGTCGCGGAGGTCGCCCAAATGCGCCAACTGCCGTCCGGAGGAGACATCGACCGATATCACGCGGCCGTTTGTGGTAATCCGGATCTTCGGCTCGGGTGCGGGAGCCGGTTTCGTGGAGCCGCCGACATGGATGATCAGGCCTTCGGCCTGCGGTGCCAGTTTCGGTTTCTTCGATTCCGAATACCGGCCGCCGCTAAACTGGTCGGCAAGCTTGGTGATCACGCCACGGTTCTGTTCTATCAGGCGCTTGACTTGCGCGTCCTCCCGACGCGGGCCGTCCTGCTTCGAAAATATCTCGACCATGAATCCTCCCAGATTCCGTCTGCATCTTCATTCATTTTTCGGCAATACATAGCACATTTTGCCGTCCTCGCCAAACCAGAATTATACGAATAATGCCAGAGAATGGTGGTATCGGGCGGTGGCAGTCACCGGTTGCAGAAGGTTTTTCTCTTATTTCGCCGCACCGTAAAGTTAACTGTCGGCGATCGACCTGTGCGATCTTTCAGCATGACCCAAGTCACTCGTGATCGCCTTTAGCCGCCATCGGTTTCCAGCTGAAGTGATTGCCCACGCAGTGTGGCTCTATCTTCGTTTTCCGCTCAGTCTGCGCATGGTCGAAGATCTGCTGGCGGCGCGTGGGATCATCGTTTCGCACCAGACC
>JAQGJP010000025.1 GCA_028290545.1 Rhizobium sp. | reverse complement strand
AGTCTTAGAAAGGTGCCGACGGGCGCCTGTCCCGGCGGTGGAAGTCTCATGTCGCATAACACGTTCGGTCATCTTTTCCGCGTCACCACCTGGGGCGAAAGCCACGGTCCGGCGCTGGGCTGCGTGGTCGATGGCTGCCCGCCCGGCCTGCGGTTCACGCTCGCCGAAATCCAGCACTGGATGGACAAGCGCAAGCCCGGCCAGTCGAGTTTCGTCACCCAGCGCCGCGAAGACGACATCGTCAAGGTGCTGTCGGGCGTGATGCCGGATGCCGAAGGCACCACGCTGATCACCACCGGTACGCCGGTCTCCATGCTGATCGAGAATACCGACCAGCGCTCCAAGGATTATGGCGAGATCGCCCGGCAATATCGTCCGGGACATGCGGATTTCACCTATGACCTGAAATACGGCATTCGCGATTATCGCGGCGGCGGCCGTTCATCGGCGCGGGAGACGGCGGCGCGCGTCGCAGCCGGCGGGATTGCCCGCAAGGTGGTGCCCGATCTGATCGTGCGCGGGGCGCTGGTGCAGATCGGTATCCACAAGATCAATCGTGCAAACTGGGATTGGTCCGAGGTCGGCAACAATCCGTTCTTCGCGCCGGACAGGGAAATCGTACCCGTGTGGGAGGAATATCTCTCCGGCATCCGCAAGAGCGGTTCCTCGGTCGGTGCCGTCATCGAGGTCGTGGCCGAAAACGTGCCGGCCGGTATCGGCGCGCCGATCTATGGCAAGCTGGATCAGGATATCGCTGCCAATCTCATGTCGATCAACGCCGTCAAGGGCGTCGAGATCGGCAACGGCTTCGGCGCCGCCGAGATCACCGGCGAGGAAAATGCCGACGAGATGCGCATGGGCAATGACGGTCAGCCGATTTTCCTGTCCAACAACGCTGGCGGCATTCTCGGTGGCATCGCCACGGGGCAGCCGGTGATCGCCCGCTTCGCGGTCAAGCCGACATCGTCGATTCTTGCCGAGCGGCGGTCGATCGATGCCGATGGCAACAATGTCGATATCCGCACCAAGGGCCGTCACGACCCCTGCGTCGGGATTCGGGCCGTGCCTGTCGGCGAAGCGATGCTGGCATGTACGATTGCCGATCACTATTTGAGGGACAGGGGCCAGACCGGCCGGTTGAAATAAGGGCAATATCTGAATGGCTTACGACCAGAAACGCGTCGTCGACGCGATCCGCGCATTCGAGAATGGCGAGATGATCGTCGTCACCGACGACGACGACCGCGAGAACGAAGGCGACCTGATCGTCGCCGCCGTTCACTGCACGCCCGAAAAAATGGCCTTCATGGTGCGTTACACGTCAGGCATCGTCTGTACGCCGATGCCCCGGGAAGAGGCCAAGCGCCTGAACCTCAACGCCATGGTGGCGGAGAATGATTCCGCCCATACCACGGCTTTTACGGTATCCGTGGATTTCAAGCACGGCACGACGACAGGCATTTCCGCGGATGACCGCACCCTGACGGTGCGCAATCTAGCCAATCCGAATGCCAGCGCCTTTGATTTCGTCCGTCCGGGCCATATCTTCCCGCTGGTGTCGCGCGAGGGCGGGGTGCTGATGCGCTCGGGTCACACCGAAGCCGCCGTCGATCTCTGCCGGCTCGCCAGCCTGCCGCCGATCGGCGTGATCTCGGAGCTCGTCAATGACGACGGCACCGTTAAGCGCGGCCCGGATGTTGCGGCGTTTGCCATTGAACATGGCCTGAAGCAGGTGTCGGTCGCCGATCTCATCGCCTATCGCCAGCGCAAGGAAACGCTGATCAACCGCGTCGCGAGCTTTGATATCGAGACCGGATATGGTCCGGCCAAGGCGCATACGTTTTCGCTGCCATGGGACCCGATGCAGCATCTCGCCGTCGTCTTCGGCGATATCCGCGATGGCGAAGACGTGCTGGTGCGGCTGCATATGGAAAATGTCGCCGGCGACGTCTTCGCTAAGGGCCGCCCGGTGGAAAAATTCATGCAGCGGATTTCCGAGGATAAGCGCGGGGTGATCATCTATCTGCGCGAGGGTTCGGTCGGCGTCGGGGCCGCCGAGCATAACCGCAAGATGGGTCATGGCCGCGACGGCAACGAAGGTCACGCGCAGGCCCGCGAGCGCGAAAGCGAATGGCTGGAAATCGGCCTCGGCGCGCAGATTCTCAAGGATCTCGGCATCGCGTCGATCCGCCTTCTTGCCTCGCGCGAGCGCCACTATGTCGGCCTCGAAGGCTTCGGCATCAAGATCGCGAACACGGAGATCATCTGAAATGCTTGTGCTGCATGTCGGGCCGCACAAGACCGCCACGACCTGGCTGCAGCACAATTTCTACCACAACATCAAGGCCCTGGAGCAGGCCCGCTGGTTTTATCCGCAGACCGGCGTCAGGGTCCGCGTCGCCCATCACGATATTTCAGACCATCCCGATCAGGTGCTGAACGAACGCAGTGCCAAGGTTCGAGAACTGAAGCGGATCGCCGCCAGGGCCGGCGAGAGGAACCTCAACATACTGCTGTCGTCGGAAGGCTTCCGCAACTGGAAGCCCGAGCATCTGCGCAAGTTGCAGGCGATCATGGCGCCGCATGAGATGCATATCGTCTATTGCGTCCGCGATCCTGCCTCCATGCTCTATTCCTTCTGGGCCCAGCAGGTCAAAACCGGCACGCAGCTGTCCTTTCCGGAGTTCAGCGACAGGCAGTTCGCCAAGCCTGCGCGATCGAGGATTCTCAATCCGCTCCTGGAGATCAAGGCACTCAGCGAGTTGGACGGCGCCAGGCTTTCGCTTCTGCTCTATGACGAGATCCGCAGGCAGAAGCGCGACATATTCGATGTCTTCGTCGCGGATCTGCTGCAGATCGCGCCTCTCCCGCATGCCGAGGAAGCGGTCTCCAATGACCGGCAGCCGCTCGAAATGACCGAATTCATGCGGCTGATCCTCATCCGTATCGGAACCTGGAAGCAGGATGCCGACGTCAATATCGGCCGCGTCTTCCATTACATGCTGGGAAAACGCAAGCGGCAGCAGATCGTCGAGGCGGTGGCAGCCGTCAATGACGCCAGACGGGTGGCCCTGATCGATCGAAATCGGCCGATTTTCGGCAGGGTGGAACGCGAACTGCTGGCGGACTATCATTCCGTTATGGTGCCACAACCCTCAAGCAACAGGCTGTTTCTCGAAGGCGCGGAAGAATGCCCCTATTATGATGGCACGGTGCTGGAAGCCGACCCGAAGGTTGCGCGCTTGCTGGATAGCGTGGCAAATACGTTCCGGCCCGGCGGCCTGCATCTGTGGGTCATGAACTGGTCGCGTTTCTGGCTATCGCTCTACCGACGGATCGTGAAACTTTTGCGAGGGTAAGCATGCTCGTCATCCATATTGGACCGCGAAAAACCGCTACCACCTATCTGCAATCCAACTTCTATCGCAATCGCAAGGAGCTGCTGAAAAAGGGCTGGCTCTATCCGGTCATCTCGCTGACCGCCCGTAATGCCCATCACTCGATCGTCTCGAAACTTGCTGAAATCAAATCCGGGCGGGGGGCGCTTGTTCAAAGCATCGAGAAGGTGGGTCGATCGGCGGCCAGCAAGGGCGCGAATATCCTGATTTCCTCGGAGAATTTCCGCAAATGGAAGGCGAGCGATTTCGCATTGCTTGGCGAACGCTTCGGCCAAAGCGACATCACCATCGTCTATACGCTGCGTGATCCGCTGGATCTGCTTCTTTCCGTGTGGGGAGAGACGGTCAAGAACGGCAGGGCGGTCCCGCTTGCCGACTATGCCGCCAAACATCTGGCTGCGCCGCTGAAATCCCCTGTGCTCAACTGCCTTCAGCAACTGGAACCTGTCATCGCCCGGCCGGAACTGCGGCTGATGGTGCTGAACTTCGAGGAGCTCAAGCGTTCGGGAGCCGATATCTATAGCGCTTTCGGGCAATATGTTCTGGGTCTCGATGATCTCAGGCCCGTGCAAGAAAAGCGCCGCAACCTTAGCTTCTCGCCTGAAATCAATGACTTCCTCAGGCTGATCGCCCGCGAAATCGCCTATGATCCCAAACATGCCGACCAGCTTTTTTCGAGGCAGTTCAGCCGCACGCACTCGGTCGCGGAGATGGAAAGGATCACATCGACCATCCGGCGCGTTGGCCAGGATGCTGCCCGGACATTGACCTTCAGCCGGGATGAGCCGTGGTACGAGCGGCTGGGGGAGGAAATCGGCACGGTGCTTGGCGGTGCTCTTGTTCCTTCGTCCACGACGGAAAGGCTTTTCCCCGGGGGTGTGCTCGAATCGGTCTCCTATGATATCGATACGCTCGCTGTCCTTCCGGAAATCAGGGCGCTCGTCGATCGGTCGCTGCCGAAGGTACGGCAGGCGAAGCTTCGCTGGGGGCGCAGCGGTATCGTCGGTGCATGGCGCTATCTGCGGCGGCTTTTTTCCGTATAGGGAATTTCAGGGGTAACGCCGTTTCCCGCGCGGGAGGGGGCAACGACAAGGCGGGGACTATCATGTGGGATTTTTCGATCGGCAGGACGCTCGGTCTGATGATGCAGACCCTGCCTTTCATAGCCATGCGCATGATCGTCTATTTCGGCATCACCATTGCCTATCTGGCCGCCACCGGGGCAGGTGCGCTGGTCGGCTTCGGCGTCGGCCATATCAGCGATGATCCCGGCATATTCGGTCTCTGGGGCGGCGTGATCGGCTTCGGCGTCGTGTCGGTCGTGGTCTACTGGATCCGCGAATATATCCTCTATATGCTCAAGGCCGGGCATATCGCCGTCATGGTCGAACTGATGCAGGGCAAGACCTTGCCGGATGGCAAGGGCCAGATCGAGCATGCCAAACTGGTGGTCGCGGAACGCTTCGGCGAGGCGAACGTGCTTTTCGCCCTTGATCAGCTGATAAAAGGCGCGATCGGTGCCATTACCGGCCTGATCGGCGGGATTGCCGCCTTCATTCCGCTGCCGGGGCTGAACGGCCTGGTGTCGTTCATCAACACCGTCATCCGCATGTCGCTGACCTATGTCGACGAGATCATCCTGGGCTACAATATCAAGCTCAACAGCCAGAACCCGTGGGAAACGTCGCGCCAGGGCCTGGTGCTCTATGCCCAGAACGGCCGTATCATGGTCAAGAACGCCATCTGGCTGAGCCTGATGCTCTGGGTGATCGCGGTCGTGATCTTCATCGTCATGCTGGCGCCGATGGCGGGGCTGTTCTTCCTGCTGCCGGGCGACATCGCCGGCTGGTCATTCGTAGCCGCAATCGTCTTTGCCTGGGCCTTCAAGGCGGCGTTCCTTGAACCCTTCGCAATCGCGGCGCTGATGGATGTCTATTTCCGCACCATCGAAGGCCAGGTTCCCAATGTCGAATGGGACCGCAAGCTATCGGAAGCGTCGGGTAAGTTCAGGGAACTCAAGGACAAGGCGTTGGGTGGGGCGATGGCTTAGGTCATCGGCCCGGGAAATACCCCTCACCAAATTCGTCCAGCCGATTGTCTGGCCGCGCTTGGTGAGGGGTATTTCCCCTCAGCTTCAGCCCTTAAACCGACCCTCGGTCGTCAGCGCCCGGTAGGTGCTGCGCATTTCGCCGCGGTCGGTGTAGCAGCCGCGCAGATAGCGGTCGCCTTCGGTCGCCGAATAGGCCGAACGGCCATGCACGATGCGGTGATTGTCGAACACGATGCATTCGGTCGCATTCAGCCGGAAGCGCATCAGGTACTTGTCGGATTGCAGCATCCGGCCGAAGCGGCAGAAGGCCGGATAGTAGCGGTCGAGGAATTCCTGCGGCAGGTCGGAAATATCGAACATGTGCTGGCTGATCGTCACGCCGGAGACGTTGCCGTGCTGGTCGAGCTCGATCACGCGCTGGCGCGAACGCATGTCGTAATCGTCATGCTCGCAATAATAGGGGATCTCGGTCTCGGCGAGCAGCGCGAAATCTTCCGGGAAATCCCGCTTGAGGTCGTTGGCCACCGCGACGCCGTCGAGAAACAGGTTGGCGCCGCCCGAGACGCTGTTGGCGCGGCAATGCAGGAACTGCACGCCCGGTGCCACGTCTTCCGCCGGGGTATCCGTGTGCATTTCCAGCGCCTTGGCGGTATAGGCGAGGTTGGTCGGCTTGATATGCGTCCGGACGTCGAAATATTCGCCGAAGAATGTCGGGCGGATATGGCCGATCAATCTGGCGAGTGCATCGAGGCCCTCATTGCTGTCGGGCATGTCGGTGACGATGGCGACACCTTCGACCAGCATCGCCTCGATCCAATTGGCGACCAGCGCCTTGTCCTCGACGAGCTTTGGCTGCGAGAAGCGGGCAATCGTCGGATAGTGATCTGAATACCAGGCGCGGCGCGGCAGATCGGCGGGATCATGGCGCGGCGTTCCCTTGGCGTACTGCGCGAGGAAAGCAAGGCTGTAGCGGGTCTTGTGGCCGGAACCCGCCCATTCGATGTCGAGCATGCCGTCGGCGATGCCGACCTGTGCCGTCTTTGGAGCCTCGGCTTCGTGGAAAATGTCGAACGTGCGTTCGCGTGTCTGGCTGTCGAAAGAGGTAGGGCAGTTGTCGCGCAGCCAATAGTAGTTGAAATAGGCTGTGGTGCCGTCGAGAAGGGGAACGTCAAGACCGCTTTCCTTCAGCTTCACGCCATGTGTCAGGCTTATATCCATCTGGGAATTTCCAATCATCTGAGCTAATGTCATAAGCGGCCCGGGTGGGAGGTTCCTGTCCTGCCTATACCATTGGCTAATAGCCGGAAAATGTGCGTCGATGAAGCTCGGAACGTCTTATGATAAAATAACTCCGCGGTTATGCTGGTGGTGAATTCTCTACCTCCGCTGCGTCTTCTCTCGGTCTTCGAGGCAGTGTTGCGCTCGGGCAGCGTCCAGCGCGCCGCCCAGGAATTGAATGTCACGCAGCCGGCAATCAGCCAGGCGCTCCGGCAACTGGAGGAGCATGTCGGCATCAAGCTGCTCGACCGGCGAACGCGTCCGGCCACCCGGACCGAAGCCGGCCATATCCTCGAGTCGGCGGTGACCGAAGGACTGGGCAAGATTGCCGAGGCGATAGAACATATAAGGGGCATGCAGGCGGTCGAGGATTCCGCGACCATCGCCTGTTCCGTCGGTGTCGCCACCTACTGGCTGATGCCGCAGCTTGCGCGCTTTTCGGCCGATTATCCGCACGTGACAGTCAACGTCATGACCACGCCGCAGGGCGCGCCACGGCTGACACCGACCATCGATCTGGCAATCCGCTACGGCAACGGGACGTGGACGGATGGCCAGGTTGAAAAACTGTTTGACGAGCGCGTCGTGCCGGTCTGCAGCCCGGCATTCCGTCAGCGCCTGCCGGCGGATGGGGCAGGTCTGGAGCGGGCAACCCTGCTCAACGTCAATACCGACGATCCGGCCTGGATCACCTGGCCGACCTATCTCAAGATCAGCCGATTGCCCGAAAACATCGCTGTCGGCCGCCGCTTCACCAACTATGTGCAGGCGACGCAGGCCGCACTCGACGGACAGGGCGTGATGCTGGGGTGGGAGTCGATCACCGGCGCGCTGGTGCGGGAAGGCAGGCTGGTGGAGGCGAACGACCGGCCGCTGGTGCCGAAGGACGCATTCTATCTCGTCTCGTCGCCGCGCATCGCGGGCCGGGAAGCGGCCCGCCTGCTGGCGTCATGGCTGTTTCCATCTAACGATGAAAGGCTCTAAGCCTGCGTGCCGCCGACCGTCACGTCGTTCATGCGGAGATGCGGCTGGCCGACACCAACGGGGACCCACTGGCCGCCCTTGCCGCAATTGCCGATGCCGGTGTCGAGCTTGGAATCATTGCCGACCATGGTGATCCTGCGCATGGCGTCGGGGCCGTTGCCGATCAGCATCGCACCCTTGACCGGAGCTGCAATCTTGCCGTCCTCGATCATATAGGCCTCGGTGCAGCCGAACACGAACTTGCCGGAGGTGATATCCACCTGGCCGCCGCCGAAGGAAACGGCATAGAGGCCCCGCTTGACCGAAGCGATGATCTCTTCCGGCGTCTTGTCGCCCGAAAGCATATAGGTGTTGGTCATGCGCGGCATCGGCGCATGCGCATAGGATTCGCGCCGCCCATTGCCGGTCGCCTTCATGCCCATCAGCCGGGCATTCTGCCGGTCCTGCATATAGCCGACCAGCTTGCCGTCATCGATCAGCACATTATAGCCGGCGGCCGTGCCTTCATCGTCGATGGTGATCGAACCGCGCGCGCCGTCGATCGTGCCGTCATCAACCACGGTCACACCCTTGGCGGCGACCATTTCACCCATCAGGCCGGCGAAAGCCGAGGTCTTCTTGCGGTTGAAATCGCCTTCCAGCCCGTGGCCGACGGCTTCGTGCAGCATCACGCCGGGCCATCCGGAGCCAAGCACCACGTCCATCGCACCCGCAGGCGCCGCGTTGGCGCTCAGGTTGACAAGTGCCTGGCGCAGTGCCTCGTCGGCGCCATATTTCCAGCTTTCCTCCGTCAGGAACTCGTCGAACGGACGCCGGCCGCCGACGCCATAGGAGCCATTCTCCTGCTTGGCGCCATCGCCGGTGACCACCGAGATGTTGATCCGCGTCATCGGACGAATGTCCTGCATGCGCATGCCATCGGCGCGGATGATCTCGACAACCTTCCAGGAAGCGTTGATCGAGGCCGTGACCTGCCGGACCTTGCTGTCCTTGGCACGCAGATAGGCGTCGATCTCGCCCAGCAATGCGACCTTGTCTTCGAAGGACGGCATGCCGATCGGGTTTTCAGCGCCGTAGCGGCGCGAATTCGTGCGCTGTGGGCTTTCGGCAAACTGGCCGGAATGGCCGCGGGTGACGGCGGTCACCGCATCCGCGGCACGTTTCAGGGCGCCTTCGGACAGCTCGCCGGAATGTGCATAACCGACAGCCTCTCCCGCCACCGCGCGCAGGCCAAAACCCTGGTCGGTGTTGAAACTGCCGCCCTTGAGCCGGCCATTGTCGAAGGTCAGCGATTCGGATTCGCCATATTCCACATAGAGTTCGCCATCGTCAGCATCCTTGAGCGTCTCGCCGACGAAGGATTGCAACTGGGCCTCGGAGAGATCGAAATTGGCAAGGCGATCGGTTTTCATGGGTAAGTGCTTTCGTGGCCGAATGATCAGGGTCTAAGTTAGGCACGCGCCGACGTCGAAGCAAGGCCCGTTTGGCATTGCAAGTGGATCCCTATGGTAATACCATTCGCAATTGAAATGTTACCGGATGCGACAATGGCGACGACTGTGACTGCGAAAGGCCAGGTTACAATACCCAAGGCGGTACGTGATCTGCTCGGGATTGGTCCCGGCAGCAAGGTAGACTTCCGCCGCGCAGAGGATGGGAGTGTCGTCATCATCCCGGCTGATCAGAAGCAGAATGCAAGCTGCTTCGCGCATTTTCGGGGCCACGCGGGCAAGGGGCTGAGCACCGACGCGATCATGGCATTGACGCGCGGTGACGCCCGACGCTTATCGACACGAACGTCCTCCTCGACCTTGTGACAGATGATCCCGTTTGGGCCGAATGGTCTATCGCTCAACTCGATGCGGCAAGCCTTCGTGGCCCGCTGTTTATCAACAACGTCATTTATGCAGAGCTGGCTGTTCGCTACGAAAGAATCGAAGACCTGAATTCCTTCCTCGATGAAGCTGGTCTTGTGGTCGCCCCATCCCACGAGAGGCCCTTTTCCTGGCCGGAAAAGTCTTTACCCAGTACCGGCGCGTCGGCGGGGCAAAAAACGGTGTGCTCCCGGATTTCTTCATCGGAGCACATGCCGCTGTGGGCGAAATTCCAATTCTCACGCGAGATGTAAGTCGATATAGAACTTACTTTCCATCGGTCGTTCTGGTGACGCCCGATCCGCAAGCTGGCTGAGCGCGCCTAACCCGCTTACGGCAGAGCGTCGTAGCCTTCGCCGAAACCGCTGAGGTCAACGGGAATGCCGATGCCTTCCTCCGGCGACTGGAAGACGATGAAAGTGGCCTGTTTACCTGCGCGCAGCGTCTTGAGCAGCACGTCCTCGAGCACGACTTCAGCGTAGCAACCGTCGGAGAAGCAGCGGACGAAATAGGCCCGGCCGATATCCTTGCCGTCGATATTGAGGCCGAGGCCATTGGGCAGGAGAACACCGAGCGGTGCCAGCACCCGCAGGATCTTGGCTTTGCGGTCCGCCGTTTTGAGGATCACGACCGACAGTCCGACCTCTGGCCGGTCGTCGGCGATGACGTTCTGCATCAGCGCGCACTGTTCTTCCGCAGCCCCTGCCGGCTTGTCGCAGACGATAGACCAGGCGCCATGATTGGACTTCACAACGCCGGGTTGCTGCGCCTGCGGCTTTGGCGCTTGTGCGATTGCCGGTCCTGCCATCCAGAACATCAGAGCGGCCGCGAAGGCCGTAAGCCGCATGGGAAGGCGGAAATCCATGAAAACCTCAGTTGCGAATCAAAGCGCCGTTCATTCCTCAGGCTGTCTAGAACGAAAACAGGCCGGGGTAAACGGATGACGGACTACATAACCCGGACTGCGGCAAAAGGACGGCAAGCTGTTGCACGGCTTGAAGAAAACCGGTTTCGCCGTGAAATGCCCATGATTTTTCCCCGCAGCCCTTGATATTGTGCAAAAATGCCGCATGAAAGCCTGACCGCGCCTGTTGCGGCACGCCTTAAACTGTGGTTTTAAGGTGGCCATAGCAGGGATTCTGTATGTCCGTTTGATCTTGATCAAACATCTGGGGAGATTCATTCGTGAAGAACAAAGCACTTGCAGCGCTGGCCGCCTTTTCAGGCCTTGTGACTGCTTCAGGCGCTTATGCCGACAAGCCGGTTGATTGGCAGATAGACCTGCAGCAAGCGGCCACGCCGATCATGGAGGAGGTGCGCTGGTTCAATCACTATACTTTGTGGTTCGTTGTTCCTATCACATTGATTGTATTGATTCTTCTCATCGTCGTAGCGATCAAGTTCCGCGCCGGGGCCAACCCGGTTCCTTCCAGGACCAGCCACAATACGCTGATCGAAGTGGTCTGGACCGTGGCGCCGGTGGTGATTCTGCTGTTCTTCGCGATTCCGTCGTTCCAGCTGCTGACCGCGCAGCTTACCCAGCCGGAAAAGCCCGATCTGACGATCAAGGTCACCGCCACGCAGTGGAAATGGACCTATGAATATCCGGCCGCCAATGGCCTGTCGTTTGATTCCGTCCTGCTGGACAATGACAAGGATCGCGCGGCGCTCGGCAAGGAAGATCTGAGCAAGTATCCGCGCTTGCTCGCCGTCGACAATGAACTCGTGGTGCCCCTCAATGCCGTCGTCCGCGTTATCGTGACCGCCGAGCCTTCGGACGTTATCCATGCATTCTCGATGCAGTCCTTCGGTATCAAGGTCGATGCCGTGCCGGGTCGCATGAACGAAACATGGTTCAAGGCGGAAAAAGAAGGTCTGTATTACGGCCAGTGTTCGGAATTGTGCGGCAAGGACCATGCGTTCATGCCGATCGCCATTCGCGTTGTGCCGGACGACAAGTATAAAGCGTGGCTGGCCGCCGCCGCCACCGATCTTCCGTCCGCCTACAAGGGCCTTCTGGCTGCGGTTGACGCTCCGAAGACCGTCAATGTCGCCAATAACGACGCGAAATAAGTTTAGTTTCAAGGAAAGCGACCACAATGGCTGGACATTCCGCACACGACACGCACGACCATCATGATGCGCATGATGCGCACGCGGCTCATAAGCCCGGGTTCGCCGCGCGTTGGCTCTTTTCGACCAACCACAAGGACATTGGCACTCTCTATCTGATCTTTGCGATCATGGCGGGCGTCGTCGGCGGCTTCTTGTCGGTGATGATGCGCATCGAACTGCAGGAGCCTGGAATCCAGGTGTTCCACGGCCTCGCGCAAATGGTCTATGGGGTACCGGAGAGCGCCGCGCTCGATGCCGGAAAGCAGATGTTCAACGTCTTCACCACGGCGCACGCGCTGATCATGATCTTCTTCATGGTCATGCCGGCATTGATCGGCGGATTCGCCAACTGGATGATTCCGATCATGATCGGCGCGCCGGACATGGCGTTTCCGCGCATGAACAACATCTCCTTCTGGCTCATTCCCCCGGCCTTCATCCTGCTTATCCTGTCGATGTTTACCGATGGTACATCAGGTTTCCACGGCGTCGGCGGTGGCTGGACCATCTATCCGCCGCTCTCGACCACGGGCTCGTCCGGTCCCGCCGTCGACCTGGCGATCTTCGCGCTGCACATTGCCGGTGCGTCGTCCATTCTCGGAGCGATCAATTTCATCACCACCATTCTCAACATGCGCGCGCCTGGGATGACCATCCACAAGATGCCGCTGTTTGCATGGTCCGTGCTGATCACTGCCTTTCTGCTTCTGCTCTCGCTGCCGGTTCTGGCAGGCGCGATCACCATGCTGTTGACCGACCGCAATTTCGGCACCACCTTCTTCTCCCCTGAGGGCGGCGGCGATCCGATCCTGTTCCAGCATCTGTTCTGGTTCTTCGGCCATCCGGAAGTCTACATCCTGATTCTGCCGGGCTTCGGCATTGTCAGCCACATCGTTTCGACCTTCTCGAAGAAGCCGGTGTTCGGTTATCTCGGCATGGCCTATGCCATGGCTGCGATCGGCGCCGTCGGCTTCATCGTCTGGGCCCACCACATGTACACGGTCGGCATGTCGCTTCAGGCGCAACGCTACTTCGTGTTCGCCACCATGGTCATCGCGGTTCCGACCGGCGTGAAGATCTTCTCCTGGATCGCCACGATGTGGGGCGGCTCGATCGAGTTCCGCACACCGATGCTCTGGGCGATCGGCTTCATCTTTCTGTTCACCGTCGGCGGTGTGACGGGTGTGCAGCTTGCCAATGCCGGTCTCGACCGCGTCGTCCATGACACCTACTATGTGGTTGCCCACTTCCATTACGTGCTGTCGCTCGGCGCCGTGTTCGCCATCTTCGCCGCCTGGTATTACTGGTTCCCGAAGATGACCGGCTACATGTACAACGAGTTCCTCGGCAAGGCGCATTTCTGGGTGATGTTCATCGGGGTCAACCTGGTATTCTTCCCGCAGCATTTCCTCGGTCTCGCCGGCATGCCGCGCCGCTACATCGACTATCCGGATGCTTATGCCGGCTGGAACTTCGTGTCCTCGATCGGTTCGTATATCTCGGTCTTCGGCGTCGCGATCTTCTTCGTTGGTATTATCGAAGCCTTCATGAAGAAGCGTGTTGCCGGCGACAATCCCTGGGGAGTGGGCGCTGATACGCTCGAATGGCAGCTTTCTTCGCCGCCGCCCTACCACCAGTGGGAACAGCTGCCGCGCATCAAGTAATCGCGTGGAACATGGGGAACCGCCGCTGGCGGTTCTCCCTTTGAGGTGAACGGTAAGAGACTGTATTCATGGCGCTGATAGAAGGCGATAACACCGTGGCCGGAATGGAGCCGCTGAGAATATCAGAAGCGACGTTCAAGGATTATTTCGCGCTTCTGAAGCCGCGAGTGATGTCGCTTGTCGTTTTCACGGCGGTTGCCGGCATGGTCCTGGCGCCGGGCCACATCAATCCGGTGATCGGCTTCATCGCTATCCTCTGTATCGCGGTTGGCGCCGGTGCGTCCGGTGCGCTCAACATGTGGTATGATGCCGATATCGACGCCGTGATGACCCGTACCGCCAGCCGGCCGATCCCGTCGGGACGCATCCTTCCCGGTGAAGCCTTGGCGTTCGGAATTATCTTGTCTGGTTTCTCGGTCGCCGTACTGGGCCTGGCGGTCAACGTTCTGGCGGCGGGCCTGCTTGCTTTCACCATCTTCTTCTATGCCGTGATCTACACGATGTGGTTGAAGCGCTGGACGCCGCAGAACATCGTCATTGGCGGTGCAGCCGGGGCATTCCCGCCGATGATCGGCTGGGCGGCCGTCACCGACGGCGTGTCGATCGAAAGCATCACGCTGTTCCTGATTATCTTCCTCTGGACGCCGGCGCATTTCTGGGCGCTTGCCCTCTTCAAGATGCGTGACTACGGGGCGGTCGGCGTGCCGATGCTGCCGAATGTCTCGGGCGAGAAAGTCACCAAGGACCAGATCCTTGTCTATTCCGTGTTGTCGGCGCTCTCCGGCGTGGCGCCCTCGTTCCTCGGTTTTGCCTCACCGGTCTACGGCGTTGTCGCCGGACTGCTCGGCGCAGGTTTTGTATGGTATTCCATCCTCTGTCGTCGCATGCCGGACGGTGATCCGGCCATGAAGCCGGCGAAGAAGCTTTTTGCTTATTCCATCGTCTACCTCTTCGCCATTTTCTCATGCCTGATGCTCGATCATTTCGCATCCGGCCTGTTTCAAGCCATGAGCGGAAGGATTTGAGCATGGACAAGATCGAACTTACGGAATTGCAGAAGCGGTCGCTGCGCAATCGTAACATCGCGCTCGGCATCGCACTGGCGGCGCTGGTCATCATCTTCTATGCGATCACCATCATCCGCATGGTGCCGGCAGGGCATGCCTGATGGAAACGACGCCGATTGACAGGGTTGCCCGGCCGACGCCGCCACAACGCAACAATATGGCGGTGCTGATTTCCTGCGGCGTATTCGTCGCCTGCATGGTCGGTGCTGCCTATGCCGCGGTGCCGCTTTATGATCTCTATTGCAAGGCGACCGGCTACAACGGCACGACGCGACAGGTCGAACAGGCTTCGGACGTTATCCTCAAGGACAGGATCCGCGTCGAGTTCGACAGCAACACCGCCTCCGATCTCAACTGGGATTTCAAGCCGGTGGAGCAATTCGTCGAACCGCGGATCGGTGAAACGATGCGGGTGAATTTCCGCGTCACCAATAATTCGACGCGGGAGAAGACCGGGCGATCGGTATTCAATGTCACGCCGATGGTCGCGGGCGCCTATTTCAACAAACTCGAATGCTTCTGCTTCACCGACGTGACGCTGAAACCGGGCGAGACGCGGGATATGCCCGTGGTGTTCTTCGTCGATCCGGATGTGGTCAACTATCCGGAGACGAAGGATCTCAAAGTGTTGACGCTCTCCTATACTTTCTACAGCAGCCAGAAGCCGAAGCCGGTGGCGGATGCAAAAGTAACGGATGAAAGTGTCGCTAAGAAATTGTAATCACGCTGTGGCGGGATGGTGCCGACAGCGAGGGAATGGAGCCGGGGATAAACAAGATGGCAGACGCACACCAGAAAAATCATGACTACCACATCATCGATCCAAGCCCGTGGCCGATCATAAGCTCGATTGGCGCTTTTTTAATGATGTTCGGCGCCGTCTGCTTCATGCGCTGGATCCATGGCACTCCATTTCATATGTTCGGCGCCGATCTTGCGCTGGTCTTCAAGTTCTGGCTTTTCGCGATCGGCCTGATCATCACGCTTTACTCGATGTTCGCCTGGTGGGCCGATACGATCAAGGAAGGCCAGCAGGGCCATCATACGCGTGTCGTGTCGCTGCATCTGCGCTACGGCATGCTGATGTTCATTGCTTCCGAAGTGATGTTCTTCGTCGCCTGGTTCTGGGCTTTCTTCGATGCCAGCCTCTATGCCTCGGAAGCCATTCAGGCCTCGCGCGTGCAGTTCCTTGGTGGCCAGTGGCCACCGAAGGGCCTGGAAGTGCTCGATCCATGGCACCTGCCGCTATACAATACCGTCATCCTGCTGCTTTCCGGCACGACGGTGACTTGGGCGCACCATGCGCTGCTGCACAATGACCGCAAGGGCCTGATCCAGGGTCTGGTTCTGACCGTGCTGCTCGGCATGCTTTTCACGTCGGTGCAGGCTTATGAATATATCCATGCGCCTTTTGCCTTCTCCGAATCGATCTATGGCGCGACCTTCTTCATGGCGACCGGTTTCCACGGATTCCACGTATTGGTCGGCACGATCTTCCTGCTGGTCTGCCTGATCCGTGCCGCTGCCGGCCAGTTCACACCGACGGCGCATTTCGGCTTCGAAGCGGCTGCCTGGTACTGGCACTTCGTCGACGTCGTCTGGCTGTTCCTGTTCTTCTCCATCTATATCTGGGGTGGATGGGGCGCACCGCTGGCGCATGGTTGATCTCAATATCAATTGAATTACATTGGGCGTCCGGGAGACCGGGCGCCCTTTTTGTTTCGGCCGACATGAGAAGGTTTTATGATGGATATTCGCGGTGAGGACAGTGCCAAGGGTGGACGCTATGTGACCGGTGAGCCAGGTGAGGAGGCCGTGCTGACCTTTTCGCGGGCGTCGCCGAAGCTGATCATCGTCGATCACACCGAAGTGCCGGATATCTATCGCGGGCAGGGGGTCGGCCGGGAGCTGGCGCAGCATGCGGTGGAGGCGGCTCGACAAGGCGGATGGAAAATCATCCCGCTCTGCCCGTTCTTCAAGGCGCAGCTCGAACGCCACCCCGACTGGCAGGATATTATCGCGCATTGACGTGGCCGGCGGTAGGGCGCGGCAATGCGCGCTTTTCTTTCCATGGACAAACAGGCTAGACAGTCGGCAACTGAGATTGGATTGGCCCATGACGGAAGATAAAGCGCATTATGCACCGGTCGATCCTGTGAAGGCGGGCATCGCCTGCCGATGCCCGCGATGCGGTCAGGGACGGCTGTTCGATGGTCTTTTGAAGGTTCGGCCAGCCTGCAGCAATTGCGGTCTGGATTATTCCTTTGCGGATGCCGGCGATGGTCCCGCCGTGTTCGTGATCATGATCATCGGCTTTCTCGTGGTCGGCCTGGCGCTTTGGGTGGAGGTCAGCTACAGCCCGCCGCTCTGGCTGCATCTCGTCATCTGGATTCCGCTGGCGGTCGGGCTCTCCCTGTGGCTGCTCCGGGTCCTGAAATCCCTGTTGATTGCCCTGCAATATCGCAACAACGCCAGGCAGGGCGAGATCGACCGTGGCTGATGGAGTCAGGGCTGTGAGCCGAGGCAAGACGATCGCCACCCTGATAGCGCTGGGCGTGGCGCTGGTCATCCTGCTGTCGCTCGGCAACTGGCAGGTGGAGCGTCTGCAATGGAAAGAGGCGTTGATCGCCGAACGCGCCGCGCGGATGGAGGCTGCCCCGATCACAGTCGACGTGTTGAGCAATTTGATGTCGGCCACGATGGAAGACGAGCCGGGTAAGCTCCTGTCGCCCACCGACCCGGAATTCGTATCCGTCACCGCATCCGGCACCTGGGACCACGCTCACGAGATGTTTTTCCTTGCCACGCTGGATGGCGAACCGGGCTACAATCTTTATGTACCACTGACGCTCGATAATGGCATGACCGTGCTCGTTAATCGCGGCTTTGTGCCCGATGCATTTCGCAGCCCGGAAACGCGCAAGAATGGCCTGACCGAGGGCAAGGTCACTATTACGGGTCTTGCTCGCCAGATATTGACTGAAAAACCGGGCTTCATGGTTCCCGACAATGATCGCAAGGCCAAAATCTATTTCTGGAAGGATTGGGGGGCGATGGTCGGCGAAGCCGGGCTTGATGCCGACCACACCTTGCGATTCTTCATCGATGCCGGCCCATCCGCTCCGGGCATCTGGCCGAAGGGCGGCGTCACCCAGATCGACCTGCCGAACAATCATCTCGCTTATGCCGTCACCTGGTACGGCCTGGCGGCGGCGATGGTCGTCATTGCCGCGCTGGCGTTTCGCCGCAAGCCGCGATAGACCGTCGGATATTGGACCGACAAACGGAAGGGGCGTGCCATGCAAATCCTCTCGGACGGGCTCGTTCTCTTTGTTGCACTGCTTCATGTCGGCTTTCTGGTCCTCGAAATGTTCCTCTGGACAAAGCCGACCGGTCTCAGGGTCTTCCGAAACACCCCGGAACTGGCACAGGCGACGAGAGTCCTCGCCGCCAATCAGGGCCTCTACAATGGTTTTCTGGCCGCCGGCCTGATCTGGTCGCTGACGGTGTTCAGTCCGTTGTTCGAATTCGATATCAAGATGTTCTTTCTCGCTTGCGTTGTCCTGGCTGCGATATATGGCGCATTCACCGTGTCGCGACGCATCCTCTACATTCAGGGCTTGCCGGCTATTTTGGCACTCGCTATTACGGTCGCTTTCGCCAATCCCTATCTGGAGCAGACGGACTGCTGCGCCAAGCCGCAAACCGTTGAAATCCCGGTCGAGTAAAGGTCATATGCCCGATATCAAGAGCCCACTCACCATTCGCCTCTGCGCCCCGCGCGGCTTCTGCGCCGGCGTCGATCGTGCGATCCAGATCGTCGTGCTGGCGCTGAAGGCCTATGGCGCGCCGGTCTATGTCCGTCATGAGATCGTCCACAATCGCTACGTCGTGGAAGGACTCGAGGCCAAGGGCGCGATCTTTGTCGAGGAACTCGACGAGATTCCGCCGGAACACAGCAAGCAGCCGGTGGTGTTCTCGGCCCATGGCGTGCCGAAATCCGTGCCTGCCGATGCCATCGCCCGCAATCTCTTCTATCTCGACGCGACCTGCCCGCTGGTCTCCAAGGTCCACAAGCAGGCGCTTCGCCATCAGCGCCTCGGCCGGCATGTGATCCTGATCGGCCATGACGGGCATCCCGAAGTGATCGGCACGATGGGGCAGATGATGGAAGGCAGCATGTCCTTGGTGGAGACCGTCGAGGATGCGGAACGCTATCAGCCCGCCGATCCCGACAAGCTCGGCTACGTCACGCAGACGACGCTGTCCGTGGACGACATGGAAGACGTGATCGCCAAGCTCAAGCAGCGGTTTCCAAACCTTCACGATCCTGCCGCTGAATCGATCTGCTACGCCACCACCAACCGCCAGGAAGCCGTCAAGCTGGCATCGCCCGACTGCGACCTGTTCCTGATCGTCGGATCGCCGAATTCATCCAACTCCAAGCGGCTGGTCGAAGTGGCGCTGAAATCCGGCGCGCGCCAGGCCGCACTCGTCCAGCGCGCCTCGGAGATCGATTGGGAGGGTGTTGGCCACCTCGCGACCATCGGTCTCTCGGCTGGCGCTTCGGCGCCGGAAGTGATCGTCAACGAGATTATCGACGCTTTCCGAGAGCGCTATGACGCCACGGTCGAACTCGCCGAGCTGGCCGAGGAAAACGAACATTTCCCCGTCAACCGGGAACTGCGTAAAATCGAACTGACGGCCGCCGACATGGCCTTCGTGAATGGAGAATAATTGCCGTGGCTGTCTATACCGATATCAGTGAAGACGAACTGGCGAAATTCCTGTCGGTCTATGATGCCGGCAACCTGATGTCCTACAAGGGCATTGCCGAGGGGGTCGAGAACTCCAATTTCCTGCTGCATACCGACAAGGCGCCCTATATCCTGACGCTCTACGAGAAGCGGGTCGATCCCGGCGACCTGCCGTTTTTTCTCGGTCTGATGCAGCATCTGGCCGATCACGGTCTTTCCTGCCCGCTGCCGGTGGCGCGTCGCGACGGCAGCCTGCTGGGTGAGCTTGCCGGCCGGCCGGCGGCGCTGATCTCCTTTCTTGAAGGCATGTGGCTGAGGAAGCCCGAAGCCCGTCATTGCCGCGAAGTCGGGGCAGCACTCGCGCAGATGCATCTGGCAGGCGAGGGGTTCACCATCACCCGCAAGAATGCGCTGTCGGTCTCTGGCTGGCGGCCGCTCTGGGACAAATCCGAGTCGCGCGCCGATGAGGTCGAACCCGGACTGGCGGCCGAAATCCGCGCCGAACTTGGTTTTCTCGAAAGCCACTGGCCATCCGGCCTGCCTACCGGCGTCATCCATGCCGATCTGTTTCCGGACAATGTGTTCTTTCTCGACGATCATCTGTCCGGGTTGATCGACTTCTATTTCGCCTGCAACGACGTCCTCGCCTACGACCTGTCGATCTGCCTGAATGCCTGGTGCTTCGAGAAGGACTGGTCCTACAACATCACCAAGGGCATGGCGCTGATCGAAGGCTATCAGTCCGTACGGCCGCTATCAGGCGCTGAGATCGACGCTCTGCCCGTCTTCGCGCGTGGCTCCGCGCTGCGCTTTTTCCTGACGCGTCTCTACGACTGGATCATGACGCCGCCGGGCGCCATGGTGACCAAGAAGGACCCGAAGGAATACCTCCGCAAGCTGCGCTTTCACCAGCATGTGAGGAGCGCTGCCGAATACGGCCTCGAAATGCCGGTGCCCAGCATGAAAGTAACAGTATGAAGCATGTCGATGTGTTTACCGACGGCGCCTGCTCGGGCAATCCCGGTCCGGGCGGCTGGGGCGCGATCCTGCGCTATGGCGAGACCGAAAAGGAACTGTTCGGCGGCGAGGCCGACACCACCAACAACCGCATGGAACTGATGGCTGCGATTTCGGCGCTTACGGCGCTGAAAAGCCCCTGCGAGGTCGATCTGCATACCGACAGCAAGTATGTGATGGACGGCATCGGCAAGTGGATTTTCGGCTGGAAGAAAAATGGCTGGAAGACCGCCGACAAGAAGCCGGTCAAGAATGGTGAACTGTGGCAGGCACTGGATGCCGCCAACCAGCGCCACAAGGTAACCTGGCACTGGGTCAAAGGCCATGCCGGCCATGAGGAAAACGAGCGCGCCGACGAACTCGCCCGCAAGGGCATGGAACCGTTCAAGAAGCGGTAGGCGCCTGCCTTGTCCGTCGTCGTATCTGGAAAAATTGCGCTCTGGTCGGGGCCGAGGTCCGCGCCGTCACGCGTGGCCGGCTTCCATTGACAGCATGGCCGGGTGAATGCCCATCAGCGCCAGGGCGCGATTGTATTTGCCGTCCAGGCTCTTGTCGAAGATCAGCGCGTCGTCCGCAGGGCAGGAAAGCCAGCCGTTGTTGGCGACCTCGGCTTCGAGCTGGCCCGCCCCCCAGCCGGCATAGCCCAGCATCAGCGTCGCCTTGCTCGGACCCTTGCCGCGCGAAATGGCGCGAATGATATCGACGGTCGCCGTCAGGCAGATCTCCTCGCTGACCGGGATCGAGGATTGGCTGAGGTAGTCATCGGTATGCAAAACGAAGCCGCGGCCGGTTTCGACCGGTCCGCCCTTCTGGATCGGGATATCGCGCACGGTATCGCGCAGCAGGATGACTTCCTCTTCGCCGATGACCTTCAGATGCAGGAGGATATCAACGAAGGAAAGCTGCTGCGGCTGGTTGATGATGAAACCCATGGCGCCTTCGGTCGAATGCGCGCAGATATAGACCACCGCCCGGGCAAAATTGCTGTCAGGCATGCCCGGCATGGCGATCAGGAACTGACCGTCAAGGTAACCGCGCTCGCCATTGTTTTTCAGCGTCTTGATATCTACCATGCTCACAGCCTATCAATTCATAGTGAAATTAAAAGGACGAAGATGCATATGCGCCATTTTTTTCGTAAGGACTGATGCAACATCGGGATTAACATTCTGAAATTTCAGGGAATGGCGACGAGCATGAAAAGTGGATTTGGATCCGGGCTGGCGGCGCTGCTGATGTTGGCGGCACTTCCGGCGTCGGCGGCGATGACCGACTGGAGCAATGCCGATGGCGGCAGGATGCGGCTCTCGGCGCTGTCTGAAGCAGACCCCGGCAAGATGACCGCCATCCTTGAGATCGAACCTGCCCCGGGCTGGAAGACCTATTGGCGCAATCCGGGAGATGCAGGGATGCCGCCGCAGATCGACCTTTCGACGGCCCGCAATCTCAAGCTGGTCAGGGTGGATTACCCCGTGCCGGAGATCGGCAGGGATGAGGCCGGGCGCTTCTTTGGCTATCACCAGCCGGTCACCCTGGTGCTGCAATTGCAGAAGATCGATCCGGCCCAGCCTTCCATGCTGTCGGCCAATGTGCTGGTCGGCCTATGCAGGGAAATATGCCTGCCGTTTCAATCGCACTTCGAACTGCCGCTCGATGATATCTCGCAGCCGCAGGCCGATGAGTTCATGAACATCCAGATGGCTCGGGCGACATTGCCGGAGCCGCCGTCATCGGGTTTTGAGGTCGTTCGCTCTGGATTGAGCGCCGACGGGGCCTTCTTTGAGGCCACGGTCTCCATTCCCGGATCCGGCCTGCCCGAAGTCGCGGTGGCCCCCTCGGAAGGAATCCTGCTCGGCAAACAGGCGGAAATCATGAACATGGACGGCAAGGTCGAGATCCGCTATCCCGTGACCCGATTGCCGAAATCGCTCGATGGCGCCACGATCACGCTGCTGGTCAAATCCGCCGGACGTGCGATGGAAACGACCCTTGCGGTCAAATGAGCGCGCTCTATAGTGCCGACCGGACTGCTATAAATCTTAAAATGCACCAGGAGAAATATCTGTGACTATCGCTATTGGAGACAAGATTCCCGCCGCCACGCTGAAGGAGAAAACTGCCGACGGTGTCAATGATATCAACACCAATGAATTCCTCGCAGGCAAGACCGTCGTGCTGTTCGGCGTTCCCGGCGCATTCACACCCACCTGCTCGCTCAATCACCTTCCGGGCTTTCTCGAAAACCGCGATGCCTTCTTCGCCAAGGGTGTCGATGAAATTGCCGTGGTCGCCGTCAACGATCACCATGTGATGGGTGCCTGGGCCAAGGCTTCCGGCGGCGAAGGCAAGATCCGCTTTCTTGCTGACGGCAACGGTCTGTTGGCCGAGGCGCTCGGCCTCGGTCTCGATCTTTCCGCGGGCGGGCTCGGCTTGCGCTCCAAGCGTTTCTCAACGCTGATCAAGGACGGCACGGTCGTTCAACTCAACATCGAGGGAGCGCCGGGCACGGCGGAAACCTCGGGCGCGGCAACTCTGCTCGGCCAGCTCTGAGACATGACGGCTGCACGGCTCCCCCACAGGGGGCGCCGTCTTGGCTGAACTGGAGATCATGATGTCCAAACTTGACGTGATCGTTATCGGTGCCGGTTTCACCGGCTTGACAGCCGCCAACGCGCTCGCGGATGCAGGTTTGGACATCGTTCTCCTCGAGGCGCGCGATCGAGTCGGCGGTCGCGTGGAATCGATTCCTTTGCCCGGTGGGCTGAGGGTCGATACAGGCGGTCAGTTTCTTTGCGAGGATATGCCGGAGGTGATGGCGCTCGCGAAAGCCCACGGCAAGACGTTCATTCGCCCTTATGACCTGGGTGAAATCGCCTACCAGCCTTCCATCGAGGTCGAGCATGGCGATGAGATCAACCGGCAGGTCTATCAACTGCGGGACGTGATAGCCGGCATCGATCTCGCCGATCCGTCCATCGCCAGTTTGACGGTTTCCGAATGGATTGACAGGCAGAATACCAGTGCCGATGCCAAAAGCGCCTTTCTCGCACTGGTCACGGGGCTCTGGTGCTGCCCGCCGGACGAGATATCGTTTGTCTATCTCGCCTCGACGGAACGGCGCTTCACCAATACGGTCACCGAACTCGAGTTCTTTCTGGCCGAAACCATGCATTCGCTTGCCGACGATCTGGCAGCCAGGCTTGGTGACCGGCTGAGGCTGAACCATCCCGTGGCCCGGATCCTGCATTCGGAACACGGTGTCGAGGTTTTCTGCGACACGGACAGTTTCAGGGCGGCTCGCGTGATCATCGCAGTGCCGCCGGTGATGACGCGCCGCCTGGCATTCGAACCCGCCCTGCCGGATCACCTGAAGAACGCTCTGTCGGCCTGGCAGAGCGGCAGCGTAATCAAGGCATTGGTCCGCTATGCGCGGCCTTTCTGGCGCGATCGAAATCTCAGCGGAACGGTGATGTGGAGCGAGCCCCAGGGCCTGTACGCCTGCGATGTCAGCCGCAGCGAGAGTGCCCCGGCCCTTGTGGTCTTCATCGGCGGCCCGCTGGCTACCGCGTGGCATGGGCGGAACGAGGATGCGCTCAAGGGCTTCGTGTTGGAACGACTTGTCTCGGCGCTCGGCGAGGAAGCCCGACAGGTCCTCGATATCCACTTGCGCGATTGGGTTGATGATAGATGGAGCGGCGGAGCTTATAGCGACACGATTGTCGATGTTCACGCGGCCGACGCCGAGCGCGTCATGCTTAGCGGGACGGCGTCGATCCGCTTCGCATCGTCGGAACTGTCGCCGTCTTTCCCCGGTTATATCGAGGGAGCAATCGTTGCAGGCAAGACCGCCGCCGAGGCGATCGCTGGGCTGCCAAGCAATAACCATCTAAGAATGCAGGATTATTGACATTTGTTAAATTATCGAGCCTGCAACATCTGGCTGCTTGTCAGGTGAAGGCGCACAAGAAGCATGCGACGATACAGTTCATTAAACATAGAAAATGATGAAGCTTCAAATTAATTATATTTCAATCAGAAATCTGGAAATTGCTTCGATACCTTCCTCATTCTGTTGTGTTCCGCATGATCTCTGTCATAAACTGCATCACGAACCAGCATAATATCTGGCTTGTCCTCGTTGCCGCGATCGTCTGCGTATCCGGAAGCTGGGCGGTCATCCGTCTTCATCTTCGCGGCAGGAGTGCCAGCAGCTCGGAGGCTCTCGGCTGGCAATTCCTCGCAGCAACGGCGGCAGGGGCCTCGATCTGGGCGACGCATTTCATCGCGATCATCGCCTATCAGGCCGGCACGCCGGTAACCTTCGATCCCGTGCTGACGATCATTTCGCTGCTGGTCGCCATGGTCGGCTCCTACTGCGGCTTCATCGTCGCCGGCATGCCCAGGATATCGTGGGCACCTGCGGCTGGTGGCGCCATCGTCGGTCTCTCCGTCGCCATCATGCACTACACCGGCATGCTCGCCTATATCGCCCAGGGCACGATTGACTGGAACACGAATTACATCGTCGTTTCCGTGCTGCTCGCGGTCGTCTTCACTGCGTTGGCGATACACGTTTCCAGTCGCCAATACCGTATCGATGGCAAGCTGGCCGCCGTGGGATTGCTGACGATCGCCATCGTCAGCCTGCACTTCACCGGCATGACGGCATTCAAGATCACACCAGTGGTGATCGACGACGGCTATTCCAATCCTGCCGCGATGCAGGCCATGGCGCTGGCAATTGCGCTTGTCAGCCTCATCATTGTCGGCTCGGTGCTTGCCAGCTATCTCATCGACAGCCAGACGCGCACGCAAACGCTCAATCAACTCAAGCGCATGGCACTGAGCGATTCCCTGACGGGCCTTGCCAATCGCGCTTCTTACAGGGACCATCTCGCAGCCCGGATACAGCTCGCGGACAATGGCGGCCAGAGGTTCGCGCTCGCTGCCATCGATCTCGACCGCTTCAAGGAGATCAACGATCTCCGGGGACACTCCGCCGGCGATGAGGCCCTGAAAATGCTCGCCGAGCGAATGCGCCACTTCAATGACGGAAGCCTGTTCATTGCCCGCATCGGCGGCGACGAATTCTCGATGATTATGCCGGTTGTCGATCGCAGCAGCCTTCGCAAGACGTTGATGAGGCTGCGCGCCGAGCTGTTAAAGCCATTCGATATCGATTCCGTCGAGCTATCGGTTGGAGCAAGCATCGGCGTCTGTATCTATCCCGACGATGCGCAAGAGAGTGAGGCCCTGATCAACAATACCGATCTGGCGCTCTATCGTGCCAAGACAGAAATCATCGACAAGATCTGCTTCTTCGACAACGTGATGGACGAGGCCGTCCGCAGCCGGCGTGAGCTTGCCGCCGAACTGCGGCAAGCGATGGAAAGCAATCAGCTGGAAGTCTTCTACCAGGTCCAGACATCGGTATCGGATAGCACGATCACAGGCTATGAGGCGCTCCTGCGCTGGTGCCACCCGCAACGCGGCTATATCCCGCCATCCGAGTTCATTCCACTGGCTGAGGAAAGCGGGCTGATACTGCAGCTCGGCGAGTGGGTGCTGCGCACCGCCTGCACGCAGTTTGCCGGGCTGGGCATGGATGTCCGGATTGCCGTCAACCTGTCGCCGATCCAGTTCCTGCATCCCAACCTGCCTGGTCTGGTTGCCGATATCCTCGGGGAAACCGGCATGAAGGCGGCAAATCTCGAACTCGAACTGACCGAATCCGCGATCATCCACGACAAGGAGCGAACGCTCGCCCAACTGCAGGAAATCCGCAAGCTCGGCATCACGATTGCACTTGATGACTTCGGGACAGGCTATTCGTCACTTGATACCCTGCGCGCCTTCCCGTTCGACAAGATCAAGCTCGACCGGACCTTCATGGATGAGGTCGAAACCAGCGAACAGGCGCGTTCGATCATTCGCGCGGTTCTGGCACTCGGCAGGAGTCTGGAGATACCCGTGCTGGCCGAAGGTATCGAGACCAGCGATCAGCTGGCAATCCTGCATGCCGAAGGCTGCGATACCGCCCAGGGCTATTTCCTCGGAAGACCCGCGCCGCTGGCAAATATTCTCGCGGCACTCCGGGAAAAAAGCCAAGTGGACGAACTGGGGATTGGCGTCAAAGAATTGAACGGCGACGAAGGGGACGGTGCATCTGTTGCGGCGTGACGTATCTGCCAAGCGGCAATCCGCCTTAAGGGAACGCGATATTCGCTAGCCTCGCTTCATCAGCGGAAAGCGTTCCTTCAGCAGCCTGACCACGGAATCGGCGCTGATCGGCGGGCCGAAATAGAAGCTCTGGCCATACTGGCAGCCCATTTCTCCGAGCTTGACCGCATCCTCTTCGCTTTCGATCCCCTCGGCGACCAGCGTCATCCCCAGTTCAGTCGCCATGGAAATGATCGAGCGCAGCAGCACATCCCGCTTTTCGCTCTGGTCGCGCACCAGCATCTTGTCGATCTTGATCGTGTCGAATGGGAAGCGGGTAATGTAACCGAGCGAGGAGAAGCCCGCACCGAAATCGTCGAGCGCCAGTCCGATGCCGCTTTCGCGCAGCTTCTCCAGCACCAGCCGCGATTGTTCCGGATTTTCCATCACCACCGATTCGGTGAGTTCCAGCTTGAAGCGGCTCGCCTGGCAATTGGCGCGATCGAGCGCCCGGCGGATATCATCGGTCAGGGAACTGTTGATCAGTTGTGCGCTGGAAAGATTGACGGAAACGAAGAAAGGCACTTCGCCGGTCTGCGACAGCCAGAGCGAGAGATCGGTCGTGGCGCGCTCAAACGCGAAAAGCCCAAGCTCGCCAATGAAACCCGAGCTTTCAGCCAGCGGAATGAATTCGCCCGGCGGCACCATGCCGCGCTTGGGGTGGTCCCAGCGCATCAGCGCCTCGAAGCCCGCGATCTCGGCGTCCTCGAGCCGCACGATCGGCTGATAGACCATCGACAGTTCCCTCCGCTCGATGGCGCGGCGGAGGTCGGATTCGAGCTGCAGGCGATCGGAGACGGCCATCCGGAAAGCCGGCTGGAACGGCTCGACGCGATCGCCGCCGCTCTTCTTGGCGCGATACATGGCGAGCTCCGCGTCATTGAGCAGGCCTTCCGCACTGGTCGCCGGATCGGTCCAGGAGACGACGCCGATCGAGGCGGTGAGGATAATCTCCTCATTGGCGAAGTTGATCGGTACGGAGATCGCCTTGGCCACGGCTTCGGCGAAATCGGCAATCCGCGCCGGATCGGTCTCCGAAATCAGCACGATGCCGAATTCGTCGCCCGACAGGCGTCCGAGCGTATCCTGCGGCTTGAGCAGGCGGCGCAGGCGGCGGGTCAGCGCGATCAGGATATTGTCGCCGGCGGCAATGCCAAGCGAATCGTTGACCTGCTTGTAGCGGTCGATATCGATGGTCAGCACCGTTGGCTGCATGTTCTCGTCCAGGCCGGCCAGCGACAGCAGCGACTGCAGCCTGTCGAGGAACAATTGGCGATTCGGCAAGCCTGTCAGATTGTCATTGAGCGCATCGTTGAGCAGCCGCTCGATAATGTTCTTCTGTTCGGTCACGTCCTCGACGATGCCGACGCAACGGCTGATCTCGCCATTGCCGGACAGCACCGGCCGCGCCCGGATCGACAGCCAATGATATTGGCCGTCCTCGGCGCGCAGGCGGAAATCATGTGCCAGCCGGCCGCGCTTCTGGGCCAGAAGAATGTCGAGCGTGGCGCGGAAGCGGTCGCGATCATCGGGGTGCAGCCGCGGCAGCCAGTTGCGGGCCGGACCATGCAGGGCGCCGGGCAGGGCGCCGAGCCGGAGCGCGATATCGGGAATTGTGGTCACCCGGTCGCGGCTGACGTCCCAATCCCAGATCGTGTCGCCCGAGCCGGTCAGCGCCAGCGATTGGCGCTCGAGATCGGAAAACAGTCCCTGCTGGTATGCGCCGCCCGCGAAGGCGTGCTGCATCACCGTGAAGCCGATCAGCAGCACGATCAGCACGAGGCCGAAGGCCAGCGCCGGCTGGACGATATCATTGTCGAGCTGACCTGTGACCGCGAGCCACGCCCCGAACAGCCAGACCAGCACCACGATCCATGACGGGATCAGCAGGATCGCGCGGTCGTATCGGGAGAAGCCGAGGAAGACGATCAGGACGATGCCGACCACAGCGGTCAGTGCAAACGACAGGCGGGCTATGCCGGCCGCGATCGACGGATCGTAGATCGCCACGCCGAACAACGTTCCAAGCCCGAGAACCCAGGCGAGCGTTGCATAGGCGAGATTGGCGTGCCAGCGGCTGAGATTGAGATAGGTGAAGAGAAAGATCACCAGGCCCGAGGCCAGCGCCACTTCGGCGCCCGCCCGCCATGTCCGCTCATCGAGCGTGTTGTCACCGAACAACTGTTCGAGAAAGCCGAAATCGACGCAGATATAGCCGAGCACGGCCCAGGCGAGTGCGGCGGTCGCCGGCAGCATCGATGTGCCCTTGATGACGAACAGGTTGGTCAGGAACACCGCGAGCAGGCCGGCGATGCCGAGCACGATGCCGCGATAGAGCGTGAAGGCGTTGACGGTGTCTTTGTAGGCCTCCGGCTCCCAGAGATAGAGCTGCGGCAATTTCGGCGAGGTGATCTCCGCCACGAAGGTGATCACTGCCCCCGGATTGAGCGTGATCGAGAAGATGTCGGCGTCATTGCTCGGTACGCGATCGAGCGCGAAGCCTTCGCTCGGGGTGATTGCTATGATACGGTCCGAACCGAGGTCCGGCCAGAAGACCTTGGAATTGACGAGGCGGTAATGCGGCGCAACGATCAGTCTTTCGAGCTGCTCGTCGGAAACGTTGGCGAGCGCGAAGACGGCCCAGTCGCCATTGTGACCTTTCGAGCTTGCACGCACCTCGATCCGACGGACGATGCCATCGGTGCCGGCGGCGGTCGATACCTGGAAAGCCTCGCCCTGGTTTGCGGAAATTTCCGCGATCGCGGTCAGGTCAAGCGCCTTGTCCTCGCGCGAGATTTTCACCGGTTCGAGGGCAAATGCCGAAAAGGGCAGAATCGACACGAGCAGAAACAACAATGCAGCAAGGCATACGCCCGCGCCGGGGGCGTTCGGCTTTTTTGTGATTTCGGTCAAACGTTTCCGGCCCCGTACTTGGTGTTCTTATTGGAGACGAGCGCATAGAGCAGATGATCGCGCCATTCGCCTCTTATCTTCAAATAATCACGCATATATCCTTCACGCTGGAATCCGGCTTTTTCAAGCAGGCGTATCGAGCGGTCGTTCTCCGGAATACAGGCAGCTTCGATCCGGTGCAAGTTGAGCCTGTCAAAGATATGCTGGACAGCAATGCCGACGGCGGCGCTCATATGCCCATGGCCTGCATGTCGTTCGCCCATCCAGTAGCCGATCATGCAGGATTGCGACGCGCCGCGCCGGATGTGGCCGATGGTCAGGCCACCGAGCAACTGGTCGTGATCGCGTGAAAACAGCAGCAGCGGCAACGCCACTCCGGACGCGAATTCCTGGTTCGAGCGGATGACACGATTGCGGAAGGTGCTTTCGGTCAGCGCGTCCGATTCCCAGGCGGGTTCCCATTTTTCCAGAAACGGCCGGCTTTCGCTGCGCAGCTTGTACCAGCTCTTGTAGTCGGAATTGCGCGGCAGGCGGAAATAATAGTCTCTCCCTGCGATCTCTTCGGCTGTTGCCTGTTTCGACAAGAACCCGAAAACTGACCGTGCCATACGCGAACTGCCGGGTAAGGTTATTCTGCCGCCGTCTTGTGTTCGTCGGGCTGCTGACCCAGCGAATGGATGATATCCTCGATCGGCGCAAGCGCCTCCACCGGACCGATTGCGGAAAGCGTCGGCTTGGTATTGAAGAACAATCGTCCCGCAAGGTCGGTCAGGCGCGCTGGAGTGATATCCGCCAGCCGCTGCAGGAATTCGTAGTTGGGGATAGGCCGGCCGTAGAGCATCATCTGGCGGGCCAGCTGGCCGGCGCGAGCAGCAGGGCTTTCCTGTCCCATCAGAAGCTGCGCGCGGATCTGCGCGCGGGCTCGGTCGATTTCCTCCTGCCGGATGTTTTCGGAGGATTTCCGCAATTCGTCAACGATGACAGGCATGAGTTCCGGCAGGTTCTCGCCGCCGGTCGCCGCATGGATGCCGAAAATGCCGGTGTCCGAAAAGCCCCAATGGAAGGCATAGACCGAATAACAGAGGCCGCGAATTTCCCGCACCTCCTGGAAGAGGCGGGACGACATGCCGCCGCCAAGCACATTGGCCAGGATCTGCGAGCAATAGAAGTCCTTGGCGTGGTAGGCCTTGCCCTCGAAACCGAAAAGGACCTGTGCATCCATCAGGTCGCGGCCTTCACGGATTTCTCCGCCGATGTAACGTGCGGGCTCCATGATCAGCGGAGCGGACGGCTTGGTCGGCAGCGAGGCAAAGCGCGTTTCCACTTCGCGAACGAAATCTTCGTGCCGGACCGCACCCGCCGCGACCACATACATGCGGTCGGTCACGTAATTACGCGAGAGATAGTTGCGGATTTCGTCGGGGTTGAATTCCCTGACTGATTCCGGGGTGCCGAGGATCGCCCGGCCGATCGTCTGGTCGCGGTAAGCGACTTCGGAGAACTTGTCGAAAACGATGTCATCGGGCGTATCGTTGGCCGCACCGATTTCCTGCAGGATGACGCTTTTCTCGCGTTCGAGTTCGTCTTCGTCGAATGCAGAGTTCGTCAGGATATCGGCGAGTATATCGACAGCGAGCGGCACGTCGTCCCTGAGAACACGGGCGTAGTAGGAGGTGGATTCCGTCGATGTCGCGGCATTGACCTCGCCGCCGACATTTTCGATCTGTTCGGCAATCTGCCGCGCCGTCCGGCGGGCTGTGCCCTTGAAGGCCATGTGCTCGAGAAGGTGGGCAATGCCGTGCTCACCTTCCGCCTCGTTGCGCGCACCGGATTTGATCCAGACGCCGAGAGCCACACTCTCGAGATTGCGCATTTCTTCGGTGACGACCGTCAGACCAGAGGGAAGCGTGGTAGACTTAACATTCATGACCAATAATTGCGCTCCGGTCAGTTCCTGATCCGGGCATGTTTGGCGATGAAGGCTTCCACCGTCTTAATGTCCGCATCCAGCACCTCGAAACGCTCCTCCCTTTGCATCATTCCAGCGAGCCACGATGGCAGCGGGGGACTAATACCGCAAGCCTTTTCTACAGCCAAGGGAAATTTTGCCGGGTGCGCGGTGGCCAAAGTCACCATCGGAGCGTTGGTTTTCTCGAACTTGCGGGCGGTGAACACGCCGATCGCCGAGTGCGGGTCGAGCAGGTAGCCGGTGTCGTCGAACACTGATTTGATGGTCCTGGCAACCTGGGACTCGCTGACGCGACCGGCCCGGAAATCCTTGGAGATTGCCGCGAGCGCTTTCTTTTCGATCGCGAACGAGCCGGATTGCTTGAGGCCCTCCATCGCCGCCCGCACCTTGCCGGCATCGCGATCGAAGGCTTCGAACAGGAGACGCTCGAAATTCGAGGAGATCTGGATATCCATGGAAGGGGAGGTGGTTGCCTTGACTCCCTTCATCTCGTAGCGACCGGTCTTCAGCGTCCGGGCGAGGATATCGTTCTCGTTGGTGGCCACCACGAGCTTGCCGATCGGCAGGCCCATGCGCTTGGCGGCGTAGCCCGCGAAGATATCGCCGAAATTGCCGGTTGGCACGGTAAACGAGATCTTCCTGTCCGGTCCGCCAAGCGAAATCGCCGAGGTAAAATAATAGACGATCTGGGCCATGATCCGCGCCCAGTTGATCGAATTGACCCCGGCGAGTTTCATGCCGTCGCGGAACTTCGTGTCGTTGAACATCGCCTTGACGAGATCCTGGCAATCGTCGAACGTTCCTCTGACTGCGATCGCATGCACGTTGGCGTGTTCGGTCGTGGTCATCTGCCGCTGCTGGACCGGCGACACTTTCTCGTGCGGAAACAGAATGAAGACATCCGTGCGATCGCGGCCGCCAAAGGCATCGATCGCAGCACCCCCGGTGTCGCCGGAGGTCGCACCGACGATGGTCGCGCGTTCGTCGCGGCCGGCCAGCGCGTTGTCCATCAACCGCGCCAGCAATTGCATCGCCACGTCCTTGAAGGCGAGCGTGGTGCCGTGGAAAAGCTCGAGTATGAAGGAGTTCGGGCCGCTCTGGACGAGGGGCGCCACCGCCGGATGCTTGAACGTGGCATAGGCCTCGTCGATCATGCGCTTCAGGTCATCGGAGGCAATCTCGCCGCCGGTGAAGGGCGAGAGCACGGCGTGAGCGATCTCCTGATAGCTCCTGCCGCGCAGGGCACGGATCTCCTTCTTGGAGAAATGCGGCCATTCCTCGGGAATATAGAGGCCGCCATCGCGTGCCAGACCTGTCAGAAGAGCATCCGAAAAACCCAAAACCGGAGCTTCTCCCCGGGTCGAAACATAGCGCACGTCAATACCTCTATTTCAGTCGATTGCCTCACCAGCAAAGCCTACCAGCCGGCCTCGCCGGGCAATGTTCCCTTTGCGTCCGGGAACGCCAGGAAAATGGCTGAATCTTTGTTGCGGCCAATCGATTTTTTATTTTGCGGCTGGTATAGACCAAGTCGGCAGGCCATGAAAAGGTCTGATTGCACAAGATAAAGAACGGCGATTATCCGTCGAGTTCATGAGTTCAACAGGGGTGGGCGTCATAGTGTCCGGCAAATTCGTCAAGCTTTTTTCTTCGTTCGCGGCACTCGCTCTGGTGGCAGGCTGCAGTTCCAGTGACATGAGCGGGACGTTCAATTTCAACAAGAAGAAAGATGAGACTGCAGCCGACGCCAGCAAGCCGGTCGTGGTCCAGGGCCAGTGCCCGCTCGTCTATCTGCGCGAAGGCACCGCAGTCTACCGCCAATACGCCAAGGGCGCGAAGAAAAATCCCGATGGCACGTCAGATCCTGAAAAGCTGGTGATGCAGGCGACATTGGACCAGACCACGCGTCAATGCTTCCAGGGTGCTTCCGGCCTGAGGGTGACGGTGGTCGTGCATGGTCGTCTGATTCTCGGCCCGGCCGGCCAGCCCGGCACGACATATACCCTGCCGATCCGTGTCGCAGCGACCGATGGCGATGCGACGCTGTATTCCGAACTCAGCCAGTTTCCGGTGACGCTGGCGCCAGGACAGAGTTCAGGCCAGTTTCTCTTCACCAAGGAAAATGTAGTGCTCGATCCGGGCGGTCCGGCCAGCATGGCGCGGCTGTTTGCCGGTATCGACGAAGGCCCGTATAATACGAAGTGATTGGCTGGTTGTGTAATCGCCCCTCGCTGCAATGCCTCCTGCGTACTCACGCCTGCAATCGCTAAGTCGATGAAATTGCTTCCTCTCCCACAAGGGGAGAGGTGAAACTGCTCGCGAGATCGTGCCACGGCTTCCTTTCCGCTTGTGGGAAAGGAAGCAAAATCAGGGCGTTAGACGAGCCTTCGACGAAGGCGAAGGTTAAGTCCCGGATTTTGCAGGTGAGAGGCTACCTCTCCATTTCGAGCTACGCCAGCTCCGTCCAGTTCTTCAGTGCTTCGACCATCTGGGGCAGTTCAACCATACGCGACAGCACAGTCTCGGCGCCGGCATCCGTCAGACGGTCGGCATGAGTCGGATAGGTGTGCGAACCGCCGGTGAAGCCGATCACCCGCATGCCGGCGGCACGCGCCGCATGCACGCCGTGTACCGAATCCTCGACCACCAGGCAGCGCGACGGATCGACGTTGAAGACCTTGGCGCCATGCAGATAGATATCGGGCTTCGGTTTGCTGCGGCCCGGCCCCAGATCCTTGGCGGAATAGATATGCGGTTCGAAATAGGGCTTGAGGCCGACTTTGGTCAGCATCATGTCCAGCCGCTTGCTTGACGAGTTCGAGCAGATACAGCTTTGTTCGGTGATCTTGGAAAGGGCGAATTTAACGCCTTCGATGATTTTCATCCGTTGCATCAACGCTCTGTCGAGCAGCGTTTCCGACTTGTCGATCAGCGAGGCGGAGAGGGGAATGTCCGATTCCTTCTCGATTTCCAGCAGGATGTCTTTCCAGTCCAGACCGGCAAAACGGATGCACATGTCCTCGGCGGTGATTTCAAAGCCTGCTTCTTTCAGCAGTTTCGATTCCACCTGCGCTGCGATGATTTCGGAATCGACGAGCACGCCGTCGCAATCGAATAGGATAAGGTCAAAGCCGGACATCTGCGGAATATCTCTTTGTCATGGGAGCGAAAATCTATCGTGCGGGTGCCTACACGATTGATGCCTTTCGAGCAATGGCGGCAGGCGCATGGAAGCCATGCCACAGACGGGCGGCGCATCCCGCCTTATGCCAACTTTCCAACGTCCTCCATTTGACCTAGAGATAGGTCAAGGGGAGGAGCCGACCATGACAAGCAGCATTTACGATACTGATCTCGATCGCAATCCGGCCAATTTTCAGCCGTTGACGCCGTTGACGTTTCTCGAACGTGCGGCTGAGACGTTTCCTGAACGCGTCGCGATTATCCATGGCAGGGCGCGCGAAACCTATCGCGATCTGCGTTTCCGGTCGCGGCGCCTCGCTTCTGCGCTCGAAAGGCGCGGCATCGGACGCGGTGATACGGTCGCCGTCATGCTCGCCAACACGCCCGCGATGATCGAATGTCACTATGGCGTGCCGTTGACGGGCGCCGTGCTCAACACCATGAACACGCGGCTCGATGCAGCAACCATAGCCTTCATCCTCGATCACGGCGAGGCGCGCGTCGTGATCACGGATCGCGAGTTTTCCGAAACGATCCGCCAGGCGCTCTCACTGGCCAAGGTCAAGCCGATCGTCATTGATTACGACGATCCCGAGTTCCCGCAAACCGGTGAATTTCTCGGGGAAATCGACTATGAAGCCTTCCTTGCGGAGGGTGACCCCGACTATGCGTACCGCGTCCCCGGCGACGAATGGGATGCCATTTCACTCAATTATACCTCTGGCACCACGTCCAATCCCAAGGGTGTGGTCTATCATCATCGCGGCGCGCATCTTTTGGCGCTCGGCAATATCCTCACCAGTTCCATGCCGAGCGGGGCGGTCTATCTCTGGACGCTGCCAATGTTCCATTGCAATGGCTGGTGTTTTCCGTGGTCGATCTCGGTGGTCGGCGGCACGCATGTCTGTCTCCGGCAGGTTCGCGCGGCGGCAATCTACGAGGCGATCGCCGAACACGGCGTCACCCATATGTGCGGCGCGCCGATCGTCATGTCGATCATACTCAATGCAACGACGGACGAGAGGCGGCCGTTTTCCCAATCCGTTACCTTCATGACCGCCGCCGCGCCGCCGCCCGAGGCGGTGCTGGGGGCAATGAAGGCCGAGGGCTTCGAGGTGATCCACCTCTATGGCCTGACCGAGACCTACGGCCCCGCCGTCGTCAACGAATGGCAGAATCAGTGGGACATGCTGGATTCTTCCGGCTGGGCGAGGAAGAAGGCGCGGCAGGGCGTGCGCTACTCGACGCTGGAACGGCTTGATGTCATCGATCCCGAAACAATGCAGCCGGTACCGCGCGACGGGGAGACGATCGGCGAGGTGATGTTCTCGGGCAACGTCGTCATGAAGGGCTATCTCAAGAACCGCAAGACGTCCGACGATGCCTTCGCGGGCGGCTGGTTTCATTCCGGCGATCTCGGCGTGATGCATCCGGACGGCTATATCCAGATCAAGGACCGCTCGAAGGACATCATCATTTCCGGTGGCGAGAATATTTCTTCGATCGAGGTCGAGGATGCCCTCTATAAGCACCCGGCGGTCGCCAATGCGGCGGTTGTCGCCAGGCCTGATCCGAAATGGGGCGAAACACCCTGTGCCTTTATCGAACTGCGCTCCGGCATGTCGGCGACCGAAGACGAACTCAAGGTCTGGTGCAGAAGCCATCTCGCTGGCTTCAAGGTGCCGCGCTCCTTCTTCTTCTCGGAGTTGCCGCGCACTTCGACCGGCAAGATCCAGAAATTCAAGCTGCGCGACCGTTTCAAGGAGGTCTGAAATGAGCAATGAACTCGTGCTGATCGGCATCTCCGATAGCATTGCCACGATCACGCTGAATCGTCCAGACAAAGGCAATGCGCTGTCCGCCGCGATGATGGATGCACTGGAGGATCGGATCAACGAGGCTGTCGAGAATAAAGATGTGCGGGTCGTGATCCTGGCGGCCAACGGCAGGATCTTCTCCGCCGGCCACGATCTCGAGGAAATGCTGGAACACGAGAGCCACGCCTGGCAGCACGCCCATTTCGATCGTTGTTCGCGGCTGATGATGGCGATCCGCAATGCGCCGAAGCCATTTATCGCGAATGTCCAGGGGGCGGCGGTCGCGGCCGGTTGCCAGTTGGTCGCCACCTGCGATCTCGCCTATGCTGCTGAAACGGCGAAATTCGGCATCAACGGCATCAATCTCGGCCTGTTTTGCTCGACGCCATCGGTGGCGCTGTCGCGCGCAGTGCACCCGAAACAGGCGCTCGATCTCGCGCTGACGGGCAGGTTGATTCTCGCGCCAAGGGCGGCCGAGATCGGACTTATCAACGAGGCCGTGCCGGCAGACAGGCTCGATGCAACAGTCATGGAGGCCGCCCGCGCCATCGCTTCGAAACTGCCGTCGGCCATCGGGCTTGGCAAATCGCTGTTCTACCGCCAGTCGGACATGGATATCGCGGCAGCCTATGCCGATGCCGCAGCGGCCATGGCTGATAATATCGATATGGCAGGGACACGGGAGAAGATCGCAGCGTTCGTCAGGCGCGAATAGTCAGCCCACCTTCAGTACGATCTTGCCGATATGATCGCTCGATTCCATCAGCCTGTGGGCTTCGACCACATCGTCCAGGTCGAACACCTTGTGAATGACGGGACCGACCGTGCCGGCCTCCAGCAACGGCCAGACCCTGGCGCGTAAATCGTCGCGGATTTCGCGCTTTTCCATCGCCGTGCGCGGTCGCATGGTCGAGCCCATGACGCGCAGACGCTTGACCATGATCGGCGTGAGGTTGGCTTTCTCCGCCACCGCGCCGCCGAGAAACGCGATGATCGACAGCCGCCCGTCGCGGGCGAGCGAGGCGAGGTTCTTGTCGAAATAGGCCGCACCGATCATGTCGAGCACGACGTCGACGCCGCCCCTGGTCTCCGCCTTGATGACCGATGCGAAATCCTCGGTCCTGTAATTGATCGCCCTGTCGGCGCCGAGCTTCCGGCAGGCCTCCGCTTTTTCATCACTGCCGACCGTGGTGAAGACATGGGCGCCAAGCGCCTTGGCAAGCTGGATCGCGGTTGTGCCGATGCCGCTCGATCCGCCATGGATCAGCGCGGTCTCGCCGGCTTTCAGCCCGGCCATCATGAACAGATTGGCCCAGACGGTGAAATAGGTCTCGGGCACTGCCGCAGCCCTGATGGCGTCAAAGCCCTTCGGCCAGTGGAGCGCCTGGGTGGCGGGCACTGCGCAATATTCGGCATAGCCGCCGCCATTGGCAAGCGCGCAGACCTTGTCGCCGACAGCAAACCCCGCAACATCGGCGCCAGTGGCGACAATTTCGCCGGCAACTTCCAATCCGAGGATCGGGCTCGCATCCGGCGGCGGCGGATAGCTGCCCTGGCGCTGGGCGATATCGGGACGGTTGACGCCCGTCGCCTCGACACGGATCAGGATATCGTCCGGCTTCACCTGCGGCAGGGGACCGCGCGCGACCACCATCATCTCCGGACCGCCCGGCGTGGGCAGATCGACATAGCGCATATCGGAAGGAACGGGCATCAGGAAACTCCTCGAAAATATGAGAAGCGGTTTAGAACCAAAAGCCACGGCTGCAAAGCCCGGATGACGACCTCAATGCCTCGGGATGTCGTTCTCGCCGAGCCGCGCATAGCAGAGCCCCGTTTGGCTTTGCTTGGCGCCTGCCTTGATGCCGGCGATCTCGGCACTGATGCGATTGATATCGCTGATGACGACGCCTTCGGGCAGTTCCAGCACGCCAATCGAGCAGCGCATCAGAGGGATCTGCTTTTCCAGGCCGTCGCGATCGTGCCCGATCATATATTCGCGCAGCCGGTCGTCGGCGGTGTAGAGGTGCCGCACTTCATCATGGAAATCGCATAACAGCGCCTCGATCATGCCGACAGTCTGTGCCTGGTCCCGGTCCTGAAGCCCGATGAAGAAATCATCGCCGCCGACATGGCCGACGAAATCCGTGCCGCTGAACACGTGCTTGCGCATCAGTCCGGCAAACAGCGCGATCGCCCGGTCGCCGGCGTGGAAACCATAGACATCGTTGAACGGCTTGAAATTATCGAAATCGCAATAGCAGAGGAAGCGCGAACGATCGCCGTCCTTGGCTGTGTTGCGAAGGTGATTGAGAATCGCCAGATTGCCGGGCAGACCGGTCAGAGGGTTCTGGTCCTGCGCTGTCTTGAGCTGCTTTTCGTTCAGGATCTTGAGCAGCGACGCCGCCGACATGGCGCCCGCATAGCGCATGTTCTCGGTCAGCAGCACGCATTGGCAGCCTTCCGTGTTGGCAAATGCGGCCACCAGATCGTCGGTGTCGGAATCGAGGCTGACGATCGGCGCCGGCTTGACGAAATAGGAGACCGAACGCAGGTAGTCGCGGTTCTTCAGCAGGTCGCGCCCGAATGGATGGTAGATATATTCCTTGAGCTGGTTTTCCTGGATAATGCCGCGCGGCTCGCGATTGGCGTTCAGTACAGGAAAATAACTGGCATCCGGATTCTTCCGGAACATCTCGAACACCCGCTCGATGGAATCATCCTCATAGACGACAGGCAGGATCTCGATCTTCTGGCGGATCAGCAGTTCGTCGAGCGAGGGGCCTGACATCCGCGTCCTGATCGGATCGAGAAGATGCGGGAAGGATGGCATTTGCTCGCTGACATTGACCGAAGGGCGGGCGATGTAATAGCCCTGTACCATATCGACGCCGAACTGCCGGCACGCGAGGAACTCGGCTTCTGTCTCCACGCCTTCGGCTATCACCCTGATCCCCAAAGCATGTGCGATGCCAACGATATTGCGGACCAGATGCTGCTTCTTCGGCATGCTGTCGATGGAGGTGACGAAATGCCGGTCGATCTTCAGATAGTCGACCGGATAGTCGCACAGCAACTTGAACTCCGCGCGGCCGACGCCAAAGTCGTCAATGGCGATCTTGAAGCCGGAGCGCCGCATCTTGCCGATCAGCGGACCGAATTGGGGGATGGCGGTATTGTCGAAACGCTCGGAAAGTTCAAAGCAGATCGAAGACGGCGGAATGGAATGCATCTGAAGGTGCCGGATCAGCACGTCGAGCAATGCCTCGCCTTCGGGAATCAAACGTACATCGAGGTTGATGAACAGCGTGGCGGAGCGGAAATCCGGCAGGGAGGTGAATTTCGACAGCGCGCGGCCGGCCATCATCTGGTCGAGGGCCGCGAGTTGCCCGGTCTCGGCCATGCGGTCGATCAGGTCGAGCGGCGAGTTGAAACCCATCTGGTCGTAGCCGCGCATCAGCGATTCATAGCCGAACACCGCTCCGGTACCGACTTCGACAACGGGCTGGAAGGCCGGGTCGAGCACCAGTTTGGCCAGCGAAAGCAATTTTTCGCCGGCATAACGGATTGGGAATGAAATTCTTTCTGAAACGAGGGCCGACATATAAAACTCCGAATAGTAGTCTTTTGTCTGACCATCACTGAAATTATTGAATAATTCCTTCTCCGAATGTGATAGTTTGATGACCGTCTTGCATTTGTGGTTTGTGCGCAACCCCAGGATGATGATCGTAGGCAAGGCTTTCCCGAAATCACCGCCATCGCGTCGCAAACAGGATTGAAAACCTCTCGATAAAGGAGGCGATCCCTCGGCCGATCCTGTCTATATGGACGGCAGCACCGCACGCGGTTGCGGCACAACGAAGCAGTGGAACGGTTGGATATGTCAGTCGAAAAGCCCAATATTCTCATCATCATGGTCGATCAGCTGAATGGCACGTTCTTTCCGGACGGCCCTGCGGACTTCCTGCATGCGCCAAACCTGAAGGCGCTCGCCGCCCGTTCGGCCCGCTTCCGGAACAATTACACATCGTCGCCGCTCTGCGCGCCGGCGCGTGCCTCCTTCATGGCGGGGCAACTGCCAAGCCGAACCAGGGTCTACGACAACGCCGCCGAATATGTCTCCTCGATCCCGACCTATGCGCATCATCTTCGCCGCGCAGGCTACTACACCGCGCTTTCCGGCAAGATGCATTTCGTCGGTCCCGATCAGTTGCACGGCTTCGAGGAACGGCTGACGACCGATATCTACCCTGCCGATTTCGGCTGGACGCCGGATTACCGCAAGCCCGGCGAGAGGATCGACTGGTGGTATCACAACATGGGTTCGGTGACCGGGGCAGGGGTGGCTGAAATCACCAACCAGATGGAATATGACGACGAGGTGGCCTTCCTCGCCAACCAGAAGCTCTATCAATTGTCACGCGACAACGATGATGCCGAACGCCGGCCATGGTGTGTCACGGTATCTTTTTCCCACCCGCATGATCCTTACGTCGCGCGCAAGAAATTCTGGGATCTATACGAAGGGCAAAACCAGCTCCTGCCCGACATCGGCGCCATTCCATTCGAAAAGCAGGACGCGCATTCGCAGCGACTGATGCTGTCATGCGACTATCAGAAATTCGACATCACCGAAGAGAATGTCGCCCGCGCGCGCCGCGGCTATTTTGCCAATATTTCCTATGTGGACGAAAAGGTCGGCGAACTTCTGGACACGCTGACCCGCACACGGATGCTGGACGATACCATGATCCTGTTCTGCTCGGATCATGGCGATATGCTGGGCGAACGCGGCCTGTGGTTCAAGATGAGCTTCTTCGAGGGTTCGGCACGGGTGCCGCTGATGATTGCCGGTCCCGATATTCCCGCCGGACGCCATGATGCGCCGGTCTCCAATCTCGATATCGCCCCGACGCTCGCGGATCTTGCCGGCATTTCGATGGACAGCATCATGCCATGGACCGACGGCGAGAGCCTCGTGCCGGTTATCCATGGCGGCGAGCGCACCGCTCCGGTGCTGATGGAATATGCAGCTGAGGGGTCCTATTCGCCGCTGGTCGGCATCCGCGAGGGCAAATGGAAATATATCCACTGCGCGCTCGATCCCGATCAGCTCTACGATCTCGATTCTGACCCCGGCGAGTTGACCAATCTTGCCGCTGATCCGGCCCATGCAGCCACTCTGGCGACTTTTCGGTCGCGGGCGCTGGTACAATGGGACATGCAGCGTTTCGATTCCGAAGTGCGCGAGAGCCAGGCGCGCCGCTGGGTGGTTTATGAAGCGCTTCGCAACGGCGCCTATTATCCATGGGATCACCAGCCACTGCAGAAGGCATCCGAGCGCTACATGCGCAATCACATGAACCTCGATAACCTCGAAGATTCAAAGCGCTATCCCCGGGGTGAGTGAAATTCGTCCCCCAAGGTGAGTGAAATTTGTCCTCTCTGGCGAGTGATATTGCCGCAGGCCGGCGAACTTGCAATATTCCGCCGTATTTGCGGCGGAATGTGGAGATTAGGGCAAATATGGCGAAAGCAAACATTAAATTAATATAGAATAAAACGGGAACACATGAACATCATTTAAGTTGAGTTCCCTTAAAATAATTCTACAACTGCCTCTTGGGAGCGGAATTTGCCGGCACTGATAAGTATATCAGCGCGACGCGACAAATTCAGACGAGCCCATCCTGGCCATGACACGACCATCAAAAACTTTCGTGTGGCCATATAAAGAGGACTACGCCAATGCGCGTTCTTTTTGCTTCTGCAGTCATTCTTTCTTCTGTTGCTATGGTGCCCGCCGCCTTCGCGGCAAGCATGTCCATGACCGGCACGGTCAAGACCTACGAAACCGGAAAGTCGCTGACGCTCGCCAATGGCGACACATTCACCTTGGCGTCGAATTTCAAGGATCCGGGCATCAAGGGCGGCGAGAAGGTTAAAGTGGCCTATCAGAAGACGGGCAAGAAGCTTCAGGCCGAGATGGTGACCATCGTCAAGTAGTAATAAGGATTAGCCATCCTTTTACCTGATGTTCGGAGTACCGCGCATGACGGCGGGTCATGCGCGGTATCCTGTATCCCGAACGAACCGATTCTGTCGCAAATGAGACGGAATCTGACCCGCGCTCAGGGGTGCCAAAGGGTGCTTCTATCTATATGTTCGCGTTCATGTTTAACCCGGGTTTTCACCCAGTAGGGAACATTATGCGCGCGCAGCCGAAAGCCAGCCATTTCATCGATGGCGAATATATAGAAGACACCGCCGGTACGCCATTCGAGAGCGTCTATCCTGCCACCGGCGAGGTGATCGCCCGGCTGCATGCCGCCACGCCCGCGATCGTCGAAAAGGCCATTGCCAGCGCCAAGCGAGCCCAGGTCGATTGGGCGAAGATGAGCCCCACCGCGCGGGGCCGCATCCTCAAGCGCGCCGCCGAAATCATGCGCGATCGCAACCGCGAGCTCTCCGAACTGGAAACCCTGGATACCGGCAAGCCGATCCAGGAAACCATCGTCGCCGATCCGACTTCGGGCGCGGATTCATTCGAATTTTTCGGCGGCGTTGCCGGTGCTGCGCTGAACGGCGAGCATATCCCGCTGGGTGCCGACTGGGCCTATACCAAGCGCATTCCGATCGGCGTCTGCGTCGGCATCGGCGCCTGGAATTATCCCCAGCAGATCGCCTGCTGGAAGGGTGCGCCGGCGCTGATCTGTGGCAATGCCATGGTCTTCAAGCCCTCGGAAAACACGCCCCTCGGCGCACTGAAGATCGCCGAAATCCTGATCGAGGCGGGGCTGCCCAAGGGTCTTTACAACGTCATCCAGGGCGACCGGACGACCGGGCCGCTGCTCGTCAACCATCCCGATGTCAGCAAGGTTTCGCTGACCGGCTCGGTGCCGACCGGCCGCAAGGTCTATGAGGCCGCCGCTGCTGGCCTGCGCCACGTGACGATGGAACTCGGCGGCAAGTCGCCGCTGATCGTCTTCGACGACGCCGATATAGATTCGGCGATCGGCGGCGCCATGCTCGGCAATTTCTATTCGACCGGTCAGGTCTGCTCCAACGGCACCCGCGTCTTCGTGCAGAAGGGCATCAAGAGCGAGTTTCTCTCCCGCCTGAAAGTCCGCACGGAAGCGATCCTGATCGGCGATCCGATGGACGAGGCAACTCAGCTTGGCCCGGTCATCAACCGCGCCCAGCAGGAGAAAATCCTCGCCTATATCGCCAAGGGCAAGGCCGAGGGCGCAACGCTTCTGACCGGCGGCGCGATCCCCAACGCCGTCTCCGCCGATGGCTGCTATGTCCAGCCGACCGTATTTGCCGATGTCACGGACTCCATGATCATCGCGCGGGAAGAAATTTTCGGGCCTGTCATGTGCGTGCTCGATTTCGATCATGAAGACGAGGTGGTCGAGCGGGCCAACGCGACCGAATTCGGCCTGTCCGGCGGCGTCTTCACCAGCGACATGACGCGCGCCCATCGCATGGTCGATCGTCTGGAAGCCGGTACGCTTTGGATCAACACCTATAATCTCTGCCCGGTGGAAATCCCCTTCGGCGGCGTCAAGCAGTCGGGTTTCGGCCGCGAGAATTCGCTCGCCGCCATCCAGCATTACTCCGATATCAAGACGGTCTATGTGTCGATGGGCAAGGTCGAGGCGCCGTATTAACGACTGCACTTCCAATCGGGGATGGGTATCGCGTCACCAGAAAAGCGTCATCCTCGGGCTTGACCCGAGGATCCATTTTTGAAGCGCGGCGATTGAAGTGTGGATCCTCGGGTCAAGCCCGAGGATGACACGTGGAGAGATAAGAGCGAAATGCTCCCTCTTCTCCCCAACGGGGAGAAGGTGGCCCGAAGGGTCGGATGAGGGGGGTACTTTCGCCGTGGGGACAGAGCGGAATGACACAAGCGGATTTCATCATCATCGGGTCGGGTTCGGCGGGTTCGGCACTGGCATACCGGCTTTCCGAGGACGGCAGGAACACGGTTCTGGTGCTGGAGTTCGGCGGGTCCGATTTCGGCCCGTTCATCCAGATGCCGGCAGCACTTGCCTGGCCGATGAGCATGAAGCGCTATAACTGGGGCTATCTCTCCGAGCCCGAGCCAAACCTCAACAATCGCCGCATCACCGCGCCGCGCGGCAAGGTCATCGGCGGCTCCTCGTCGATCAACGGCCTGGTCTATGTCCGGGGCCATGCCGAGGATTTCAACCGGTGGGAAGAGCTCGGCGCGCGCGGCTGGTCCTATGCCGACGTGCTGCCCTATTACAAGCGGCTCGAACAGTCCGCTGGCGGGCAGGAGGGCTGGCGCGGCACCGACGGGCCGCTGCATGTGCGGCGCGGGCCGGTCAAGAACCCGCTGTTCCACGCCTTCATCCAGTCGGGCAAGCAGGCCGGCTTCGAGCTCACCGAGGATTACAACGGCGAGAAGCAGGAAGGCTTCGGCCATATGGAGCAGACGATTTATCAGGGCCGGCGCTGGTCGGCAGCCAATGCCTATCTCAGGCCGGCGTTAAAGCGCCCGAATGTCGAAATCGTCCATTGCCTGGCGCGCCGGGTGATCATCGAGAACGGTCGCGCCACAGGCGTCGAGATCGAACGCGGCGGCAGGATCGAGGTGGTCAAGGCCAACCGCGAGGTGATCGTCTCGGCCTCATCGTTCAATTCGCCCAAACTGCTGATGCTGTCGGGCATCGGCCCTGGCGCGCATCTCAGCCAGATGGGCATCGAGGTCAAGGCCGATCGGCCGGGTGTCGGCGCCAACCTGCAGGACCATATGGAGTTCTATTTCCAGCAGGTTGCGACCAAGCCGGTGTCGCTTTATTCGTGGCTGCCGTGGTTCTGGCAGGGGGTCGCGGGTGCGCAGTGGATGTTCACCAAGACGGGCCTGGGTACGTCCAACCAGTTCGAGGCCTGCGCCTTCCTGCGTTCGGCGCCCGGCGTCAAGCAGCCGGATATGCAGTATCACTTCCTGCCGGTGGCGATTTCCTATGATGGCAAGGCCGCCGCCAAGAGCCACGGTTTTCAGGCGCATGTTGGCTACAACCTGTCGAAATCGCGCGGCAGCGTGACGCTGCGCTCGAACGATGCCAAGGCCGAACCGGTGATCCGCTTCAACTACATGAGCCACGAGGAAGACTGGATCAAGTTCCGCCACGCCGTGCGCCTGACCCGCGAGATCTTCGGCCAGCAGGCATTCGACGAATTCCGGGGGCCGGAAATCCAGCCGGGTGCCGCGATTCAGACGGACGACGAGATCGATGCCTTCCTGCGCGAGCATCTCGAAAGCGCCTACCATCCTTGCGGCACATGCCGTATGGGCGCCAAGGACGATCCGATGGCTGTGGTCGATCCTGAAACCCGGGTGATCGGCGTCGATGGCCTGCGCGTGGCGGATTCCTCGATCTTCCCGCATGTCACCAACGGCAATCTCAACGCGCCGTCGATCATGACCGGGGAAAAGGCCGCCGACCACATCCTCGGCAAGCCGCCGCTTGCCCGCAGCAATCAGGAGCCCTGGATCAATCCAAGGTGGGAGACAAGCGATCGGTGAGGGCCGTGCCGGAAGCATATATTGCGTTTATTGCGTTTATTGCGTCTGCTGCTTATAATGCGAGTAGTTAGGCGCAAGCGTGCGCTGATTTCAAAGGGATACCACCATGCTGGCGTATTCGAATAGCTTCAAGGAGACCTTGCCGACGACGGAAACGGAGTCTGCCATCGCTCGAAAGGCGGTTGAGCGACTTGAAGGCTTTGCAAAGAGCCATGAGAACATCACTTTCTTTGTTGAATGGTCTGCAGTACCCCTGCCAGCCAAGGCTGTACACATGATGCTGGCAGTTCTCGAAGCTATGGCGGAAGGCAAGGCGCTTTCGGTGATCCCACATGAAGCTGAACTCACAACGAAGCAAGCCGCCGATTTTCTCAATGTGTCCCGTCCCTTCGTCTGCAAGTTAATTGATGAAGGCAAACTGCCCGCTCGGTTGGTTAATCGGCACCGTCGAGTGAAATTTGCCGATTTGGTGGCTTTCGAGCAAGCATCAAAGGCCGATCGGAGTGCAGCGCTTGCTGAACTAGCCGAGCTGACGCGGGAACTTGGCTTGGAATGATTTCAACCTTTACCGTACTCATCGATGCTAATGTATTTTTTGGAGCGAGGCTGAAAAGCCTCGTTCTTTTTCTAGCGCAAACAAAAATGTTTCGTGCGCGCTGGACCGAGAAAATCAACAATGAGTGGGTAAACAGTATTCATAAAGAGCAGAATGTGCCACTCGAAAAGCTCGAGCGCATGCGTATGCTTGTGAATGCTTCCGTACCCGACTGCTTAGTTACAGGGTATGAACCGCTTGAAAAATCCTTCGAATTACCTGATCCCGACGATCGGCACGTGCTCGCTGCAGCTATTAAGACATGCGCGGATGTGATTGTCACATTCAATTTGAAGGACTTTCCCGCAGAGATCCTGACGCCCCTAGGCATGAAAGCACAGCATCCGGACGATTTCCTGCTTGATCTTTTCGGAATATCACCCGAACTGTTTATCAGTGCTGCCCAGCAGGACTTTCTCCATTATAAAGCGCCAGTATTCACATTTGATCAGTATATCGCAGCCCTGAAAAAGGCGGGCCTCCCAAATACAGCGAAACAGATTGAAGAAGTGCAGCTTCTGATTTGCAATCCGGATCGGTAGCAATGTGCAGATGGATTCAAACAGCCCCGCGCGCATGCTCCGGTCGCAGCCATCGCAACGATTGCGGCAGGACCGCATCCAGTGACGCGACGAGCCGCGCGCGGTTGCGGTGCAGCAGGAGGCCGAGGCCAATCACACCGATGCCGATTGCCGATAGCGCGAAGGAGAACAGGATCACGTCCTTGAAGACCTCGTAGGCAAGGTATCCGAGATAGGTTGCGATGCCGAGCGCCCCGAACACGGCATAGACGCGGCGGTTGAGAAAAACGCTCAGGCCGATCAGGCCGATATTGATCAGGCAATACAGGAACTTCTGCAGTTCAGTCCCGCCGTCATGCAGCGTCATTCCGCCCCAGAAGGCCATGATCCCGAAAATATGGATCCAGAAAGAGAAATCCCGCCGGTCGCGGCGGAGGATATCGGCGGCCCATGCGGCGGTGATCATCACGATACCGACCCACATCGACACGTCGCGGCGAATGTCCCACTCGTTGAAGCCGTCCGGCGACCGGGTGAACCAGAGCGCCAGGTCCATCGACAGGAACCACAGCGCAACCGCACCGATCAGCAGGATGAACGGAAACGGATAACGGTAGATCGCCAACAGCGCGGCGAGGATCGCGCCGATCTCCATATAGACCCAGCTGCCATTTACATAGACGAAGAAATCCTGGTAATCGGTGGGCTGCCCCGCCTCGGTTTTCCAGAAGCCCATGGCATCCTGGACACCGTAGATGATCAGCGGCGCCATCGACACGGCAACGGCGACAAGCAGGCCCGCCGGCACGCGGAGCGCCCGATTTCGCCATAAATATTCACCGGCGGCGAGAAAGACGACGGCATAGGCGCCGCCGCAGGCCGCGAGTGCCCAGCCGCCCATGCGGTTGAAGGCCTCATTGGTGAACAGCCCCATGGCGCCGATGATGATCAGCGCGCCGGCATACCAGAGCATATGGGTCAGGTCGAAGCGCGGCACTGGCATGTCGGACGAGGGTTGCCCGCGTGCTGCCAGAAAAGAGGCAATCTCGGCAAGCTTCGCGTCATCGATCAGGCCTGCATCCCGGATCGAGCGAAGATCGGGGTCTGTCAGCATGGAAGTCCTCGTTGCGTGGTCGGTGTTCAACCAAGACGTCCGGCATCGCCTGTCTATTCGAAGGCCCGGCAAGCCATCTATTGACCCTGTTTCAGCGCCCCCGACACCAGCCTGAACGGGCTTGATACGGTCGCTGCTGCGGCATCGAACACGAAGGCGCCGGCCTGTCCCAGTCCGTTGCGCTCCGACCTTGCGGTCAGCGCCGGATAAAGTGCCGCCGCATCGACGAAACGGTTGTGCTTGGCGGAATCCGTCGCCTCGATCGTCGAGATGTCGACGAGCTGCACGCCGGCATCGATGGCCGCCTGCTGCACGAGCGGATCGTTGACGTTGAGCGTTCCCACCCGCTGTGTGCTGTAGCTCAGCACTTTCGACACCGCCAGCGCCCGGTCGTCGCCGGAGACAAGTACCGTCATCGGGTGAGGCAGCTTGCCAATCACCCGCATCTGCGCCCCGAAGACGTCGGAATCGATGTCGGGTGCCGCCAGGACGATGTTGAGATGGGCGAGCACATCATCGCGGCCCTGCAGCTTCAATTGCCTGATGGCTTCCACCACCAGCCATCCGCCCATGGAATGGCCGAAAACGTAGATCTCGCCGGTTCCCTTGCCCGTGCCCTTGGTAAGATCCATCAGCAGGCTTGCCAGATAATCTCGCGAATAGGTCACAGCTTCCTTGTCGGCGACATAGCCCGACAGCGCTCCCTGCGACGGCCAGGAAAACAGGATCGGCGCTCCGACGACGTCGGAATCCGCCGAAAGCTGGGCCAGCCGGAACAGCGCCTCCTGGAAATTATTGTTGTAGCCGTGCACGAACACGCCGATTTTCTGCGATGCCTTCCGCTCCGCGCCAATGCCGGCAATGAACTGTGACTGATCCAGCACGGACTGGCCGACCACCGCGAAGGATTTTTCGGGATCGGGCTTCTTTTCGGGCCACTCGATCTGCGAAGGCTTGTGGCCCGGCGGGATTGAAACCGTCAGCTCGGCATAGTTGGACGCAATCGACTTGCCATTGTCATAGACATTGGTGTCGGGCGTTACCCGGCTTCGGGTGGTCACCGCATAGACCTTCACCTGCTTTGCGGATGCGGCCGGCAGCGCTTGCACGGTTTGCAATACTTCCGGCCCCGGTCGCGAGGCGCAGGCGGCGAGATTGAGCGTGAGAAGGACGACGAGTGCGCGCCACAGATGCCGACCAGCGGCAGGCTTGGTATTCAGCATTGCATCGTGACGCCATTCATCGGTTGGTTCGAAGCTCGCATGCTTCTATATCAAGCCATCGCCGCTTTGGCCACCAAGGCAGGCGAATCGTTTAGAGGAACCCGATCCAGCGGCCGGCGATCACGGCTGTTATCCAAGTCGCCAATGAGACGATTGCCAGGAGGCGGACTTTCAGGCGGATCGGTCCGTCCTGCAGCGCTTCGCGCCAGGCTGGGCCACGGTGTTGCAGGAACGCGTTGAGAGTGCCGAAGGCGATGAGGCCGAGCTTTGTCAGAAGCGCAGGATTGACGATATATTCCAACGGCCTGACTGAAAAAAGACAGAGCCCGGTGATGGCGGCGAGCACCAATCCTGTCGCCGATACCTGAGACAGAAACGGCGCCAGAACTGAGACCGGCACATGGGAGAAGAAGCCTGCCAGCCTGAGATCGAGCGGCAGGATCGCGCCGACCAGCAATCCGATCGCCAGGATATGCGCGGCGTTTACCAGCATGTAGACGATTGCCGATTGCCTGAGCACCGATGCCGGCGGCAACCCGGAAAGCCATTCCAGAAAATCCATGCGTCAGTTCGACTCGATGCGCTCGGGATAGATGTCGTAAACCTTGTCACCGATGGTGATGCGCACCGCTTTCATCCGCTTTTCGCTCGGATCCTTGGACTTGTTGCCAAGTGCGACGATCATGTCGCCAACCTTTGCCACGCCTTCGACGAAGCCTGCACGTTCCGTGGCGCGCGGATTGCCGAGTTCGACCCGCCACAGGCCATCATCGGCGGTCTCGACGTCGAGCGTCGGATGCGGCGGCGCGATCATGATCGCCTTGATGGTTCCGGAGAGTTCAACCTGTTGGTCCTCGGCCCAGGACCAGCCGTGATGCGCTGAGGCGGCAGTCACCATCAGCAGGCTCGCGGCGATGCCGCCATAGAAAACAGTTCTGGCAGATGTCGTCATGATCATGCTCCTCGTTGTTGAGCGCAGAATGGAGCGTTTGCGGCGCGATTTCCACCCTCTCACCAAAAGTTGAACGGCGCCGCACCCATCATGATGCCCGTTCCACCCGAAGCCCGGCGCCTTCCAGAAGGTCTGACTGCTCCCGCCCGATGCCTGCGGCGACGATCACGCCGGTCGCTGCCTCGAGCGGCATGATTGTAACCGGTGAGGCCGCATCGAGCTTGTCCAGCGTCGCCGGCACCCAGGTCTCGGCGGATTGCGAGACGATCTGGCGCTTGATCGCCGCTTCCTCGAAATCGCCGGTCGAAAAGCCGTGGCGTGGGTGGATGGCGGTGACGCCAAGGAAGAAGATGTCCGGGCGGACTGTGGCGATCCCGGCGGAGGCGATCGCGCCGACCGCCACCATGGAGTGCTTGTAGAGCCTGCCGCCGATCAGCAGGACTTCGGCGGACGGGTGGTGCTCCAGTTCGCCGGCGATCGTCGGACTGTGCGTGACGACGGTGAAAGCGAACGTGCGGGGCAGGGCGCGGACGATCTCGGCATTGGTCGTGCCGCCATCGAGGAAAACGATCTGCCGCGGCCTGATCATTGCCGCGGCGCGTGTGCCCAGCCGTCGCTTCTCATCTGACGACACGCCCCGGCGCGTGGAGAAATCGGCCAGGTCCGGCTGGATCGGCAGCGCGCCGCCGTGTACGCGCAACAGCAGTCCATCGCCCGCCATTTCGCGCAGATCGCGACGCACGGTATCTTCGGACAGGCTCAGTTCCTCGGCAAATGTCTTGGCGACCAGACGTCCGTCTGTGCGGATCCGTGCCAGGATCAGTGCCTTGCGTTCGCTTGTCAGCATTTTTTCCTCTTGACATTGCACGTAATTGCACGAATATTCATGAATATATCCGAAATATCACCCTGAAACAAGTGAATTTCGGATTTATCGTGCAAAACCGTAAAATATTTTCAATCAAGGAGTGAATGAAATGCTGATCCTGATAGCCGGCCCATATCGTTCGGGAACGGGAGATGATCCCGCAAAGATGGCCGCCAATCTGAAAATACTGGAAGCGCCTTCGCATGCATTGTTTGCGGCCGGTCACGTGCCGATGATCGGCGAATGGGTGGCATTGCCCGTCTGGAATGCCGCCGGCGGCAAGCATATCGGCGACGACCTCTATGAGCAGATTTTCCACCCCGTCGCCCATCGGCTGCTGGCGCTTTGCGAAGGTGTCCTGCGCTTGCCCGGTGCCTCCAAGGGCGCCGACAACGACGTGAAGATTGCCACCGAACGCGGCATCCCCGTCTGGTACGATCTCAAGGATGTGCCGGGGGTTGCGGCCTAAGTGCCGCCAATCCTCGCAATCTCTGTTGGAAGGCGGCGGTTTGCGGTTTAATCTGTGGTGATCCCTCGCCGTTCATTCGGAGGCCGCCATGATATCGGTTGCTAAAGCCCGCGCTTTATACGCGTCGGAACTGCAGTTCACGACGCGCATGCGTTCCGCACAGCTTCAAGCCGCCTTTGGGAAGGTGCCGCGCGAGGATTTCGTAGGGCCAGGCCCATGGCGGGTCAGGAGCCCGTGGGATCTGGCGGTCTACTGGACGACCGAGGACGCCGACCCGAGGCATGTCTATCATGACGTGCTCATTGCACTCGACGAGAAGCGCCTGATCAACAACGGCCAGCCCAGCCTGTGGGCCTATCAGTTCGACCGTCTCGATATCAAGAGCGGCGAGGAAATCGTCCATCTCGGCTGCGGCACCGGCTACTATACCGCGATCATGGCGGAACTCACCGGCCCGGAAGGCAAGGTCACGGGCATCGAACTGGCGCCGAAACTCGCGGCCCGCGCCCGGGCGGCTCTCGCGCCGTGGCATCAGGTTCAGGTTCAAAATGCCGACGGGGCGTCGATAGCCTTGCCGCCGTCGGATGTCATCGTCGCCAGCGCAGGTGCCACGCATCCGCAGCAAAGCTGGCTCGATGCGATCAGGATGGGCGGCCGGCTGCTTTTCCCGATGACGGTGACGCACGGTTCCGGCTGCATGCTGCTTGCAACGCGCAGGACGGAGACGGCATTCGAAGCCCGCTTCCTGTCCTCGGTCTCGTTTATCGGTTTCAGCGGTGCTCGCGATGAAGACGTCAGCAATCGCCTGCTGAATGCGTTCCGGCGGGATCGCGGCACCAGGGTCCGGTCATTGCGCTGCGACGCGCATCCCGAAGACGAGACCTGCTGGCTGCATGGCGAAGGCTGGTGCCTGTCGTGTGCGGAGGTGACAGTATAGGAGCCTACGGTCCTGCCCAGTCGCCTTAAGTTCGTCCACGCGGGATTGCTTCGTCGATATCATGCTTCGGAATACAGCGGGCGAAATCTTCGGCGGCGAGTTCGCTGATCGATTTCCACTTCCCCGCGGTTTCCTTCGTCATTGCCGCGCAATAGGCAGCCGGCAATGACGCGCCAGTTCGAGCTCTGCATGAACCGATTTATTCTGCATCGACCGGAAACGGCATATCTAGGCCTCCGCTGCCCGCCTTGCCATCATTTCCCTGAACGCATCGCGGTCGTGGCATTTCTCCACCCATTCCAGCACATGCGGATAGGCCGCGAAAAATTCCTTTTCGCTGAGCGCATAGCGGATGATTTCCACAAGGTTGAGATCGGCGACGGTGAAGCGGTGGCCGACCAGATATTCGCATTCCGCCAGATGTGCGTCGAGAACGCCGATCGGCTTTTTCAGCATGCGGGTGGCGACCGCGATCGTGTCCTTACCGCCGGGCGTGTCCTGCAGCCCGCGATCATAGGTCTGGACGATCCTGATCGACTGGCTCTCGATCTCGTTGACGGCCCAGAACGACCATTGGGCGATCAGGCCCTCTTCCTGCAGGCTGCCCGAGGTCAGCGGCCCGCGATGCTTGCTCGCGAGATAAAGGTTGATGGCGACGGATTCGCCGAGCACCAGGCCATCGTCATCGATGGTCGGGATATGGCCGTTGGGATTGAGCTTCAGGAATGCCGGTGACTGCGTGTTCAGACGCGCATCCGGCGCCAGCGGTTCGGGCAGGGCATAGCCCTGAATGACCGGAATGCTTTCGAATTCGATGCCCAGTTCCAGAGCCATCCAATAGGTGCGCGAGGCGCGCGATCGGTAAATGCCGTAGACTTTCAGCATGCTCTCGTCTCCCGTTTCGCGGCGCAACATCACGGTTCGGACTCCATCCGTCAACCCAGGAATGATGAAAATTTTAAGTTACGTTTGAGCCCGTGGTTTTATTCGACCCCCTGTTTCCGGGGAAACAACCACTTGCCGCAAAGCAGGCTAGCGTCATCCCATCAGCCGGCGAACAGGTGTCCGGGCAACCCGATGGAGACGAAAATGGCCAATCTTTTCATAGACAAACGTGACTCCGAAAGAGCCGTCGACGAGTGGGGCCATGAAGGCAACGACACGCTGCTGGGCAGTGCTTTCGGCGACAAGCTAAAAGGCGCTCAGGGCAATGACACGATCCAGGGCAATGGCGGCAACGACCAGATCATCGATGTCACCTGGGTTGGTGGCGCCCCGGATTTCGGCTCGCTTTTTACCCGCAGCAAGACCGGCGTTTCGGAACGGTTGCTGACCAGCAATTTCACCGTCGAGAACCTGGAAATCTCCAGTCCGACCCTCGGAACGTTTCTCTTCCATGGCGGTAACGACCTGTTTTTCGGCCAGGCCGGCGACGATTTCCTGATCGGCTTCGAGGGCAATGACCGCCTCGACGGCGGCGACGGCCTCGATGTCCTGCTCGGTGGCTCCGGCAATGATACGCTGATCGGTGGCTCGGGCGACGACATCTTCGGCGGCGGTAGCGGCAACGATTACCTGCTTGGCGGCTCCGGTGCCGATCTGTTGAACGGCGGCAGCGGCGATGACCGTCTGGAAGGCGGCAGCGGCGGCGACAGCATCATAGGCGGTTTCGGCGAGGATACGGTCATCTATTCGCAGTCACTGGCCGCCGTGCAACTCAATCTGCAACATGGCGCGGTGTCGCTGCTGACGCCGGCAAGCTCGGAAGGCGCCGGCGACAGGATGGAGGGCATCGAGAATGCCGACGGTTCCCGCTTCAATGACAGCCTGACCGGTAGCCAGGGGGCGAACGAACTGTTCGGCGGCCTCGGCAATGACAACCTCGATGGCGGCAAAGGCGGCGACGAATTGATCGGCGACGGCGGTATCGACACCGTGAGCTATTTCTGGTCCGATGCAGCCGTGCGAGTGACGCTCGATGACGGCAATCTGCGCATCGCGTCAAGCGCATCCGGCGGCGACGCGGAGGGCGACGAGCTTTCCTCGATCGAGAATCTCAGCGGATCGAGCTTCAACGACGCCCTGACCGGCAATTCCTTCGACAACCTGCTCGACGGCCAGAATGGCAGTGACACCTTGTCGGGCCTGGGTGGTGATGATCGGCTGTCGGGCGGCATCGGCGCCGACACGCTGCTCGGCGGCGACAATGACGATATGCTGATCGGCGCGGCGGGTGCGGACCGCATCGATGGCGGCAACGGCATCGACACCGCGTCTTTCGCGAGCAACGCGGCTTCCATGACCGTGGTGCTCGGCGAGCCGGGCTTGCAGGGCAGCGCCAGAACCTTCATTCCATTCGGCGGATTGATCGGCACTGAAATCGATACGCTGATCGGCGTCGAGAATATCATCGGCTCAACACATGACGATAGCCTCACCGGAAATTCCGAGAGGAACGTCATCAACGGCGGCGCCGGAAACGACACAGTCGTCGTCAGTGGCGGCAACGACATCCTGAATGGCGACGGCGGCATCGATACTGCCGATCTCTCGTCGGTCGGGGACAAGACGGTGATCGACATGGGCCGCAACATCTCGTTTTCAGCCAGCATTCAGATCGTCACGCTGATCGGCATGGAAAATGTCAGGGGAACGGGTTTTGCCGACCTCATTACCGGCACGTCGTCCGACAATGTCATCGCGGGCGGGCTGGGTGACGACCGCATGTCGGGCGGCGGCGGCAGCGATACCTTCGTCTTCCGCAGCCTTGCGGACATGGGCGTTGCTGCACAGAACATCCGCGACATCATCACCGATTTTGCGAGTGGCGACATCCTTGATTTCAGGACCATCGACGCCAATGTCGATCTTGCCGGCGATCAGGCGTTCACCTTCATCGACGGTGCACGGTTCAGTGGCGAGGGCGGCGAAATGCGGGCAAGCGTCGGCGGTCAGGGCAATATGAACGTGGCATTCGATCTCGACGGCGATGCTCAAGGAGATGCGCGAATCCAGCTCAACGGCGTAACTTCTATCGATACGTCGTCCTTCCTGCTCTGATCATCGAATGAAAGTATCTGGCCCGGCCCCTGCGCCGGGCTTCTCGATTTCAACCCTTGACCCCCGGCGGACAGCCGTTTCACGCATAAGTGAGGCTCGTTTGAGTGAACGCCAACAGAAGGGGCTTGAGTCCAGGGGGATTGTTTGGCAATCCGGAGCTCTCGAATTCCTGGAGCCAATCGCATGAGCCTCTTCGGTGATATCAGCCATATTGAATTCGCGAACGCCCTGCGCAGCGCGATTGCCTCGTTCGGGCACGTCAAGCCGCCGGAAGGTTTCGAAGCTCTGCGAATGCACGAACTCGGCATCGATCAGAACGGCACGACCTATACCAGCAGAAGCGGCCGGGGCAAGGCGATCGTCGTCCAGCAGGACGACGAACTGATCGTCGCATTTCGTGGCACCGACAAGTTCAACGACGTCAAGGATTACGACAACATCTCGTTCGCCCGGAACTATTACAAGCAGTTCGAATCGTTGCTCAGGCATGTGGCCGATACCGTCCGTCAAGGCGACCTGCATGTGACGTTCACGGGCGCGAGCCTCGGCGGCGCAGCGGTCAATGTGCTCGCCGACCGGGCGGACCGCCTCTGGGGCAAGGCATTCAAGGACGCCGATTTCGTCGGCATATCCAGCCCCTATCTTTCCGGCAACCGCAAGGTCGATCTGTTCAACTTCGGCTTCGGCAACGACATCGTCTACCATCTGGTACCCGGCAGCTGGAACAATGCTTCACGCTCCATGGCGACCAAGCACGTGTTCCTCTACGAGAACCATCAATATTTCAAAGACGACAATCTCAGGGATCGCGTCTCGCCGCATCATGTCGGCAATTACGCCGATGCGATCGCGGCATTGGGCGAACTGCAACTGGATGATGGGAAAATGCTTGCCGACAAGCTCAATCCGCACAGTTTCGTCCTGTTCGACAGTGCACGGGAAATCGTCCAGGCCAGACGGCTGGAACATCCCGCCGGCTCGCCCTTGGCGATTATCGGCCAGGACCGGCGAGACAAGATGTACGGCTCGACCGAAAACGATCGCGGCAGCCATATCGAATGGTTCTTCGGCCGCGGTGGCGATGACAAGATCCTCGGCCGCGCCGGCAATGACCTGCTTTACGGCAACAATGGCGACGATTTCCTGAAGGGTGGAGCCGGCGCCGATTATATCTCCGGTGGAAAGGGCAGGGATACGATCTGTCTCGAAGACAGCCGTGATCGCACGATGGGCGGGGCGGACAAGGATCACTTCATCGTGGCCGATATCCTGCCCAAGAACGACGCGGGCAAGCTGACGCCCTTCGGCAACCATGCCCCCCGCATTTTTATCGAGGATTTCGAGCCGGGCACGGATGTGCTCGATATCAGGCGCGTCGATGGCCATCTCAACAAGAAGAACGATCAGCCGCTGCACTTTGCCGGCTATGCGCAATATGACGGGTCGGACGGCCTGGATGCCCTGGAAAAGGGTTATGTCAACGATCGGTCGCCAGGTTCGGTGACGATATTCACCGACAAGTCCGGCGACACGCTGGTGATCGTCAATTGTGATACGGATCGCTCCCGCGAGCTTGAAATCGTCATCCACGGCGATGTCGGCAATATCATCGACGACCTGCTTTTCTGACCGGCATCGGGAAATATTTCCCGAAATGATACCCGCATTCAGTCTTTGGTAACCAGGATCGGTAACCATAACAGCCAGTAAATGCGTATCGTGTATCGGTGAGTATCAAATGGCGGCTGTGTTATCGCTCAAGGAAGCCACTCGCGGGCTGTCCGGCAATTCGTGGATCAATTCCATCATCAAGGGCGATTGCGTCGCCGCGCTGGAAGCGCTGCCCGACAAATCCGTCGACGTGATCTTCGCCGACCCTCCATACAACCTCCAGCTCGGCGGCGCGCTGCACCGTCCCGACCAGTCGCTGGTGGATGCCTGCGACGACGAGTGGGACCAGTTCGCCTCCTTCGAGGCCTATGACGCCTTCACCCGCGCCTGGCTGCTGGCCTGCCGGCGTGTATTGAAGCCGACCGGCTCGATCTGGGTGATCGGCTCCTACCACAACATCTTCCGCGTCGGCACGACGCTGCAGGACCTGAATTTCTGGATCCTCAACGACATCGTCTGGCGCAAGACCAACCCGATGCCCAATTTCAAGGGCCGCCGGTTCCAGAACGCCCATGAGACGATGATCTGGGCGAGCCGCGACCCGCAGTCCAAGAGCTATACGTTCAATTACGATGCAATGAAGGCCGCCAATGACGATGTGCAGATGCGCTCGGACTGGCTGTTTCCGATCTGCTCCGGTGGCGAGCGGCTGAAGGGCGCCGACGGCAAGAAGGCGCATCCGACCCAGAAGCCGGAAGCCCTGCTGGCCCGCATCCTGATGGCATCGTCCCGGCCCGGCGACATCGTCCTCGATCCGTTCTTCGGCTCGGGCACCACGGGCGCGGTCGCCAAGCGTCTCGGCCGCAATTTCGTCGGCATCGAGCGCGAGCAGGATTACATCGATGTCGCCCGGGCGCGCATCGCCGCCGTCGAGCCGCTGGCAAGCGCCGAACTGCAGGTCATGACCGGCAAGAAGGCCGAGCCGCGCGTCGCCTTCAACACGCTGGTCGAAAGCGGCATGATCAAGCCCGGCACGGTGCTGACCGACGCGCGCCGCAGGCACGCGGCCATCGTCCGCGCCGACGGCACGCTGGCAGCAAACGGCGAGGCAGGTTCCATTCATCGTCTGGGTGCCAAGGTCCAGGGCCTCGATGCATGCAACGGATGGACGTTCTGGCATTTCGAGGAGGGCTCTTCCCTGCGCCCGATCGATGACCTCCGGACGATCATCCGCAAGGGGATGGGGGGAGCCGGCGGCTGACCTCCAATCACGCCGCTCCCTCCACCCCTCTTTCCGCACAAACTTTCCGACGGAGCGGCCGGTCTGCTCCATCGCAGACGCCGGTATCACTTCCGGGCAGCGCCATTTCGAATCCCGGGGCCATACCGGCTTTCCGGGCGACCTCAACCGCCTTGTCGATTCCGATGGGGGGCAGCCATGTCGCCCGTGGCAATCGGGTCGGATTCCGGGACCGGGGCGTTTTCAACGATCCAGCCGGACTTAGCCAGCACGTCCTTGGTTGCCTTCGTGGAAGCGGGCACATTGTCCCAAAGCTCGGCGGGATAGCCGTAGCCGTTGGTGGTAAGCCAGGCGTTGACGTTGCCGCCCCAATAGCCTGACCAGGGCTCTCATGTGCCTGCTGATGGTCGAAACCTCGGCCACCGCGCATGGCCGAGTGTGCCCGCAAACAATTCTGGAATCCCGATTCCCATCGTTTCTCACGGGGAGATGGCCATCCTCGCGAACTACCGCACTGAAATCCTTGCTCTTGCCGACAAGGTGCGCCAGCCGGAACCGACCTTGCGGGCGCTGCTGCGATATACCAGCATGCAACATTCGGAATGTCTGTGGGGGCTGATGCCGGGCAGCCTGACCGACGAAGAAAGTCCGTTCAATGAATGCTTGCATGCGGACCTCGCGGCTACCAAAGCCATCATTTTGAGGCTGCGGAAGCCCCCTCAAATTGCCTCCGAGGCATCGGTTCTGGTCTCACGCATCGACTATGACATGGCCCTTACAGGCGCGGCGTTTATTGGCTGCCAGTACAGCGGCGAAGAGTTCAATACCGCTGAGTTCGTTCGACCGCATTGGAACGCATTGCCGGGTCACCTTCCTAGTCTCATCGCCCTTATCGCGTTGTTTGCGGTCCGGCTGGGCAGCCTTTGTATTTTCCGAGGCATCGAACAGATGCTTCATAGCGCTTCCTGAAAGCATCGAGTGCGATAAGGTGCTGCCCCGACAGCAAGGTGTAAGGGCGGCGGAAAAAATTGCCCGCACTTCCGCAGTTGGCCCATTGCAGACAACGCACCGTTTCAGGATTACCGCGCCAACTTTAGCTCGTGGTCGATCTACGAATGGGGTATAGAAGGAATGCTAGGCATGCTGGTCAGCAGGACTGGAGCCGTTGGCTTGGATCGATGCTCGCCACAATCGCGTTCACATAGTGAACGCTTACGCAAAGATGGGAACTCCGATATGGACGTCGTTGTAAGAACTTACTCAGGTAAGGGCGCGAAAGAGCTATTTTCATTGCTGGAGGAGCGCAAGGCGGAGATTGAAAAGCTTTTGCGCTCAACGAAAGGATTTGTGAGCTACACTTTGGCTCGGAGTAGTGAAAGTGACGGTGGCCTATCGATGACCGTATGCCAGGACCAGGCAGGCATCGATGAGAGTGTACGCATGGCTAAGGACTGGATTGCAAAAAACGCAGCACACATTGGCGTAGAAGCACCGAAGGTATCTTTGGGAAAGATAGTCATCCACGCCAC
>JAQGJP010000002.1 GCA_028290545.1 Rhizobium sp. | reverse complement strand
CGCGGTCGAGGATGACGTCCTCCGGCCCTTCCAGTTCACCGAGGCCGATATAATCGGTTTTCGACAGCGCATTGTTGAGCGCATAGGGCGTGCCTGAACCGGGCTCGGCAGACTGTGTCTCGCCCATCTTGAGATAGACGGGGGCGACATAGACCTCATTCAGCACTTTGTGGCGGTTTTTCAGCCAACGGATGTCGATGGTGACGGCAACCGCCAGCATCAGGCCGAGCACCATCTGGTTGGTGCCGGTGCCGTAGCCCAATCGGATCAGGCCATTGGTCATGACCAGCACGATGATGGCGCCCATCAGCCCCTTGACCACCGAGCCGCGTCCTCCGCCAAGCGAATTGCCGCCGACCACGGCGGCCGTCAGCGCCAGGATTTCAAGGTTGTGCCCGGTTCCCGGCCCGGCGCCGGACAGCCGGCAGGCAAACAGGAAGCCGGCGACCGAGGCGCAGAAGCCGGAAAACACATAGGTCAGAAAGACCGTCTGCCGGACCTTGATGCCGGCATTGTGGGCCGAGCGCCTGGAGCCGCCGACCGCCAGCACATGCCAGCCGGGCCGCGAGCGGGTCAGCGCGATATGGGTGACGACGGCAAACACGATCGCGGTCAGCACCGAAACCGAAATGCCGAGAAACGTGCCGTCGCCGATGAAATCCCAGATATCGGACATCGCCGAGGACATCTGGACCTGGGCTGCATAATTGACCACCAGAATATCGTAGACGGCTCGACCGATGATGAAAGTGACGAGCGTGGTGAGAAAGGCGCGCAGCCGGAGATAGCCGATGAGATAGCCGTTGATCGCGCCGCAGGCAATGCCGGTCAATATGCAGGCAACGAGCGCCATCCATACCGGCAGTTCGAAGATGAAGAACACCGAAACGCCGGCAAAGCAGGCGAGCGCGAAGATCGAGCCGACCGACAGATCGATGCCGCCGCCGAGCATGACGACGGTGAGGCCGGTGACCACGATCGAGAACTCGCCGAGCTGGCGGGTCGAATCCTGCAGCGAGGTGAGTTTGAAGAACCCCGGTATCGCCGTGCCGAAGCTCAGCACCACGACGACCAGCGCGAGGAAGGGAATGGCGTTGTCCGTCCAGCGCTTGGTCAGGATCTCGCCGACCAGATGATCGGGGATCAGATTGTAGCGCCATGCCTGCAAGCGTTCACGAAATGTCATCTGCCGTTTTTACCGCGCTACAATAGAGTACAGGAGAATAAAGGTGATGAAACGGGCGCGATGCCCCCCTCCCCCTTGTGGGGAAGGTTGGGCAGGGGTCCTTACTTTATGAAAAGACCCCTCCCCGTCGCTTCGCGCCGACCTTCCCCACAAGGGGGAGGGTTAGACCCAGTGTCTCATTTCGCTGCCGCTTCCGCCTGCAACGCTTTCAGATCCCAGCAGGAGTCGGGCTTCAGGTCGGCCTTGGTCGTCGCCTTTTCGAGCGTGTAGATATAGGTCTTCGAGGTACCGGCCGGCTGGCCGCTCTGCAGCAGGAACTTGATGATCGCATTGATATCGCCCGACTGGCGAGCGAGCTCGGTCATGACAACGGCGCCATAGGTGCCATCGACCAGACGATCGCAATCGGCCGCTTTTTCGCCGCCGCCGGTGGTCACAAGGAAGACTTTGTCCTGCATCTTGGCGTCACGGATCGCCGCTGCCGCGCCGGTCGCGTCGCCATCCCAGAAATCGATAATGCCGCAGAGGTCGGGATGCTGCTGCAACATCGTCGTGGTCACGTTGCGCGAGGTCGTCGCATCCCAGTTGGAGTCGGGTTTGGCGGCGATCGTAAACTCCGGGTTTTTCGCCAATACCTTCATGATGCCTGCATACTGATAGAGGCTTGAGGAATTGACCTGATCGCCCTGCACGAGGCCGATCTTCTTTGAAGAATTCGGGCCGCAACCCTTGATCACGGCTTCGGCTTCGAGCTGGCCGAGACGATCCCAGTCAGAACCGACGAATGCATCAGCCGCGAAATTGGCCGGATTGTCGATCAGGATGACATAGGTGCCGGCGGCCTGCGCTTTTTTCAGGAGACGCGCATAGGAGTTGAGATCCGGGGAATGGACGATCAGCACATCGGGTCGAGTATCCGACGAGATCGCCTCGGTGATCGCCTGCGCGCCGGCCTCGACGCTCCAGTTGGGGTCGCGGGTCTCGAACACGCCGCCGAAGGTCTCGACCTCCCTCTTGATGTAATGCGCCCAGCCCTGTGCAAGGTCGAAGCCCATCGCCATGGGGATCAGCATCACCCGCTTGCCTTTGAGCGCCTGGGCATAGGCAGCTGGGCCGGGATCCTCCTGCGCCATCGGCGCCGTCGCAAACATCGAGATGGAAAGCGTGGCTGCGGCAGCCAGAAGCGTCGTCACATATTTCATGGCATTTCCCCTGTTTCGGTTGATCGTGATCTTAGGTGAGCAGATCAAATATCTCCCTGCTGCGCGGTCTGCTCGTCACGCGGATTGACAACACCGTCGATGATGATGGCTGCGAGAAGAATCGTCGACTTGATGAGGTTCTGGTAGATCAGCGGGATATCGATGATGGTCATGGCATTCAGCATGATGCCGATCAGCGCCGCGCCGAACAGCACGTTGCGCACGCTGCCCTTGCCGCCGGAAAGGCCGATGCCACCGATCACCGCCACCAGCACGATGTCGTAAAGCAGGGTCGAATTGACGATGCGGGTGTTGATCGAATGCAGGCTGGCGGCCGTCAACAGGCCGGCGATGAAGGCAACCAGCGCCGAGATGACATAGCGCAGCACCAGCATCGGCCGGACGGGCATGCCGGCGTTACGCGCAGTGACCGGATTGTCGCCGGCATAATAGACATAGCGGCCCCATTTGGTGAAGCGCAGGAACAGGAAGATCAGGAAGGCAAGTCCCGCGAAGATAAACACTTCAACAGGCACATCGAAATAGCGCACGCCACCGAAAAGCTCGACCCAGTGGCCCGGCGGCACCGGAACCGCGTCCTGCGAAATCAGCTGCGAGCGGACATAGCCAAAGACGAAGGAGCCGCTGGCGAGCGTGACGAAGATCGCCGGCACATCGGCATAGGCGACGAGGAAGCCATTGAGGATGCCGATGAACATCACGCCGGCCAGCACGATCGCCAGCGCATAGACATCCGCCGTGCCGTCGTTCAGAAGCTGCAGATACCAGGCGACCGACATCGCCATGATCGCGACGGCAGAAAGATCGATGCCGCGGCCGATGATGACGATCGCCATGCCGAGCGCAAGAATGCCGAGCACCGACACCGAGCGGACGATCGAGACGATATTCTCAGAGGTGAAGAAGCCGGGCAGGCCGATCGACGCCGCGATGAAAATCAGCACCGCGATGGCGAAGACGATTTTCTCCTGTGAGAGATTACGGATGTTCACCCAGCTCATTGGCCCAGCGCCCTTTGTTCCGATCGGCTCAGCATGCAGGCACAGGCATGCGAACGCAATCAGCGTCCATCATGGAATGGCGGTAAGATCGATTGTCGTGCAGTTCCCCGCAGTCTTCGCTGCATTGCGCAAAAGTTAATTCCATATTCATCTCTCTGTCAACAGCTCTTCACGATTGACGACAGGAGATTTGTCTGTAAGTTTTTCTTCATAATCGGCGCGCATTTGGCGGGAGGGTTATTGGTGAGCCTGAGGGACCTGTTGTTGAGAACCGGCCTTTCCCTGACTCCGTCGGAAGAAAAGATCGCTCACGTCCTGCTTGCCGATTATCCGACAGCGGGGCTCGGCACGGCGACCGGCCTTGCCAGGCGTGCGGGGGTCAGCGACCCGACTGTCGGCCGGCTTGTCATGAAGCTCGGCTTCCAGGGTTATCCGGATTTCCAGGCGAAGCTGCTGGCCGAGGTCGAAGCGCGGCTGCATTCGCCACTGCTGATGCTGGAAACCAAGCTGCATGGAGGACTGACGGAGGACGATGGCGGGACGACAGCCTATCTGCGCTCGGTGATTTCGTGCCTCGAAAAGGCATTGGTGACCACGCCTGCCGCGACCTATGATCGAGCAGCCAGAATGGTCGCCGATCCCAAGGCGCCGCTGACGCTGCTGGGCGGGCGTTTCAGCCGACATCTCGCCGGCATGCTCACCGGCTATCTCACCCAACTGCGATCGAATGCGCGCGACCTCGGCATGCTTTCGCCGCAGAGCTTCGACCTGCTGATCGACATGGATCGCCGCGACGTCCTGATCGTCTTCGACTATCGGCGATATCAGAATGATGTGGTGGCTTTTGCCCGGCAAGCGGCGGCACGCGGTGCGCATATCGTGCTATTCACCGACCCCTGGCTTTCTCCGATCGCCGACTTTGCCGAGGTGACGATCACCAGCCCGCTCGAGGCGAGTTCCCCCTATGATACGCTGGCGCCGGCGCTCGCGCAGATGGAGGCGTTCGTCGCGCATCTGCTGGCCGGCATGGATGACGCTATGCGCAGCCGCATGGAACAGATCGAAAATATTCGGCGCACCAATGCGGTGACGCTCGACCATCAGACGGTAGACCAGACTTCGGGCCTGTCGATCCGCGATGTACAGGGTGCGGGGACAGCCACACAGAGATAGGTTGTGGCCATTCCTGGCCTGGATCATGACATTTTGAATGACCGCATCCTGAGGGTCGAAACACATCAGAAAGGCATGAAGCTCGCGCGGTCCCTATTCAATCAGCCGCCGAATAATCGCGCTTCATCGTCAGTTTCCTATTGTATGCAACTTGAAACTAAACGATCGAAATTTATGCATAGATAAATATTTGTATATTTATTCATCTTCAAGCGAAGAGATTTGTAAGGCTGATAAATTTTCGCTTCAAATATTTTTATATATTTCAATGGGATATAATTTTATTCGTACCGTACAATTCTGGCATGCAATTTGCGTTTCTCTTTTCAAGGCGCGCCGCGCGCGCTATCGAGGGAGTTTATCATGTCATTTTCTGGGATTTCCCGCCGCTCGCTGCTCAAGCCACAAGTTCCGCGAGGTGAAGACTTTCTGCGATCATTTCACCGTTCTCCGGCGCGGCCGGCTGACCGGCGATGGCGATGCCAAGACCGCGACGGTCGAAGACATGAGCCGGATGATGATCGGCGATACGGAGGAGCGCGAACGCGCGGTCCGGGTGCCGAAAACCGATCGCAAGGACGCGCTCGATCTCGCCGGCCTGTTTGCCGAGGATGAACTCGGCTTGCCGGCGATCCATGCGATCAATCTCAAGGTCCGGGCCGGCGAGATCGTCGGCATCGCCGGTGTCTCGGGCAATGGCCAGTCGGCACTGGTCGAAGCACTGTCCGGCCAGCGGCAGCTTTCGCAGGGACAGATCTTTATCCGCGGCAAGGATTTCACCCCGACACGCGGCAATTTCGACCGCTTCAAGGTGTTCGGCCTGCCGGAGGAGCCGCTGAAGAATGCCGCCGTGCCACGCATGAGTGTGGCCGAGAATATCGCTTTCCGCTCGTTCGACAAGGCGCCGATTTCGAGCTTCGGCTGGTGGATGCGGCCGGGGCCGATGAAGAAGAAGGCCGAGGAGCTGATCGCACGCTATAATGTCAAGACCACATCGCCGGATGCGCCGATCGAATCGCTGTCGGGCGGCAACGTGCAGCGGGCGATTCTGGCGCGCGAATTGTCGGAAGATGTCGATGTGCTGATTGTCGCCAACCCCTGTTTCGGGCTGGATTTCGCCTCGGTCGCCGATATCGCGCGCAAATCATGGAGGCGCGCAATCGCGGTGCTGCGGTGCTGCTGGTATCCGAAGACCTCGACGAGATCCTTGAACTGGCCGACCGCGTGGCGGTGATGTCGGGCGGCACGATCACCTATGTGTCGCCGATCGAGGACACCGACCGCAACACAATCGGCCAGCACATGGCGGGGCACTGATATGGATATAGCGATACCGGCACGCCCCTATCCCTATCCGCTCGACCCCGACCACACCGCACTGGTGGTGATCGACATGCAGCGCGACTTCATCGAGAGGGGCGGTTTCGGCGACAGTCTCGGCAATGACGTCGCCCGGCTGGAAGCGATCATCCCCGTCGTGTCGGGCTTGATCGGTCTGTTCCGAAAGCAGGGTTGGCTGGTGATCCACACCCGCGAGGTGCACAAACCCGACCTGTCGGACTGCCCGCCGTCGAAAATCAGGCGCGGCAATGCGCCACTCAAGATCGGCGAGACCGGCGCGATGGGCCGGCTGTTGGTGCGCGGCGAACCCGGCAACCAGATCGTCGACAGCCTGGCGCCGATTGCCGGCGAAATTGTTATCGATAAGCCGGGCAAGGGCATGTTCTGGGCAACTGGTCTTGAAGAAATGCTAAAGGGGCTCGGCACAACGCATCTGGTGTTGGCAGGCGTCACCATCGAAGTCTGCGTCCAGACTTCGATGCGTGAAGCTAATGACCGCGGCTTCGAATGCCTGCTGGTCGAAGACGCGACCGAAAGCTACTTCTCCGAGTTCAAGGCCGCAGCGATCGAGATGATCGTCGCCCAGGGTGGCATCGTCGGCTGGGTCGCGCCGCTCGCGGCACTCGAAAAGGCAATTGGCTGATGATCATCAATGACCCCGACGTTCTCGCCGACGTCACCGAGATTTTTCACATTTACGAGAAAGCGCTGCTTGCCAATGACAATGTTCTGCTTGAGACCATGTTCCTCGATAGCACGGCCACGGTGCGCTACGGACTGAACGACGTGCAGCAGGGCTATCGCGAAGTGGTTGCCTTCCGGGCTACCCAGTCCGCCTTCACCCGTAAGCTTGACCATACCATCATCACCAGCTACGGACGCAATTGCGCGACCGCCTCGACTCTGTTCGTCCGCGACGACACGCCCGGCAAGATCGGCCGGCAGATGCAGACCTGGGTGAGGACGGAGACCGGCTGGAAAGTCGCCGCCGCGCATGTGAGCATGATGGACGCATAGAGCATCGGATGAATCAGTGCTGAAGAAAGTACCGCGTACATCGACGGAGGATATCCGCCGCCAGCTTTCCGAGCGCATTATCGGCGGATTGCTGACGCCCGGCTCGGTGCTGGACGAATCCCAGCTTGCCGCCGAATTCGAAGTGTCGCGCACGCCGATCCGCGAAGCGCTGAGACTACTGGCCGCCAGCGGCCTGGTCGAGCAGAAGCCGCATAGCCGCACTATCGTTGCCAAGCCGGATCGCGTTGCGCTGGCCGGAATGTTCGAACTGATGGGGCATCTGGAGGCGCTCTGTGCCGGCTATTGCGCCCAGCGGATGACCAAGACCGAGCGCAACAACCTCGACCAGATGCATGGCGACATGGCTGGCATCGTTTCCGTTGGCGACCGGATCGCCTATATCGGGGCGAACGAGGCCTTTCACAATGCGATCTATTGCGGCACCCACAATGCCTATCTCGAGGATGTGACGCTCGCGACCCGCCAGCGGCTGCAGCCGTTTCGGCGGGCGCAGTTCTCGACGCTCGGGCGTCTTGCAAAATCGCATGCCGAGCATGGCCAGGTGGTCGAGGCGATCCTGCGCGGCAACAGCACCGAGGCAGAAGGTTTCATGCGCGCCCATATCACGCTGGTCGAGGATGCCTGGAACGAGTTTGCGGGCGCGTGAACAACACTGGCTGGGTCAACTCGCCAAATTGACCTTCACCTGTGCTGCGCCAGATAGCCCCGCCGTCCTCCAAACGCGCTGATGTCCTCGGCTCCATCGACGGCCACGGCTTCAACGAGAAAGCCTTTGGTTGTGGTTCCGTCGGTAAACGACAATGTACCGATACCGAGCGGCGCGGGGATCCTGGCGACCAATGTGCCGAAAGCTGAGGGTTCCAGCGCCCAGATCTCCGCCTTGATATGCGCGCCCTTGCCCGGCGTCGTGCGCAGAATGCCGGGCTTGGGCGGCACGGTGCCGGGGAGCGCGAAAAGCCTGTAGTCCGCCACCGTCTCCACCTCCCGCAGGAAGATGCCGCCAAGGCTGGTCAGCTCGTGATTGAGCGGCAATCCCGTGAGGTGCGCACCGACCACCGCGATCTCGATCTGGCCTGCAGGTATTTGTGACATGCTGACGCTTTCACGCCGCTCGACGCCTCCTGCAATGCTTGCCAGATAACCGTCGCGGCCGGCAGGCGCAATGAAAGTCAGGCTGGACGGCAGGCCATCGGACCGTAAGCCAGCGGGTACCGAGATCGCGCAGAGATCCAGCAGATTGACGAAATTGGTGTAGCTGCCGAGATTGGAATTGTATTGGACCGGCTCTGCGGCGAGATCGGTGACAGTGTAGAAACGCGGCACGGTCGGCACGGCGACGCAATCGACCGACGCCAGCAGCGGTTCGGTCTTGCGCTTGAGGTTAGCTAGCTTGTAGAGCGCCTCGAAGGCTGCGACCGCCGTGAGCTTGCCGCCCGGTTCGATGATCGAGCGCGTGACGGCCAGCATGTCGTCCGGATTGCTTTCGATCAGCAGCGGTTTGGTCGCGGCATAGCGTTCGGCGACCCATGGGCCTTCGTAGAGCAGCCGCGCCACCCTGTGGAGCGGCGCGAAATCCATTTCGACAATGATTGCACCGAGTGACCACAGCATTTCGAGATCTGCGGCATAGGCAGATTCGGAGGCCTTGTCGCCGAAAAACAGCCGCTGGTCCGGCAGGGGCACGCCGATCCGGATGCCCTTCGGCATTCCACCCATGGTTGGCATCGGCAGTTTGCGCGAATAGGCATCGGCCGCATCGCAACTGGCGGCAACCGCCGTCACCCTCGATGCCAGATCGACATCGCGGGCAAAAACCGAGATCGTGTCGAGCGTCCGGCAAGCGGGCAACATGCCGGACGAGGAAAGCAAGCCGAGCGAAGGCTTCACGCCGACGATGCCGTTCATGCCGGCGGGGATGCGCCCCGAACCGGCTGTATCGGTGCCGAGCGAGAAATCAACGATGCCAGCGGCAACGGCCACAGCGGAACCGGAGCTCGATCCGCCCGGAATCAGATCGGCGCGCAGGGCATTGCGTGGTATCCCATAAGGCGAACGGACTCCGACAAGGCCGGTGGCGAACTGATCGAGATTGGTCTTGCCAAGCACGATCGCACCCGCTTCCTCCAGCTTTTGCACGACGAAAGCTGATTTTTCAGCGGTATAGGCGAATGCCGGGCAGGCAGCGGTCGTCGGCAGGCCCGCGACATCGATATTGTCCTTGACCGCGAAGATCAGCCCATAAAGCGGCTTGCCATCCGGGCCGCGCGTCTCAAGTTCCTCGGCCTCCGCCAGCAATACGTCAACCGCCTTGAGAGTGATGAACATCGCCGGATCGGCCCAGTCGGCAAGCCGATCAAGACTTTGACGAATTGCCTGAAACGGAGATTTGACGATGACGGAGACGTCCATTAGGCGGTTCCATGTTGCAATTGTCCGATCATCATGATGCATACACTGTCAATTTTAAAGTCTATTTTTTCACCATTATCGATATCGCACATTTTTCATTCATGACAAGAAACACTCAAGTCGATGACCAGCTATCGGCGGCGGGAAGATCAGCGCCAAAGGGCGAGAACTCGGAACTGCAGGCATTTTTTGAAAAGAAGCATATCAGGTTGCGGCTGAGGGACCGGTTGCGATAAAGCGCGTCATGACCAAAAACTCAGAGCCGCGGGCTTTCATCACACAATATATGCGGCTTCTGCCGGCGCCATCGGTGCCGGAGATCAGCCTGTACACGGCCCATCCCGGAAGCGGCCTCTGGCGATTGCTGGGGCGGGACAATGATACGCCGCCTTATTGGGCGTATCATTGGGCGGGCGGCACGGTGCTCGCCCGCTATATTCTCGACCGGCCGGAAACGGTGGCCGGCAAGCGGGTCATCGATCTCGGCACCGGTTCGGGTATCGTCGGCATCGCTGCGGCGCAAAGCGGAGCGATCCGTGTCGTGGCAATCGATATCGATCCGCTTGCAGTGGTTGCGACCAGCCTGAATGCCGAACGAAATGGCGTGACACTGCACGCGGTATGCGCGGACATTCTTACAGGACCACCGCCGCAAGCCGACCTGATCCTGGTGGGCGACCTGTTCTATGCTCCTTCACTGGCGGAGGCGGTCCTGCCGTTTCTCAAAATGTGCCGGTCTGCCGATATCGATGTGTTGATCGGCGATCCCGGGCGGGAGCCCCTGCCCCGTGCAGACTTGCAGCTCCTGGCAAACTATCCGGTCGCCGATTTCGGCGATCCGTGCGAGAGCGCGCCGCGCATCAGCGGCGTTTACGCACTTTGATGATGCTCGCGGATACCTTTGAAACAGGTATCCCAGGCCTTTCTCTCGGCACGATATGGCTGAAAGCAGCTGCCGGGTCGCTCCATACTCTCATAAAACACGGTTCCGGGTGATTGAACGGGCGCATTCACCGAACTCAAATATATCTGCAGCGATACCACACCCTGATCTGTCGCTTGCCTTGTGCTATGAGCTACCCTGCGATGACAACAGGATGGGGAAACAATCGTGAACAGCAACCAGCAAACCGGCTTCTGGTGGGATGAAAAGTGCTTCTGGCACTCGGGCGGAAACTATGCGTTCATGATGCCTGTCGGCGGACTGGTGCAGCCACTGGCGGCCGGCGGCCTGCCGGAAAACCCGGAAACCAAGCGGCGCCTGAAGAACCTTTTGCATGTCACAGGTTTGATCGACGCGCTCGCAACGTCTTCCGCACCGCTGGCAACCGAGGAAGAACTGCGCCGTGTTCATCCGGCGTCCTACCTCAAGGAATTCAAGCGGCTGTCGGATGACAAGGGCGGCGAACTGGGCGAGCGCACGCCGTTCGGTCCCGGCGGCTATGAAATCGCGGCGCTTTCGGCGGGTCTCGCAACGGAAGCGTTGCGCGGCGTGCTCTCGGGCAGCCAGCGCAACGCCTATGCGCTGTCGCGTCCGCCGGGCCATCATTGCCTGCCGGACAAGCCGATGGGCTATTGCCTGCTCGCCAATATCGCCATCGCCGTTGAGGCGGCCTTCGCCGAGAAGCGCGCCGAACGCATCGCGGTCATCGATTGGGACGTCCATCATGGCAACGGCACCGAGGCGATCTTCTACGATCGCCCGGACGTGCTGGCAATCTCGCTGCATCAGGAAAACAACTATCCGCGCGATTCCGGCAAGGTCGGGGATCGCGGTCATGGCCGCGGCGAAGGCTATAACCTCAACATTTCGATGGTACCGGGCACCGGCCATCTCGGTTATCTTCACGCCTTCGAGCGGATCGTGCTGCCCGCGCTGCAACAATACAACCCCGATGTCATCGTCGTCGCCTGCGGCTATGACGCTTCGGGCGTCGATCCCTTGTCGCGGATGATGGCAACGTCGAACACTTTTGCCGAAATGACCCGGATGACGATGCAGGCAGCCGACGAACTCTGCGGTGGCAGGCTGCTGCTGGTGCACGAGGGCGGCTATTCCGAAGCGCATGTACCGTTCTGCGGCCATGCCGTGATCGCCACGCTTGCAGGTTCCGAGATCGCTGCGGCCGACCCGCTGCAGACCCGGCTGGATTTCCAGCAGCCCAACCCCGATTTCACCGCCTATCAGATCGGTCTCATCGACCGGATGGCCGAGCTATTCTCAAATCAGAAGCATTGAACAAGGAAAAAGCCATGCTCGACAGAAATAACGAACTCAACGCTTGGGATCGGGATCACTTCTTCCATCCCTCGACGCATGTGGGCATGCATGCCCGCGGCGAGAGCCCGACGCGCGTGATCGGCACCGGCGAAGGCGTCTACATCACCGATATCAACGGCCGCACCAGCCTCGATGCCTTTGCCGGCCTCTACTGCGTCAATGTCGGCTATGGTCGCCAGAAAATCGCCGACGCGATCGCCGAGCAGGCCAAGAACCTCGCTTATTATCATGCCTATGCCGGACACGGCACCGAAGCCTCGATCACGCTGTCGAAGATGATCATCGACCGCGCGCCGGCGGGCATGAGTCGCGTCTATTTCGGCCTGTCCGGTTCGGATGCCAACGAGACCAATATCAAGCTCATCTGGTATTACAACAACGTGCTCGGCCGACCGGAAAAGAAGAAGATCATTTCACGCTGGCGGGGATATCATGGTTCAGGCGTGATGACCGGTTCGCTGACCGGCCTGTCGCTGTTCCACAATGCCTTCGACCTGCCGCGCGCGCCGATACTCCACACCGAGTCGCCTTATTATTATCGCCGGCCGGATCGTTCGATGAGCGAGGAACAGTTTTCGCAATACTGCGCCGACAAGCTGGAGGAAATGATCCTGGCTGAAGGTCCCGACACGGTTGCCGCCTTCATCGGCGAGCCGATCCTCGGCACTGGCGGCATTGTGCCGCCGCCGGCCGGCTACTGGCAGAAGATCCAGTCCGTGCTGGAAAAATACGATATCCTGCTGGTTGCCGATGAAGTCGTGACCGGCTTCGGCCGCCTCGGCACGATGTTCGGTTCGGATCACTACGGCATCAAGCCCGACCTGATCACCATCGCCAAGGGCCTGACCTCGGCCTATGCGCCGCTCTCCGGCTCCATTGTGTCCGAAAAGGTCTGGCAAGTGCTGCTGCAAGGCTCGGACCAGATGGGCGTGATCGGGCATGGCTGGACCTATTCCTCGCATCCGATTTGCGCGGCCGCCGGCATCGCCAATCTCGAGCTTGTCGATGAACTCGATCTGGTCAGCAATGCTGCCGAGACGGGTGCCTATTTCCGCTCCGAACTCGCCAAGGCCCTCAGCGACCACAAAAACGTCGGCGATGTCAGGGGCGACGGCATGCTGGCGGCGGTGGAATTCGTCGAGGACAAGGACGATCGCAGGTTCTTCGATCCTTCCCAGAAGATCGGCCCGCAGATCTCGGCGGCACTGCTGGAACGCGGCGTCATCGGCCGCGCCATGCCGCAGGCCGATATTCTCGGCTTTTCGCCACCGCTCTGCCTGACGCGGGACGAGGCCGACATCATCGTCAAGGCCGCGGCCGGTGCAATCGAAAGCGTCTTCGCCAACCGCTGAGTTGACAATAACAAGAACAAAACCGCCGCGTTTTTTCAAAGCGCGGCGGGTCCCCCGGCACAGTCACGACGCAGACGCCGCGTCTGATCGCTGTCAGCGCAGCGTCGCGGCGATATTGCCGCCATCCACGGTGGTCACATCCCCGGTGGTCCGCTCCGCCGCCGCATGATGCACGAAGGCCTGGGCCACATGCTCGGCGGTGACTTCGAGATGCAGCAGGTTGCCGGCCATGTATTCCTCGACCGACAGCCCGCGCGCCGTCGAGCGATTGGCGATCATCTCGTCGTTGAGCAGGCCGGAACGGATACGGTCGGCGTTGACGGCATTGACCCGGATGCCGTCCTTGCCGTGCTCCAGCGCATATTGCCGCGACAGGAACAGCGTCGCGGCCTTCGGCAGGCCATAGGCACCGAAATTGGCGCCGGGATTGATCGCCTGCTTGGATGTGTTGAACAGCAGCGCGCCTCCGGTTCCCTGCGCCTTCATGATCCGCACGGCATTCTGCGCCACGCTGTGATGGGCGAAGAAATTGAGCTCGAAGCTTCTGCGCAGCAGCGCGTCATCCATCGTCGCGATCGGGCTTTCCCAGGCCGCACCGGCGTTGGAAACGACCATATCGACGCCGCCGAACGTGTCGACCACCGTATCGAATGCGGCTTGGACCGAGGCCGGATCGGTGACATCGCAGGCGATGCCGATGGAATTGTTGCCGATCGACCTGGCAACGGCGGCGGCCTTGGCCTTGTCGATGTCGAGCACGGCGACATGCGCGCCCTCCGCGGCAAATGCCTTGGCAGTCGCTGCACCGATCGCGCCCGCGCCGCCGGTGACGACGGCGACCTGGCCGGTGAAAAGCTTGGACTTGGCGCCGGCGAGCTTGGCCTGCTCCAGCGACCAATATTCGAGATCAAACAGATCGGGTCGGCTGACGGGATCGAAGCGGCCGATGGATTCTGCATCGCGCGCCGCCTCGATCCACATTTCGCCGACATCGAGCGCGATCACCGCATCCTTGTAGGTGCGGCCATGGCCGAACATCCCGAGCCCCGGGACCAGCGTCAGCCGCGGCATCGGGTCCAGCATGGTGCGTCTGACATCGTCCCGGGCATCGTTGGCTCTGAAGTACTCGACATAATCGGCCATGAAGGCGGCGGTCTTGTCGTCGATGTGGGCGCGATAATCCTTGAGCGCGGATTGCTCCGGTGCCTTCAGCACCATCGGCCCGGTCTTGATGCGGATCGACAGGTCCGGCGTCGAGACCCCGCGCGCTGCCATGTCCTCGACTTCGCGCGCATTGACGAAATCGAGTATGGCAGGCGACCGGCGGAAAACCGAGATCATCCTGTCATAACGCCCCTGGCCCTTGTCCACGGCGACGGCGCCGCGCAGCATCGGCGCGATCTCGGTTGTGCTGGCAAGATTTGTGGGCAAGGCGGCAGGCGTGAACGGATGGCGACCTCTGGTTTTCACGTAGTCCTCGGCCATTGTGACGAACTGGATCATCCGTTCGTAGGCCTCGCGGGCTGTCTCGCCGAAGGTGAAGATGCCGTGCTTGTCGAGCAGCAGGCCCTCGACCGTCGGATCCTGGTCGAACACGTCGATTGCCGATTTGGCGAGCGCGAAGCCGGGCATGACATAGGGCACGAAACCCAGGCGGTTGCCGTAGATCTCGCGGGTGAATCTGAGGCTGTCGCCCTGGTCGGCAATGGCAAGGATCGCCGTCGAATGCGTATGGTCGACGAATTTATGCGGCAGGAAGGCATGCAGCAGCGCCTCCACCGATGGATTGGGCGAGGATGGATCGATGAGGTTGGCGCGCTGCAGCGTCACCATGTCCTCATCCGACAGGCGTTCGAGCTTGCGGGCCTTCAACAGCGGCGCGATCCGGACGGCGGGCAGGCCCGCGGGCTCGATCACGCCCATGTCCCAGCCGCTGCCCTTGACGCAGAGCACCTGATGGGTGTCACTGACAAGGTCCGTGACCTCTGTCTTGACCGATGTATTGCCGCCGCCATGCAGCACAAGACGCGGATCGCCGCCGAGCAGGCGCGTCGTATAGGTCCGGAGCGCCAGGTCGCGGTTTATGCCTTTGTCGGCATAGTGTGTGACCATCGCCTCCGCATCGGCGTCGTTCCAAAGGCTGTGCATGTCTTCCTCCCGATTGTCTTGCCCTCATGCTCGGTCGTTGCCGGGCCTGTCACTGACTATTTACTGAAACGCTCCATCAGCCGCTTGCCCATCGAGGAGGTGACAATCAGATGTGAGGCGAACTGGCCCTTGATCGCGGCCACCAGCGGCTGGTATTTATTGTCTTCCTGCACCACCATCATCCGTTTGGGGATGGCGCGGATCGAATCGAGATCAGCGGAAATGCAGCGGCGATTATGGGCGCAATCCATCAACTGGCCGTCGGCATCGATCACCTGTCCGGCGATGACGCCGGCGGCGCCCTGCCTGCCGAGCGCCGCCATTTCCGCTGGAGTCAAGGCGCCGCATTTCACCAGATGACTGTCCTCCTCGATGCCGCCGACCGAATAGAGCGCGAAATTGCATTCCGGGATCGAGGCGAGCTGTTCGCGGATGACCGGCTCGGCACGAAGCTCGGCCGCCAGCCGTTCCGAACTCAGCACCAGCGGCGCATAGAGATTGATGCCCTCGGCATTCAGCCGGCGGGCGATTTCCGTCGTGCACTGGTCCGGCCGGTAGGAATAGGGCGAGCCGAGATTGCCGCAGAGCTGGACAACGGTGATGCCGTTGAGATCGGCAAACGGCATGACGTCGGCGATGTGATAGACCGTCTTGCCCCAGGCGATACCGATCCGGTCGCCTTTGTTGATCAGATCGAGGAACACGGCGGCTGCCAGCACCGGCATTTCCGCTGCCGGATCGAGCGCCAGCCGATCTTCGGGCACGATCCAGACGGAGACGACGCCGAGCGCGTCCTCGAGTTCGCGGGCCAGGTTCTCATGTGTGAAAAGCGAGGTCGAGGTCGAAATATTGACGATGCCGGATTCGCGGGCGCGGCGCAGATAGAGTGCCACGGAGGCGCGCGAAATATCGAGCTGCCTGGCGACTTCGTCCTGCCGCAAACCATGCATGTAGTAGAGCCATGCCGCCTTGTGCATGACCTGATCGGCTGATTTGATCGGCATTCATTTCCCTCGATGACAGGGATTAGACAATATTCGAGGCCGCTGACAAAAGTCAAATACTCGTTTGACGGATCATTGTTGCAAGGCATCGGGTGAAGCAGATACAGATGTGTTTGCCAGACCGATTGGCTGTCTCCGATGTTTGGCTTCAATCATTATTCATTTCGAAAAAGGAATTAAAAGCATGCGCTTCCGTGACAAGATCGTCCTCGTGACCGGCGGCAATTCGGGTATCGGGCGCGGTATAGTCCATTATTTCATTGGCGAAGGCGCCCGCGTCGCCTTTGCCGGACGCAACCGGACCAAGGGTCTGGCGGTCGAGGCCGAGGTCAGGGACATGGGCGGGGACGCAGTTTTCTTCGGCTGCGATCTGGCCGATGAGGCTGAGGTCAAGGCAATGATCGGGCAGGTGGCGAGCTGGGGTGGCCTCGACGTCCTGGTCAACAATGCCGGCGTCGGATCGCGGAGGTCTGGCGTAGACGAAAATGACGGGCCCGGCACGCGTTGGAACAAGCTGCGTGGCCCCAACCTCGATTCGACCTATTTTGCCTCATCCCATGCATTGCCGGTGATGCGTGATGGCGGCGGCGGCGCCATCGTCAACATTTCGTCCACCGCAACGCTGCATGGAAACTGGGGCCTCTACTGTGTCGCCAAGGCAGCCGTGGAAGCCCTGACCCGTTCACTTGCCGTCGAGGGCGCATCGAGCGGCATCCGCGTCAACTGTGTCAGCCCCGGCTGGATCGCCACTGAAATGGATTCGACCGAAAACGCCTCAGGCACCGCCTCGGGCGAATGGGAATTGCCGCCCGGCGTGATGAACCGGATGGGAGCGCCCCGGGAAATCGCTGCCGCCGTCGCATTCCTTGCCAGCGAGGAGGCATCCTTCATAACCGGACAAACGCTCATCGTCGACGGAGGGCTCTCGATCCTTGATTACACCTCGCTCAAGCTGTTGGAAAAGCATGGCGCAAATCTATTTTCCGGAACGCTGACGGAACGGCCATCCTAGCGGGGAGTTATATCGCATATTACGCCGCTCGAAGCTGGAATATAGTCCATGCTGCGCCGGCGGCTTGGCGAGACACGCTTGCGACCGAAATATGCGGCCCAACAAAGGAACAGGACTATGGCGAAAGTGATCTATCAGATCGTTCAACACGATGGCGGCTGGGCCTACAAGCTTGGCGACGTCTTCTCTGAACCCTTCGCCACGCATGACAAGGCAATGAAAGCCGCCCGTATCGTCGCGCTGGGGCAGCAGGTCGGTGGTCAATCTGCCGAGATTTCCTACCAAGGCAAGGATGGCGAATGGCATTATGAACATGCCGACGGCGGCGACCGGCCAGAGGTGGAGATCATCGACGGTGAGCCGAAACCCTGAATTTCATTCGGAGTTCAGCCCTCGTTGCCGTCGGATATCCAGTTCCCGGTGATCTCGGGCTGCACCGGATCGGTGTCTGGACGATGCTCCAGACACCACCATCCGATGACGCCTGACCCGCGGTCATATCCCCATCCGCCCCATTTCTGGCAGTCGGGATTCTGACACTGGTGTCCGGCGGCGACGTCAGGTGCCGAACGGGCAGGCGTTACGTCGTTGCTCATCATTCCATCTCCGGAATCTTCCCCGATTGAAACAATATATTCGGCGGCCCGTAGTCGCCGAGATCCGGATCGGCTTCACGCGACCAGGCGACAACGCCGGCATGTTCCGCGGCGATCTTTTTCGCCTCGCGCGTTGCTCTTTCCTCGCTGTCGAACTGCTTGGCGTCGAACGCCGAAACGAGTTCGCCCTCGTCGGTTTCGTTGAAGGCCGCCAGTACGATCAGCTTAGGCTTGCTTGTCATTGAGCCCACATAATTTGGTCGTCATCCGAATTCTCCCTAGCCGCCACCTATTATAGCGTGAATTGACTTTAAACCATATACGCCTCACAATAGCGACTGTCCGGTTTGCAACGAGGTTGATCATGATCATCCGAGCGCCACGCCAAGAGGGCGAATACCCCGATCGGGATCTCGATTGCCAGGAGGCCATCGAGAAAGCATTTCTGGCCCAAACAGCGATCGCCGGGGCCGCCTTCATCGATTTGAAGAGGGTGAGGAGCGCGATTACGGCAGATGCCGTCAGTGCAGGCTGGAGCGATGTGGATGTCGAATCGGCCGTGTCGGAACTCGCGCGCTGCTATGCACTCAAGGTTGCAAGAATAAACAATGATGATTTCAGCACGGCCGCCGCAGTAGCGCGATCCATCATGCGACTCTGATATTCGAACGCTACGCTTCGTTCAACGACGCGATAGTCCGTGCAAATTCAGGACATCTTCCGATAGCTGTTTGTCGGCTGATACAGTTCGTTAGGCATGCGAGCAGATCCCCAGCGAAAGTTGCTTATAATCAATTTTGGTTTCTGGCAGTTATTGCTGCCCGCGAGGGCGCCGGACGGCTTCGATACCCCTCGTCGGAAGATGCGGATCTTTGGATTCGACGGCCGGAGCCGTCCGGTTAGACGCTTGCAGGCCCGGAAATCAGCCTGGATGCGGGCATGGATTAACCAGTACTTAAGCATGTTCTTGATCAATCCGTGATCTATGTCATCTTCTCCATGCATCGAAGGGGAAGTTGGTTATGATAGATATTCAAGCGCCTCAAGACGATTTCGATCCGGAACTCCGCTCGCATGATTGCCGCGAGGCCGTTGAACTGGCATTGCATGGCTTTATCTGCGAAGCCGAAGCGAAGGGCTGGCGACCGGCAGAAATTGCTATGGCCCTGGCCGATGCGGCGGAGGATTATATATTGCTGCTTGCACGCAAGCAGGCGTCGAGACATTGATTATCCTCAGGCCGGTATAACGGTTACGGCTTTGCATGCGCCGCGGACCGTGGCATCATGGATGCGCACCGGGAGGACCAAATGGGCATAAATGACCGGATCGACTTCGATCTTAGCGAACGTATCGCCGACCTTGTCGACATGGGTCTCCTCGAAGAGGGGACCCGGGAATTTGCTGTCGCTCAACAGGTGATTCGTCATGGGGAGCCGTCCCTCGGCGCGCAGCAGATGGCAATCTGGCAGAAGGGCGTGCTGCCGCTTCTGGAAGAGACGCTGAGCGACGAGGAACTGTTCATGCAGCATCTGCGTGAAGATCAGCAAAGCGAAGCGGATGGCGGTCGTCACTATCGCTTTACGGTGCAAAGATACGCGTTTCACAGCGATGGTCTTTCGCTCGAGGCACCGGGCGACAAGATAACGGCGCGCAATCCCAGGGAAGCCGCCCGGAAGGTTCTGGGTCACGACGTCACCGCCCGCGGGAGCCGGACCGAACTGGCAGCGAAGGTCTCGCGGATAAGCGATGAATTCAAACCGATCGTCGAGATATTCTACCATCCGCACGCCAGATAGCATCATGTGGGGATGGGCTGTGCTAAGGGCAGGCATCGATTCCTTATAGAAAGCCGTGCACGATGGACAAGCCCTGGAGCAAGCCTGTGATCCTCGCCTTGGAAGGGCCTGGAAAATACACAACCATATCCAACGCCACCGAAGCATCCTGGGCACTGATCGAGGACTGGCCGCTGGAAGACGGCACCGCGCTGGACCGGGCGCTGTTGGTTTTTGCGGCGGTCGCCGAAGGCAAGAAGTCGACGGAGGATGCCCGGCGGGCGTTTGTTGCCGCCGCCGTGGAAGCCGGAATCGATATCAGGGCTTGAAAAAGTCGCCTTCGCTCAGGCGCGACCCGTTCAACCCACGGAATCGAGAGCGAGCGCCTGCAGTTCCCTCTGCACGGCGTCTTGGAAGGCAAACACCTGCCTGCGGACCTCGTCCTCCGGAATTCCGGCTGCCGCCAGTGGATCGGCGATCGACCTGATACGCGCCTTCCAGAAGAGCACCGCAGCCTCCCCATGCATCTGGTTCAATTCTTCGGCTGCCTGGCGCACTTCTCTCAGACGCCGGGCAATTGGAAACACAATGGGGTCGACGGTACGGGGCTGCGGCATTTCAGGGTCGGTCCTCGCTTATCATATCGAAGCAGATGAACGTGAGCCTAGCCGAACGTGGTTAACGAATAGCTTCCGAGCCATTTTAGACCTTTTCGCACCCAAATGGAACAGGTCTGGCGATCGAAGAGGACGATGACGTCACCCCCGCCCTGGCCTGGTGATATTTCGCCCAGTATCAGGAATTGCCGTAGGACAGCTTGGGATACCAGTCAGGCGCCCTCCCCTCCGGCGTGGTATCGAGAATGGTCCAGAGGGGCATGAGATCGGGAGCGCCGCGCGGGTCCTGGCCGGGATCTGCGGTCACCTGGCCCATCTCCCCGCTCCAGAAGTGGCGGATCGTGCCATCCTTGCGCGTGAACACGTTGAGGCCGGCATCGTCGCCGCCATCTTTTGAAATGGCATGGTAATCGCGGCTGAATTCGCCCGTCGTGTCGGAGAAGAGCGGCATATGGTGCCAGCCACGCTCCTTCTTGAAGGCAAGCAGGCGCTCGATCGGCGAGCGGGCGACGACCGCCAGCGCCACGCGCTGCTGGATATCGGGAACCTCGCCATCCCATGCCGACAGCAGCGATGTGCACATCGGGCATGGGCGCTCGCGCTGTGGACCGAACATATAGCTGTAGACGACCAGCGTATCCTTGTCGCCGAACAGTTCCGAAAAGCTGATGGGGCCGCCGGCGCCTTCAAACTGATAGGTCTGCTTGACCGCGCCACCCGGCGGCAGCTTTCGCCGTTGTTCGGCGACACGCTCGATGTGGCGGCGAAGCTCGATCTCTTCCGTCAGAAGCGCATCCCGGGCGCGGCGATAATCCTCGCTCTCATTGGGGAAACGCACACCGTTCCTGCTTGCCAGCTCGACGGCTGGCACGAGATGTTCAGTCATGTCATCCTCCTTATTCAGTTGATATCAACATATATTGCTTTTGTTCGGAACTCAATCGCGTCCTGATTTGTTCCGAAGGCTCGACCAGGTCGGCCGGCCGAAAAAAGGGCGACTCTTGCGAGCCGCCCAGGTTTCCTCGCTCGGGAAACTTATTTCTTGTTCGGCAGCGGCATCCAGCCCGGAACGGCGACATCTGCATGAGCGAATTGCGGCATCTTCGCCGACAGGTCTTCCATGTTCTTGATGTCGTTGTCGTTGAGATCCTTCTGGGTGATCAGCGTCGGCGGTACGATCACGCTGCGGCCGGGATCTTCACCGGCGAGCAGCATGGCAAGCGCACGCACCGAAACCTGGCCGACCACGGCCGGATTGGTGGCGGCGGTCGCCGCCCAGGCGCTGCCGGCTTCGCGCATGGCTGATATATCCGAGGTCGAGATGTCGGCCGAGTAGATCTTCATGTTGCCGGACATGCCGGCTTCGTCGACGGCGATCTTCACGCCCTTGGCGAACTCGTCATAAGGTGCGAACATCACGGTGATATCCGGGTTGGCCGTCACCACCGAGCGCGCCTGGTTGGCGACCGAATTGGCGATCGGATTGTCGAGCGTGCCGAACATCGCCTTTTCCTTGATGCCCGGATATTTGGCCTTGAACGCCTTCCAGGTCTCGTCGCGGCGGTCGAGCGGCGCAATGCCGGCGACGTAGACATAGCCCGCCGTCCAGGTCTCGCCATTGTCCTTCACGGCCTGTTCGAGCGCGAGGCGAGCGAGATCGCGGTCGGACTGTTCGACCTGCGGGATCTTGTCGTTTTCGACATTGACGTCGAAGGCCACCACCTTGATGCCGGCATCGACGGCCCGCTGCGCGGCTTCCTTCATCGATTCCGTCAGTCCGTGCTGAATAATGATGCCGTTGACCCCAAGCGCAATCGCCTGGTCGACCATGTCGGCCTGAAGCGCCGCGTCCTGGCGGCTGTCGAGCACGCGCAGGTCGACGCCGAGCGCCTTGGCCTGCGCTTCGACGCCCGACAGATAGGACTGGAAGAAATCGCCGGTCGAGAGATAGCGCACCAGCGCGATCTTGACCTTGCCGGGATCATCGAAAGGCTTCGGCATGTCGGCGGCTAGCGAGACGCCTCCAAACGCGGTTGCCGCCATCAGTCCAAGCCCGATCTTGCCGAGCGTTCTGCGGGTGATAGTCATTCTGGTCTCCTCCATTTTTGACTCCTCCTCCTGTTTCGATAGGGTATCCAGCCTATTTCCTGGCGCGCTGCGAGAGCGCGAATGTGAAGACGAGGGCGACGACGAGCACCGCGCCCTTGACGAAATCCTGCGTGTAATAAGGCGCATTCATCATCGTCAGGCCCTGCAGCAGGATGCCGACGAACAGCGCGCCGATGGCGGTGCCGAAAGCATTGGGCTTGGCAGCACCAAGAACCGCGAAACCGATCAGGGCGGCCGCCACCGCATCGAGCAGAAGATTGTTGCCCGAGGCGATATCGCCGCGACCCAGACGCGCGGCGAGCAGCACGCCGCCGATCGAGGCAAAGACGCCCGAGATCACATAAGCGCCGATCTTGTAGGCATTGACCGGTGCGCCGGCGAGCTGTGCTGCCCGTTCGTTGGAGCCGACCGCGTACATCATCCGTCCGAAGCGGGTATATTGCAGGAAGAACCAGATCGCGACCGACAGCACGATCAGCACCACCACCGACACCGGCACCAGATTGGGCAGGATGAAATCGAAACGATGGCGGCCGAGCGCCAGGAAATTGGGGCTGAACGTGCCATTGGCGATCGAGCCGTCTGGCAGCGCCATGCCGGTGGCGATCGAACGTCCCTCGGTCGGGATGCGTTGCGCGCCAAGCAGCAGGAACATCATCCCGAGCGTGGCGAGCAGATCCGGCACGCGCATATAAACGATCAGGACGCCGTTGATCAGCCCGACGACGATGCCGATCGCAATGCAGACGAGCGTCGCGGTCAGTGCGTCGCCACCCATGACCACCATCACATAGGACGATGCCATCAGCGCCGTCGTCGCAACGGAGCCGATCGACAGATCGAAGCCGCCGACCACCAGCGTTGCCGTCACGCCGAGCGCCAGAATCCCGGTGATCGACACCGACTGAAGGATGAAGACTGCGCTTTGCGGCGAAGAGAAACCATCGGCGGCGAAGCTGAAATAGACGACCAGCCCGATCAGCAACACGAGAAACCCGTAGCGGATGATCAGGTTGCGGACCGAAATCGTCTCTCTGGACGTGGATTGCGAAACGGACATGGTGCTGAAAAATGCTCCTGAATGACTATGCGGTCGCGCGCTGCTGGCCGGTAATTTCGGCAAGCAGCGCGTCGACATCGAGATTCTCGTTCCGGTGTTCGCCGACTATCGTATGCTCCGACATCACCAATATGCGGTCGGCAATCTCGAAAGCCTCGTCGAGTTCTGTCAGGAACACCAGCGTCGCCCGGCCGGCGGCCGAGGCGCGCAATTTGGCTCCGATATCGCGGCGCGCGGCGATATCCACGCCCTGGAATGGCTCGTCGAGAATGAGAAGTTTCGAAGGTTGAGCCAGCCAGCGCGCTACCATGACCTTCTGCTGGTTGCCGCCCGAAAGCGTCGACATGTCGTCCCGCTCGGTGCGGCAGACGATGCCCAGCGATTTGATCTGATCGCGCGCGGTCATCCGTTCGCGGCTGCGATTGAGCACCGAGACATTGGCGAAGCGCTTGAGGAAAGGCAGCGAGATGTTCTCGAAGATCGAGAAGCCGGGGACAATGCCATTGGTGGCGCGGTCCTTGGCGATCATGAACACGCCCCCGGATATCGCATCACGTGGACTGGCGGGTTCATATGCCTTGCCATCCAGCGTCATCGCGCCGGCGACGGCTTGCTGCAAGCCGAACAGCACTTCCCCCAGCATGGATTTGCCGACGCCGACCAGTCCGGTGATCGCGACGATCTCGCCGCTGCCCAGCGACAGAGAGAATGACTTCGCACCGTGCGCAAGCACGATATCCTTTGCCTGGAATACCGGGCGGTCGGCGGCCTTGACCATGACCTGGCTTTGCGACGAGGAGCGGCCAAGCATCGCATCGACGGCGCCCTCATAATCCGGTTCCGGCCCTTCGAACACGCCGGCGATACGGCCATCGCGCAGCGAGACGATCGTGTCGGCAAGCCTGCGGATATCCGACATGCGATGCGAAATATAGAGGATCGCCACGCCGCGTTCGCGCAGGCGATCGATGAAGGCGAAGAGACGATCTGCTTCTGCGCTGGAAAGCGACGAGGTCGGCTCGTCGAGGATCAGCAGCTTCGGTTCATGCGTCATGGCGCGGGCGATCGCCACCATCTGCCGGTCGGCAAGCGACAGATCGCCGATGCTGGCATTCATGTCGAACGACAAGCCCATGCGCGCGGCGACCGCTTCCGCCTCACGCCGCACCCGTCGCGGATTGAAGAAGAACGGTGCACCCTTGCCGTTGAAACGGTCAAGCGTCAGGTTGGTCGCGACATCGAGATCGGCGATCACGCCGTCATTGATGTTCTGGTGGACGGTGACGACACCCGCGCGCAGCGCCTCCGCTGGCGTGGCAGGTTCGAAGGGCTGCCCGGACAAGGTGATGCGGCCTTCATCGGCGAAATAGACGCCGCTGATGATTCTCACAAGCGTGGATTTTCCGGCACCGTTGGCGCCCATCAGCACGATCACGCTGCCGGCGCGCAAGGTCAGATCGACGCCGTCCAGCACCCGCACGGGCCCGAACGATTTGCGCACGCCGTCGATGCGAAAAACCGCCTGCTTGTCCATGAATTCCTCCCGGAGGCCATGCTATTGCGGCTTATCATCAAATGTCAAGCCCATTGACATTTGACAGAATGCTGTCCTAACAAGAGGCATCGCGGGTGTGGGAGCCCGATTTTCGAGCATGCCGACGGGAGGAAGTTGGATGAAGGAGTTCGTGGCCTTGACGGTTGAGACTCTGCCGGTCCGGCTGGGAGAAGAAAGTTCGTTGCGCGCCCGGATCGGCGAAGACACCGGGAGCTGGCAGGTGGCCGAAGTCGGCGACGGCAATCTCAACCTGGTATTCATCGTCAAGGGATCTAAGGGCGCCGTGATCGTCAAGCAGGCGCTGCCCTATGTGCGGCTGGTCGGCGAAAGCTGGCCGCTGCCGCTGAAGCGGTCGTTCTTCGAGTATCACGCGCTGAAACGCCATAGCGAGCGCGATCCCGGCATGACGCCGGAAATCTACCATTTCGATGAGCGCCAGGCGATCATCGTCATGCAATTCCTGACGCCGCACGTCATCCTGCGGCGAGCGCTGATCGAAGGCCGGCAACTGCCGAAGATCGGCCGTGACCTCGGCCTGTTCATCGCCCGCACGCTGTTTCGTGGCTCTGATCTCTCCATGGTCGCCAAACAGCGCAAGGCCGATCTGGCGCTGTTTGCCGACAATGCCGAACTCTGCGACATCACCGAGAACCTGGTATTCTCCGATCCTTATTTCGAGGCCAAGCTCAACCGGCACACGCCAGAACTCGATCCGCTGGTGGCGGAACTCCGCCGGGACCGTGACCTGAAAGTCGAGGCACAGCGCCTGAAGCATATTTTCGCCGCCAATGCCGAGACCCTGTGCCACGGCGACCTGCACACCGGCTCGGTCATGGTTACCGACGACGAGACACGCGTCATCGATCCGGAATTTGCTTTCTACGGCCCGATAGCCTTCGATGTCGGCATGCTGATCGCAAATTTCTGGATGAGCTATTTCTCGCAATCCGGTCATGAGGAAAACGGTGGTCGCGACAGCATGCGCGCCTATCTGCTCAGAACGGCGACAGAAATCTGGGATGTGTTTGTCGAAGAGTTCTCGCATCTCTGGCGGACGGAGCGAAACGGCATGCTCTATGAGGCCTCCTTGTTCGAGGCCCAGGGTGATGCGCTTGGCGCCGAACAGGCCCTGGACGGGCTGATCCATGATATCTGGGTCGACATGCTCGGCTTCGCCGGCGTCGAGACGCATCGCCGCATCCTCGGCCTGGCGCATAATGCAGATTTCGAGACCATCGAGAATACCGCCTTGCGCGCCCATTGCGAAGCAAAGGCCTTGAAGTTCGGCCGCCATCTGGCGGTCAATCGCAGTCGTATCCATGGCATGGCGGAAATTGCCAGCCTCGCCGAGCGGCTGCAAAGGGAGATTGTCCAGTGAAAGTCGGCAACGAGCACTATCGCACCATCTGGCTCAACAAGGATGGCCGCTCGGTCGACATCATCGACCAGCGATGGCTGCCGCATGAATTCCGAATCGTGACGCTGAACACGGTCGATGATGTCGCCATCGCCATCCGCGACATGTGGGTGCGTGGTGCACCGCTGATCGGGGTGACAGCGGCCTATGGCGTGGCGATTGCCATGACCAACGACCCTTCGAATGCGCATCTCGACAAGATCTGGCATCAGCTGCACGAGACGCGGCCGACGGCGATAAACCTCCGCTGGGCGCTGAACGAAATGAAGTCGCTGCTGGAGCCGCTGCCCGAGAGCGATCGGCCCGAAGCCGCCTATACGAGGGCGGCGGAGATCGCGGCTGAGGATATCGAACTCAACCGCAGCATCGGCAGGAACGGGCTGGAGGTGATCCGCGAGATCGCCAGCACCAAGAAACCTGGGGAGCCCGTCAACATTCTCACCCATTGCAATGCTGGCTGGCTGGCGACGGTGGACTACGGCACCGCCACCGCGCCGATCTACATGGCGGTCGAGGAAGGCATCAAGGTGCATGTTTATATCGACGAAACCCGGCCCCGCAATCAGGGCGCCCAGCTGACCGCGTGGGAAATGAACGGCCATGGCGTGCCGCATACGCTGATCGTCGACAATGCCGGCGGCCATCTCATGCAGCATGGCCAGGTGGATATGGTGATCGTCGGCACCGACCGGACGACGGCGCAGGGCGATGTCTGCAACAAGATCGGCACCTATCTCAAGGCGCTTGCGGCGTACGACAATGACGTGCCGTTTTATGTCGCCCTGCCCTCGCCGACCATCGACTGGACGGTGATGGACGGCGTTGCCGAAATCCCGATCGAGGAGCGCAACAGCGATGAAGTGACGTTCGTCCAGGGCCGCGCCGCCGATGGAACGATAGCCACCGTGCGGGTCTCGCCCGAGGGTACGCCGGGCGCCAACCCCGCTTTCGACGTGACGCCGGCGCGGCTGATCACCGGGCTGATCACCGAACGCGGCATTGCCAAGGCCTCGGCCGAGGGGCTGAAATCGATGTTTCCGGACCGGCGATAAAGTGGCTAGCTCGGCTTCAGCGCGTCCCTCACCGGGATCACCAGCAGGACCTCGCCGTCTTCATTCTCTATTTCAAATATCTGACCATCGACCTGCTCGCCACCGCGAAGCTGGTCGATCATGATATCGCGCGCTGCAACGATAGCCTCTCGCCGCGCCGCCTCCAGATCCTGGAGTTCGATACCGTCCACGTCCTCCGATATGGTTTCACCGTCGCGAACGTTGAAGTAGTATCGTGGCATAGTGCTTGACCTTGATGATTACCTGACCTCAATGCGGAAGGCGGCAGAAGGTTGCATCCGGAAACCTGATGCCAGAGGCTTCCTATAGGTGACAGCCTGCTTGGTGAACGGCAGGGCCGAGAAGATATCGGTCCACAAGGCGCGGCTTCTGCACGAAACGCTTCAGAGCGTGTCGGCGGCCAATCTGACGTCCGGCAATGGCAAGGTGACGATCAGCAAAGCCGGCAATCTCGTCGTCACCTATACCGGAACGGACCTCGATCCGGGTGCAAGGCCACGGTCGCGATCAGATAGACCGCCGCTGACGGCCATGAGGGCACCAACGCCATCTTGTTGGCGAGCCCGACCGCGCGACCCGAACTGCGCAGCAGCGGAATATCCAGCGGTTTACAGCTTAAACCGGGCTTAGAGCCGACACGTGCCGCTCGCGCGTCACGTGTCGGCGGCAAGGATTACTCGGCGATGCCGAGAGACGCGAGATAGGCGGCGGATGCCGGAATCTTCGACTTGTCCTTGATCTCGATGATCAGGCGCGGATTGCTCTCGAGCTTCGAAAGCGCCTTGAACACCGAATGCCACTGAATGGTGCCTTCGCCGAGGCTCCAATGCCGGTCGGCATAACCGTCGGCGTCCTGCAGGTGCACGTGCTGAAGGCGATTGCCGGCAGCGGTGACATAGTAATCCACCGGCGGAGCGCCGGTCGAGCCGAAAGCGTAGTAGGCATGGCCGGTATCGATCGAGACAGCCACAGCCGGGGAGTTGAAGCTGTCGGCCAGCGCCACACGAATATTCGGATCGATGTCTTCGATGTTCTCGATGACCATGGTGCAGCCGATATCTTCGGCCCGCTTGACGGCTTCCTTCATCGTCAGCTGGAAATGCTCGACGATCCGTTCGCGTTCGCCGGGGTTGGCGTCGAGATTGTTGTAGGACCATGTGGTGTAGGGGCTGTGAATAACCATCTGCGTGGCGCCGATGGCGGCGCAGACGTCGATGCCCTGGGTGAGACGCTTGCTGACCACGGCGCGGACATCCGGATCCTGCGAGCCGATGACGAAGCCCCAGAACGGACCATGGATGCCGAGGCGGCCCTGATGGCCATCAAGCATTTTCTTGGCACGCTCTGCAACGGGTGTCCAGTCGCCGTTCAGCGTATTCGCATCCACGAAGCTCTGCAATTCTAGATCGCGATTTTTTTCGAAGATCCAGTCGCGGTGGATTTCGAGATCGTTGAGAGTCATGGCAGCGCCAACGATAGGCAGGGAGGTCATTGTTATGCTCCGATTTTTCTTTTTGACAGGAGTCAGGGGAGGGTGGGAGAGGATTCCTGGGAATCTGCAGGCGCTGTATGACGACAATATATGTCGGGAATATTACAGTGGAGCATTTCGTAGCGAGGCGAGTGGCACGGTGCGAAAAGTGCAATTTCACAAAAAATGGGCCTAATATTCACGATACTGAAATAATCGCCTGCAAAAACCCCCTAACGAAAGCGGCGCCCGGCATGCGGAAGCGACGCTCTCTCCGATTGCCTGTAAGCACGGGGAGAAAGATTTACGCTGCAATGCGGTATTGCGTTCGGGCAGAACCGCTTCGTCGAGGTCCGGGCCAGAACCTGTATGGTGCTGTTCCGGAATATTCAATCTAAAGGCGTCTGTATTGGCCGCCAGATAAAGTACGACCACCGCCGCATATACACCTTTAACGAGAACTTTGTACAAACCGCAAGGAGATGTCAATGCCCAACATAACCCGCCGTGGCGCGCTCGGACTGGCTTCCGCCGCCGCCGGCTCGCTCATCCTGCCGCGCTTCGCCATTGCGGCTGCAGATACGCGCCCGTCGATCACGATCGCCGTTCAGAAAATCGCCAACTCGAATACCCTGGATGTGCTGCGCGAACAATCGAATGTCGGCCAGCGTATTTTCAACTCGTCGCTCTGGGAAGGCCTCATCGGCGGCGACTGGCTCGGCAGTGTCAAGAGCGTTCCGATGCTTGCCACCGAATGGCGCCGCATCGACGACAAGACGGTGGAGCTGAAGCTCCGCCAGGGCGTCAAGTTCCACAATGGCGACGAAATGACCGCCGAAGACGTCGCGTTCAGCTTCGGCAAGTCGCGCATGTTCGGCGACTCCCAGCCTACCAACGGCAAGACGATCTTCATCGACGACTCTTCCAACCCGACGAACCACAAGACCAAGGAACTGCCTGCGGAAGTTCCGGCCGTCGCCCGTCGTTCCTGGCCGGCGCTTCAAGGCGTCACGGTGGTCGACAAGTATACGGTCCGCTTCATCAATGCGACGCCTGATGTCACCATGGAAGGCCGAATTTCGCGCTCCGGCAGCGAGATCATGAGCCGCCGCGGCTGGGACGAAGCACCGTCCTATCTCGATTGGGCCCGCAAGCCGATCACCACCGGCCCCTACATGGTCGCCGAATTCAAGCCCGACAATTCGCTGCTCTACGTCGCTCACGACGAATACTGGGGTGGCCGCCCGCCGCTCAAGCAGATCCGTTTCGTCGAAGTGCCGGAAGTCGCCTCGCGCATCAACGGCCTGCTCTCGGGCCAATATGACTTTGCCTGCGACATCCCGCCGGACCAGATCGCCGGCATCGAGCAGAACGCGGCATTCGAAGTCCAGGGCGGCACGATCCAGAACTACCGTATCAGTGTGTTCGACAGCCATCATGCCCAGCTTCAGAACCCTCTCATCCGTCGTGCACTGACCCATTCGATCGACCGTCAGGCGATCGTCGACTCGCTGTGGCTTGGCCGCACCGCGGTTCCGAAGGGCCTGCAGTTTGAAACCTATCGCTCCGCCAACATGTTCATCGATGGCTGGGACGTTCCGAAGTTCGACCTGGACCTGGCCAAGAATCTGGTCCAGCAGGCGAACTACAAGGGCGACCCGATCCCCTACCGCCTCCTGAACAACTACTACACCAACCAGGTGGCGACGGCGCAGGTGCTGGTCGAAATGTGGAAGCAGGCAGGTCTCAACGTCGAGATCCAGATGAACGAGAACTGGCAGCAGATCCAGGAGAAGGGCCCCGGCCGCGCGATCCGCGACTGGTCCAACTCGGCACCTTTCAACGATCCGGTTTCCTCGCTGGTTGCCCAGCATGGCCCCAATGGTCAGCAGCAGCAGACCGGCGAATGGTCGAACGCCGAGTTCAACAAGCTGTCGGTCGAGATCGAGACCTCGACCGATCGTGCCCGCCGCAAGGTCATCTTCGCCCGCATGCTCGAAATCGCCGAGCGCGAAGACCCGGCCTACACGGTCCTGCACCAGAACGCGACCTTCACGGCCAAGTCGAAGGCCATCCATTGGAAGGCCTCTCCCGCCTTTGCCATGGATTTCCGCCCCGGCAACTGGGCCTGATGATATTGCGGGCCGGATGGCGACATCCGGCCCGCTCCTGTCCTGGGACGTCGACCGTTTGCAGCACCGTCAAAATGCCGGCTGTGCCGCACGGGCGAGCGATAAAGGAGACGAGTGATGGCACTGGTCGAAATCGAGAATCTGAAAGTCGCCTTCAATGGGGTCCCGGTTCTTCACGGGATCGATCTGGCAATCGAAAAAGGCGAGGCCGTCGGCCTGGTCGGCGAGTCGGGCTGCGGCAAGTCCGTGACATGGCTTGCCGCGCTGGGGCTGTTGCCACCCAAGGCGACCATATCCGGCGAGGTTCGGCTGGGCCAGGACCAACTGGTCGGCGCAGCGCGAGCAAAGCTCGAAAGCATCCGCGGTGGGCGCATCGCGATGATCTTCCAGGATCCGTCGAGTTCGCTCAACCCGGTCATCCGTGCAGGACGGCAGATTGCCGAGGCTGTCGAATTGCACCGCGGCATGACCGGCCGGGCTGCCCGGAATGAAACCATCCGGCTGATGGAAATGGTCGGCATCCCCGACGCCACGCGCCGGTTCGACAATTTTCCGCACGAATTCTCGGGCGGGCAGAACCAGCGGCTGATGATCGCCATGGCGCTTGCGGGCAATCCGGACCTGCTCGTCGCCGATGAGCCGACGACCGCGCTGGATGCGACCATCCAGGCGCAGATCCTCGACCTGTTGATTTCCATCCGCCGGGAGACCGGCATGGCGATCGTCTTCATCAGCCATGATCTCGGCGCCGTGTCGCAGATTTGTGAGCGTGTATGCGTCATGTATGCCGGCCGCATCGTCGAGAAATGCTCGACCGAAACGCTGTTCCGCACTCCGAGCCATCCCTATACCCGCGGGTTGTTCGACGCGATACCGCGGCTCGACGCCGGTCGTGACCGGCTGATTCCGATTCCGGGGAGCGTGCCGCAGCCAGGCAGAATGCCGGGCGGCTGTTCCTTCGCTCCGCGTTGCACGCATTCATCTGATCGCTGCCACAACATCATTCCTCCGCTTGAGGTGCTGGGCGGAGCGCGGACCACAGCCTGCTTCCATCCGCTCGGCGAGGAGACCGCGTCCTTCCGGCCGAATGCAACCGCTGCCAGGCAGGAAGTGGTCAGCGCATGAGCGAAAATCAGTTGCTCGAGGCCAGCGGTCTCGTCAAAACCTACCGGACACGGCGCGGACTTCTGGGCAGGCCCACCGACATACGCGCGGTCGATGATGTCTCCCTGTCAGTGGCGCCGTCCCAGACGCTCGGCATTGTCGGCGAGTCAGGTTCCGGAAAATCCACGACGGGTCGGCTGCTGCTCGGCATCGAGGAGCCGACGGAGGGTTCCGTGCGCTTCGACGGCAATGCCATGCCACGGCTCGGAACGGCGGAATGGCGCGCGCTCAGATCGCGCATGCAGCTCGTCTTCCAGGATCCGCTTGCCGCGCTGGACCGGCGTGTCTCGATCGGCACGCAGATCGGGGAGCCGCTCGATATCCACGCGGTCGGCACGGAGAGGGAACGGCAGGAGCGAGTGGAAAGCCTGCTTTCGGCCGTGGGACTTCGCCGCGACCAAGCGGACCGCTATCCGCACGAGCTTTCCGGCGGGCAGCGCCAGCGCGTCGTCATCGCCCGTGCGATCGCGACCAATCCGCAGTTGCTTGTGTGCGACGAGCCGGTGTCGGCTCTCGACGTTTCCATCCAGGCACAGGTGATCAACCTGCTACGCGACCTGCAGGAGACGCGCGGCATCGCCATGGCATTCATCAGCCATGACCTGAAGGTCGTTCGCAACATTTCCGACCGTGTCGCAGTAATGTATCTCGGCCGGATCGTTGAGGAGGCCCCCTCCGAAGAGATCTTCCGGCGACCTCTGCACCCCTATACGCAGGCGCTGGTTTCGAGCGTTCCGGTGCCGGGAACGGCATTGCGCGACCGCATCATTCTCGAAGGCGAACCGCCGAACCCGGCCGCCCGGCCAACGGGCTGCTCTTTTCATCCGCGCTGCAGCCTGGCCATTGCAAGGTGCCGCGTCGAAGCGCCCGCTCTTGTCGCGGTGGAGTCGGGACGCAAAGCGGCCTGCCATCTGGTGGCATCCGCATCAGAACCAGAGATCATGGATAGCTGAACGATGTTCCGTTTCTTTCTTATCAGAGCGTTTCGTGCGCTCATGACCATCGTGCTGGTCGTGACATTCGCCTTTGTCGTCCTGCGCATGTCAGGCGATCCCGCGGTCATCATCCTGGGTCCCGAAGCGCCGCACGAGGCGCTCATCGCCTTCCGGCGGGAGTGGGGTCTCGACCAGCCGATCTGGATCCAGTATCTGCGCTATTTCGCGGCAATCGCGAGGGGAGATCTCGGCATCTCCATGCGCGACGGTCAATCGGCGATCCAGCTGGTGATGGACCGCGTGCCCGCAACCCTGGAACTGACGCTTCCGGCGCTGCTCCTCAAGCTCGCCATCGGCATCCCGGCGGGCGTCTACGCCGCGCTCCATCGCGACAGCACGACCGACCGCGCCGTCATGGCAACCGCCGTCGTCGGCTTCACCATGCCGAGCTTTGTGCTTGGACTGGTGCTGGTGCTGATATTTTCGGTCACGCTCGGCGTACTGCCTTCAGGCGGGCAGGACAGCTGGGCGCATGCGATCCTGCCGATTATCACCATGAGCATCGGTGGCGCGGGCATCCTGGCGCGGTTTGCGCGGAGCGCCATGATCGATGTGCTCGGTCAGCCCTATATTCGAACGGCAAGCGCCAAGGGCACGAGCTGGCGAAACGTCGTCTGGGGCCACGCGCTTCCGAATGCGGCGATACCCATCGTGACGATCGCCGGCTTCATGGTCGGCACGCTGATCGCCGGTGCCGTCGTCGTCGAGTCGCTTTTCTCCTGGCCCGGTGTCGGCAGGCTTCTGGTCGTTGCCGTCTCCAATCGCGATCTCGCAGTGGTCCAATGCATCCTGCTGCTGGTCGCGGCAACCATGGTGCTTTCGAATTTCGTGGTCGACATCCTCTATGGATATCTCGATCCGCGCCTGCGCAACAATTCGGTCAGACACTGACGTCAATCCCGAAAACAGGAGCCGGCAGCATGAACAGCGACAGGCTTTGCAAGGAGGAGCGCCGCCAGCAGCGGCGCGTGCAAATCCACCCGCTTGCGCGCTGGCGCCGGCATGCGGGACAAGCCCGCGAGCAGCCACCATCGCATCGTGGCTGGACATCATCGAAGACCGTGCCGGACGCAGTCGCGTCCGCCGGAAGTTTTATCCCGGCATATTGCGATCGTGCAATGCCGCTGGGCTTTCATTATCAGGAAATGGCATAGGAGCGGAAAATGGCTTATAGCGCTGCTCAATCCCCCGCGCTGGCGAGCACGGCGAAGCAAAATAAAAAGCGAGGCATCCCGCTGTTCGTCACAGTCGGACTGGTCTGGATCGCCGCCATGGTTCTGGTCGCGCTGGCGGCCGACTGGATCAGGCCCTACGACATCACAGCCTTCGACCTCAAGAACCGCCTGGCGCTGCCCGGAAACCCGTCGCACCTTCTCGGCACCGACGAACTCGGCCGAGACGTCGTCTCCCGCCTGATCATGTCGATCCGGGTGTCGCTGCTCATCGCGTTCGGAGCGACCCTGATCTCGGCTTTCGTGGGAACCCTGCTCGGCTTTCTCGCAGCCTATTTCCGCGGAGCCGTCGAGCAGTTCGTCGTCATGCTCGCCGACTTCCAGGCGGCGATGCCCTTTCTCATCATGGCGCTTTCCGTTCTCGCCTTTTTCGGCAGTTCATTGCCTCTGCTGATCTGCCTAATGGGTTTCTATGGCTGGGAGCGCTATGCGCGCATTGCCCGCGGACTTGCCATCGCCGCCAGCGGACAGGGCTATGCGGCGGCGGTCACGCAACTCGGCGCCACGCCGACGCGTATCTATCTCAGGCATATCCTGCCGAACATCGCCTCGACGCTGATCGTATCCATGACGCTGACATTTCCGGAAATCATCCTGATGGAAAGCAGCCTGTCTTTCCTTGGGCTGGGCGTGCAGCCGCCGATGACGAGTCTCGGCAACATGGTCGGATACGGTCGTGAATATCTCACCCGCGCGCCCTGGATCATGCTCGCCCCGTCCTTTATCATCATGCTGACAACGCTGTCCATTAGCATTGCCGGCGATTGGCTGCGCGACAAGCTCGATCCGACGATCTCCTAGTCAGACACAAGCGACGGCCCGAAGTGCGGGTCTCTGGGCTTATCCGCAGCCTAACCCTGTGGTTGACGCCGAGGCGCTGTCGGGTTGGGCAGTACTGCGCCGAGGCCCGTCCAGGTCAGCCCGCCTTCCTCGGCCTCACCTGCCGCATCAGCGACCGCGCGCCGGCAGCCAGGCCACCGGGATAGACAAGCATGACGACAATGATCACCAGCGCGATGATCATCGGCCGATAGGCACCTGTATCCGCCAGGAATTCGGAGAATATCGTCAGGACGAAGGCGGCGCAGATCGGCCCGTAGATCGTGCCGGCGCCGCCGAGCAGGATGGTGCTGAGGATCAGGCTGGCAAAACCCATGCTGAAGACCTCGACAGAAGCCGTGCGGATATAGGCACCGTAGAAGGCGCCGGCGAAACCGGCGATCAGCGCACTGAATGTCAGGGCGACGAACCGTTGGCGGGCCATCGAGATCCCCCGGCTGGTCGCATATTCCTCGCTGTCCTTCAGCGCCACAAGGGCAGCGCCGGAGCGCGAGCGGACGAAAGCCCGCAAGGCAATCACACCCAGAGTGAAGAACAGCAGCGCCATGTAATAGTGACCGAACCGGCTGTCCCGGATGAAGTTGTGACCTGCGAACGGCAGGTTCGGAATGCGGACGATTCCTTGCGTGCCGCCGGTCAGATCCGACTGGCTGACGATGATCTGCATGATCAACTGGCTGAAGCCGAACGTCACCAGGACGATGTAGATTCCCTTGAGCCGCAGGATCGGCACGGTCACCAGCGCTGCAGCAGCGGCCGCTAAGGCCCCCGCAGCGGCGAAGGCGAACCACGGCCATACCCCGAATGCCGTCGTAAGAACGCCGTAACTGTAGAGACCGATGCCAAAGAAGGCGAGATGGCCGAAATTGAAAATCCCGCCGTAACCGAGGGTAAGATCCCAGCTCGCCGAGGCGATGGAGTAGATGAAGACGATGATCAGGATATGGCGCCAATAGGAGTCGGTGATCACGAATGGCAGCAGGGCAAGGAAGACGATCGCGCAGAGGCCGGCCAGCGCTTCGGTCTTCCACGATCCATAGGTTGTGAATTTTCTCACGACAGGCCTCGTTTCTTGACAGCCAAGAGGCCTTCGGGCCGGATCATCAAAGTGGCGATGAGGATGAAGAACAGGAGGGTCGGCGTCCAGTAGAGCCCGAGGTAATATGTGCTCGCTGCCTCGATCAGGCCGATGATGTAGGCCGCGAGGATTGGACCGTTGATGCTGCCGATACCGCCGAAAATCACCACGATCAGTGCCTTTGTCAGCGGCTCGGTTCCCATGCCCGGTGACATGAACTTGAAACTGCCGAGAAATATGCCCGCCAGTGCTGCGAGCGCGGCGGCGAGCGCAAAGGAGACTCCGAACAGAAATCCGGGTTTCAGGCCGACGAGGCGGCTGGCATCGTTGTTCTGCGCGACGGCGCGCAGCGACAGACCGAGCCGCGTACGATGCAGGAGCAACCAGACACCGAGGAGGATGACCGGCGTGGCGACAATGATCGCCAGCTGGTTCATGGAGGCCGTGAAGCCCATGAAGCTCGACGTGCCCGGCAGAAGCGGCGGCAATTGCTTGGGCCTCGGACCCCAGACTTCCAGCGTCATGTTCTCGAGGAACGATCCCGACGCAAGCGTCATGATCACGACGATGAGCACGATGTCCGAATGGCCGATGAAGGGCCGGACGACCAGGGCCTGCAGGCCCCAGCCCAGCAATCCGACGGCGATCATGGTGACAGGCAGGCTGAGATAGAGCGGCAGGCCGAACCCCGCCTCATCCGCCAGCTGCCAGCAGAGATAGGCGCCGAGCATGATGAGGACGCCGTGGGCGAAGTTGAAGACCCCGCTCGTGGTCCAGACCAGTGCCAGCCCGACGGCCATGATGGCGTAGAGCGAGCCCTGGAAAAGGCCGCTGAAGATGATGTCGACCAGCGCATTCATGACCCATCACATCCCAAAATACATTTCCATGATCTCGCGATTGTTGGGCCGGTTATCCGCAGACAACTCAGCTTTCGTTTCGCCATGGCTTATAAGGTAAAGCTTTTTCGTCAATTGCATCAGAAACTCGATATCCTGCTCGACGACGATGAGCGGGATGCCGCGATCGGAGATGCGGCTGATCGCCTGGCAGAGCTCGTCCTTGACCTTCGGCGCAAGGCCGAGTGTCGGTTCATCGAGAATCAGCACCCGTGGCTGGTTCATCAGCGCCATGCCGATCGACACCATCTGCCGTTCGCCGCCGGAAAGCGTCGAGACGCGCTGCTGCCAGCGTTCCCGGAGTTTCGGAAAGATTTCGGTTGCAAGCGCCAGATTGGCCTCGAAATTCTTGCGGGCGGCGGCCCGATGCGCGCCGAGTTGAAGCGTTTCGGCGATCGTCAGGTTCGGAAACAGCACATTGCCCTGCGGCACGTGGATCAGCCCCGCCTCGACGATCCGACTGGCGTCGCGGCCGGCAATCTGCTGGCCGTCGAACGTGATCGCCCCCGAGTTGCAGCGAACCAGGCCTGAAATCGCCCGCAGCAGCGTGGTTTTGCCATGGCCGTTCGGGCCGAACAGGCCGATATTGCCATGTTCCGGCAATTCGATGGAAATGCCGTGCAGGATCTGCACCCGGCCGTAACCGGCCTTTAGGTCCCTGACCGTGAGAAGAGCCGTCATGTGTCGTACCGCCGCGTGCCGAGATAGGCCTCCACGACCGCCGGATCGCGCATGATGGTGCCGGGCTCGCCGATGCCGATAATGCGGCCATTGTTCAGCACCATCAATCGCTGCGACAGCGACATCAGGAACGGCAGCACATGTTCGATGAGCAGGACGGCGATCCCGCGCGCGGCGATGTCGCGCACCAGGCCGATCGTCTGTTCGATTTCCGGCTTCGTCAGTCCGGATGCAGGCTCGTCCAGCAATATCATTTTCGGAGCGCAGGCCACCGCCGAGGCGAGCATCAGACGCTTGCGATCGAAGACCGAGAGGTTGCGGGCCGGCCGACCTAGGTCATCGGCGGAGAAGCCGACCGAGGACAGCGCTTCGACGACGACGTCTTCGGTTGCCGGGTCCTTGCGTCCGTAGGTCGCCGGAAGCCAGGCGTTCTCGAAGACGTTGAGACTGTCGAAGCTTGCCTCCCTCTGGAAGGTCCGCACCAATCCCAGGCCAACGATCTCGTTTGCACGATAGGACTGGACCTCGCGGCCAGCGAACACCACCTGGCCACTGTCCGGGCCGAAAGGGATCTTGGTGATGATGTTGAACAGGGTGCTCTTGCCGCTTCCATTCGGGCCGGCGACGCCGAATATTTCGCCATCGCCGACCGAGAAGGAAATGTCGTCCACGGCGCGCAAGGCGCCGAAGGACTTGGAGACCGATTTCACTTCCAGTAACGCCATTCCGGGTTTTCCGTATTGCAGCGGATGACGGTCGATCACTTGATCCAGGCGGGCAGCTTGAATTGTCCGGTGGCATATTTCGCGGGCGAGATCAGCACGCGCTTGCCATCCTGGATCTGGTAGAACTGGATCGGGAAGTAATCGTCGCCCTGCATGGCGAGATGCGTCTTCGGATCGAACACCAGCCGTCCCTGTGCCACAGCCTTGTCGGTCGCACCGATCGCGGCGGCGATCGCCTTGTGGTCGGCCGGATCCTTGACCTTGCGAAGGGCGTCGAAATAGATGTTCATCATTTCATAGAGAACCGTTCCATAAGTTCCGGTCTCCACCTTGTACTTGTCCTGGAACTTCGTGGCCACTTCGACGCCGCGCGGGTTCTTGTCGTTGACGATCGGTCCGCCCAGAAGGTCGTAGATAATGCCTTCCGCGTTCTTGCCGGTCAGCTTGAGGAATTCCGGCACGCTCGGCGCATATTGCAGGAAGACCAGGCTCTTGGTCGGGTTTTCCATGAACTGGTTGAGGAAGGAAGCGGAATTGGCCGGCAGATAGTCCAGGTTGACGACGAGGCCGGGCGTATCGCCGCGTACCCGCGACAGGATGGTGCGCCAGTCGTTGACTTCACCGAAGGGGACGACTTCATCGACGGTGGTTTTCCAGCCGGTTTTTCCGATCTCTTCCTTCATGCCCTTGTAGATCGTCGAGGAATAGGCGTTGTCCGAGGAGATCAGCGCGATCTTCTTGGCATCGCCCAGCGTCACCGCCTTTTCGGCCGCGAGCTTATCTACGAGGCGGGTCACATCGGTGTTGTAGGCATCGAAGGACGGCATCATCGACCAGCAGCACCAGTAATTATCCGGATTGGGAGCGATGATGCCGCGTGTCTGCGACGAAGGACCGGAAATCATGTAGGGCATTTCGGCTTCGGCCATCGAATCGATTTCAAAGCCCGTCAGGCTTGCATAGCCCGCAGCGACGAAATGGACGTCCGGGTCGCCAAGAATGCGCTCGGCCGCAGCCGTGACGTCGCTCGCGGCGCCGTCACGGGTATCGCCGACGACCAGTTCGAATGTGTGGCCCTCAACGCCGCCGGCAGCATTTGCCTCATCGATCGCGAGCGTCGCCGCCCGGACGATCTCCTGTCCGTCGGCGCTGCTTGCGCCCGTCAGCTGCACGAGAAGCCCGATCTTGACGACGTCGGCATGGGCCGGGGCAACGAGCGCGAGTGTCGAGAGGGCAGTCGAGATCGCCAGTGCGCGAACCGAACGCCAGGCCGGTGAGAGATGCTTGCTTTTCATGATGTCGTTCCCTTTTTGTTATTTATGTCTTGAATCTCATGCGTTCGGATCGTCAGAGACGATAGAAGCGGAGAGCGTTGTCGTGGAAAAGAGCGCGCTGGTCGGCGATCGGAAAATCAGCGGTGATGCGTTTGAAATTCGAGAAGATCTGGTCGAAATTCATTTGCAGCTTGGCAACCGGATAGTCCGTCCCGAACATGCACCGGTCCGGACTGAAAGCGTCGATGCAGTTCATGACGACGGCCTCAATGCTTGCCTCGGTCCAGTCGGGATCGTAGGCACCCGGATTGGATATCTTCAACGCCACGTTCGGTCGCGCAGCCATCACTGCCAGCCCATCCCGCCAGCGCTGCATGCCCGCGCCATCGCGATCGACCGGGCTCGCGCAATGATTGACGATGATCTGCAATTTCGGGAAAACGGCAGCGAGTTCGGCGACAGCCTGGGCCTGGTAGGGATAGGCCATCAATTCGAGATGAAGCCCGGCGTCCGCAAGCAGGCCGACATCGCGGCGCCAATCCGGATCCGCGGCAATGTCCGGACGAGCGACGAAGCTCTTACCGGACTCGGTCGGATGATAGCTCAGGATGCCCCTGATGCCGGCGACTCTTTCAAAGGATGCCTGTTCGGCGATCACCGCAGCGGCTTGCGGCGTACCAAGCGGAGCAGCAGCTATGTAGCGCATGGCCACGCCGCCCGACTTGTCGAGGCTTTCCAGCCACTTCGTTTCGCCGACGGGTTCGCTCGCATCCCATAGGGCTTCGATATGAACTGTGGCGACGACGTTGTGCCTCGCGGCATCGCGTAGATAGTCCGCCGGAAGATAGTTGTGGCGGAGTTTTTCCAGCCCGCCGAGCGCCTGGACCGCGCCATTGGATGGGGCAAGCCAGGGATGCTTGTTCATCGACAAGTCCCACAAATGGTGATGAGGATCAATGATCGGACCGTCGTACAATGTCGTCTCCCTTTGGTCGACCCGCACGCCTGCTTCGTGGGGTCATGATGCTATGTCATCGATATGGCGGCGGCCTCTCGGACCGCCGCATCCCGATGGAAATCCGCTTTTCGTCAGGCTGCTTGCACGTGCGCGACGAGTGCCTCAAGGAACGTCATGCATTTGTCGATCTGCTCGATGGCGATCCATTCGTCGGCGATATGGGCCTCGGTGTCGCTGCCCGGGCCGCAGATGACGGCGGGAACATCCGCCATGGCGAAGAAACCTGCCTCGGTGCCGTAATTCACGGCAAATGTCTCGTTGGTTCCGGCAAAGCGCTTGGCCAGCGTTTCGGCTTCCGATCCCGGGATCGCCACCAGCGGCGGAACGTCGTAGACGATCGACGTTTCGATGCGCGATCCCTCGAACCGTTGCTGCATGTCCGGCAGGACGGATTGATCGATGAATTTCGTGATGCGCGCCTGTGTCGAGTCCGTGATATCAGGGCGCGTTCCGCGAATTTCCCATTGAAGAACGCAATCGCCAGGAACCAGATTGCGTGCCGTGCCGCCGCGGATCACACCGACATTGATCGTGCTGTAGGGAAGCTCGAACCGCAGCGACGGATCGGACTGCGCTTCCAGTTCGTCGGAGCAGGTTTCCATTTGCTGGACGATTTTCATGGCACCAAGGACGGCACTCGTGCCGAGGTCGACGCGGGAGGAATGAACTGCCTTGCCCGTGATCGTCGTCAGGATGCCGCGGCTGCCCTTGTGGCTATCGACCACCGTCATGTTCGACGGCTCGCCGATCAGCGCCGCCACCGGCGCGGCCACGCTGTTCGTCATATGCTCTATCAGGCTGTGGACGCCCAGGCATCCGACCTCTTCGTCATAGGAGAAAGCCAGATGGACCGGCATTTTCAGCTCCGCCGCCTTCAGCTGGGGGACGATCGCCATCGCGCAGGCGACGAAACCCTTCATGTCACTGGTGCCGCGACCATAGAGGCGGCCGTTCTCGCGGGTGACGGCAAATGGTTCGCGCTGCCAGACCTGGCCCTCGACCGGTACGACATCGGTATGTCCGCTGAGCACCACGCCAGGGACCGTCGGGTCGCCAATGGTCGCGAAGAGATTTGCCTTCTGCCCGGTCGCATCGGGAATGATGGTGGATTCGACGCCGAGCTCGCTCAGGTAATCCTTGATGTAGTCGATGAGTTCACGGTTGGATCGGTTGCTCACCGTGTTGAACGACACGAGCCGGTCGAGGATCGTGATTGCGGACTCTGTCAGTTCTCTCATGCTTCACCTTGGGCAATGGGTGATGATCCGATCCGGCTGCTTTGCGGACCTCATGAGGGCGGAATGTAGGGAGGCGGATTATGGCGGGCAACTATTAAACATGATAGTATTGGGTCGGAGAAATGCCCGGATCTCAATCCTGAGAAGCATGTTCAGCGGTTACATCAATCCCTTGCGCATTGCCAACGCTGCTGCGTGCGCCTTGTTCGACGCATCGAGTTTCTTGATCGCCTTTTGAAGGTGATATTCGACGGTCGGCTTGCTTCGCCCGATGATCTGCGAGATCTCCCAGGCGGTCTTGCCCTTCAGCGTCCAGCTCAGGCAGGTGCGCTCGTGCTCCGTCAGAACGACAGGTTCCCGGTCGTCGTGGCGATCTTCCCCATAGGACACGCCGAATGCATGCACATAGGGCGCGAGTGCGACAAGCCAGTGGTGGCTCGTGCTCCAGGGCTCGGTGACATCGTCGGCTGCAAGCGCATGGATGCCGCTGAACAATCCGCACTCCCCGTCCGGGCCGTGGATCGGCACGGTGAAACCCTGCATGATGTTGAAGTCCATCGCCTCCCGCATCATCTTCTGTGAGTCCTGATCGAGCCCGCTGAGATATTGCTTGCTGCCCCATCGAAATGGCAGTCGCGCCTTGCGGCTGTCCATGACGATGGGGTCGTCGTTGTGGTAGGCATGTTCGCGATATCGCTCGGTCCACTTTGAAGAGTAATTCGTCAAAATCAGGCCCGATTTGATCTTCGGGCTTCTTGTGGCGAAAATCGCATATGAAAAGAAATCAAAACCCAGTGCGTCCACGAATTCGAGCAGAGCCTGTCCAGGATCAACGCGATCGACGGCGGCAGCGGTCAGTGTCGCCACTGTGGATTGAAAAATGTCGTGTTCGCGTTTTTCCTGCCGGATTGCGCCCACCATCGATATCTCCAAATATAAACGGGAAATCCTCTTGAGCGTACCGAAGTTCATAAAACTGTCAACTGCGCTTTGGAGATCGGGAGATCGCGATGCCCACCCCAAGAGTTGGAAGGACAGGTCCGATCGCATTTATCTTCTGCAACAAACACTCTTGCCATATGGCATTATATCTCTTATTTATGGCCATATAGGAGATGACAATGGCCGCCTTGATGCCAATAGATACTGCGCCGCGAGATTTTTCTCCCGCGCCGATAACCGACGACGAGGCTGCGGCGATGTTCCGTGCCGCGCTCAATCTTTTTCGGCTCTGGAATCTGACCGACGAGCAGGCCGCGACGCTGCTTGACCTGCCCGTGCGGACCTATCGGCGCTGGAAGGCCGGCGTCCTGGGGCGTATCGATCGCGACGGCAAGGCCCGGCTCTCGAACCTCATCGGCATACATAAGGCGCTGCGGTTGATCTTCCGGGAGCCGCAGCGCGGATACACGTGGATACAGGCGCAGAACGCGGCCTTCGGGGAGCGGTCGGCGCTCGACGTGATGCTGGGCGGCGAATTGACCGATCTCATGCGCGTGCGCCGGTATCTCGACGCGGAGCGCGGAGGCTGGTGATAGACATTGCGGCCATTCCGGTATCGGCCGTTCGATGGGCCGGAGCGGTCCGAATCATTCGCAGCCTGTTTCCGCCCATCGACCTGTTCGAGGACATCGCCGACCCCGCAGACTGGCCGCTCCTCATCGCCGCGGAACAGAAGACCAATCCCCGCCTCATGGAATCGATCGGCAATCTTGATCTTGTTCCGGTCGGGCGCCGGGTCGCGGGACCGGGAGCCAGCTATCTGATGGCGCCTTTCACGCATATCAGCAACGATCGGCCGAGCCGTTTCAGCAATGGAGCGTTCGGCGTTCTTTACGTGGGCGACACATTCGAAACAGCGCTCTTCGAAACGATCCATCACCATGCCCGCTTCATGGCGCGCACCAGGGAGCCGGCAGGCTGGACATCGCAGTTCCGTGAAATCGTGCTCGCCGTCGATGCCTGGCTGCACGATCTTCGTGGCGGAGATCCTGCTCATGCACCGGCAATCGATCCCGTTGATTATACGGAAAGCCGTGTCCTCGGCAGCATGCTGTCGGCGGCTGGGTCGGAAGGTCTTGTCTATCCGAGCCTCCGCAATCAAGGGCGTGAATGTGTTGCCTTGTTCTATCCCGATTGCGCCGGCAATCCGGTTCAGGGCCGCCATCTCGACTATCATTGGGACGGCCGCCGCGTGGACATGTATCGCGATGCCGGCAGCGGGCAGGTTTACCGGATCATCTGACGGCGGGATAAATCCGCAGGCTAAGAAGGATTCAGGTCAATTGCTGCCGGTCATTCCGGTGGCGTCGCCTTGGCTCGGCTGACAATGTCCAGGGCCACATCGACGATCATATCCTCTTGTCCGCCAATGAGATGCCGGCGGCCGATCTCGACCAGAATTTCACGAGAATCGATGCCGAATTCCCGCGCGGCGCGTTCGGCATGGCGAAGGAAGCTCGAATAGACGCCGGCATATCCGAGGGTCAGGGTTTCCCGATCGACGCGGACCGGGCGATCCTGGATCGGGCGCACGAGGTTGTCGGCTGCGTCCTGAAGCTTGAAAAGGTCGCAGCCGTGCTGCCATCCATAAAGGTTGGCGACAGCGACAAAGGCCTCGATCGGCGTGTTGCCGGCACCGGCGCCCATTCCGGCGAGCGACGCATCGACGCGGGCAGCGCCGTTCTCGACCGCCGTCACCGAGTTCGCCACCGACAGCGACAGGTTTTCATGGGCATGGATCGCGCGCTGCGTCGAAGGTTGGAGGACCTCACTGAACGCCGCAAATCGCGCCGCAATTGTGCGTGGCGTAAGATTTCCGGCCGAATCCGCCACGTAGACGCAGCCCGCGCCGTAGCTTTCCATTTTCTGCGCCTGGGCGGCAAGCGCCTCCGGCTCCGCGGCCGACGACATCATCAGGAAACCCGCGACATCAAGGCCCATCTCCCTGGCTGCGGCGATGTGCTGGGCGGAAAGATCGGCTTCCGTACTGTGCGTAGCGATGCGGACCGACTGGATGCCGGCATCCCTGGCCCGTTTCAGGTCGTCGATCGTGCCAATCCCCGGAAGCAGCACCGTGGTCAGTTTCGCGCGTTTGCAGACCTTGGCGGCTTCCTCGATATATTCGATATCCGTGTGCCGGCTGAAACCGTAGGTCAGGCTGGAACCGTCGAGACCATCGCCGTGGCCGACCTCGATGCCGTCGACGCCCGCATCGTCCAGCGCCGAGGCGATCTCGCGGACATGGCCGAGATCATACTGATGGCCGATGGCATGCATGCCGTCTCGAAGCGTAACGTCCAGGATGTAAAGCTTTGTCATTTCGGTCAGCTTGTCCAGTTGCGAAGGTCTGCCAGGCGTTCGGCGGTGCGCAATGCTGCCGACGTCATGATGTCGAGATTGCCGGCATAGGCCGGCAGGTAATGCGCGGCGCCCTCGACTTCGAGAAATACGCCTATCCGCAGGCCGGTGAACGGCTCCGACCGCCCAGGAACGACGAGCGGTGCTTTCGATGTGATGAGCTGGATCTGGATATCCTGTTTCAGCCGGTAACCGGGCACGAAGGCCTGAACGGCGCGGACCATGTCGATGATGGACGCCCTGATCGCATCCTCGTCGGCGATGTCGCAAAGGCACAGAACGGTATCGCGCATCATCAGCGGCGGTTCTGCCGGATTGAGAACGATGATCGCTTTTCCCCGCTCCGCCCCGCCGACGGTTTCCAGCGCGCGCGCGGTGGTCCCGGTAAATTCGTCGACATTTGCCCTGGTGCCGGGACCCGCCGATTTCGACGCGATGGAGGCCACGATTTCGGCATAGCGGACTTTCGCCACGCGGCTGACCGCGGCAACGATCGGAATCGTCGCCTGCCCGCCGCAGGTGACCATGTTGACATTGCCGCTGGCCAGATGATCCTCGAGATTGACGGTCGATACGACATAAGGTCCGATCGCCGCCGGGGTGAGATCGACTACCTGCTTGCCATGCCGCTGCAGCACCTCATCATGCTTTTTATGCGCGGCTGCCGAAGTTGCATCGAAGACAATTTGGATATCGCCGAACTGGGGCAATCCGACCAGGCCGTCGATGCCGTCATGCGATGTCGCGACGTTCAGCCGGGACGCCCTCGACAATCCCTCCGAGGCAGGATCGACGCCGATCAGGGCGGTCATTTCAAGCACTTCGGAATTGCCTATGATCTTCATCATGAGATCGGTTCCGATGTTTCCCGATCCGATAATCGCAGTCTTTACCTTTGGCATTCGTCTTCTCTCAAAGCGGGTATGGGAACCGTTGCCGTCCTTTCTACGCCTGCGGGAGATTCATGCTTGCGCAAGAAAGCCAATTCTAGCATCAGACTGCCACTGTCGGCAGATGCAGCGGCCGCATGCCTGAGCATCGACATATGTCCTTTGCAGTTTTGGTTCGACAAAATTTCGCCTGCGGGCTACCATCGATGATCGGCAAGCAATCCGGAAAACACAGATGACAATAGCCAAGGGGCTCAGCAAAAGGTTGCCGCTCTGACATGTGGCGTAACTACTCGGAATTCTACAAAGGCTCCGGATATTCGATGTTTCCCCAGGAGCATCGGCATTCGGTCGGCCGCCTGGATTTCAGGATGATCATGGTGGACCAGGGGCCGCATAGTTTTTCCGATCCCAAGCTTCCGGAGACCATTCTCGCGCTTCCTCTCGCTGTCGCAAACCATTGCAACTGGGCCTGGACGATGGGTGAGCGGCGGCACCGCCAGAAGGCGGAAGTCGGCCAGATGCTGGTCGTGCCCGCAGACCTGGAAAGCAAGTGGGAGGTCGACGGCGACCGCAAGATACTTGCCCTGGCGGTGCCGAACGAAACGATTCGCGGCGTTCTCGGCGCAGCGTGTCCCCCGAGCATCGGCAGCGCGTTTGTCAAACTCACCGAGCAGACCTGGTCCGATCCGTTCATAGAAATAATGATGAACCGGCTCTGGGAAAGCAGTGCCGGCCGGGAGGCCGCCGACGCCTATCTCGCGGATGGAATACTGATCTCCATTCTCTCCCAACTGCTCATTCGCGCCGGCACGAATCTCGATTCGAACGCCTCGGTCGCGCTGCCGCACTGGCGCCTGAAACGGGTGAAGCAATATGTCGACAGCCATCTCGGTGGCGAGATCGGCCTCGACGACCTGGCTTCAGCCGCAGGCCTGAGCCGCAGGCATTTTGCCAGATGCTTCCATAATGAAATGGGCCAGACACCGCATCGCTGGCTGATGCAGCGGCGGCTCGATCGTGCCAAGGAGATGCTTGCGGAAACCGCTGCGTCGCTGTGTGAAATCGCCGATGCATGCGGATTTTCCAGCCAAAGCCATCTGACAACCACTCTCAAGCAGTCGACCGGCATGACGCCGCATCGCTGGCGGCAGCATTTCCGCCAGTAGGCGGAGCAGGCCGCGACCGCCCTCAGGCACGCGCCGCAAAGGCCCTATGCTGCAATATCCGGCCCGTTCAGAGAAACCCGGGCGGACCGAACTGCTATTCCTTGCTGCAGGTGAGTAATCCGACGGAAAGCTGAAAAATGAGCCTTCGATACGCCGAGCGCATGACCAATATGAACCCTTCGGCGCTTCGCCAATTGCTGCAGCTGGGCGCCGATCCCGAAGTCATTTCCTTCGGCGGAGGCTATCCTGATGCGAGCATCTTTCCCCTCGAACATCTGAGCTTCGTCTTCAACGCGGCGATCAACGATCACGGCCGGGAAGCGCTGCAATATACCGTACCGAACGGACTGCCCCGCTTGCGGCAACAGGTAGCTGAGCGGGCTGCCACGGTGGGCATCGACTGCACGTCGGACGAGGTGCTGATCCTCCAGGGCGGCCAGCAGGGGCTCGATCTTGCGGCAAAGATGATGATCAACAAGGGCGACGTCGTGATCATGGAGGATCCGACATTCCTCGGTGCACTGGCTGCCTTCACTCCCTACGAACCGCGCTACGTCACTGTGCCGATGGATGCCGAGGGAATGGATATGGCCGCCCTCGAGCGGGCGCTGAAGGCCAATCCGGAGGCCAAGTTCATCTACTCAGTGCCGGAGTTCCAGAATCCGACGGGCGTCACGATGAGCCTCGCCAGACGGAAATCCCTAATCGAGCTTGCGAACCGTTTCGATATGATCATCATCGAAGATACGCCCTATCGGGAGATCCGCTTCCAGGGCGAGGCGATCCCGCCGCTCAAGAGCATGGATACCGAGAACAGGGTGATCCACCTGGGCAGTTTCTCGAAAATCCTTGCTCCCGGCCTGCGGCTTGGCTGGGCGATCGCGTCCGACGAGATCATCCAGCGGATGACCATGCTCAAGCTCGGCGTCGATACCCAGTGCAGCACCCTCAACATGAAGGCGGTTTCGCTGTTTCTCGAGAATTTCGACATCGAAAGCCACATCGTCACCATTCGCCAGACCTATCTTCGCAAGAAGAACCTGATGCTCGAGACGATCCGGCAGACATTCCCGCAGCAGGTTTCGTTCACGGAGCCGAGCGGCGGATTGTTCACCTGGCTGACATTCCCGGAGGGCTTCGATACCGCGCTTTTCATGAAGCAGCGCGCACTTCCGGAGGCCAGGGTGGCCTATGTTCCGGGCGCCGCGTTTTTTGCCAACGAGCCGAAGACAAACCACGCTCGCATCAGCTACTCGACCCAGACCGACGAAGCGATCGTCAAGGGCATGACGGCACTGGGCCAATTGCTCAAGGAAAGCATTTAGGCACAAAGCCGTCCGGTCATTTGACCATCAGATCGACATCGGTGGAGAAGTTGTCCGCCTCCGAGAGGTTGAGGATGACCATGGTCGACGTTTCGGCAACGGCGGGTATCGACTGAAGCACGTCCCGGATGAAATGGCGAAGCGCGTCGATATCCTCGACCCAGACACGCAGCATGTAGTCGATATTGCCGGTCACCAGCAGGCATTCGGTGATTTCCGGCCGCGCACGGATGGCGGACACGAATTCATGCGCCGATTCCGGCCCGTGCCGCGCCAGCCGCACGGAGACCAGGACGCAGATGTTCAAGCCCAGCGCCGCCGGACTGACCCTGGCAGTGTATCCCAGGATGACACCACTCTCTTCGAGTCGCTTCACGCGACGGCTGCAGGGCGTGGCCGACAACCCGACCCTGTCGGCGAGATCCAGCGTCGAGATGCGGCCATTTTCGCGTAGCGCATCGAGGATTTTCCGGTCGAACATATCCAGTTCGACCTTGAGTGATTTTCTCTCGGAATCATCAGGCATTGAGTGACAATCTCTTTCGTTTGGCTGATGTCGGCAATTTTTTGCACGGATTCGCTCGGCGCGAAAGTGTTATCGTCATTTAACTGTCTGACTGCCTGAAGGAGGATTCCGGCGATGACCGCTTATATCGTTTGCACCATGAAGGTCCATGACCCGGAAACCTACAGGAAATACACTGCGCTCACGCCGCAGACGCTGACCCGCTATGGCGGACGGTTCCTGACGCGGGGCGACGAGGTGACGACGGCCGAAGGCGAGCCCTTCACGGAGCGTATGGTGATCCTGGAGTTCCCCGATCGCGAGCGGGCGGAAGCCTGGTACAACGATGCCGACTATCAGTCGGCATCGGAATTTCGCCGGGCGTCCTCGAAGGGCCGGATGATCATCCAGGAGGGCCGGGACAACGACAAGAATCCGGATCCCAAGGTTTGAGATCCGATTCCATCCGCCGAACAGCATGCATTTGAGGGAGTAGATCCTTGGACCTGAAATTGTCTGGCAAGACCGCCCTTGTCTTCGGTGGCTCCCGGGGGCTGGGCCGTGCAATCGCTACGGAACTCGCAGCGGAAGGCGTGCGGGTGGTTATCGTCGCGCGCGATGCCGGCCGGCTGGCGCGGACGGCGGCGGAAATCAATGTGCTCGGCCTGGCAGGTGACGTGGCAAAGCCGGGCGGCAGCCGCGAACTCGTCGAAAAGTCCGCCGAACTGCTTGGGGCAGTCCCGGATATCCTGGTGACGAATACCGGCGGCCCGGCACCCGGACGGTTCGAGGAAACGACATCGGCAATGTGGAGCGCGGGCTTCGATAACCTCTGGATGAGCGTCATCGACGGCATCCAGGCCGTGCTGCCGTCGATGCGGCAGAACCGATGGGGCCGCATCCTGGCGGTGACCTCGATCGCCGCCAAGGAACCGCAGCCCGGCCTGGTGATTTCCAACGGTTTTCGCGCCGGCTTGCTGGGCCTTCTCAACAGTATCAGCCGTGAGGTCGCTGCGGACGGGATCACCGTCAATGCGCTGCTGCCGGGCTATACCAATACCGACCGGATGGCGGAACTCGGCATCGATAATGCCAAGATGGGACCGAAAATCCCAGCCGGCCGGCTCGGCGAGCCCGAGGAATTCGCAGCGCTTGCCGCCTTTCTTGCCTCGGAACGGGCTTCCTACATCACCGGGCAGGCGATCGCCGTCGATGGCGGCTTCCTGAATTCAATCTGAGCCACACGAGCACGCGAGGAACGAACGATGACGGTCACAAAACCAATGGACGTTCCAGAAAACGGCGATGTCGCCAGGCCCGAATTTGCCAGCTGGCTTGGCGTGTCCAATGATATTACCCGCATGTTCCTTGCTGCGGGCGGCATTCCGGGAATGATCAACATAGCCGGGGGCCTGCCCGAACCGGAGACCTATCCGGTATCGGAACTGGCAGAGATTGCGGCGCGGGCGGTTTCGGAACATCCTCGCGACGCGCTGAACTACAGTCCGATCGAAGGCCTGCCGGATCTGCGCGACCGTATCGCGAAACGCTACAGCACCGCGTCCCTGCATCTTACCCGGCAGAACGTCATCATCACGTCGGGCGGAATGCAGGGCCTCGACCTGATCGGCAAGGTTCTACTCGATCAGGGCGGACTGATCGCCGCACAGTCGCCGACCTATCTCGGCGCGCTCGATGCCTGGCGACCCCGCTTGCCGCGCTTCCGCCGGATCTATCCCGACAGGCAGGATTTCGATGCGGTCGAGGCTCTCGCCGGCGCCCAGTTTGGATACACGGTGCCGAATTTCTCAAATCCGACCGGCCGCCTGATCGGCCTGGCCCGGCGCCAGGAACTGGTCGATGCGTCTCACCGGACGGGCGTCTGGCTGATCGAGGACGACCCCTACGGCACGCTGTTCTATGACGGCGAGCCCCTGCCCCGGATGATCGCCCTGTCCGGCTCCAGCCTGGCGTCTTCAGGGAGCCCCTATGACGGGCCGCTGATCTATATGGGCACGTTGTCGAAGGAACTCGCACCCGGTTTCCGGATCGGTTGGGTCATCGCCGCGCCCGAGATGATCCAGGCCCTGACGATCGCCAAGCAGGGCTCGGACATGTGCACGAGCGGGCTGAATATGCGCATCGCGCTCGACGCGCTCGATTGCGGCCTGCCGGAGCGCGCCTTGCCGAGGATCCTCGACACCTATCGCAGCCGGCGCGATGCGCTCTGCGAGGCGATGTCGGAGCATCTCACGGAATGGTTCGAATGGGAAAAGCCCGTCGGCGGCATGTTCGTCTGGGCGGTGGCGCGCGACCCGCGATTCGATACCGACAAATTGCTTCAGGAAGCGCTCAGGGCCGGCGTCTGTTTCACGCCGAGCAGCGTCTTCGATCCGGAAGGCACAACTCGTCAGGCCGTCAGGATCAATTTCACCCTCAATGCGTCCGACAAGCTTGCCGAAGGCGTGAAGCGGCTTGCCACGGCCACAAAGGCCTATGTGGCGGAAAATATTCGCTAGCTGTCCGGCAATCGGACCGGCCATTGCCGCGGCAATAAAAAGGACACGGCGAACCTGTGGCGCGCCGTGTCCTGTGCATTATTTCATATTGGTGACGACCTCGTAGCGGTCGCCATTGACCTTGAACAGCGCATAGACGCCCGAAACATCGCCGTTCTTGTCGAAGTCGAGCGGGCCTGAGGCACCCTTGTAGGTGATCGGCTTATTGGCCTTGATCAATTCCTTGGCCTTCGTCCATTCGCCCGGAAGAACAGCCTCGCCATCGCCCTTGGTGATATCGCGAAGCGCCTGTGCGACCTTGGACTTGTCGCCGCCGGCCTTTTCGATCGCCAGCGCCATCAGGAACACGGCGTCATAGGAGTTTGTCACCCAGCTGCCGTCCGGATCGCCCCCGGCGTCGCGGATCGCCTTGCTGAACACTTCAAGCGCGTCGGATTTGCTGCCAACAGGTGCGGAAGCGAGGAAATTGGCAAGATTTTCCGCACCGATCGCCTTGATCGGGGCTGAGGTTCTCATGCCTTCGCCACCGACGAAATTTTCGAAAAAGCCGTTTTCAATCGCTTCGCGCAGGATCGTCAGGCCTGCAGCATCGCCGTAATCGAAAAGAACGAGAGTCTTGGCGCCGCCGCTCGAAAGTTCAGCCAGGTCGGAGCGGTATGAGGAACGGTTGTCCTCGTGCGCGGCGTAGCCCTTGATCACGCCACCCTTGCCTTCGTACTCGGCCTTGAATGCCTCGGCCAGTCCTTTGCCGTAATCATTGTTGACGAACGAGACGGCGACTTCCTTGACACCACGTTCAAGCAGCGTGCGCGCCAGCGCCTGACCCTGATATTCGTCGGATGCCGCCGTGCGGAACACCAGGTCGTTGTCCTTGAGCCCGGTGATCGCGGGCGAGGTCGCCGCCGGAGAAATGACGACGATGCCGGCCGGGATGGAAACCGTGTTCGCGACCGACATCAGGGCGCCCGAACACCACGGACCGACGAGGCCGATCACCTGAGAAACGTTGACCACTTTCGTGGCGGCGTCCGCGCCGATCTGCGGGTTGCAGCCGTCGTCAGCGATGATGCCGACGAGCTTCTGGCCGTCAAGGATGCCGCCCTGGTCGTTGACCTGCTTGACAGCGAGTTCATAAGCCTTGGTGATGTCGGGCGCCATTGCCGCGGCGCCGCCGGTGATGCCGCTCATCAGGCCGATCCTGATCTCCGAATGCGCCGGCATCGCAAATATGCTCGCTCCGAGCAGCAGCGAGGCCATGGTCAAAGATTTCAATTTCATGCTTTCCTCCATTGTTAGAGCTCGGCTTGAGTGCCGGCTTCCAGGCAGTTCAGATATTGTCGGGCGGGCGGGCGGCGGCGGTGGCCTCCGGCAGCTTCGCCGCCTCCCCCCTCGGGCTGTTTCGCAGTTTTTCGGGCAGGATGCCGTCCGGTCGGAAACGAAGCACGATCTGAAGCAGCAGGCCGACCAGGAACATGCGTCCGTATTTCGCGCGCAGGGCATATTCGGCGGGCAACTGGTCGGTGGCGATTTCCGATGCAGACCAGATGACCCAGATGATGACGGCTCCGAGCAGCACGCCGCGATTGTTGCCGGCGCCACCGAGAATGACCATGATCCATACAAGGAAAGTGACGATCATCGGGTCGATCGCATCGGGCGTTATGGCGCGTGCAAGATGGACATAGAGCGCGCCGCCCAGACCCATCAGGGCGGAGCCGAGAATGAAGGCCTCAAGCCGCCGATGGGGGACGTCCTTGCCCATTGCCCGCGCCGCGACCTCGTTGTCGCGGATCGCGCGCATCATTCGACCCCACGGCGACATGGCCTGCCGTTCGACCAGGAGATAGATGACGAACAGAATTCCGGCGGCGATGGCGAGATAGGCCAATTGCGCCTGCGCGTAGGGCAGGTCGCCGAAAGGGCGCGGTATATCGGTAATGCCGCGCGACGAATTCGTCAGCCAGTCCTCCGACCGCGCCACCAGCCGGATGCTTTCGGCGACACCGATCGTGACGATCGCAAGATAATCCGAACGGAAGCGCAGGCATATCTTGCCGATCGGCCAGGCGATCAGCGCGGACACCGCCATCGCTCCGGCGATCCCGACCGGAAATGCGAGATCGAAACCGCCGAGCCGGTCGGCGACATCAGGCGAGGTCAGGATTGCCGATGTGTAGGCGCCGACCGCGAAGAAACCCGCGACGCCGGCGTTGAAAAGCCCCGCATAGCCCCACTGGATATTCAACCCGATGGCCAGGCAGCCATAGATGCAGATGAAGATCGCAAGATAGACCGGATAGTTGAGGAAAACGAGAAAATCCAAATTTCCCTCCTATAGCAGCTTGCCGCGGAAAATTCCGGTCGGCCTTACGAGGAGAACGAGCAGCAGGATCGCGAACGAACTCAGCATCTTGTATTCGCTCGGAATGATCATCACCGAGAGTTCTTCAACGATGCCGACGATGAACCCGCCGACGATCGCGCCCTCGATGCGTCCGACGCCGCCAAGAATGGCCGCTGCAAAGGTCGGCAGCAGCACGTTCCATCCCATGATCGCCTTGAGCTCGGTATTGAGCCCGAGAAAGAAGCCGGATGCCGCGCAGAGACCGCCGACGATCATCCAGGTCAGAGCAATGACTTTGTTATTGTCCACGCCCGAAAGCTGTGCGAGATCGGGATTGTTGGAGACGGCCCGCATCGCCCGGCCCCATTTGTGGCGCGTCAGGAAGATCTGCAGCGCGACCACAATGGCGACGGCGACGGCAAGCGTGATCAGTTCGTGGCTTTTGACGCGAATACCCCACCAGTTTTCCGGCCGGGTAATGCCGCGAGCGTAGCTGGTCGTATCGACGCCCCAGAAAACCTGGATGACCGCACGCAGCATCAGCGCCACGCCGAAGGACGCGATCGTGGTGATGATCTTGGGTCGGGACCGCAGATGGGCGTAGAACAGCCGGTCGATCAGAACCGCGATGATGCCGGCCGCGACGATTGCCAGCGGCAACGAGAGATAGGGAGAAATGCCCAGCGCCGTCGTGCACAGCAAGGCGATGAAGGCGCCGAGCGTTGCGAGATCGCCATGGGCGAAGTGGCCATAGCGCATGATCGCGAAGACGAGCGTCACGGCAATTGCGCCGAGGGCATAGACCGAGCCCTGCACCACACCTGGAACAAGATAGAAATTGATGAAGTTTATCAGGGTCATGTCGCCGCCTATCCGCCCAAGAACATTTCGGCGACTTCGCGGTCTGCCAGAAGCGATTGACCTGTGCCGTGGTGCCGGTTCTTACCGGCCGCAAGGACATACCCGCGATCGGAAAAAGCCAGCGCCTGCTTGGCATGCTGCTCGACAAGCAGGATCGCCACACCAGCCGCCCGCACGTCGCGGCTGATCTGGAAGATCTGCTCCATATATTTGGGCGAAAGTCCCGCGGTCGGCTCGTCGAGCAACAGGACCATCGGATCGAGCATGAGCGCCCGTCCCATCGCCACCATCTGCCTTTGCCCACCGGAAAGGCTCCCCGCCGACGTCTTCCTCTTGGCCTTCAGATCCGGGAACAGCTGATAGACGCGATCGAGGGAGGCCGAATAGTCGCCCTTGCGCAGAAATGCGCCCATCTCGAAATTCTCGTGGACCGTCATTTCGCTGAAGATATTGTGCACCTGCGGCACATAGCACACGCCAGCCTTGACGATCTCGTTGGGTGCATGCCCGGTGATGTCGGCGCCGCCGACGGTGATCGATCCCTTCCGGATGGCGACGAGGCCGAAGATCGCCTTCATGGCCGTCGATTTGCCCGCACCGTTCGGGCCGACAATCGCGACGATTTCGCTTGGCGCGACCTCGATGGAAATGTCGAAAAGAATATCGGCATCGCCGTAGCCGGCCGTCACGCCGCTCAACTTGAGGAGCGCAGTCATGCATGGGCCCCCTGCGTTTCACCGAGATAGGCTTCGAGCACGCGTGGATCCGTCCGCACGGTCGCGAAGTCCCCCTCGATCAGCACCTCTCCGTCAGCCATGCAGATGACGGGGTCACAGAGCCTCTCGATCATTTCCATGTCGTGCTCGATAAGGATGAACGTATAGCCGCGTTCGCGATTGAGGTATTCGATCTTGCCTTCGAGCTTGCGCAACAATGTCCTGTTGACACCGGCCGCCGGTTCGTCGAGCAGGACGAGCTCCGCATCCGTCATGATCGTCCGCCCGAGCTCCAGCAGTTTCTTCTGGCCGCCGGAAATCTGGCCCGCGCGCTGATGTGCGATATGGGTCAGTTCAAGAAACTCCAACGCATTCCAGGCTTTCTCGCGGGTCTCGGCCTCCTTGTTCCGCACCCGGGCGGCACCGGTCCAGTTGAGGAGCAGCGATTCACCGGGCTGCGACGGCGCCACGACCATGAGATTTTCGAGAACCGAGAGGTGATGGAATTCGTGCGGGATCTGGAACGTTCGAACCAGCCCCTTGTGAAACCTGCGATCCGGCGCATAGCCGGTGATGTCCTCGCCCTTGTAGACGATACGCCCCGACCGCGGCCGTATCGCTCCGGCGATGGTATTAAACATCGTCGTCTTTCCGGCGCCGTTTGGACCCACCAGCCCGGTGATGCTGCCTTTCTTCACAACGAAGGAGCACTCTTTGACCGCCTGGAAAGAGCCGAAACTGACCACAATATTTTCGCAAGACAATAAAATCGTGGAACTCATAAAATTATACACTGGTTCGCGGCGTTGCCGAATGTCACCCGCAGGCGGCAATACTGTTCATTGAACTTATGGGAACGACGGAGCGCCTACCCCGGCAGCTTTACCAACCAGAAAACGTCCGGCTGCACACAGGCGCGAATAAACGAAAATCGATCGAGTGTACCATTGCAGCTCTCCCATCGCGTGCATCGGCCTCTTGCGGACCGTCAAACTTGTTCAATCAGCATAAACGTCCCGGGCGTAGCGGCACAACAAAAAAGATCGTATTGAATAAATATTTTTCCAATTCGTCGAATATCTTATATATCCGCACAGGCGCAAACCAACGGAACTGTATGCCAAAGGCTTGACGAACCATTATTTTGAAGTGCACTTTTATGGAACGGCTATTTGCTGGACCACGCAAGAACGATCAATCGTGAAAAATAGATGTCCAAACCGCTAAATCCCAAAAAGTCATTCGGTAAAGATGTGCCGGCGAACGGCAATCTTATAGCGGCTGACCAGGAGATTGAGTTCACAGGTATGGCCGATCGGCAAACGCCCGGCCTTGGATCACGTTTGAAGAGCCTGCGCCGCCGCTTGAGCCTGACGATCACGCAGGTAAGCCAGATGACCGGTCTCGCGGTATCGACTATCTCAAAGGCCGAGAACGAGCAGATGTCGCTGACATACGACAAGATCGTGCAGATGGCGTCCGGGCTTGGGCTCGATATATCCGATTTTTTCACCGACAGCGTGTCGCAACAGGTGATGGGGCGTCGGTCGGTCACGCTCCCCGGGAATGGGGTGAAGTTGCTCACCGCCGGCTACGGTTATGAATTTCCGTGCGCCGAGCTCTCCGGAAAGAAGATGGTTCCTATTGTCGCGGATGTGTTGGCGTCTTCTCTCGAAGAACATGGCCCGTTGCATAGCCATTCCGGCGAGGAATATCTGTACGTTCTTGAGGGTGAGGTGATTTTCATTTCCGAATTTTACAAACCCCTCAGCCTGACGACCGGAGCTTCGATCTATTTCGATGCAAAGATGGGGCATGCTTTCATCAGGTCGGGTGCCGGCGGCGCCCGCGTTCTCAGCGTTTGCACAGCTCCGGAAAACGAGCTCGCCGATCTGGGGCGCCGGAGATCTTTGCGGGTTTCGCTGCCTTAGGGTTCATGAACGATCAAGCATTTAGAGGGTGGCCCTGAAGCAAGGACCAGATTGGGAGAAACATGACATATTCAGAAATCGGCCGACGGATCTATGAAGAGCACGGGGCCTCGAAGCCGTTCCTGCCATTGCAGCCGGAGGATCTGGTCAGGACACAGCGCGATGCCTACGATGTTCAGGACCATTATGTGCGTCTCATCAACGATCAGGGGCGCGGCATCGGCTACAAAATCGGGCTGACATCCGCGCGCATGCAGAAGATGTGCAGCATCGATTCGCCGGTCGCCGGCGTGGTTTTTGCGGATCGGGTCTTCCAGAGCGGCGTGCACCTGAAGCGTCACCAGTTTGGCCGGCTCGGCGTGGAGTTCGAGATCGGCGTTCGCATCGGCCGCGATCTCGACGCCTCGGAAGGGCCTTTCACGCGTGAGACGATCGAGGCGGCGGTTGACGGGGTTTGCGCTGCGGTCGAGGTCGTCGATGACCGGAGCGCCGATTACAGCCTGCTCAACGCATTGTCGCTGATCGCCGACAATTCCTGGAACGCCGGGATCATTCTTGGCGAATGGCGCCACGAATGGCCGGCGCTCGAAGACCTCAAGGGATCGGTCAGTCTGGACGGCACGGAGATCGACAGCGGCTACGGGCGTGATGTCCTCGGTCACCCTTTCACGCCGCTTGCCTGGCTTGCGAACCATCTTGTCGAAAGAGGCGGGGGGCTGAAGGCTGGTGATATCGTGCTGACCGGGAGCCTGGTGACCACCAAATTCCCGAAGGAATCGGGCTCCTTTCATTACACCCTCGATGGTCTGGGCACGGTCGATTTCGAGGTGGAGGATTAATCATGGATTTCGGACTTGGTAAAAAATCCGCTCTCGTCATGGGCGGCTCTCGCGGCCTTGGTTTTGCGATCGCGAGCGAACTCGCCGCCGAGGGGGCATCGGTCGCCATCTGCGGACGTGATGCGGACAGACTGAATTCCGCCGCCGGGCGGATCGGTGCAAAGGGATATGCGGTCGATTTGTCGAAGCCGGGCGAGGCCGGCAAGCTCGTGCAGAACGTCATTTCGGATATGGGTTCGCTCGATGTGCTCGTGGTCAACACCGGTGGTCCGCCGCCGCGCAAGTTCGCCGATGCCGACGAGCAGGATTGGCGCGATGCCTTCGAAGGCCTGTGGATGAGCAGCGTCGGCGCCATAAGATCTGCCCTGCCATCGATGTGCGACAGGGGCTGGGGCCGCATTGTCGTGGTGACATCGATTGCGGCGCGCGAACCGATCGCCAACCTCGCCCTCTCCAACGGGTTTCGTGCCGGCCTGCACGGCATGGTCAATACGCTCAGCCGAGAATATGCCTCGCGCGGCATCACCGTGAACGCCATCCTGCCCGGCTATACGCTGACAGAGCGTCTCATCGAGGTCGGCGTGGACGAGGCGAAAATCTCCGAACAGATTCCGGCCGCGCGGCTGGGAACGCCCAAGGAGTTTGCAGCGCTCGCAACGTTCCTCGCAAGCGACCGGGCGAGCTATATTACCGGTCAGGCCATTGCCTGCGATGGCGGATTGCTGCACTCAATCTGACACGGGACAGGCTCTGGGCCAGCCGGTGACGGGACCGTCCGCGAGCAGAATGATCTGCTCGCGCACCTCTTCGGACTGCAAAAGGTAACAAGTCTGAAAGGCAGTCCGATAGCGGGGCCTTCACGACCACTCCGGCTCCTGTCACCCCATCCCGTCGGGGCCGGCGCCGCAAACCAGGGCGCCGATCGACGTGTCGCTGCCGAACGTCACCGCATTGGAGCGGAGTGCGGCAATGGCGGCAGCGCCGCTGAGATCGGCGGCGATGCCGAACTCGAACCATAGCCAGCGCGCAGCATCCAGCATCGACTCGTCGGAGACCAGCACGATGTCGTCGACATAGTCGCGGACAGTCTCGAAAATCCTCTGGTCGGTCTGGGCACAGCTCATGGTCGCCACGCGGCTGGTAACCTTGTCCAGGCGAACGAGGTGTCCGGCCTCGAGGCAGGCGCGGAGCGTCGGCGATCCCTCGGGCTCGATGCCGATGATCCGGATCGAGGGCTTCAGCGCCTTCAGGGCGACGGCCATGCCGGATATCAGCCCGCCTCCACCGATGGCGACCAATGCAACATCGATATCGGGAAGCGCCTCAATCAGTTCGAGGCCTATCGTGCCCTGGCCGGCCACCACGGCCGGGTCGGCGAAAGGATGGAAATAGGCGGCGCCGCTTTCTTCGGCAAAGGCAAGGGCTGCCTCGTTGGTCTCGTTCCATACCTGGCCGAGAACCCTGACCGTTGCGCCCCATCGCTTCAGCTTTTCGCGCTTTTCGGCCGTGGCGCTTTCGGTCACATAGACCGTGGCCGGGACATCAGCCAATCGGGCAGCACGCGCCACAGCAAGCCCGTGATTGCCGCCGGATGCGGTGACGATGCCGTTGACAAGCGCTTCTCTGGGCATGGTCAGCAACTTGTTGGTGGCGCCACGCGCCTTGAACGAACCGGTCGGCTGAAGGCATTCCAGCTTCAGTGCAAGCCGCGCCTGGGTTACCGGCTCGGCGACGGCTTCGACCCGGATCGTCGGGGTCCGGCGAATGTGCGGCGCGATACGGATGGCCGCGTCCTGAATGCTCGACAGGCTGATCATGAGGTTGTTCTTTCATAGGGCGTTGCAACGACGAGGCAGCAATTTCCGGGACGAACGCGGCCCGGCTGCCTGCGACCGTAAACGATGCCGTCTGCGCGATAATGGAGGTCTACGGGCGTCCGGCCCGGCTGGGTGATGAAATGAATGCGACCGGCCAGTTCTCCCGCCGACACCTCGGTGCCAAGCCGATGCAGGGGCTCGAAGACGCCGTCATCGTCCGCGAGCAAATGCGCCTTCGACGTCAAATCGTAAAGTCGCGGTTCTGCTTCGACCGGCGTCGCCATCTCCGGTGGCAATACCCCGACATGGGCAAGCACGTTTCGGATGCCCCTTCGGCATAGCGCCAATGCGTCGATCGATACCGTGCCTGCGCCTGCCATTTCCGTGCCGATCACCGTCATGCCGGCGAGTGCCGCCGAGGCGGTCGCGGTCCGCGGATCGCCGCGGTTGTCGATAACAACGGCGATCGGCGCGCCGAAAGCCAGTGCCGCCGCCATGTTGGCCGCATGCTGTTCAGGCGTCTTGCCGGGCTCGATGACCGCACTCGGAATGATGTCGAGAGAAGATCCGCCCGAATGGAGGTCGATGAACACGTCACCCATGGGAAACAGGACATCATTGACGAAGGCTGCGATCTGGCGCGTCGTTGTTCCCATGGGGTCGCCGGGAAAGGTCCGGTTCAGGTTGATCCCGTCGATCGGCGACGTGCGGCGGGCGGCAAGAACGGCGGGCTGATTGATGGTGGGAATGAAGATCAGCCGCCCCGAGACCGTGGCGGGGTCGAGCTCGCGGATCATTTCGCCCAGAGCGATCGGCCCTTCATATTCGTCGCCATGATTGCCGCCTTCGAGGATGACCGTCGGTCCCTTGCCGTTGGCGATGACGGCAACGGGAACCGGTACCACACCCCAGGCATCATCGTGCGACGAAAGCGGCACGTGAAACGCGCCGATCTGCTTTCCGGGCCTGTCGAAGTCTACTGTAGCGGGTGTGAGCTGTTTGGTTATATTGCGATCCATTTGCTATTCTTTATGCTGGAGTGTGGAGGGGAGAACTGCACTGGAAATCGTCAGATGACGGGGGCATTTCCAATTTTATATATGATAGCTGGCGTTCTCTTGTGATAGAGAGTCCGGATTCGAACGAGCGAGACAGCATGCCGAGAAAGCCCAGCACCACTTCTGACAAGACATCCGCCCGCCCGGCAAAAGCCATCAGGCCGGCCAGCGACAAGCAGGCCTATGGCGCGCCGGCGCTTGAAAAGGGCATCGACGTGATCGAACTCCTGGCCGGCATGTCCAAGGGCGTGACCCAAAGCGAGATCGCCCAGTTGCTTGGCCGCTCCCTCCAGGAAGTCTACCGGGTGGTGATGGTTCTGGAACGGCGCGGCTACATCCAGCGCCGGCCGGATGACGATGGCTTCTTCCTGTCCACCCGCCTGCATGACCTGTCCAATCGCTACCCGCCGATGCGGCGCATGCTCGACATCGCCGTGCCGATCATGAATTCGGCCTCGGTCGATGCCTATCAGGCCATGCACGTCGCCATTCTCGATCATCTCGATATTCGCGTCATCGCCCAGGTCGACAGTCCCGCGCCGCTCGGGTTCCGGCTCCGCGTCGGCACCCAGAACCCGGCTGCGGCCACGGCCTCGGGCCGCGTGCTGATCGCCTTCCAGCGTCCGGCAGTCAAGGATTGGGCCTTCAGCGAGATAGAGCGCACGGTATCGAAAGATACCGCCAAGGCGCTGGAGGCGAGGATCGAGGAAATCCGCCGCTGCGGCTATGAGATGATTGCCGGGGAGGGCTTGCAGGGCATTACCGATGTGAGCTTTCCGATTCTGGATGCGGACGGCCATGCGATGGCGGTGCTGACAATGCCATACCTGCCTTCCACCAAGGAGCGCGTGAGCTTCGAGGCCGCCTGCCGCACGCAGTTTCAAGCGGCCAGCGCGATCACCCGCTCTTTCGGAGGCACATTGCAGGTGCCCGATTTTCCGCTGGCGCCGATCCGCAAGAAGCGGCCGCCGGCGCGGCCGACCTGACAGGAGGCCGCTCATGGCGTCTCCTCCGTCGATGACGCGCGGTGGCTGAACACTTCCTCGAGCCAAAGCGGCTCGCCCGATGCATCGGCGATCTCGTCGAAGACGTGGCCCAGCGAGGCGGTCCAGCGCCTCTGGACCTCGCTGGCACCGGTCACCGCGCTGGAGTGACCGAACCCTTTTCTGGTGCGCATCCGGCTGACGACGATCTCGCCATGTCGCCAGATCTGGTAGTCGTAGATGCCGGCATCGTCGAGCAAGGCAAGGATATCGGGCCAGACCTCCTGATGGGCGCGGTCATATTCCGGACCCATGCCGGGCTTCAGCCGGTAGAGGAACAATATTGCTTCGTCGGGACCTCTGGATTTCATCGAACTGCTCCGGCAATGGCGCCGTTGAGAATCTGGCGCTGAAACAGGAAATAGACGATCATGACCGGCAGCAATGCAACAATAAGGCCGGCGCTGATCAGCGGGATGGAGACATCGTACTGGCCCGAAAGCAGCGCGACGCCGACCATCAGCGTGGTCTTGTCCGACCCGCCCATGATCACCAGGGGCAGCAGCAGGTCGTTCCACATCCAGACGAAATTGAGGATGGACAGTGCCGCGACCGCCGGGGTGGAGATGGGCAGGAGCACCTGGAACAGGATGCGCATTTCACCGGCACCATCGAGCCGGGCCGCCTCGATCAGCTCATCGGGGATGGCCCTGAAATAGGCGACCAGCAGATAGGTGCTCATCGGTAGGCCAAAGGCCGCATAGGCAAGGATCAGGCCCTGATAGCTGCCGCCGAATCCCATGCTGAGAATGGTTTCATAGAGCGGGTAGATGATGACCTGGCTGGGAATGACGAGCATCGAGATGATGAAAAGGAAGACGAGGTTGCCGCCCGGCATCCGCAGCTTCGTCACCGCGTAGGCGACGAACAGCGCCGAAACGGTAGACAGCAGCAGGCCGCCTGCCGTGGTGATAACACTGTTGAACAGCAACCGAGCGACATGCATTCGATTGAAGGTCTCGAGATAGTTCTCGAATGTGATGTCGAGCGTCAGGCCCAACGGGTTCTGTGCATAGACAGTGCGAGACTTGAGCGAGTTGATGATCGTGAAGAGCAGCGGGTAGAGCGCACCGACCGCCACCACGACCAGAGCGAAGGTCACCACCCATTTCGTGACAGACCGCACGGAACGGCTGCGCGCCCGGCGTCGGGCCAGGGATACCGCCGCGACGCTCATGATGATCTTCCTTTGCCTTCGCGATACATGCGCCGCACCACGAAGGCGGAGACCAGGGCTGCGAAGACGAACAACGCCATGCCGATGGCCGCACCCTTGCCGCGGTTGAGAAATTCGAACGTGGTGATGAAGACGAGGTATTCCGGCAGCATCGTCGCGCTGCCCGGTCCGCCTCGCGTCAGAGCGTAGATCAGCGGGAACATCCAGATCAGCATGCTGGACATGCACAACACGCTCCAGTAGCCGATAACCGGTTTGATCAGGGGCATGGCGATGCTGAACAGCAGCCTGAAGAAGCCGGCGCCATCGAGACGCGCCGCTTCGATGACATCCTGCGGTACGGTCGCAAGTCCGGAGAGGTAGGTCAGCACGCCCAGCCCGAAGAAGCTCCACAATGCGACTGCAGTCAGTGAGAACAGGGCGCTGTTGGGGCCGTTCAGCCATTCGATGGCCAGGGGCGAGAGGCCGATACCGATGAGCAGCGCATTGAGCGGGCCATCGGGCGCCAGGATCTGGCGAAACATGATGCCGACCACGACCGGTGCGATCATGTAGGGCAGAAAGTAGACGGCACGGAAGATCTTCCAGCCCGGCGTCCGCTGAAACAGCAGCAGCGCGATCACCAGCGGGAAGAATATCCAGACCGGCAGGCTGACGAAGACCATGGCCGCATTGCGGAAGGCATGAGCGAAAATCGGATCGCGAAATGCGGAATAATAGTTGGCAAGGCCGGCAAAGCTCGGATCCTCAAAGCCGCGCGTCTTCTGCAGGCTGAGCCAGAAGGCCCGCACCAGCGGCACCAGCTTGAAGAGCACGGCCAGCAGAACGCCCGGCAAGACCAGGCCGAGCGCCAGCAGCGAAGCGGAGCCGAACCTGCGGCGGCGACGCCTCGGCGCAACTGCAGCACCGCTTGCCAGTCTCTGGATGTCGGAAGAGTTCATTGCTTCGTCTCGCATGGAAGGACTGCGGGGCCGCAGCGCAGCCCCGCAGAAACGCGATCAATTCGCGGTCTTGCCGGGGCTTTCTTCCAGTGCGACCTGCATCCGGGCCACCCAATCTGCCACGGTCAGGCGTCCGAGGGTTACCTCCTGCCAGCCGCGTGCCAGCGCGTCAGCTTCCTGTCCGCTCAACAGCACGCCTGCGTGCAGCGTCGGCGTCTTGATGATCTCGCGGATCTGCGCCAGCGCCTGCGATTTCGGTACCAGCGCCGGATCGACATTCTTGTTGAGGGCGATGCCGCCGCCAAGCGACGTCAGGAGATTGCCATTCTCGACACCGGCGATGAACTTGACGAATTTCAGCGAGGCTTCCTTCTTCTCCGTCCAGGAGGTGACGCCGAACACCGAGCTCTCCACGCCACTGAAGCTCTTGGCGAGCGGGGCGTCGGGCACGAGCACCGGCCAACGCATGGCGCCGACATTTTCGTCACCCAATGTCTGCCCGAAGGCCTGCCAGTTGACCGCATCGGCGATGATCGTGCTGGCGAAGGCGGCATTGCCGCTCGAGAATATGTCGGCGCCATCGGGAAGCATGCTGATCGACGGCGAGTTGGCATTTATCCAGCCACGCGTGCCGATTGATGCCATGGCCTCGAGAATGCTGACCATCTTGGGATCGGTCCAAGGCATTTTCCCGGCCAGAATGGCGCGCATATCGTCTTCGGTGAGATAGTTGCGTGCGATTTCGGGGAAGTTCCAATAGGCCGGAAACACGCCGGTCATCCCATGCGCGAGGCAGGTCTTGCCGATGGCCTTGACCGCCTTGCAGGCAGCGTCCATCTCGTCCCAGGTCTTCGGCGGATTTTCCGGATCGAGCCCCGCTTCCTTCAGCACCGCCTTGTTGTAATACATGACGTTACCCTGATAGCCGAAAGGCAAGCCGTAGCAGGCCTGTTTCGGATCGAAGTTCAGGCAGCCGCCACTATAGGTGATCAGATCCTTGCCGGCGCTCTCGACGAGATCGGCCGGCAGTTCGAGATAGGCGGAACGGCGGTCGTAAAGTTCGAGACCGCTGTTGTTCTCCATCACGTCCGGGCCGGTCTTGGTGGTGATATAGGGGCCCTGAACTTCAGGATAACGGTCGAACGGAACAGTTTCCAGCTCCACCTTGATGTCAGGATTTTCTGTCTCGAAGGCTTTGATCAGCGCGTCCCAATATTTCGGGCCGCCCGGCTGCCAGTTCAGAACCTTGATCGTCGTTATGTCCTGCGCCCATCCCGGCGACGCGGCGCCAATCGCCGACACTGCCGCCAAAGCAATGGCCGCGCAGCCTGCCTGGAGATGCCGCCGCGCAGTCAAGAATTTCAAAACCCTGATCATCTCTATGTTCCCTTTTTATTTTGCCCGCCTCCGCAGATAGCGCGAGGGCCGATTATCCAACCGGTTGCTGCGGCTTGCCGCCAACGCCCGACCACGAGAAGCTAACACGACAATTTTGATTCATGAAAGTGAAATTTCTTATACGAAAGTTTTCTCACGCGTATTCCGGCACGACACCGCCGAGCCGGCTCGACTTCAGGGCGGCATCGACCAGCGCCATGGTGCGCACGGAGTCATGGACGTCGGTATCGAGCATGCTGTCCTCGCCGGTCGCATAGCGCTGCAGATTGGCCATGACGAAGCCGAAAGCGTCCGGCATCCGCTCGCCTTTCAGCGGCAGTTCGGTCCACTGTCCGCCTTCGATGATGATCTCGAGTTTTTCCGGCAGCGGTTTGATGTAGTCGATCAGGTATCCGACCGTGAGATGCGCAGCGCCTCTGGTGCCCTCCACCCTGATGGTGGCTTCGATATGCTCGGGGCCATAGTTGTAGGTGTGGTTGAGAGACAGGGCGCATCGGACCCGGTCGCCATAGTCCAGGATGATGCTGGAGCGCGCATCCGCCTGCGTCGGATAGCGTGGATGCTTGACCGCCTTGGCATAGACGCTGTCCGGTTCACCGAGGAGAGAGCGGATCCAGTCGAGGTAATGAATGGAATGCAACGGGATTTCGACCGCGTCGAGATGCGGAATGAACGACCACAGTTCCCAGGGCATGTAGACCGCCAGCCGCACTTCGACATCGACGACATCGCCCAGCAGCCCCTTTCGCACCGCATCGCGAATGGCGAGCATGGACGGCGTGAACCGGAGCTGGAAATTGGTGGCGGCGGTGACGGAGCGGGCATCGAGGGCCGCGACGATCCGGCGTGCGGTGGCGCCATCCGGACCCAGCGGCTTCTGGATGAGCGCAACGCTGTTGCATGGCAGCCGCTCGACGGTAGAAAGGATCGCAACCGGCGGCAGAGCCAGGTCGAAGATACCATCGGTACCGCAGGCGGCGATCGCGGCATCCAGCGACCCATGCACCACCGGCACGCCGAAATCGGCGGCGAGTTTCTGCGCGACCTCCGGATTGACATCGAAGACGCCGGCCACCGGCAGCCCCATCTTTCGATAGGCCGGAAGATGGCCGTCACGCACGATGCCGCCGGCCCCCAGAATAGTGATCGGCCGGGGATTGGATGGCATCGCCCATGTCTGTTGCAGGTCGGCAATTCGAGATTGGATTTCCATCGAGATAGACGCTCCGTTGGGGGGATGCCAGTGGCAGGTAAAATATCACCAGCGAAATTTGATGTTGATATTTGATAGTTTGACTGCTTTACTCTGTCAATCAGAAGGGAACCGGTTTCATGACGATAGACGGCGAGAACGACCATCCTCACGCGGCGCGCCGCCTGCGCGAAAGCCTGAATTCCGCCGCGCTTGAAGGCGGAGGCGTGCGACTGCTTCTCGACAGCGGCCTGAAGGAGGGGACTTATGTGCTCAGCCTGAAGGACGGGGTCGTCGAGGTTCGTGGCGGCCCGTTTTCCGGGGTCATCTACGGCGTCGAGGAACTGATCGAACGCGGCGGGGCCGGGCTCGATCTCTCCTTCCTGAACGAGGGTCCGCTGAATGGCGAACCGGGCTTGCCCTACCGCACCTTCTGGACCTGGGACCATTCGACCAATTGGGAGCTCTCGCAGATCGGCCAGCAGGAGATCGGCGTGTTCAACCCGTTCCAGAAGCCGCCGCAGGGCTTTCTGGCCGACTACAGGCGCCTTGTCGACTTCTCCTCGCGCAACCGCATTGCCGCCATCGTCATCTATGGCTTTCTTCGCGACAGCCATGGCGGCATTGAAGCGGCGCAGGCGCTCTGCCGCTACGCCAACGAACGCGGCGTCCGGATCGTTCCCGGCATCGCCATCGGCGCCTATGGCGGCGTCTATTGGGAAGGCAAGCACCGCTACAATCTCGCCACATGGCTGAAAGCCAATCCGCAGCACGCCGCGACAATGGAGAAGGATGTCGGCTTCCAGATCGCCGATCTCGCCTTTCCGCTCAATTTCCCGCATTCCGACTACACCGTCAGCGCCTGCCCGAGCGCGCCGGAAACCATGGACTGGATGGAGGAAGCGGTGTCGTGGCTGGCCGAAACCTTCGAGATCGGCGGCATCAATATCGAAAGTGGCGATTACGGCGTCTGCGGTTGCGAGCGCTGCCGGTCGCGCCGCGCAAATGATGCCGAAATGGCCCGCCGCGCCGATGAGCATGGCGATTCCTGGTCCCACACCGACATGGCCACCAATTTCCCCCGCCTGTACCAGGCGGCCAAGGCGAAACGGCCGGACCTCTGGATCTACTGCGAACTGCAATGGGACAACCTGCTGGAACCGGTGGCGGTCGAGGCGCAGAACAGCCTGCCACAGGGTGCGATCTATCAGCATACCGCCAACCGGAGCTACTGGAAGCGGCTGCGCAGCGAGATCGAGCCCAACTATGTGGCCTCCCTTCCCACGCAGCCCAATGTGCTGCGCTGCCAGTTCGCCTGCCAGTGGAACGGCGATGAGCGCACCGAGCGCTATGCGCTTAACGCCAAGGTGTTCGCGGATATGGCCGAACGCGGCCACCAGATGGGCATGCAGGGCCTCACGGTCTGGGGCGAACCGTCGGATTATTTCGCCACCGTCGAACTGAGCTATCTGGCCTTTGCCCGATTCACCTGGAACCCGAACCTCACCTGGGACGACTTCATGGACCGCGAGGCCGCGCCCCGTTTCGGCGGCCGGGCGCAGGCGGAACGCTTCGTGGCGCTGGCCGAGGAACTGGATGCCTCTCAAGTGCTGCCGGCCGATCGGCTCGGCGCTATTCAACGGGAGGCGCTGGCCACAGCCACGTCAAACGACGGTGCGATCGCGCGGCGCTGGCTGACCTTGGTCGACCAGGTCGGCCGCCGCCTGCATATGGGGCAGTGATGCCCCGCCTGCCGGCGGATTACCGCCAGCCCCGATCCGCTCAAGGGGGGCGCTTGGCTCGTCGGCTTGAAACCTCTCGAATGCTCTGGCGGCGTAAGACCCTCGCGAATCTGACCGACGAAGAATTGCTCGCATTGTTCGCAGGCGATGCCGCCTGCTTTTACGACATTGAAGACCTCACACTGGAAGAGATACCCAACTGATGATCAGCTACGAACTGAACGACCAGACCGCCATCGTCACCGGCGGCGGCCAGGGCATCGGCCTTGCCATCGCGGCCCGCCTCGTCGCCTCCGGCGCCCGCGTCTGCCTCTGGGACATCAACCCCGATGTGCTCGCCTCCGCGCAGGCAAAGCTCGGCGAAGCCGCATCGGTGATGACGGTGGATATCGCCGATTGCGATGCCGCAGCCGCGGCCGCGGCAGCAACGGCCGAAGCTCACGGGCGCATCGACATCCTCGTCCATTCGGCAGGGATCGCCGGCAAAAATGCGCCACTTGACGAGTATGACCCGGCGGAATGGCGGCGGGTCATCGATATTGATCTCAACGGAGCCTTCTATGTGAACCGCGCGGTGGTGCCCTTCATGAAAGCCCGGAATTACGGCCGCATCGTCAACATCGCCTCCATCGCCGGCAAGGAGGGCAACCCGAATGCATCGGCCTATGCCGCTGCCAAGGGTGGGCTGATCGCGATGACCAAGGCTCTGGGCAAGGAACTGGCCAAATACGACATCGCCGTCAATACAATCACGCCAGCCACCGCCAAGACCCGCATCCTCGACGAGTTGAAGCCCGAATTCATCGACTACATGCTCGGCAAGATACCGCGCGGACGTTTTCTTGAAGTCGAGGAAGCGGCCAGCATGGTCGGCTGGCTGGTCAGCCGCGAGAACAGCTTCACGACGGGATCGGTATTCGATCTCTCCGGTGGTCGGGCCACCTATTGACGGGAGACGACGATATGGGATCGGTCACGATCGGCGATGTGCGCAAGATCTACAACAGGCTGGAGGTGCTCAAAGGCGTTTCGGTGGATATTCGCGACGGTGAATTCCTTGTTCTGGTCGGCCCGTCGGGATGTGGCAAATCCACACTGCTGCGCATGATCGCGGGGCTTGAGGAAATCACCAGCGGTGAAATCGCCATAGACGGAAACGTCATCAACGATCTGGCGCCTGCGGACCGCGATATCGCGATGGTATTCCAGTCCTATGCGCTCTACCCCCACATGACCGTTGAGCAGAACATGGCATTCGCGCTCAGGCTGAAGGGCATGCCGCGAGAGGAACAGATACGGCGCATAGCCCATGCGGCCGAAATTCTGGGTTTGACGCCGTATCTTGGTCGCTTGCCGAAGGAACTCTCGGGCGGGCAGCGCCAGCGCGTAGCCATGGGGCGGGCGATGATCCGCAACCCCTCAGTCTTCCTGTTCGATGAGCCGCTCTCCAACCTCGACGCCAAGCTGCGCGTCGCCATGCGCAGCGAGATCAAACAGAACCACGCCCGGCTGAAGACCACCACAGTCTATGTCACGCATGACCAGATCGAGGCGATGACCATGGCCGATCGCATCGTGGTGATGCATGACGGCATGGTCGAGCAGATCGGCACGCCGCTCGAGCTCTATGACCGGCCGGCCAATCTGTTCGTGGCAGGCTTCATCGGCTCGCCCGCCATGAACATGATTGCCGGCACACTGGTGGACGACGATTTCGTCGCGGCGGATGGTACCGTCTTCCCGATCGGATCGGAGCAGACCAAAGCCGGGTCACGCGATGTCGTGCTGGGTATTCGGCCCGAGCACTTCGTGCTGAGCGAAACCGGACTGAAGGCCGAAATCATCGCAATGGAACCGACAGGGGCTGAAACCCAGATCGCAACACGCCTGGCGGGAGCCGATGTAATGGTGGCCTTGCGCGAACGCATCATGGCCCAGCCCGGCGACCACCTGACAGTCATCCCTATTGCCGCCAACATTCATCTCTTTGATGCCGCGACTGGGCTGCGCATCAACTGAAGGAAATCCAAGGGCTTGCCGCAATTTCCAGTCTTGATGGTCCGTCGACCATCGGAAGAGATTTTGGCGCTCCGTCCGATGTGGAGCGTAACGACGATTCTGAACGCGACAGCCGAAAAACTGAAACGCCAGTCGAAGGACGATTTCAAGGGGCGGCATTTTGAGGCATGGCTGATCGTGCAGGCGGTTGGCTGCGCTATCGGTTGAGCTAACGAGACCTCGGAGAGATGTTTCTCGAGCGCGGCTTCGAGTCTGGGACCAAACATCTAGACCATGAGCGGCCTGATATATTCCAGGGCCTCGCGGGCAATGCGATCCGGCTCGACGGCTCGGCGGTCGAAGCCGATTTCCATCGTCACATAGCCCTGGAAATCCTGCTTCCTGAGTTCCTTGATGATCGCACGGTAATCGGCTTTGCCGTTGTCGCTGGGTGCAGCGCGATTGACGTCCGCCAGATGGACATGATGCAAATCCTTGCCCATGCGCTTGATGTAGTCGGTGGAAACCTCGTTGCGATAGATGACGTGATAGGTGTCGAACATCAGCTTGACGTTCGGCTTTCCGACTTGCGTCATAAGCTGCATTGCATCGTCGCAGGAATCGATCAGATTGCTGTCGGCCGATGTCGGCTCGATGGCGATGGTGACGCCCCGAGTAGCCGCCGCATCGGCAATCTGGATCAGCGCCTCGCGGCTCCAGGCCCAGGCTTGCGCGCGGCTCGTGCCGAACACCTGCCAGCCGGCGACATAAAGCACGGTCGAGCCACCGAGATCGGCGCAGAGATCGACGACCTTGCGGTATTGATCGATCGTGTTGGCCCGCTCTTCCGGCAGCGGCGAGGCGGCATTGAAGCCAGGTCCGCCACCCGGCGCGGGTAGCATGCTGGCCAAAGCCAGACCATTGGCTTCCAGCGTGTGGCGGATTTCGCGGCGGCGCTCGGCATTGAGGTAATCGGGATAGGCATGCGGGCTTGCCGCGCCGATCTCGATGCCATCATAGCCGATCGCCGCGATCCGCTCGATGACGTCTCCCAGCGGGTAGGAAGGAACCCAGACCGGAAAGCTGGAATAGACCCAGGTGTTGAAGGCAAGTTTCATCGATATCCTCCCTTGTTTCTCATAGATTTCGGCCGAGTTCGAACGCCTCCAGGATTGTGCTCTGGATCAGCCGGGGTGCCACACAGTCACCGACGCGGGCGATCTCGATATGTTTGAATTCGGGCCGCGCCTTGAGATCGAGGTAAAGATCCTCGCGCGAACGGCGGCCGATCACCGGCACCACCCAGTCGACGTCCTCGAGGAAGGTCTCTTCGCCTGGCATCAGGATATATTTCGCCCAGCCGATCGCGTCGGCATCCGAAAAGACCGCCGAGATGCGCACCCGGTTTGGCTCGATCGAGACGAGCGATGTGTTTGGCATCAGGCGAATGCCCTTGATCGCCGCCCGGCGATGAAAGAGTGTGCGCGTTCCTGCCTCGATGTCTTCGCCGATCATGCCATGCGAGGCCATGACCGTGACGCGACAGTTGGCATCGGCAAGGAACTCCGCCGTGCCGGCAGCCTCCCAATGGCCGTTGTTGTCGATGACGACGACGTGACCGGACAGCACTTTTTCGCCGGAAAGAACCTGATCGCCGGAAACGACGAAATCCAGATCAAGTCCGTCGATTTCAGGCAATATCTGCCGGCCGAGCGCGCGCGAATTCTCCGTCGCGCCATCCAGTCCGCTCGGCAGGTTGGGCTCGGAGCCGGTGGCAACGATAATGATGTCCGGCAAAAGCGCCGCCAGGCTTTCCGCCGTCGCGGCGGTGCCAAGTTTCACGGTGACTCCGAGATCGGCGACGGCGGCTTCGAGATAGGATGTCACCTCGCCGATAGCGGAATGTCCGGGTTGCAGCGCCGCCAGATTGACCTGTCCGCCGAGCCGCCGGGATTTTTCCAGCAGCGTAACGCGGTGTCCACGCCGGGCGGCAATCTCGGCAACCTTCAGACCAGCGGGACCGCCACCGGCAATGACGATATGCCTGGATCTGTCCGCCCTGCCGACCAGCCGCTCGCTCATCCGGCGTTCCTGGCCGGCGCCGGGATTGTGGACGCAGCGCACCGCTTTTTCCTGGCCGACCTGATAAATGCAGCCGTCATTGCAGGCGATACAGAGCCGGACGAGATCGCCACGTCCGGCCGCGATCTTGTTGACGGTTTCCGGATCGGCGATCAGCTGCCGCGCCATGCCGATAAGATCGGCTTCGCCGGCAGCCAATAGCGCTTCGCCGCTCATCGGAGATATCCTCCCAAAACCCACGACCGGCAGCTTCGTTGCCTGTTTCAGCGCCGCATTGATGCGGCGGAAATCGCTGGCGGCAACGGCTGCAGGCGGGATTTCCATCCAATAGCTGGAGAAGGAGCCGGCATCGGAATTGAAATAATCGATCTGGCCCGTCGCCTCGAGGCCGCGCACCATCTCGAGGCCATAGTCGGTGTCATAGCCGAAGGGCGTGAATTCGTTGACGCAGATGCGCACGCCGAGCGGTACCTCTGGCCCCGTTGCCTGCTTGATCGCGGCAATGACTTCATAGGAAAGCCGCATGCGGTTTTCGAACGAGCCGCCATAGGCATCGGTGCGCCGGTTGAAGAATGGCGAGGCAAAGGAGCGCAACAGTCCGTCATGGGCGATCTTGATTTCGATGCCGTCGAGTCCGGCCAGAATCAAATTCCGCGCACTCTTGGCGAAACCGGCGATCACGGCGCGGATATCGTCATCGTCCATCGCCTTGGTGGAATGATGGCTCGACGGTTCCGGCATCTGGGTCGGCGCCCACAGGATGTGCGGCGGCTGTTCAAGCGAGGTGTGGCCGCCATGGGTGAGCTGGCCGAAAAGCTTCGCGCCCTGCGCATGCACGGCGTCGGCGATCCGCGCAAGCCCCGGCACGACACCCGGATCCCAGGCATTGATGAAACGCCGAGACATCTTGCCGGTTGGATGGATCGCCATGCTCTCGAGAATAATCAGGCCGACCCCGCCCCGCGCCCGCTCTTCGTGATAGGCGACAAGTTCATCGCTCGGCATGCCGTCAAGATGCCCGAGCGCGGTGAAATGCGGCTGGAAGACCACCCGATTGCGAAGCTGGACGCGGCCGATCACAAACGGGCTCAGCAAATGGCTGTAGGCCACTTTATCGGGGTTCGATCCGGCCAAGGTTTCGGCCACCTCTGTCTCCGTTTTCAGCTTGCCTGTTTCAAAACGTCCGGAACATCCTCGCCCGGCGTGCCCAGCCAGACGCCAAGTTCGCGCAGCCGCGCCTGTACTTCGCTCGCCGAAATCTGCGACGTGGAAACGCCGCGTTTTGCCGCCAGCGCCGCCGCGATCGCCACGGCCTCGCCGGTCATCGTGCAGGCCGGCACATTGCGGGTCGAACCGAAGGCAATCTCGTCGACAGAGATGCAGCGGCCCGCCATCAGGATATTGTCGAGTTTGAGCGGCACCAGGCAGCGATAGGGAATGCCGTAGCCGATGCCGACGTGATCCATGATCGCGCGGCTGCCGCCCGGCTCATGCACATCGACGGGGGAATTGCAGAGCCCGATCGCATCGTCGAAGCGCTTGTTGCCGCGCACATCGGCCTCGGTCAGGATATACTGTCCGGTGACGCGGCGCGTCTCGCGAATGCCGAGTTTTGGCGCGACCTCCAGGAAGATGGCATCCTCGAAGCCCTTGACATAGCGCTGCAGGAAATCGAAGGCGCAATAGGCCTGTTTGCGGATCTCGATCTCGGCCCGGCTCAAATCCCGGTCGTCGAGGCCGTTGCCTTGGAAGCGGGTGACGTTGACGCTGATCTCGCCGGGGATCAGCCCGGTCTTCATGGTAATGTGATCCTTGGGGATGATCCAGTCGAAGCCCTCGGCCACCTTGTCCTTGATGCGCTGCTGGAAACCGGTCAGCAGCACCGCCATCGCGTAGTCCTCGTTGCGGTTGCCCGCCTCCTTCGGATAGACGACTTCCCACATGTCGGCGCGGTTGGCCTCGCAATCGGCGATCAGCGCCGGCACGTTGACGTTCAGCACCCGAAAATAGGAGGTGATCGGCTGCGTGAGCCCGTCCGCCTCGCGTCCCAGCATGAAATCGGCGCCGGCGAGCGCGGCAACATCGCCGTCACCCGAGGCATCGACGAAGGCCTTGGCGAGCACCAGGCTCTCACCCGACTTGGTGCGGATGATCAGCCCGTGCACCGCGCTGTGCTTCATCACGGTCTGCACGACATTGGCGCGCAGCAGGACTTCGACGCCAGCCTCCTCGACCATTTCGATGATGACGCGCTGCATCACCTCGGCATCGAAGGTGCCGGTATATTTGCCCCAGTAGGATTCACGGACGCGGCCGTCAGCGCCCTTGTAGCCGACACAGCGGTCCAGCATCTCGTGAAAAATCTTCGAATTGATCAGGCCGGTCGGCTTGGTGAGGCGCCCGCCTGTGATCAAACCGCCGAGGAAGCCGGTGCCCTCGAGCAACAGCACGTTGGCGCCCTCGCGGGCGGCACGGATGGCCGCCACGATGCCGGACGAGCCGGCGCCGGTGACCACCACGTCATATGAGCCGAAAAGGTTCATGATCATTCCTTTCAAATGCGTCCTGCCGAGCGTGCTCAGCCATTGTATTCCATGACATAGAGACCGGCATTGTAGTCGGTCACATAGATGAGGCCGGCGCTATCGACAAAGAGATCGCAGGTCTGGATAATCGGCTTCTTGCCCGGACGCTTGTCCATCATCGAGCGCGGCGGCGGCGGCACCAGCGCGCCGACTTCCTTTGGCTGATAGGCATTGGAAATATCGAAGACACGCACGCCGGCATTCTGCCAGGTCGAGAAGATAAGCGACGAGCTCTGAAAACTGCCCGGCCGATTCTCGTGGATATTGTGCGGGCCGTAATGCGCGCCTTTATGCGTATAGTCCTGATCCGAGGGCGCCGGCATGGTGGCGATCGGCACCGGATTGGCCGGGTTCTTGACGTCGAAGATCCAGATATTCTTCAACCCGTCCTCGAAATCGTCAAGCACGGCCTCGTCCAGCACCACGAGCAGGTCGCGACCGGCGATCGGCAGGCAATTGTGCGTGCCGCCCTGGAACGGCGGCGACCAGTTGGTATGCTTGATGAGCTTGGGGCTCGTGCGGTCGGAAACATCCATCACCACGAGACCCGCATCGCGCCAGGCGCCCCAGGCGATGTCGCCATCAACGATCGCATGATGCAGGCCGAATTTTGCATTCGACGGCCAGGTCGGCGTCTCGCCGGCGGCAAGATGCATGCCCGGCAGCGCATAACGTCCGGCCTCGCGGGGATTGGTCGGGTCGGACATGTCGACGGTCATGAAGATGAAATCGGTATAGCCGTCGAGCAGGGCCGAAACATAGGCCCATTTACCGCCGGTCCACCAAATGCGGTGGATGCCGCCGGACACGGGCATGAAGCCGATGCGGCGCGGTTCGCCGGGCTTGGAGGCAATATCGTAGACCGCAAGTCCGGCATCCCAGTCGCGCGCCTTTTTTGGCGCGGCGGTGCCGAGCGCGGTCCCGGCCGCGGCCTTGTAATAGCTCGCCTCATCCGCGAAGGCGCTGTCGGCAAACACGTCCTTGCCGTGGATCACCAGCAGCAGGCCATCGGCGATCTGCACGTGGACATTCCAGGTATTGGCCGGCGCCGGCATATAACCCGCCGGCTTCGGATTTTTCGGGTCGCGGACATCAACGATCGACACACCCTGGCTGAACAGGTGGCCGATATAGGCAAAGCCGTCCTCAACCATGATCTGGATGCCGTCGGCGCGGCCGCCCTGATCGGAATGGCCGACAAGCCGCATGTTGCGCGCATAGTCCGGCGTCATAATATCTGTTGTCATCCCGCGATTCCCAAACACTTCCCAGAAGATCCCATGCTGCCGGGGCGCGACAGGATCGCGCCCCGGTGTTCCGTTGGAGCGGTCAGCCCTTGACCATATTGCCCCAATTGTCCTTGCTGTCGACGTTGTCCTTGTAGATCATCACCGGCTGGATCAGCGTTTCACGTTTCACCGGCTTCTTGGCGAAGTAATTTTCCATTTCGCCGACGATCGAGCTGCCCATCGAGAACGGATTCTGGCCGACATCGCCGTCCTGCGTTCCCTCGCGGATGCGCTGCAGGCCGAGCGGCGTGCCGTCGAAACCGATCACCGGGATATGGCCTTCTTCGCCCACCTTCTTCAGGCGGTCGATCTGGCGAAGCGCCGAGATCACGCCGCGGATCATCTCGTCATTGTGTGCCCAGATGGCCGTGACGTTCGGATCGCGGGTGAAGGCATCGACGGTCAGCGTCTGGGCGTTGTCGGCCGTCCATTCCGCTTTCAGCGTATCGATGGTGATGCCGGGATATTTCGCGGCCATCTGATCATGGAAGCCCTTGAAGCGCTTCTCCGACTGGCCGGAGCCGATCGCGCCGCGCACTTCGAGCACGCGGCCCTTGTCGCCGGCCAGCTTGACGACCGCGTCGGCAGCCGCAGCACCGCCGGCGACGTCGTCGAACGTGTTATAAGCAACCCAATCGCCCTGTGGCGGCAGGTTCTCCAGCATGAACAGCGGGATATTGGCCTGGTTTGCCTGACGCACGCCGCCCTGCAGCAGCTTCGCATCGACGGGATTGAGCAGAATGATATCCGGCTGCTTGCTGACGATGTCGAGCAACTGCGTCGTCTGGGTCGAGGGATCGCCCTTGCCGTCATAGACGGAAATGTTGATGCCCTTGTCGGCGGCGAGCTGCTTGACATGGGCGACCAGGGTCACCTGATACTCATATTGCAGGCCGAAAGCGATATAGGCGAGGTTCTTGCCTTTCAGCACGCTGTCCTCGGCGAATGCCACGCCCGGCAGACCGATGCCGCCGGTCGTGGCGGCTGCCGCACCGGCTGCCAGTTGCAGGAATGTGCGGCGTGTCGTGTTCATTTTATTCGCGTCCATAGTGTTTCCTCCCGGTTGGACCCGTTAAACCGCCGAAATGACGGCAATCTCTGTATTCCCGCCTGCCCCTTTTTCGAAGGCAAAGCGATCCCGTTCGCCCCGAAGGGCGTCTATTTCGACATCATGCTTTTCAGTTCACGCTATTCGGCACGTTTCCTTGGCGTATGTCTGACCTATGACGGTTTCGGTGGCTTGCCTGCCTTGCTGGCAATCACCTTCTTGCGCATGCCCGCTTCAAGATAGTTGCGTCTGTACACATCGAGCGCCGCGGCCGCAGCGATCACCAGACCACTGACGACCGAGTCCCAGTTCGGCGGCACGTTCAGGAGGTTGACGGCATTCTGTACCAGTCCGAGCAGCAGCACACCGAGCAGCATGCTGCCTATATTGCCTTCGCCGCCGAACAAGCTGACGCCGCCGATGACCACGGCCGCAATGACCGCAAGCTCCATGCCTTGCGCAGCCGTGGCAGCACCCGCCTCGAAGCGGGCCGTGATCAGCAGCCCGGCAATGGCGGACATGAAGCCCGAGATCATGAAGGCGATGATGACGACGCGCTCCGTCCTGATGCCCGCAAGCCTCGCGGCGAGTGGGTTGCCGCCCGTCGCATAGACCGAACGTCCGAAGGAAGTGCGTGAGAGGACAACCTGGGCGATGATCGCCAAGACCAGCGTCAGCACGATCACCGCCGGCACGCCGAAAATACGCGCCGCCTGCAGCTCCACGAAGAAGTCCGGCACCGGGGCGATATTCGTGCCGCCGGAATAGATATAGGCAAGGCCGCGCCCGATCGTCATCGTCGCAAGTGTCGCGATCAGCGCCGGTATTTTGAGCTTTGTCACGGCAAGGCCGTTGACAAGCCCGATACTGAGGCCGGCAAGCAGAGCAAGCGCGACGGCGATTTCGGCAGGCAGACCTTGGAATTGGACAAGACCGACTGACAGCACCGACGAAAGGACCAGGACCGAGGCAACGGAAAGATCGATGCCGGCCACGAGAATGACGAAAGTCTGGCCGATGGCGACCACAGCGATGATTGTCGCCGATTGCAGCACATTCTCGATATTGCGCACGGTGGCGAATACCGGGCTCATGACGCTCATGACGCCGCTGCCGAGCAGGATCACAGCCAGGAGGCCGACGCTCTGCATCACGTCGATGAAGGATATCCTGCCGAGCAGACCGGAAAGTCCGCCAGGTCGGCTGGGTACGGCATCGCTCATCGGTGTGTTCTCCATTGCCATTTACGAATTCTCCCCGACGTCAGCCCGTCGTCGCATAGCTCATGATTGTTTCGCCGGTCGCCTGCTCGCGGGTGAGCGAAGCGGAAATCCTCCCCGAGCGCATCACCAGGACGCGGTCCGTCAGCGACAGGATTTCCGGCAGTTCCGAACTGATCAACAGGATCGCAATGCCTTCGCGGGCAAGTTTGATGATCAATTCGCTGATTTCGGATTTGGCGCCGACATCGATGCCCTTGGTCGGCTCATCAAGGATCAGGATCTTGGGTCGCCGCGCCAGCCAGCGGCCCAGCACGACCTTCTGCTGGTTGCCGCCTGACAGCGTCGAGACGCGCACCCTGGATGACGGCGTCTTGATGGAAAGGCTACGGATCTCGCGGTCGGCAATCTCGTCTTCCGCCGCATTCGACAGGAACCCGAAGGTCGAAATCCGGTCGAGCAGGCTGAGCGTCATATTGCTCTTGACGCTCATCAGCCCGACCAGCGCCTGCCGGCGGCGATCCTCCGGCACCAGGCCTATGCCGGCCTCAATGGCCGCCTTCGGATCGTTCGGACGCACTTTTTGCCCGGAAATCTCGACCGAGCCGCTGTCATAAGGATCGATGCCGAAAATGCACGCAGCCAGCTCGCTGCGGCCGGCACCGACGAGACCGGACATGCCGACGATCTCTCCGGCCCGTATTTCGAAGGAAATATTGTTCAGCAGGTTCTGGCGCGTAAGGTTGCTCACACGCATGACGACGTCGCCGATCGGCCGCTTGGTATGGATCGTCTCGCGCACTTCGCGGCCGACCATCATGCGGATGACCTTGTCATGGTCGAGCTCGGCGATCGGTTTGGTGCCAACCAGGCGGCCATCGCGCAGAACCGTGACACGGTCGGCGATGCGGAAGACCTCTTCCAGCCAATGCGACACGAAGACGATGCCGAGCCCGTTGCTCTTCAGGTCTTCGACCACCCTGAAAAGGCGGTCGATCTCGGGAGGAGAGAGCGAAGTGGTGGGCTCGTCCATGACGAGGACTTTCGAATCCTCGGAAATTGCCCTGGCAATCTCGACAAGCTGCTGGTCGGCAGGCGAAAGCCGCCCCGCCGGCGTCGAAATATTGAGATGCGGCGCGACGCGGGCCACGGCGTCACGCGCCTTCTGCCGTTGCGTCCGCATGGAGAGCCATCCATAGCGCCCGGGCCAGCGGCCGAGCATGATGTTTTCGGCGACCGACATGGCCGGAACCAGATGTGCATCCTGATGAATGGTGGCGACACCGACACGATGGGCCGCCGCCGGCTCCGCGTGCAAGGGAACACCGCCCACGGTGATCTCGCCGCGATCGAGTGTATAAAAGCCTGCCATCAATTTGATGAGTGTCGACTTGCCGGCGCCGTTTTCGCCAAGCAGCGCAGTGACCTCGCCGGCACGGACATCGAAATCGACATTGTCGAGCGCCAGAACCCCGGGGAACGACTTGGTCACGCCACGGGCAACCAATACCTGGCGCGGTGCGGCGGCAGACGGCCCAGTGGTAACGACACCTTTGGCCACGCTCATGGCGCGGACCTCGCCGGCAAATACTGATCGAAGCTGAAACGGTACATGCGTCGAAACCTCCACGTCAGCGCGCCGCAACTCCCCGCGCTCCTCCGCCGACCATATTGACGCTATTCGCACCTCGATCGCTTGTCAACTGGTAGAGGTAACGGACCAGTTGAATTTTTTACTCGGCTCGGCAGATGTTGAAATCATGCCCTTTAGACACGGAAGGCTAGTCGCGGCTGAAATTAGAAACCTGACGATATTTGTCGGAGAATACTTGCGAATACCCAAAAGCGGCCGTCTTTCTTGGTATAACCCGGCTAATAGCTCTCGCTCCGTGGAGAATCCACCTCGCAAGCATACTGCATTGCACAAGGAGACATTGGTAGAGATGCGAGGAAATCCTCCCCTCCCTCAAGCCGAAACTTTTTTCAGAAAAGGAGGTGACAGGCGATATTGAATGGTTTAACTGGACTGAATAGTAGTCCAGTTCTGGTGACCTATGATCAGTCCTCTATCGCCCCTGCACGAGACGTTACACAAGCAGACCGCCAAGGAAATGATCCGTGACAAGATCGTCTCGATGATCGCGTCGGGCATTCTGCAGATCGGCGACGAATTGCCGAGCGAGCGCGAACTCTCGACCATGCTGATGGTGAGCCGCGAGACGGTTCGGGGCGCAATCCAGCTTCTGGCAGGCGAAGGTGTCGTGCAGGTATCGCAGGGCGCGCGAACGCGTGTTTCCCGTGTCGATGTGAACGTCAGTACCCAGCGGATCGGCGTCACCAACCCCACGTCGATTAATGGATACAGCCTGGAGGCGGTGCATGCCGCCAGACTTCTGGTGGAGACGGCGGTCGTCGCCGACGCCACACGCAATCTCAGCGCCAACGACATCAGGCGGCTCGAGGATTCGATCGCGGCGCAGGAACAGGCCTTCAACGATCCGGTCCGCTTCCTGATCTGCGACCGTGAATTCCATCTGACGATCTATTACGCCTCGACCAACAAGCTGCTCGCCGATTTCGTCGTCGACCTCTATACCTACATGCTCGATCATCGCCGCATTGCCATGGGTCAGCCGGGCGCGATCGAGAAAAGCCTCGAGGACCATCGTTTTATTGTGAGGGCGCTGAAGATGCGCAACCCGGAAGCCGTCGCCGCCGCCTTCTCGGAGCATATCCTGCGCATTCACGACACATCTCTCGCCGTCGATGAGGGCGGACTTGCGGTACGGGCGTCAAGCCCGCAGGCGCCGTTTCCCTCAATGCCGCCGGCAGGAAGCAAGGAGTCGGCCTGACATGAACATATTGATTATTGGAGCGGCTGGCATGATCGGCCGGAAGCTCGTGCATGGGCTGCTGGATCGCGGCCAGATCGGCGGCAAGGCGATCGGCAAGCTGGTGCTGGCCGACATCGTCGCGCCGGACAGGCCGGATTTTGCCGGCGAGGTCGAGACCATTGCCACGGATCTCTCGCAGATCGGCGCGTCAGCAGTATTGATCGGTTCGCGGCCTGACATCATCTTCCATCTGGCCGCCATCGTTTCCGGCGAAGCGGAAGCCGACTTCGAGAAAGGCTATCGCGTCAATCTCGACGGCACACGGTCGCTGTTCGAGGCAATCCGGCTTGCCGGGGTCGAGAAGCCCTACCACCCACGCATCGTGTTCACCTCGTCTATCGTCGTCTTCGGCGAGCCGCTGCCCGAGGTCATCAGCGATACGCATTGCCTGACGCCGCTGACAAGCTATGGCACGCAAAAAGCGATCGGCGAATTGCTGCTGGCCGACTATTCGCGCAAAGGTTTCTTCGACGGCATCGGCATTCGCCTGCCGACGATCTCCATCCGCCCGGGCAAGCCGAACATGGCAGCCTCGGGCTTCTTCTCCAGCATCCTTCGTGAGCCGCTGATCGGCGAGGAAGCCGTACTGCCGGTCAGCGAGAGCGTGCGCCACTGGTTTGCAAGCCCGCGTGCGGCTGTCCGGTTCATCCTGCACGCTGCCGAACTCGATACCAGTTCCCTCGGCCAGTTGCGTACCATCACCATGCCGGGGCTTTCGGCAACAGTGGGCGATCAGATCGAAGCGTTGCGGCGGGTGGCCGGCGACGCCGCGATAAAGCTCATTCGACGCGAGCCAAATGACACGATTGCTACGATCATCGCGGGTTGGCCGCAGGGGTTTGACGCACACCGCGCCGAGTCGCTAGGCTTCAAGGCGGAAAAATCCTTTGACGAGATTATCCGTGTGCATATCGAAGATGAGCTCGAAAACAGTCTTCCGGAGCGAGTCTGACATGCTGCTTGGGGCCATTGCCGATGATTTCACCGGCGCGAGCGATCTTGCCAACACGCTTGCTAAGGGCGGCATGTCGACGGTGCAGTTCGCCGGCACAGGACAGGGCGCACCGGATTGCGAGGCGGGCGTCGTGTCGCTCAAGACCCGCTCCATACCAGCCGCCGAGGCCGTGCGGTTGTCGCTGGAAGCAGCCCGCTGGCTGCTCGACCAAGGCTGCGAACAGATCATTTTCAAATATTGCTCGACCTTCGATTCGACCCCCGAGGGCAATATCGGCCCTGTCGCGGAGGCGCTTCTCGACCTCCTCGATGTCGAGATCGCCGTGGTTTGCCCGGCCTTTCCGGGCGCCGGACGCCGGATCTTCATGGGCCATCTCTTCGTCGGCGACCGGTTGCTCAGCGAATCCGGCATGCAAAACCACCCGCTGACGCCGATGACCGACCCCGATATCCGCCGCTGGCTGCGTCTGCAGACCAGGGGCGAGGTTGGCGGCATTCAACTGGACACTGTTCGTGCCGGGATGGAAGGCATTCTCGCCGCCTTCGCAAGCGAGGCCAAAGCGGGGCGCCGTCTTGTGGTGACCGATGCAATTGCCGACAGCGATCTGCTGGCCATAGGAGCAGCGGTAGCGAATCACAAATTGGTAACGGGCGGTTCCGGCATCGCCCAGGGACTGCCGCAGAATTTTCGCGACAAGGGCAAGCTTTCGGATGAGGCGGCGCTGCTGCCGACGGCCTCGGGGCCTGGTATTGTCCTGTGCGGCTCGTGCTCGACCGCGTCGCAGAACCAGGTGGCATGCTATCTCGAAGGCCATCCCGGTCTGTCGATCGATCCGGGCCGTTTGATGTCCGGCAACATCACGGCGCAAAGCGCGGCTGCCTGGATTCGCGAGCAGGACGGCCGGACGCCGATCGTCTATTCGACCGCGTCACCCAAGGCCGTTTCGGATGCGCAGGAGAAATTCGGACGCGAAGCGGTGGCCGTCAAGATCGAGCGCTTCTTTGCCGATCTTGCCCGGCATCTTGCCGATACCGGCACGAGGCGCATCGTTGTCGGTGGCGGCGAGACATCCGGCGCCATCGTTGAGGCGCTTGGCATCGAAAGCATGCAAATCGGGCCGGAAATCGATCCCGGCGTGCCGGCTCTGGTTGCCGATCGCGGCGGCCCGATCGGGCTGGCGCTGAAGAGCGGCAATTTCGGCGCTCCGGATTTCTTTGCCAAGGCACTGGAAAAGGTCGGCCGCGCATGAGTGAGCAATCGATCCGCAACGACATCGTCAAATGGGGCAAGTCTCTTTTCGACCGCGGCCTGACCGCAGGGTCCTCGGGCAATATCTCGGTACGCATGGAGGACGGCTACATTGCCACGCCGACCAATTCCTGTCTCGGGTTTCTGGACCCAGACCGGCTGTCCAGGCTCGACGCGGACGGCAAGCACATCTCAGGCGATGCGCCGACCAAGGAACTGCCGCTGCATTTCGCCTTCTACGAAGGCCGACCTGACTGCCGTGCCGTGGTGCATCTGCATTCGACCTATGCCACGGCCCTTTCCTGTCTTGCCGATGTTGACCGGACGAACGCGATCCCGCCGATCACGCCTTATGTGGTGATGCGTGTGGGCTCGGTGCCGGTCGTGCCCTATACGCGACCGGGCTCGGCCGAGGTGAAGCCGTTGATCTCCGCGATCGTCGCCGATCACAGTGCGGCTCTGCTTGAAAATCACGGCCCGATCGTGTCCGGCCAGAGCCTCGACGCCACGGTGTTTGCCATCGAGGAACTGGAAGAGGCCGCCAAGCTGGCCATCCTCACCCGCGGCATGCCGGTCCGCCATCTGACCCAGGCTGCGATCGACGACCTCAATCGAACCTTCAAGCTCAGGTGACGCATGCCGAAATTTTCCGCCAATCTTGGTTTTCTTTGGCCCCGGCTCATGCTGCATGATCGGATCGACTCCGCCGCCAAAGCTGGATTCAAAGCGATCGAATTGCACTGGCCTTATGACATGGCGCCGGACAGGGTGCGTGAACATTGCGCTCGGCTGGGCCTCGAATTGCTTGGCATTAACACGCCTTTGGGCGATGTCGCCAAGGGCGATTTCGGCCTCGGTGCCGTACCGGGACGAGAGGCGGATTTCGAGCGCGTGTTCGCCAATTGCGTCGATTGGGCCAGGCTCGCGGGTGCATCTGCCATTCACACCATGGCCGGAGTTGTGGCGCCGGAGGATAGACCTAAAGCGCGCGCAACCTTCATCGCCAATCTGCGCCGCGCTGCCGAATCTGCGCCTGACATGACCCTGCTGCTCGAGGGTATTAACCAGCGTGACAAGCCGGGCTATTTCTATTCGACCATCCATGAGAAGGCCGAGATCATCGCCGAGGTCGGCGCGCCGAACGTCAAGATCATGTTCGACGTCTACCATGTCGGCATATCCGAGGGTGACATCTTCAAGAGGCTGGAAAAATACCTGCCGCTGATCGGCCATGTGCAGATCGCCGCCGTGCCCAGCCGCGCCGAACCGGACGAGGGCGAGATCGCCTATGCTCATGTTTTCGCCGAGCTCGACCGGCTCGGCTATTCCGGCTGGGTCGGTTGCGAATACAAGCCACGCGGCGATACCGACGACGGCATGCGCTGGGTCCGGTCTTTGGGTGTAACTCTTTAATTGAATGGAGGACCATATGCTAGCCACCAAGACTGCACTCACCATCGAGGCGGCCAAGGCGATTGCCGCCGTCTGCGAAGCTGAAGCCAGGAAGCAGGGACTGAGGCTGGTCATCGCCATCGTCGATGATGGCGGCCATCTCGTTCTTCTGCACCGCGATGATGGAGCGCAGGTCGGCAGCGTCGAAATCGCCACGCTGAAGGCCCGCACCGCCGTGCTCTTCCGCCGCCACACGAAGCAGTTTCAGGATGTGGTGGAAGGCGAAGGCCGATACGCGCTGCTCTGCATTCCGAATGGCATTCCGCTCGACGGCGGCGTGCTCCTGCAAGTCGGCGACGAGATCATCGGCGCGATTGGCGTATCAGGCGCCAGCGACGAGGCAGACGGCGACATCGGGCGTCTCGGCGCGGCACTGTTGAATTCCAAGTAAGATTGCGGGGGCAATCGGCGGGACATCAATCCCCGGCGGTCGTGGGGCTCTGCCGTAGCTTCGCAGGGGTGATTTTCATCACCTTCTTTCTTCCCATCTTTTGTGTTGCAAATGCCGGAAGCTTTCGCCAGATCGTCTTTGACACCATTGTTCCCACCATGTTGACGCGCAGATTTGACAGGAGTAGCCGCTGATGTCCGAGCTTGAACGAGTAGCAATTATCGGGCTTGGCTCCATGGGGCTCGGCATGGCACGCTCACTGATCCGCGCCGGTCACGCCGTTTGCGGCTGCGACATCAGCGCCGCCGCGCTCGAAAATCTGGCGGCGAGTGGCGGGCTGGCATTCCAGACACCCGCCGAGGCGGCGAAAGATGCCGATATCGTCGTGGTCGTCGTCGTCAACGCGGCACAGACCGAAACCGTTCTTTACGGCACCGATGGTGCTGTCTCCGCGATGAAGCCCGGCTCGGTGATCATCTCGTCGGCGACCATGGCACCGACAGAAGCCAAGAATTTTGCGGCCCGCGCCGCAGAAAGAGAAGTGCGCTACCTCGACGCGCCGATCAGCGGTGGCTCGGTGAAGGCGGATGCAGGCAAGCTGACCGTGATGGCGTCCGGTCCTCCGGAAGCCTTTTCCGCGGCAAAGCCGGCGCTCGATGCAATGGCCGAAACCGTCCATACGCTCGGCGACGATGTGGGTGTCGGATCGTCGTTCAAGATCGTCAACCAGTTGCTGGCCGGCGTGCATATCGCGGCAGCCTGCGAGGCAATCACCTTCGCCAAGAGCCTCGACCTCGACATCTCGAAAGTGTTCGACGTCATTTCAAGATCGGCCGGCAATAGCTGGATGTTCGAAAACCGCATCCCGCACGTGCTCGCCGGCGACTATACACCGCACAGTGCCGTTTCGATCTTCACCAAGGATCTTGGTATCGTTTCCGATCTCGGCCGCAAGCAGAAATTTCCGCTGCCGATCGCGTCTGCGGCGCTTCAACTCTTTATCATGGCGGAAGCTGCCGGCATGGGCCGAGACGACGATTCCTCCGTTGCGCGTCTGCTTGCGCAAATCGCCGGCCTCACGCTTCCCGGCATGGAAAAAGACGACTGAGATGCCGACAATCAGGGCAGCAGGTTGGGACCGAAGCCCTTCACAAATGCTGGCACAAACCGATCGCTGCACCAACCCTATGCTCACGCATTTTCCTTGCGGCGGATGAGAAAAATGGCTTCAATCTCAACCGTCATGCGGCCGGGCAGAGAGCCCATTCCGACGGCCGAGCGGGCGTGGTGCCCGGCCTCCCCCAGAACATCGACCAGAATATCAGAGCAGCCATTGATCACCTTCGGATGGTCAGGGAAGTCCGGCTCCGCATTGACCATGCCAAGCAATTTGACGACGGATTCGATCCGGCTGAGTTCACCGAGTGCCGACTTGGCAGCGGCGAGCAAATGCAGCCCGGCCAGACGGGCGTCCGCCTGGCCTTCTTCGACTGTTACGTCGCGCCCAAGTCTGCCCGGACGATACGTACCGTCCGGGCGCTTTGGGCCGGCACCTGACAAATAGAGGAAATCCCCGGCCCAACGGTAGGACAGGTAATTGCCCACTGGTGTCGAAACCTCGGGGAGTGCGAGGCCGAGTGATGAAAGACGTTCTTCGGGTGTCATATGCAATACCGCTTCAGGCTTGATGCCAAAGTTGACCGTTGATAACGACGCCACTTGCGGCCAGTCGTTTCTTTCCGGCCAGGCACTTGCCAGTTGAATCAACGTAGTCGAAAGTTCCATCCTGGAGTTCGAGGATGCTGGCATCGCCTGCGCTGCCGGGCTTGAATGTCCCAAGATCGGGGCGTCGCAGGGCCTTCGCTGCGTTCTCCGTGGCGGATTGGATGACCTGGACGAGCGGCATGTCGAGGCAGATAAACTTAGACAATGTCGTCAACAGGTCGAATGCCGGCCCATCAATACACATCGCATGCGTGTCACTGGAAATACAATCGGGCAGAAAGCCGTTTTCAAGCATGACACGCGCCGTGTCGAACGAGAACGAACCCATCCCATGGCCAATATCGAAAATCACGCCGCGTTGGCGAGCCTCCAGGACAGCGGGATGGACCTTTCCATCAGCCGTCGCCGGCGTATTGGGAAAAGGCCGGAAACAGTGGGTCAGAATATCCCCAGGGCGAAGCAGTGCCAGCACATCGGGCAGTGTGGGCGGCGGATAGTCAATGTGCACCATCATCGGCATTTGCACCTGGTCAGCCACCTGTCGGGCGATCTGTAACGGTATCAGCCCGGAGTTCCCCGAGGCAATCAGACCAACACGTACTTTGATTCCAGCCAGTGTATCGCGGTTGGCCTCCACGACCTCAACGGTATCGACCGGAGCCAGGAGGCGGATGTCCCCACTCTCGCCCACCATCACACGCTTTGAAAATCCAAAGATACCTGCGAAGGATACATTGAGAAAGGCGACGATGCGGACCGGCGAAGGCTTGATCACATGTTCAAGAAAACCAGCATAATTCCCCGGCCCCGCGCTTCCGGTATCCACCAGTGTCGTGCATCCACCTCTGGCCAGGATGAGCGGATCAACCCCCAACGACGTGCCGCCCCAATAAACGTGTGTGTGGAGATCGATTAACCCCGGCGTGACGATTTTGCCTTTCACGTCCAGCACCGAGCCGGCGTTATCCGCCAACCCGTGGCCTGTGGCGGCTATCTTACCCTCGGAGAAGGCAACATCCATCACCTGATCGATCCCCTGAGACGGATCAATCACGCGCGCCCCGCTGAGAACGAGATCATAGCGCATAGTAAAATTGTCCTTTCGATGCGAAGCGTTGCTCAATTGTTAAGTATACAATCGCTTCCATATACTTTAATATTAAACGTTTTCATCCAGGTTAGGTCATTTACAAAGAGACTCTCCAGTATTACGCATGACGTTTTGGATCTATACCATGACCCAAGAGTCACGCCTCCTTTTCGACGCTTCGCAGATGACACGCAACCCAGTGGTTCGGAGCCACCTCTTTCATTGGTGGCTCCTCGATAGAGCACTTCCCGCCCAACTGCGCCGCATATCGGCAACGCGTGTGAAAGCGACAGCCGCTGGGCGGGTTAACGGGTGAGGGCACATCGCCTTCGAGCACGATCCGGTTGAGTTGGATTGTCGGATCGGGGATCGGGATCGCCGAAATCAGTGCTTCAGTATAAGGATGCAACGGATTTGCGTAGAGTTGGGCGGAAGGCGCGATCTCCATCATCTTGCCGAGATACATGACGCCGACACGTTTCGAAATGTGCTTTACCACAGCGAGATCATGCGCGATGAACAGATAGGTCAGGTTGAACTCTTGTTGGAGTTCCCGCAGCAGGTTGATTACTTGCGACTGAATCGACACATCGAGTGCCGACACAGGTTCGTCGCAAACAATCAATTTGGGGTTAAGGGCCAGGGCCCGGGCGATCCCCACACGTTGGCGCTGGCCGCCTGAAAATTCGTGCGGATACCGACGGCCATGGTAAGATGCAAGGCCGACGATATCCAGGAGTTTCTTGACACGCTTTGCCCGTTCAGCACCTTTGGCAACGCCGTGAATCGCCAGCGGCTCCGCCACGATCTGAGCAACAGTCATGCGTGGGTCGAGCGAGGCGTACGGATCCTGAAAAATGATCTGGATCTCCCGCCGCAGGTTGCGCATTTGCACGGCGTCAAGACCCATGATGTCTCGACCTTCGAAGAGGACCTGTCCCGACGTTGCTTCCTGCAGACGCAGAAGCACCTTGCCCAAGGTCGACTTGCCGCATCCTGATTCACCCACGAGGCCAAGGGTCTCGCCACGTTCCAGGTCGAAGCTCACTCCGTCGACGGCCTTCACATGCCCGATGGGCTTGCTGAACAATCCACCACCAGCGACAGGAAAGTGTTTTTTCAGATCCCTGACTTCAAGCAGCATCTTGTCACCTGCATCGTTCCGCATGCCGTTTACCAAGTTGGTCATTGCACGATTTCCCCCTTCGCGAGCCGCTCGGCGCCCAGAAAGCAGGCCACATAACGTCCCTCTGCGACACGCTGCAGCTCGGGCTGGCTCTGCCTGCATTTGTCGAACGCGTATGGACAGCGCGGACTGAAGCGACAACCCACGGGCAGCTTCAACGGATTGGGCACGACGCCCTCGATCATGTGCAAATGTTCGCGTGTGGAATCCATTCGCGGAACGGATTGCAGCAAACCTTCCGTATACGGGTGCAGCGGCTGGCGAAATATCGACACCGTGTCCGCCTCCTCGATCACCTTGCCGGCATACATGACGACGACACGCTGGGCCATTTCAGCCACCACGCCCAAGTCATGGGTGATGAGCATTATGGCCATTCCCAGCTCGCTTTTGAGCTTGCGCATCAAATCCAGGATCTGCGCCTGGATGGTAACGTCGAGCGCGGTTGTAGGCTCGTCGGCAATGAGCAGCTTGGGATTGCACGACAGCGCCATCGCGATCATGACCCGCTGGCGCATACCCCCGGAAAGTTGGTGCGGATACTCGTTGACCCGCCTGTCGGGCAGTGAAATACCGACAAATCGAAGCATTTCGACCGCTTTGTCGAGAGCTGCCTTTCTGCTTAGCTTTTGATGCTGGATTATCGTCTCGACAATCTGATCGCCGATTGTGTAGATCGGATTGAGGGACGTCATTGGTTCCTGAAAGATCATCGAGATGGCATTTCCGCGGACTTCGCGCATCTCTTGTTCGGTGATTTTCAGCAGGTCACGACCTTCGAACAAAATCTCGCCACCGACTATCTTGCCGGGAGGATTTGGCACCAAGCGCATAACAGAGAGCGAGGTGACGCTCTTCCCACAACCTGATTCGCCTACGACGGCCAGAGTTTCGCCACGTCCGACGTACAGGCTGACCCCGTCGACGGCCGGGGAAACGCCATCCTCTGTCCGGAATTGGGTCTTCAGGTTTCGAATCTCGATAAGTTTCTCGGTCATGCGTTCGCCTCCCCTTCGCCCAAGAACCGGTTCAGGACATTGGCTGTAATTCTTGAGACGGCATCATCGACCAAAATTGAACTCGGCCAGGTAATCGAACCCACCGAGAATGCTCCGCCGCCACTCTGCGTGTCGTATATCGTCATATGCGCTCCGCCGTCATCAGGATTGAGTCCCTTCGCCAGCAGTTGGGTCCCGGCGGGCGAGTTCACAGACATCTTATCCGTTTCGTGTCCCGATGCGCCGCCCGGACAGCGCTGATGCAGGCTCTCTTCCCCAAATGTGTCACCATTCACGAGCCCGGTTCCGGCGAAGACCCAATGCTCGGCCTGCATCACCTGGTACGGCGCGCTGGTCATTACGCCCGCCGTGGTGAAGACCACTCCCAGCAGGTTGGCTTCAGACTCGACTCTTGTGTGAAGCCGGCTCTCTTCGACGCCATGGCGGAGACGCTCACGTTCATCACCATTGTTGACGACCATGGTCGAGTCATCAAGGAACTCGACTTCGCAATTGACCCCGTTGCCTCCCAGGTACAGCAGACGCCCGCCTTTTTCCTGAACCCATTCCTTGACCTTGTAATACATCTCGCGTGACCAGTATTCGGGGTGCGTACTGATCACGAGGACGCGATAGTCATCGAGATTCAACTGACCGAAGTGCAACTGCGTTTCGGCATAGAGGTCATATTCAAAGCCCTCGCGTTCCAGCCACCCCAGCAACCGCCATTCGGCGGGAGCGATATGGCAGGCGGCTCGCCCCTCAATCGGATCAGTAACCTGCTCATGCTCAGGAATCAGGTTGATCGATTCCGGCCGTTCGAACGAAAGAGGCGCGTATGCGGACATCGCATAGTTGACGCAATTGGCTTCGGTGTATCGGTGCAGTTCCTGGCGCGAATTGACGATGGGGACCGATGGAAGCTGGTCGGCGTTGATGTAGTTGCTGCGCCCTCCAAAGGCGTTGTAGGCGTTCCATGTGATATTCGATGCCAGTACTGCCAGCTTGTTGGTCGGTTTGGCAGGGGCTACGATCCAGGGAAAAGAAAAGTATAAACCGGATTTGGTTCGGGCATGAAAGTAATAAAGGCCGGATCGTTCAGGCGCAGTGACGAACTGCTTGAGTGTCGGATCGGCATATCCAAACTTGTTCCATTCGACACCTGTGCGCGAATAGTCCCCATCGGGCGTGATCTGGACGGTCGCGCGAGGTCCATGCTCGTCATACCAACCCAATTTCTTGATCAGCTCTTTCTTCAAGCCGTATCGCCAAAGTTCCAGCTCATAGGCTTCCGGCGAATGGACACGGAACTCGGCTTGCTCGCCTGATTTGACCCACTTGGGCCACGGGTATCCGAGCAGGCAGTCAGCCAGCAGACGAAACTGATACGGCTCGTCGGAACGCACGGTCATCTGCACGCGCTTTGCGCCGTATCCAGGCTTGTTGAGCGTTACACGGTACGAACCGTCTGGAATATCAGCGTGAACGGCACCCGATGCACTTGAGCGTGCTTCGTACGAAGCATTTTCATCTTCGAACTCAAGGAGAACGCCGGGTATTGCAACAAAGCGTTCGTCGCTGACATAACCAATAAGCATTTTCAATACTCCAGGTAAGGTTCTGACGCTCGGCTGACCAGTAAGGAACTCGTATCGCCTATGCGACCAAGAAACGGGCAACCTGCGTGTCGTCTAGCTCAACACCGAGTCCGGGCCGCTCCGACGGGCAGGCCCGACCATCGCGAATGTCCAGGGGCTCCACCAGCAAGTCGTGCTCATAGAGGAAGGGGCAGAGGATATCGCAGGGGAAGTCCTCCGCATGCACGCCCGGCGTGGCCATCGCCAGGTGAATCATCGCGGCACTCGCCACACCCAGTTCCAGATTGCTGCCCACCGTGCAACCGAGCCCTGCGGCCTCGGCAACCACGGCAATCTTGCGTGCTGTACCGATGCCCGCACCCTTGCCCACGTAGATCGAAAAAACGTCGGCTGCCCCGGCACGGACCAGCGCCATCGCATCATGAAGCGTGTTGACGCTTTCGTCAGCCAGGACGGGAATTTCGATATTTTTCCGGACATCCGCCATCCAGGTGGGGTCGTGCGGCTTTACCGGCTGCTCTGCAAAATAGACGTTGTACTCGTAGAGGCGCCGGATGGTGGCTATGGCAGTCCGGGGGCTCCAACCGCCATTGGCGTCAATGCCGAGGCGGATGCCAGGCCCTACCGCGCTACGGACGGCCTTGACACGGGCGACATCCTGTTCCGGATCCGTCCCAACCTTGACTTTCAGCGTCTTGAAGCCCTGCTCAACCGCCCAGGCCGCGATTTCCGCGGCGGCATCGGGCGCGAGTCCGGATACGGAAAATTTGAGCGGCACCTGCTCGCGTACCGGCCCGCCGAGAAGCCGATAGAGCGGCAGTCCCGCCGCCTTGCCCAGAATATCCCACAGGGCCATCTCTATCCCGGCCTTGGTGAACGGGTTGCCGGCTACACACTCCTGCAGTTCCGTGGACCGCTTCTCAATCTCCAGCGGATTGCGGCCCACCAGCAAAGGCTCGAAACAACTCCGAATGATATGAACGGCGGTGACATGGTCCTCGCCGCTCCACTCAAGTGTACCGGAGACTTCCCCGAGGCCGATGACGCCTTCGTCCGTATGCAGCTTGAGAAAGAGGAACGGCGAAACGGTGTGAATACCACGGCTGCTCCTGATCGCCACCTTGGGATTGATGGGAACCAGGACAGGAAGCGTCTCGATACGGGTGATCTTCATTGCGGCGTGCTCCCGTCAACACGCGTGTCGACTTTGTCATTCGCGGCATGAAAGAAGCCGACGAATGCCTGGCCGACGGCCTCAACCGTGGCGGACAGATAAGCGTCGCCGTTGGCGACCGTGCCTGCGGCAGGGCTGTCGGTATAGCCATCGGTGTTTTGCCAATAGCCGTAGAACTCCGAACGATACTTCGCTGGAGCGGTGTCCTGACTGTCCGGTCTCACAGGGCGCGGCTCGTGGACGAGGTCAGGGCGAAGGGCCAGCATCAACGACGTCTCGAAGGCGCCCGCATGCCCCGGCATCAAGCCCCGGCTTCGCGCGCCGACGCCGAGTAGCTCTGTTTCAGCGACATCCCAATACGAGCCGGCGGCCAGCGATGCGGGGTGTTTGAGCGCCAGATCGCGCGCCACCAGCTGGATGATTTCGTGGTTTCCGCCGTGGCCATTCAGGATGAAGATTTTGCGGAATCCGCTGATAATGGCGGATTCCGCAAGATCAAAGATCGTGCGGTAGTAAACCTCCGTACTCAACGAAAGCGTGCCGCCAAACGGCAGGTGATGTTGCGAACATCCGAAAGGAAGCGTCGGGGCTACCAATACCGGAATCTGCTGCGCCGCCACAGCAGCGGCTTTGCGGGCGATCGTCTCCACGAAAAGAAAATCCGTGCCGGTCGGCAGATGCGGTCCGTGCTGCTCGGTGGCACCCACAGGCAGGATCAGGAGAGAGTCCCGGGCGGCCCGCAGCTCCGCCCGGGTCGCTTCATGAAATAACAGGTCGCGTTCCACTTACGTTGTCTCCATCCTGCCTATTGGGCAACCCAATGGCCCAGCGTCGTGTTGAGCCAGAACTGGAACTCGTCGACCGCTTCCAACATCGGGGTGTGCCCGACGCGAGGAAGAACGACGAGTCTGCCGTCGGCGACCCCAGTGCTGACGACAACGCCGTCCTCCACGGTGCGGCCCTTGTCTTCGGCACCTTGCAGGATCAGGGTCGGCACTTTGATCAGCGGCAGATCGGCCACCAGGTTTGTGTCCAGAGAGGAGCTCAGCGTTTCCGTCAGCGCAATACGCTGCGATTTCGCCATTTCATCCGCCATTCTGGTGACGTGCCCGTCGGGCAGTTTCTGATGCGTGAAATTGGTCACGATCGGTCGCACCGATTCGGCAGTGATCTCCATTGTCGCCAATTTGTCGCGGTAGGCCTTCAGGGCAACCTCGTTGCGGACCAAAGGTCCGGTTGCCGTCAGGAACAGTCCATCCAGCTTTGCCAGTGCGCCGATGGCAAGACGCATGGCGACAACGCCACCCAGCGAATTGGCGCCGAGCACGACGCTGCTCTGTGGCAGACTCTTCAGCAACTCGGCGAGACTCTGTGCGTGAACGTCGATCGAGTATCCGTCCGACAGTCGATCCGAATCGCCAAAGCCCAGAAGATCAACGGCGTAACCTTGCCAGCCTTTCGGCAGGTGCTCGATGACGCGTTCCCAGTACCACGACGTCTGGCCGAGGCCATGAATACATACGAACGCCTTGTCGCCATTGCCGGCAGTGCGGTAATTCAGCTTGCCAAAAGACGTTTTCGCGAATGCCTGGCTGATCATGCGTCCCACTCCACATCGACTTCCGTACCGGTCTCGACCGAACGCACGATGGCGTCCGCAACGCGGACCGCAGCCAGCCCATCGGCACCCGATACAACCGGAGCCTTGCCGGTGGTAACGCTGTCGACGAAGTGGTCCATCATGTCCCGGTAAACGCCCGTGGCCCTGCCATAGAGATCCGGGAAATACAGAACCTCGCCATCGGGATTTGGGGCGCTTGTGGCGGTATAGACATTGACGCCGTGCTCATAGGCATCCACTTCCGCCACACCCTCAGTACCGCGCACGGCCATGAGGAAGGACTTCGGCTTGCCCTGCGTGCGTGGGGTAGCCCACGAGTTCTCCATGGTAAAAAGAGTGCCGTCATCGAGCGTGATCGTGCTGACAACGCAATCATCGACCCCGAGTGCGCCAAGCGACGTCCCGGTGCTCTTCGAAATAACCCGCACCGCACGCCGCCCTGTGATCCAATGGACAAGATCGATGTCATGGACGCCGACCCAGTAGGCGGCTGGCACCCGCCCGTTAATTCGCTGCGGCGAGCCGGCAGCAGGGTTACGCCGCGCATGGATATTGATCACTTTGCCGATCGTGCCCTGCCGCACCAGCTTGGCCAGCGCATAGTAGCGGGGATCGAAGCGAAGGTGATGGCAGACCATCAGGAACTTGCCCCCTGCTTCGGCGGCCGCGGTCATTTCCGCTGCTTCCCGGGCGTTCACGCCCAGCGGCTTTTCAATCAGGATATGGCAACCGGCAGCGACGCTGGCCTTGAGCGGCCCCAAGTGCTCCCCGTCGGGCGTTGCAATGACAACCGCATCAAGATTCGGATGGTCGGCCAGCAGTTGATCGTACTGACCGTTGGCGTAGCCCTGCACATTCAGCGCCTGACTAAGCTTCTCGACCGGGGCCGGGCTCCGGCCGCAAATTGCGACCAGATCGACACCACGCATTTCATTGAGCACGCGGGCATAGAATGAGCCCATAACACCGGTGCCTATCACCGCAATACGCATAGATCTAAACTCCTCATACATCTTTGAGCCGGGGATCGAGCCAATCGCGCAATGCATCCCCGAGCAGATTAAAGCCCAACACTGCCAGGCTGATGGCCAACGTGGGATAGATGGCCAGCCAAGGCGCTACTTCCAGAAACGGGCGGCCGGCATTCAACATGGCACCCCAGGACGGTTCGGGGGGTTGAACACCAAGGCCCAGAAAACTCAGCGTCGCCTCGGCCAGGATGGCGAGGGAGAAGCCTAACGTGGCCTGAACGATCAATGGCCCTGCCACGTTCGGCAGCACGTGCCGTAAAAGGATCCGGCTTTTCCCCGCCCCTAGGGCGACTGCGGCGCTCACGTAGTCCAGTTCCACCACCTGGAGGGCAGAGGCGTAAACCACCCGGACGATGCGCGGCAGATAGATGACCGTAAGCGCGATGATCAGGTTGATGAGACTCGTCCCCAGCACAGTCATCAACACCAGCGCGAACAGCACCGCCGGGAATGCAAATAGAATATCCATCGCACTCATGATCACTGCGCGCAGTACCGATCGGTTGATCGCTGCCAGCAATCCCAGAAGACTGCCAAGCACTGTCGACAACAGCGTTGCAACCACGGCGACGACGAGCGAGGGCCTTGCCCCGTAAAGCAGGCGGCTAAAGACGTCCCGGCCAAGCTCGTCTGTACCGAGAACGTGGTCGGCGTTGGGCCCTTGCACCCGCTCTCGAACAGCTATCTTGTTTGGGGCATACTCGGTTATCACCGGGGCGAAGATCGCCCCGCCACAAATGACTGCGATGAGCATGGCGCCCCCAACGCCCATGTAGTGCTTACGAAGACGCCTCAGGAACCGGACCAGTCTCAGTCCAAACGTCTCTGACTTTTCGTCGTCATTCATAGCGGATCCTCGGATCTAGTACCCCATAGGAGAGATCGACCAAAAAGTTGACCAACGTGAACAGAAAAGCGACGACGACGATGCATGACTGAACGACGGTGTAGTCGCGCTGGAAAATACCGTTGAGCATCAACGTACCCAGGCCGGGGAGTGTGAAGATGTACTCGATGACCACCACGCCGCTGAGCAACAGCCCGAACTGGATGCCGGTGATGGTCACCACCGGCACCAGCGCATTGGCGAGGACATGCTTCAATATCACCCTCATCTCCGAAATGCCTTTCGCCCGGGCCGTGGCAACATACTGTTCACGAACGACGTCGAGTATCGAAGAGCGGGTCATCCGCATGATGACCGAAGCGATCGGCGCCGCGGCACACAAAACGGGCAGAAACATAGTTTGCAGATGAGCAAGCGGCGCCTTCAGGAAAGGCTGGTACACGCCAGGCATCATTGAGGGAAAGTACTTGGAGACGACCAGCAGCATCAGCACGGCCAGGCCGAACTGTGGAACTGACAACCCGATCAAACCCGTCAACTTGAGGGCAGAGTCAATTGAAGAATTGCGACGCACCGCGGAGATCACACCCAGGGGCACGGCGACGATCACCGAAATGATGATCGCGCCGATTGCGAGTTCGAGAGTCACGGGCAGCCGCATTGCAAGCTCTTGGCTCACCGATAGTCCAGAACGGATGGACGTCCCCAGGTCACCAGTCAGGAGCTTCCCCAACCAGACAAAATATTGCACGACCGGCGGCTTGTCGAGGCCGAGGAGGTGCTCCAACTGCAGCCTCCTCGCCTCGCTCACCTGACCTTCTCCGCCCATCAGAACGTCCACGGCATTGCCTGGGACAAGGTAGATCAGCGAGAAGGACAACATCGAGATGCCAATCAGCACCATCAGCATGGCGGCGAGACGCCTTATAAGATAGCGGACCACGTTACTTACTCCCGATTCCGAGCGTTACTCGTCGAGCCAAGTCTGTTTTACAGAGAGCCGGAAACGGTTGGGCATGAGGTGGAAGCCTTTGACCTTCTTCGACAAGACCTCGTAGTCCGAGCCCACCCCGAGGAAAATGAATCCTGCCTCGTCGACGATTGCCTTCTGCGCATCGGCATAGATTTTCTGCCGCGTGGCCAGGTCGGTGGCAGCCCTGCCCTGCTCCGCCAGACGGTCTACCGTCGGCGAGTTTATTTTTGAGACGTTGCCCGAAGCCTTGCTGTAGAACTCTCCATAGACATACACGTCCGGGTCGGGGCGTCCGCTGAAGCCACCAACTTCGGACTGGAACTCACGCTTGCGCTCCGCAGCCTGGTAGGTCGCCCACTCCATGACGTTGATCTCCACGTCCACACCGATCTCCTGCAATTGCGCCTTGAGCAATTGCGCGATCGGCAGGCTTTGCGGGAAAATGGTCGGCGTATTGACGACGATCTTGATCGGAGTCTGGACACCCGATTCGGCAATCAGCTGCTTGGCCTTGTCCACGTTGAAGGCGTAGGAAGGGTAGCTCTCGGGGGTCGCCGGGATGGCCCAGAGCTTTTCCCCCGGCGGAATGACTCCGGTCATGTAGCCGTGACCGTCGTAGGCCACATCAAGGACATCCTGACGGTTAATGGCATAGCTGAACGCCTGCCGAACCAACTTGTTGTCGAAGGGCGGATAGCTGTTGTTCAGAATGAAAACATCCCGCACCTGGCTGGGCTGTTCAAGGATTGTCAGATTGTCATTGCCCTTGAGCACATCGACATTCTTGGGATCCTTGAAGAATGTTGTATCGACCTGGCCAGAACGAAGCGACGCGAGACGCGCGGATTCATCGTTGTTGAAGAAGATATCGACGCCATCCAGGCAAGGCAGGCCCTTCTCGAAATAATCATTGAAGCGTTCAAGCTTCACGCTGACGTCCGTTGTGAATTCAGCCAGCTTGAATGGGCCTGTGCCCCCATCAGCCGTCTTGAGATTGCCGCCATTGGCCTCCACAACCTCCTTGGCCACGATAGAGGCCGGCCGGCGATTGCTGAGCTTATACAGCATGGATGAATCCGGCTCCTTCAAATTCAACTTCACGGTGTATTTTTCGGATGCCGTGACGTGGTCGATCGAACTGAAATAGCCGGCGAGCGGAGCCTGGGTATCCGGATCAAGCAGCCGCTGGAGGCTGTAGACCACATCGTCGGCGACCAGTTCCCGGCCATTGTGAAACTTGACACCGTGGCGAAGATGGAAGGTGTAGGTCTTGCCGTCGTCGCTGATCTCCCATTTCTCGGCGAGGTCCGGCTTCAGCTTGGTGTCGTAGTCCTGGGTGAGCAGTGCGTTGTACATTTGCTCATAGACAGCCAGCGACGAAAATGAAGTCGTCAGATACGGATCCAGGCCGATCGGGACCGCATCGGCAATCTTGAGCACACCGCCACGCTTCTCGCATTGATCTGCGGCCATGGCGCCCGAAGTCGCGAAGAATAAGGCCAAGCACGCCGTAGCCAAATGAGCCGTTTTGTAATTTTTCATCTTATTCCCCTTTTTTTATCGAGCGCACAATGTATGATTTGCCGCACGTTACGATTGTGACTTCAACTAAACCTACCAGGATTGTGATCTTGACACCTACCCATGGATGCCGCCCGGCCAGAAGCTACGCGCCGCTGCTCGTCGGTCAGATGGCTTGCCCTCCTTAATAATTGTACTATATACGAGACAACTGTCCCGCAATGAAGACAGAATACCCATAAGAGAGAAATATGCAAGAGCCAAACATGATAAACGATGCCTTGGAGGCAAAGACGAATGCCGTCCAGCGCCGCGAGCGCGGCGTTGACCGGATTCTCCAAATCCTCGAATTCCTGCAAAGACGCGGAGAAGGGATCAGGATTGGCGCGCTCGCCAACGCCCTTAACGCACCGCGCTCTTCGACCTACACTCTGGTCAATGACCTGACGGAGGCCGGGCTGCTGGAAATCTCGCAGGAGGATTCACGTATCTTCTTTGGCAAGCGGATATATCTTTACGGGCTTAGCTACATTCACGAAAACTCGCTGGCCAAGCGCGCCCGCATGGAAGTGGACCGGCTGGCGAGGGAGACCGGCGAGACCAGCGAATTCTGTGTCCTCCATAACGGTCGCTATACGCTCATGCACATGTGTGTGGGAAACCGGCCGTTCCGCATCAGCTCCGCCGTCGGCGTTCAGATTCCACTTCCCTGGACTGCATCGGGCCGCCTCCTGCTCGCTGGCCGCAGCCGCAAAGAGATCGTGGAATTGATCCCGCCGGAAGATTTCGTCCTGCCGGATGGGCGTCGCATCGAGATCAATGATTTCCTCGAAGCGATCGAAAAAGCCCGACACGACGGCTATTGCCTGACCAAAGGCCTCGTCGACACGGTCGCGCAATGCCTGGCTGCACCGATCTATGACGCAGTTGGCTTGGTCGAGGCCACGATTTGTCTCGTCCTGCCGATAGATCTTTCCGAGGGTCAAACCGGCATGCTGCGCGACCGATTGCTGGCCAGCAGCCGCGCGTTGTCATCGCGATAAGCGTAGGACCCCTATCTGCCCAGTTACCGGTCGCTGCATTTAAAATGCACGACCTGGAGCTTGGTGTTCACACCGCGGATGGTTGCCAGCCGTCGCTCCGGTCAGGCCGCTTCGAGCACAGAGCTGGTTCGGTTTGTCTGAACAGTTTGGGCGCTTGGTTAAGTGGATTTCCGCCTCGATTAGATGACCGGCAGTTTGCGCAGGAGATAGGGGTATATCTTGTGTCCCGGCTCAGGTTTCGAGGTGTTCGGACGGCGGTAGATCGCCTCGATGCCCATCGTCTTCATCAGCTTGGCGACGTGCAAACGCCCGGCTTGCAGCCCTTCTGTCTTCAAAAGCCCCTGCAACATCCGGCTTCCGCGAACGGATAGTCGAGATGCAGTTCGTCGATCCCCAAGCGAATGCGCGGCATTCGTCCGCCGCCGCATCAGCGCTGGATTGCCGCCAGATACAGGTCGCGGCAGATAATAGACGCTGCCACGGCTGAAGCCGAGAAGCGTCGCCTGACGCACCACGGATAGCTTGGGCGAGCGGTCGATCATTTCGTGTCCCCCAGCAATCCCGCCTTGCCGAGCGCACTTGCAAAAAAAATCGTTCTCCAGCGTCAGTCGCCAATCTTGGCATGCAGCGTTTTGACATCGACACTTGGAGCCGCCGCTACCGTTTTCGCCAGCACATTTTGGGGTATAAAAATTGCATATGCCAAGTTCAGGATTGCATCGGAAATTGTTCTGAGCGCCTATTTACAGTTATTTAATTCATTGAGGCTGTCTAATAGAAAACAAGACCTGGTTCCCGATCAATTTATTTTGTCATTACCAAAAGGAAATGGACAATTACATGAAATCGTTCGTGAATATTCTATCTTTGGGCATCGCTCTCGTTGCGATCATTTCCACCCCTCATCTGGCGAGGGCCGCAACACTCGCGGTCGGGGGCACCGGCGCGGTCACCGAGGCTCTCATGCTGATCGGGCCGGCATTCACCAAAGCCACCGGCATCACGCTGAAGGTGATCCCCGACCTTGGCACGGGTGGGGGCATCGCCGCTACTGCCGACGGTATCCTGGGCTTGGCCGTGGCGGGACGGACGCTCAAGGAAAAGGAAGCCGCCATGGGTCTGAAGGTCGTGGCGACCTTCCGAACCCCGTTCGGCCTGGTGACTTCGCGCCCAGGCCCGGACGGCTTAGCCAGCAAAGACATCGCCGCGATTTACTCTGCCGACCAGGCGACATGGCCAGACGGAACACCGTTGCGCATTATCCTGCGGCCGGTAGGGGACAGCGACACGATGGTCATGGGCAAGTTATTTCCCGGACTGGCCGAAGCCCTGGAAACGGCACGGCTCCGCCCCGACCTGTCGGTCGCCGCAAATGATCAGGACAACGCCGCCGCCGCCGAAAAGACCGACGGCTCACTGGTTGGCATTACCTTGACCCAGATCATGACCGAGAAACATAACCTGCGGTTCGTGGCCATCGACGGCGTCCTCCCCAGCATGGCGTCCTACCAGGACGGCTCCTACCCCTATGGCAAGACGCTGTTCATGATGGTTCCCACTGACGTCAGTGCCGAAGCCACGGCCTTCCTGAGCTTTCTCGCGACCCCCGAGGGCGAAGCCATCCTCAACAAGGTCGGGATTCTGGCGATCGACGAATGAAGACCCCGCAGCACAGGTTGCGCGCCCTCGTCAGCGGCATCGGTCTGGCCGTCGCCATCACAACCGCGGTTCTCGTCCCGGCCGGGTATCTGCTGATCGTTGCCTCGCACATGGGCACAACGCTTTCGTTCGAGGCGCATCTGAAGGCCAATCGGCTGGCGAAGTACATCTACTCTAACGGCGATCTCTGGAAGTACCAAGTCGTACGCATAGCAGAAATCATCGAGGTGCCCGAAGCACACGCAAGCGGTTATCAGCAGCGCGTTTTCGACAGCGGCGGCGAGCTCCTGCTGGAAACGGGCGAAGCGCCCGAATTCCCGATCGCTACGCGCAGCGTCGGGGTTGTCGTGGGTGGACAGGAGGTCGGCCGGATAGAGTCCGCCGGCAGCCTGCGGCCGCAATTCATCGAGGCTGGGGTTGTCGCTTTGTTCAGCAGCGTGCTCGGCTTTGGCATATTCTTCGCGTTGCGGGTTTTGCCCCTCAAGGTCCTTGATCGCACATTGGGCGCGCTGGAAGCGCAGACGATGCGCTTCGAAAGCGCCCTCGACAATATGTCGCAGGGCCTCTGCATGTTCGATACGGATCATCGCCTGATGGTTTCCAACCCGCGTTTTGCCGAGTTGCTCGGCCTTCCGCCTGACGCCATGGTGGCAGGCATGACAGAGTCCCAACTTATGGACCTGTCGGAGGGGGCCGCAGCCTACCACGGCACCGTCAGCGGCGAAGCTGAGGACGCCAGCGTCCTTCGCCGGGCCAACGGCATCATCATTTCCGTGCTCCGTCAGGGCATGGCCAACGGCGGCGAAGTCGTGACCTATGAGGACATCACCGAGCGGCGGCGCGCCGAAGCCAAGATTTCGCACATGGCGCGCCACGATGCGCTCACCAATTTGCCCAACCGCATGCATTTCAACGAACGGCTGGAGCAGGCTCTCACCCACACCGAGCCGAGCCTAGCCTTCGCCGTGTTCTGCCTCGACCTCGACAACTTCAAGATCGTCAACGACACGCTCGGCCACCCTGCCGGCGACGCGCTGCTGCGGGCGGTGACGGCGCGGCTGAACGGTGCCACACGCGACACCGATGTTGTAGCCCGTCTTGGAGGCGACGAGTTCGCCATTTTGCAGACAAACGTTGCCCAACCGGAGAACGCCACTGCTCTGGCTATCCGGCTGGTCGAGTTGATGGCCGCGCCATTCGATATCGAGGGCTGTCAGGTTGTGGTCGGCGTCAGCATCGGCATTTCACTCAGCCCCGCGGACGGCATCACTCCGATAGCGCTGCTTAAGAATGCCGACCTTGCTCTCTATCGTGCCAAGGCCGATGGACGTGGGACCTACCGATACTTCGAGGCGGGCATGGATTCCCGCGTGCAGCTGCGCAGGTCGCTTGAATCCGACCTGCGCAAAGCCACGGAACTGGGGCAGCTCCAGCTCTACTACCAGCCTATCATCGATATCGGGACCGAAGCGATCCTGGGGTTCGAGGCACTGCTGCGCTGGCAGCATCCGGAACGAGGGATGGTGCAACCCGACGACTTCATTCCGCTGGCAGAGGAGACGGGGCTGATCGTTCCGATCGGCGAGTGGGTGATCACCGAGGCCTGCAAGCAGGCGACCAAGTGGCCCGAAGACATCAGAATCGCCGTCAACCTGTCACCGGTGCAGTTCAAGAACGGCAACCTGGTGTCGGATGTTGCAGCAGCCCTTGCAGCTTCGGGTCTGTCGCCAAGTCGGCTCGAACTCGAAATCACAGAGTCGGTGCTCCTGCTCGACAACGACAATACCCTTCGCATCCTGTATCAGCTCCGCGACCTTGGCATCCGCATTTCCATGGACGATTTCGGAACCGGGTATTCGTCACTGAGTTACCTCCGTAAGTTCCCCTTTGACAAGATCAAGATCGACCGCTCCTTCATCAACGAAATGTCGGACCGGGATGAAAGCCTCGCGATCGTACGCGCCGTATCCGCCATCGGCGTCAGCCTCGGTATGTTGACCACCGCCGAAGGGGTAGAGACCCGCGAACAGTTCGAGCGGGTCAAGAATGAAGGTTACACAGAGGTACAAGGCTATCTCTTCAGCCAGCCACGACCAGCCGGCGAGATCGCGGAACTCATCGTCCGGCTCGGCCTTCGCCAAGCCCAAGTCCGCGTGGTCAGCGCCGGATCTACTGGACGCCGCTAAGAAGGCGAGCAGCTCACCTCTGACGCCGCTGCACACGTTCTAATTCTCAAAGGACAAATGTACACCTTGATTGTCGGCAATTGCAATTGATGAGCTTCAATTAGAAAAATTTAATACACTCTTCGGTATTTCAAAGCCCGTCGCAAATATTACGGAATCCATGAAGAACCTGGCGGCGGGTGACACCGTTTCGCAGATTCCCTTTGTCGACCGCTCCGATGAAATCGGCGCAATGGCGGCGGCTGTGGAAGTTTTTCGACAAACGGCGATCGCCAAGATTGAAGCAGACCAACAGATGGAAGCCAGCCGCCATCAGGCCGAAGCAAACCGTATCGCCGATCACGCAGAGGCCGAAGCTGATGCCGCACAGCGCCTGCAAATTGCGACATCCGGCCTTGCAGTTGGATTGAAGCGTCTGGCGGATGGCGACCTGGCGTTCCAATTGACCGAAGCTTTCACACCGGATTTTGAGTCCCTGCGCCACGACTTCAACTCGGCGATCAAGCAACTGGCTGAAACTCTCTCCGGCATTTCCAGCAGCGTCGGCACAATTAATGACGGTTCTCAGGAAATCAGCGGCGGAGCCGACGATTTGGCCAAGCGTACGGAACAGCAGGCTGCGGCCTTGGAAGAGACTGCAGCCGCGTTGGATCAAATCACCGTCAACGTCGCTTCTTCCTCAAAGCGAGCCGAGGAAGCCCGACACGTCGCAGCCCAAGCCAATGACAGCGCCGCCAAATCCGGCGAAGTGGTTTCACGCGCGGTCAATGCGATGGGGCGGATTGAGGATTCTTCCGCCAAAATCTCAAACATTATCGGCGTCATAGACGAGATCGCCTTTCAGACCAATCTGTTGGCACTGAACGCAGGGGTCGAAGCAGCAAGAGCGGGTGAAGCCGGAAAAGGATTTGCCGTCGTCGCGCAAGAGGTGCGTGAGCTGGCCCAACGCGCCGCAACGGCAGCCAAGGAAATCAAGGGTCTGATCCAGACATCAACAAATGAAGTCGCCATCGGCGTCAAGCTGGTTTCGGAAACCGGGGACTCGCTGAAATCCATTGGAGGCTTCATCGTCAGCATCAATCAGCATATGGAATCCATTGCGGTATCGACACGCGAACAGTCTACCGGACTCGTTGAGGTAAACACTGCTGTGAACCAGTTGGATCAAACCACACAACAGAATGCCGCGATGGTGGAAGAAACCAATGCAGCAGCCAATATGCTTTCGAACGAAGCTGGTATCCTTCAGAGGCTGGTGGAGCAATTCAAATTTGGCACCGAATCGCCTCAGCGCGGTTCGGTTCACGGACTGCAAAAAACTGCCCAGCGCTTTACTTCATCTGCGACAGTGGCATCGCGACCCCACGCCAAGCTCACTCCCCGCGTCATTTCGGGTGGCAGATCAACCGAACCGGCATGGTCTGAATTCTAAGTGTATTTTCGGTCATGGGGAACTGGAAAAGGACGTTGGACTCGCACGGAGTTCCGCGAGCTTATACCAAATCTCGATGATGACGACCTGTTGCGTGGGACCGGGAACGACCGTCCGGGCAGGAGCACACCGGAGGGCGTAATCTTGGTTACGGTCGAGGATTGCGACACATCCGGCGGCCGAATCCCGGACCACCCGAAGGGCCGGGCGCTTTTGGCTTCCGGCCTTGTCGAAAGTACTCGATGGAGGAGCAACTCCATCTGCGGTTTTCTCCGCGCCGGAAAGCCAAGATCGCTCCGGCGCGATAGGTTGTCATCATCGAGACTTGGTATGAGGCGTCCGCTTTCGATCCCTTCCTCAGTTCGCGGCTGCCTGGTCGCCGAGCAAGGCGAATTGGGGGAGAGCGTGAGCTGCATCATGCAGCCAATGTCACTTATGATTGCATATTGACAAATACGTGCAAAAATACAGGGAAATTACAGCTACCGATAACCGAATCGAGACGATGCGAACGGAAAGCGAATTCCCTGCAGTTCCCGGCCGCTTGATTGCTGAGGCAAGAACAGAGTAAAACAATTCTTCGCTAAGCCTTTGAAATTGTTTGGTGCCGCTTGCAGGACTCGAACCTGCGACCCCATCATTACGAATGATGTGCTCTACCACCTGAGCTAAAGCGGCAAACCGGTAGCCCCGGCTTGAACCGGCACCTGTTCTGGACGCGCTGATAGCGGCAAAAGCGGAAGATTGCAAGCCGGAATGACGACGAAATCGTTTTTTTGGCGATGCCGCCGGATGGCGGCTCAGCCGCAGATACGCATCCTGGCGGCACGGTATTCGGCCTCCAGTCGGCTGACCAGATTTTCAACGGGTTCGATGGCCTTGACCGCTGAAATCGCCTGCCCCGAGCCCCAGATTTCCTTCCAGGCCTTCGGGCCGCCGCCCTCCGGTCTTTCGAAGTCCATCTTCGACGGATCGGCCTCCGGCAGCCGGGCCGGGTCCATGCCGGCGGCGGTGATCGAACCCTTCAGGTAGTTGCCGTGGATGCCGGTGAAATAGTTGGAATAGACGATATCGTCGGCGCGGCTGTCGACGATCATCTGCTTGTAGGCGTCGGTCGCACGGGCTTCGGGTGTGGCGATGAAGGGCGAGCCGATATAGGCCAGGTCGGCACCCATGGCCTGTGCCGCCAGCACCGCACCGCCATTGGCAATGGCACCCGACAGCAGCAGCGGACCGTCAAACCATTCGCGGATTTCCTGCACCAGCGCGAAAGGCGACAGCTTGCCCGCATGTCCGCCGGCGCCGGCCGCCACCGCGATCAATCCGTCCGCGCCTTTGCGGACCGCCGAATTGGCGTGGCGGTTGTTGATCACGTCATGCAGCACGATGCCACCATAGGAATGGATCGCGTCATTGACCTCAGGCACCGCACCAAGGGAGGAAATGACGATCGGCACCTTGTATTTCACGCACATCTGGAGATCGTGCTCCAGCCGCCTGTTGGTGGCATGAACGATCTGGTTGACGGCGAAGGGTGCCGCCCGTCTCCCGGAACCACCGGCGTTGTGTGCCATGAGTGTCTCGGTGATTTCGGCCAGCCACTCATCGACCTGGCTTTCGGGCCTGGCGTTGAGCGCCGGGAACGAGCCGACAATGCCAGCCTTGCATTGGGCGATCACCAGGTCCGGATGCGAGATGATGAACAGCGGCGCGGCGACAACGGGAATGCGGAGATCGTCGCGGAGAATGGCGGGAAGGGTCATGGCGGGTCCAGAAGCATGTCGGTTTTGCCGGACAATAATCCCCGCCCGCCAATTTGTTCAACCTTGAATTTTCACCTTCAGCGGCCATTCGCCATTTTTTAGCTGCAAAGGCAGGATTAGCGGGGGAGAGCCCGTTGTCATGATGTTGCCTGCGCTTGCCAAGCTCTTGGCGAATGGCTACCGAATGATCAGTGTCACCGCCGCCCCGGCGTATCTAGGATAGTGTATAGTGAGTGGCCTGGAACAAGCGATCCGAAATGCACTGGACAGGGCCGAAAGGTCCAATCCGGATATAAGGGCGCGCATCTATCAGTCTGCCCGCAATGCGCTCGATACCGGCCTCCGCAAGCAGGATATCGAAGACCCGGTGGTGATCGAGCGGCAGCGCCAGCGGCTGGAAATCACCATTCGCGCTATCGAGGATGAGGAACTGGAACGGCTGAGATTGGCCGTCCGGCTTGAAAAGGTTTTCATCGAGAATACGCCCGACGAGCCCGTGGAAGCCGATGCACCGCCCTTGCTGGAGCCGGTGCCGCCGGAGGTGAAATCCGGGTCGGGCGCGGCATCCGTTTCCCCGCCGGTCATCGAGCATGACGCAGCGCAACGGCGGCCGCTGCCCGATGACCTTGAGGACGGTTCGCTTTCCGGACTGTCGGCGATGCGCGACGAGAGACCCGCATCGGCACCGCGCAACGGCAAGAGGAAGGGGGCTCCCGATCAGCAGGAGCGCCATACGAAGCGCGAGGAGGAAGATCCGGCCTGGGCAGAACCTTCGACGCCGGAGGGCAGAACCGTCACCGCGGAGAGCCGCGCGGTGCGCCGCAAGTCTGGCTCGCTGATCGTCTCGCTTTTCGTTTACTGTGTTTTGTTGGGCATCGTCGTTTTCGGGGCCTGGTGGGTCTATGCGACCGGCATGGTCGATGCCGCTTTGAATGGTTCCGGCAATTTCGAAATTATCCCGAAGGAGTTGCAATCCGAGAGTTTCGACCCTGCAGCGGAAAAGCGGCAGCTCGACCCGCTGCGCGGCTTTTCGGGCGAGTGGATCGATATTTTCAAGCCCGGCGAGAGCGACAGGGTAAAGCCGTCGGCCAGCGCCAAGGTCGGTAATGTGACCGATAGCGACGGCAAGGCCATTACCATCGCATCCAGCGCACCCGATCAGGACGGCGAAGTGCGCATCGAAGTGCCGGCGGCGATACTACAGGATCTGGCGGGCAAGACATCGACGATCGCCATCACCCTGCGCGCTGATGGCGATCTGCCGTCGCAAATTTATGTCCAGTGCGAATTCACCACGCTCGGCGATTGCGGCCGGCACCGGTTTACCGTGTCGAACGAACGTGCCGACGAACTGATCCAGGTGAAATTCGACGGCAAGCTGGGGCCGAGCGATGCGGGTTATATCGTGTTCAACAGCGATCTGACCGGCGAAGGCAGGGCAATCAGGCTGTATGGCATCAGGGTCCTGCCGGGGTCATGAGCGCGCTGCGCACATTCCGGTTAACCTCGAACAGGGCAGCTTGTCGCCGCAACAGACGGACACATCCCTTGCCGACCCTCTTGGTTTTCAGGTCGAGTGCTGGGCTTGATGTCAAAAACGCACGGTAAACGTGCTGCCTTTGCCTATTTCCGAGCGAATGAGCAAGCGAGCGCGGTGCCGCGTCAAGATATGCTTGACAATCGCAAGCCCGAGTCCTGTACCTTTTTTCGACCGGCTGCTCTCGACATTGACGCGATAGAAACGCTCCGTCAGACGCGGAACCTGTTCTTCCGGGATGCCCGGACCATAGTCGATCACACTCACCTCGACCGACTGGCGCGGCTTTTCGATCAACTCCACATCGACGACCTTGCCATCCTGACCATATTTGCAGGCGTTTTCAATGAGGTTTTCGAACACTTGGGTAAGCTCGTCACGATCACCGCTGACATGAACCGCATGATCGGGCATGCGCAGGCGGATATCCACGCCAAGATCGGCCGCAAGCGGTGACAGGGCATCGCAGACCGCGCCGATCAATGGCACGAGATCGACCTTGTCTTCCGGCGACACACGTGCCTTCAGTTCCAGGCGCGACAGCGACATCAGATCATCGACGAGCCGGCTCATGCGGGTGACCTGTTCAAGCATGATCGGCAGGAAACGCGCATGCGCCGCCGCATCGTTGCGCGCAGGGCCGAGCAACGTCTCGATGAAGCCGCGCAGCGAGGCCAGCGGCGTGCGAAGTTCATGCGAGGCGTTGGCAACGAAATCGGTTCGCATCCGATCGATGCGCCGCGATTCCGAAACATCGCGGAATATCAGCACATAGAAGCCGATGCCTCCCTGGACATTCTCCGCCGGGATCATCCGCACCTGATAGACGCTTTCGGTGGGCAGGGTCTCGGAATACTCGATCTGTCCCTTACGCCCGGAGACGATCGCCTCGCGGATCATATCCATGATCACCGGCAGCCGCAGCCGCGCGGAAATATGCAGGCCGGTCTGGATTTCTCCGAACACATGCCGGGCCGCCGCGTTCTGATAGAGGACATTGGCTTTCGCATCGAGCAGATAGGCAGGGCTATCGAAGCCTGCGAAGGCTGCCTTGACCTCCATCAGCGGATCGCGTTCCGGTGGCATGGCAGCCAGCCGTTCGTCGCTTTGCGGCCGCGGCAGGCGGGCCTTGAACCACAGGGAGGGAAGGACAGCAACAATCATGACGGCAAGGGCGATCCAGGAATTCGTGCCTGCGGCGATCAAAGCAGTGGCACCCAGGGCAGCACCGGCAAGATTGAACTTATGGCTTAAAATCCAATCCATTACGCCTTTCAGCATGCATATTCCCCGGACTTCCCATTCCACGATAAACGACCGTTCTATCGCCCGAATGTAACAGCTTTTCATGCGTCACTTGAATTCACAAGCCGAATATGGCCATTTCGTATCAATTGCAAATGTACGTGGAGGAGCGGGATATGCCGGAGGAAACCGATATTGCTGCCGTGGAGATCAAAATCGATGGCAAGGTGCATGTCTGGGACATAGATGACCCCGTACTTCCAGATTGGATCGACGCCAAGGCGCTCTCGTCCGGCAAATATCCATACAAGAAGAAGCTGGACGACGAGGAATATCAGGAGACGCTGGAGAGGCTGCAGGAGGAACTCGTCAAGGTCCAGTTCTGGCAGCAAAAATCCGGCGCGCGGGTGATGGGTCTTTTCGAAGGCCGCGATGCTGCCGGCAAGGGCGGTGCGATCCAATCGATCATGTCTTATATGAACCCGCGCACCGCGCGCGTCGTGGCGCTGACCAAGCCGACGGAGACCGAGCTGGGCCAGTGGTACTATCAGCGCTACATCTCGACCTTTCCGACCAGGGGCGAGTTCGTCAATTTCGACCGCTCCTGGTATAACCGGGCCGGCGTCGAACCGGTGATGGGCTTCTGCACGCCCGAACAGTATGAGAAGTTTCTCAGGAATACGCCGCGCTTCGAGAAGCTGATTGCCGACGAGGGCATCCATTTCTTCAAGTTCTATATCGATATCGGCCGGGAGATGCAGCTCAAGCGCTTCCACGACCGCCGTCACAGCAAGCTGAAGTCCTGGAAACTGTCACCGATGGATATCGCGGCGCTGAACAAATGGGACGACTATTCGGAAAAGCGCGACCGGATGCTGAAGGAGACCCATACCGACCACGCGCCCTGGACCGTGGTGCTCGGCAATGACAAACGCCGCGCCCGCCTCAACATGATCCGCCACATCCTCGATGCGCTCGATTATGAAGACAAGGACAAGAAGGCAATCGGAGCGATCGACCATAAGGTCATCGGCAAGCCCGGAATCCTCAAGTGAGATAGGCAGACATGAAAACGGGCCGGAAAGCCGGCCCGCCCAAAATGCTGATGCGCGGCAGTTCAGCGCATCCGGCGGCGTTCAGCCGAAGGCTGGTAGGCGAGCTTCTGATGGAAAGCGCAATAGGGCGACGTGTCTGGAGAGTCGTTGCCGCAGAAGCAGAAATCGTCCTTGAGCGGATCGCCGAGCGGCCATTTGCATGTGCGCTCCGTCAGCCTGATCAGCGGCACCCGCTTGAAGATCGGCACAACGACATTGTTGCTGGTCGAATGCTCGATCACTTCAAGCGCATCGACCTCCATCTCTTCCTTGAGCATGGTGGCGCCGGCAGGCCGCGCGACCGTGCGGGTCACAGTGCGCTGCGTGAAAGTCACCTGCGGCCGCACCTGGGTTGAAACCACTGGACGTTTTGGTGTGCGGGAGGCGGTCGTGCCGCCGGCCTTGGCCCGACCCGGTAGACTCAGGCGGTGAACCTTGCCGATCACCGCATTGCGGCTGACGCCGCCGAGCTGGGCGGCGATCTGGCTGGCGCTCAGGCCCTCGGCCCAAAGCTTCTTGAGCCGCTCCACGCGCTCGTCCGTCCAATTCACGATAGTATCCATCGAAGCGTTCCTTCTGGAGGAATCCGTCACCAAACCCCGGCGCGACCCGAAGTGTAAACCGCCAAAAATTTGGGTGACTAAATCCGCCGCATGCAGGTCTAGTAATTATTTCTTAACCTAGAGAGCCTGGGACTCCGTGACAAGAGTCTAGCGAATCTGCGGGAATCGATTTTCGAGTTATCCCCAAGATTGATTTGTCAACCGTCAAATTGCTCCGGCATTTTCGCGAACCGGGGCCAACCGGGCTCGCGTCGGTCGGTAAAGACCAATTGAGGGTTTTTGTTGACGCAACAGGCCGAAATGTTAATAGTGCCGCTGCCGCCCGCTGGGGCGGCTTTTTGATTTATGCATGCCGCGATTTCCAGGCAACGAACTGCCTGCCAGAACCTCGGGATGCAGTGACACGAAGGGTAATGGACATGGCCGAGGGCAACCCTCTTTACGACACCTATTCGCGCGCGCCGATGCGGTTCGAGCGCGGCGAAGGCGTCTGGCTGATCACCGAGGACGGCGAGCGCTATCTCGACTTTGCCGCCGGTGTCGCGGTCAATTCTCTGGGCCATGCGCATCCGCATCTGGTCGAGACCTTGAAGGCGCAGGCCGAGAAGCTCTGGCACGTTTCCAACCTCTATCAGTCGCCCGGCCAGGAAAAGCTTTCAGGAAGACTGACGGAAGCCACGTTCGCCGACAAGGTGTTCTTCACCAATTCCGGCGCCGAGGCGCTGGAATGCGCGATCAAGACGGCGCGGCGCTATCACTATTCCAGGGGCCATCCGGAAAAATTCCATATCATCACGTTCGAAGGCGCCTTCCACGGGCGGACGATCGCGACGATCGCCGCCGGCGGCCAGCAGAAATATATCGATGGCTTCGGCCCCAAGGCCGCCGGCTTCGACCAGGTGCCGTTCGAAGACATGGATGCGCTGAAGGCGGCGATCACCGATGCCACCGCCGCCATCCTGCTCGAACCCGTACAGGGCGAAGGCGGACTGCGGTCATTCTCGACTGAATTCCTGAAGGCCGTACGGACGCTATGCGACGAGCACGGCCTGCTGCTCATTCTCGATGAAGTGCAAAGCGGCGTCGGCCGGACCGGCAGCCTGTTTGCCCATCAGAAGGTCGGCATCACGCCCGACATCATGGCGGTCGCCAAGGGCATCGGGGGTGGTTTCCCGATGGGCGCCTGCCTGGCGACGGCGGAAGCCGCCTCCGGCATGGTCGCCGGCACCCATGGATCGACCTATGGTGGCAATCCGCTTGCCATGGCGGTCGGCAATGCCGTTCTCGATATCGTGCTCGCCGATGGCTTCCTCGACCATGTCCGCGATGTCGCGCTGGTGTTCCGCCAGGGGCTGGCATCGCTGAAGGACCGCTTTCCGGATGTCATCGAGGAAATCCGCGGCGAAGGCCTGATGATCGGCATCAAGGCGAAAGTACCGGCCGGCGACCTGCTGCAGTCCATCCGCGACCAGAAACTGCTGGGCGTGATGGCCGGCGATAATGTCGTGCGTCTCTTGCCGCCATTGGTGACCACGGCGGAAGAGGCCCGCGAGGGACTGGCCCGGCTCGAAAAGGCCGCCGAGACGCTGCATGCGACGAACCTGCGATGACGCTTTGTAAACCAGAGAATTCTCGTTAAGTTCATCGTTTCCGCAGACAAGGAATAACAGTATGGGTTCCCGGCACTTTCTCGATCTATCCGCGCTTTCGGCCGACGACTTGCGTCACATCATGGACGACGCCAAGATACGCAAGGCAGCGACCAGGGAAGGCACGGCCGGCAAGCCGCTCGCCGGCAAGATGCTGGCGATGATCTTCGAGAAACCTTCCACCCGCACGCGTGTCTCCTTCGATGTCGGCATGCGCCAGCTCGGCGGCGAAACCCTGTTCCTCTCCGGCACGGAGATGCAGCTTGGCCGCGCCGAGACGATCGGCGACACCGCCAGGGTCCTGTCGCGCTATGTCGATGCGATCATGATCCGGACGACCGATCACTCGCGGCTGCTGGAACTTGCTGAACATGCGACGGTGCCCGTGATCAACGGACTGACCGACGCCACCCATCCCTGCCAGATCATGGCCGACATCATGACATTCGAGGAGCATCGCGGCGGCGTGAAGGGCAAGACGCTGACATGGACCGGCGACGGCAACAACGTGCTGCATTCGCTGATCGAGGGCTCGGCGCGGTTCGGCTATCGCATGAACATGGCGGTGCCGCTGGGCAGCGAACCGGACGACAAATATCTCAACTGGGCGCGCAACAATGGCGGCCAGATCATGCTGACCCATGATGCCGAGAGGGCCGTTGATGGCTCCGATTGCGTCTTCACCGATACCTGGGTGTCGATGAACCAGGAGCACAAGGCGCGCGGCCATAACGTGTTCATGCCCTTCCAGGTCAACGCCGCGCTGATGAAGCGCGCCAAGCCGGAAGCGCTGTTCATGCACTGCCTGCCGGCGCATCGCGGTGAGGAGGTCACCGACGAGGTGATCGACGGGCCGCAGTCCGTGGTGTTCGACGAGGCCGAAAACCGCCTGCATGCCCAGAAATCCGTGCTTGCCTGGTGCCTCGGGGCGATCTAGCCTTGAATCCGCCGGCCAATTGCTTATTTGTGTCCCTTCAAACGAAGGGCACGAATGAACGTGCCGGATTTCCGAGACAATCATGACACCAGAAACACTTCATCCGGGTCAACCCGGGTTCGTTGGCGATGACCATGTCGTGCCTTTCCAGGTGGAAGGGCTCGATGTGCGCGGTCGCGCCGTCACACTGGGACCGCTGACGGATTCGATCCTGCGGCGTCACAATTATCCAGCGCCCGTCGCGCGCCTGCTCTCCGAGACGATCGCGCTGACTGTGCTACTCGGAACATCGCTGAAATTCGAGGGCAAGCTGATCATCCAGACGCAGACGGACGGTGCGGTGAGCTTTCTGGTTGCGGATTTCGCGGCGCCCGACGGTGTCCGCGCCTATGCCCGCTTCGACGAGGATGCCGTCAAGCAGGCTGTCGCAGAAGGGCGCACCGAGCCTCATGAACTGCTCGGCAAGGGCGTTCTCGCCTTCACGATCGACCAGGGTGAAAATACTCAGCGCTACCAGGGTATCGTGCCGCTTGACGGCGATACGCTCGAAGAAGCGGCAGCATCCTACTTCCGCCAGTCCGAGCAGATCCCGACGCGGGTGAAGCTGGCATCGGCCGAATTCTACGATCGCGACGAGGACGGCAAGCCGCGTCACAGCTATCGCGCCGGCGGCTTGATCGTGCAGTTCCTGCCCGAGGCACCCGAACGCATGCGCCAACGCGACCTGCACGGCGGTGACGGCGATGTCGCCTCGGAGAATTACGAGGAAGACGACACCTGGGCGGAAGCGCAGATGCTCGCATCGACCGCCGGCGCGGAAGAGCTGACCGATCCCGGCATCGGCGTCGAACGGCTGCTGTTCCGGCTGTTTCACGAGCGCGGCGCACGCGTCTATGACGCCCAGCCGGTGTTCGATCGTTGCTCTTGTTCGGAAGACAGGATCCGCGGCGTGATCTCAGGCTTTTCCGCCGAGGAAATCACCTCGACGATCGAGGACGGCGAAATTCGTGTGACGTGCGAGTTCTGCTCGACGACATATCGGTTCAAGCCCGAAGAATTTCTGATTAATTGAGGGTGCGCCGCAGGCCTGGCGTATCCAGCGAAAAGGCCGGGATCGCCACATCGAACATCTCGCCGGTGTCCGACAGCATCTGGTAGTGGCCGAACATCATGCCGGACGGCGTGTCGAGCGGACATCCGGAATTATACTCGAACGTATCGCCCGGATTGAGAGTCGGCTGCTCGCCGACGACGCCGGGGCCGGTAACCTCGTCGATCTGACCGTTTTCGTCGGTGATATGCCAGTAGCGGTTCATCAGCTTGATGGTATGTACTGAGTGATTGGCAATGACGATCCTATACCCCCAGACATATCGACTGTCTGCGGGATCGGATTGTTCGGCGAGATAATATGGCTCGACAATGACATCGATACCTCTCGTCGTCGATTGATACATGCCGTTCATTCCCAGCAAATGTTCCTTTCCAAGGAAAATTCTTCCCAATACTATACCTGTCAAGAATAGCGCTGCAAGCTTGCTCCAGCCATGACGAAATCCGCGAATATCGCGGAGACATCAGGCAGTCGGCAACACCGATACACCACCATGCGCCGCCGACCATGCCAGCGGATTATCCAGAAACGCTTCAACCGAGTTCAAAGTTTCAGAGTCGAATAGCACTTGGTCACGCGCCACTTGCAGAACCTCGCGCCAGGTGGCGATACGGTGCAATTTCACCTTGCCATTTTCGAACCGTGCCTCGGCTTCCGCGAAGATACCATAAAAGAACAGCGCCATGCCATGATCGACCACGCCACCGGCCGCACGGATCGCATCGATGAACTTGAACATCGAACCGCCGGCCGTCGTCAGGTCCTCGATCACCAGAACCCGCGAACCTTCCTTCATCTCGCCTTCAATCTGGGCATTGCGTCCATGGCCCTTTGGCGCTTTGCGCACATAGATCATCGGCAGCGACAAGCGCTCGGAGAGGAAGGCGGCGAAGGGAATGCCCGCCGTCTCGCCGCCCGCCACGCAATCGAACTGCTCGAAACCGGCTTCCGACATGATCGTGGCTGCGGCGAAATCCATCACTGCCGAGCGGATGCGCGGATAGGATATCAGTTTGCGGCAATCGATGTAAACCGGACTCATCATGCCCGAGGCAAGCTTGTAGGGCTGATCGGCGCGGAAGTGCACCGCTTTGATCTCCCAGAGCATCTTCGCCATCAGCGTGGCCATGACGGATTTATCGTTGAAGGCATTGGAAAACATCTGCTGGCTCCGAAATGGTGAACGTCCCGCGCTTAGCAAGAAGTGCCGATGCTTGGAAGACCGTCTGGCGCGAATACATCGCTCCTGCGTTATTTAACTGTGACCGTCGGCCTGAGAGGTGTGCCCCTTCAAGCGGCATGTCAAGCCGTCATAAGCGGGATGGACCTTTCTCTGTTTCCTCGTCTATCATCGCCGCCTGCGCATTCTTGAGGAGGAACCATGCCGATCACGCTTCGCCCCGTCACCATTCCCGATTTCGGCATACCGCATGAGCGGCCGGCCATACCCGCCGCGATATACGAGGCACGGGCGGATACCGCCTTTGAGCGGGCCGGGGCGGACTGGTTCGTGGTCTATGCCGACCGCGAGCATCTCGCCAATATGGCTTTCCTGACCGGTTTCGAGCCGCGTTTCGAGGAGTCGCTGCTGATCCTCGGAAAGAACCGCCGCCGCGTTCTGGTGGTCGGCAACGAGAGCCGGAGCTATGCGCCGGTCGCCGGCCTGCCGGATATCGAGGTCGTGCTCTGCCAGACCTTCAGCCTTATGGGCCAGACACGCGCCACCCACCCCAACCTGCTCGCCGTGCTGGTGGACATCGGTCTTGCCGGGGGCGACACAATCGCCCTCGCCGGCTGGAAATATCTCGGCCCCGAGGAATGGACCGGCCCGCTGCCGACTTTCCAGGCACCGGCCTTCGTGGTCGACACGCTGAAGATGCTGTCGGGCGACCCGGCAGCGGTCACCGATGCGACTTCGGTGCTGATGAACCCGGTGGATGGTCTGCGGTCCGTGGTCGATGTGCACCAGCTCGCGGCGATCGAATGGGGTGCCGCGCGCTCGTCAGCCGCCGTCTGGAGGATCGTCAATGGTGCGCGCGAAGGCGACAACGAGTTCCTGGCCGCGAGCCGCATGGGTTATGCCGGCGAGGAACTGAGCTGCCATACGATGCTGGCGTCGGCTTCACCCGGATCGCCCGTCATCGGCCTCAGAAGCCCCAACGGACGCAGGATCACGCGCGGAGACGGCATTACCACCGCTGTCGGCTACTGGGGTGGGCTTTCCTCGCGTGCCGGCCTGTTCACCGATCACGACGATGCATTCCTGGAAACGGCCAAGGCTTATTTCGCCGGCTTGATAACCTGGTACGCGACGGTCGATATCGGCGTCACCGGCGGCGAGATCTTCGAGCGCACCGTCGGCAAGCTGCGCGCGGGCAAGCTGGATTCCGCCCTCAATCCGGGCCATCTGATCGGCCATGACGAATGGAGCCATACGCCGATCCGGCCGGGTTCGACGGAACCGATCCGGTCCGGCATGCCGATCCAGGTGGATATCATCCCGGTGCCAATGCCCGACAACTGGGCGCTCAACAACGAGGATTCGGTGATCATTGCCGATGAGACCCTGCGCGGCGAACTCAAGCGCCTCTATCCGGATGCCTATTCGAGGATCGAGGCGCGGCGGGCATTTCTCAAGACCGAGATCGGCATCGATCTCAAACCCGCGATCCTGCCGACATCGAACATCCAGCTTTGCCTGCCGCCGTTTTGGCTCGCGTCGGACAAGCTGCTGACGCTGGACTGATCAGGGTTCGGCAAATTCAGCCCCGATGTTCGACGGCGTTATGCGATTTTGAATCGACGTGATCAGCCCCACACAGCAGCCAAGGGCAAGACCAGACGATCCGGCAGATGAGCGGATATGAAAAAACCGGCGCTGTGTTTGCAGCGCCGGCTTCAACAAATCTAACCGCTGGGGTCAGGCGACCGGCGTCGGGCCATACTGGTTGTCAGGCTCGCTTGGCTGAATGAACCAGTAGATCAGCACGAACGCGCCGATAATGGTGAAAACGATCAGGAACCACCAGCCGGATCTTCCGATATCATGAAGACGACGGATCGCGACGGCAATGCCCGGTATCAGTGTGGCCAGCGAGAAAATTGGTCCGAGAATCTGCATTCCAATCATGGAATCAACGACGCTTAGTACAATGCTGACGATGATGACGAAAAGAATCCACCACCAGTATTCTGAGCGGCTGGCGCGGCCGTTAAAGTTTGCATAGTTGAGTGTAAGCACGGATTTGACTGCATCGGCGAAATTCATTGGATCCCCCAAGATAATGTGAATATTCTTTCAGCCCTGCCCTAGCGTGGAACTGAACCGCTGGCGTCATGACGGGGCATCGCTGTACTTTATTCACCCGCTTGCATAGATTTCCCGTCGAGAGAAACAGTACCTGCAGTTTTGTGGATTGTCACATCCATTCGGCACGTGGTTTCGTGGTGTCTTCGTTGATGCACGCAACGCGAGAGCATCGGGAAAGGGCGACTTCGGTATAAAAATGCGGAATAAATTTGCCCTGCCAACCGTATGGCTGATTGTCTCACGCAAGAAAACAGACATACAGTACTGTCGTCTGGAACGACAAATGGGGGTTGAAATGATTTCGCAATGGTTTCTTCGGTTCGGGGTGCTTTTCGCCATCGTCGGCATGTGTCTCGGGATTTATATGGCGGCATCCCACGACCATACGCTGGCGCCGGTTCACGCGCATATCAATCTGGTCGGCTGGGTGACGATGTTCCTGGCAGGCCTGTACTACACAGTGCGTCCGGACTCCGATGGCAAGCTGGCCAGAATACATTTGGGGCTGGCCGTTATCGGCCTGCTGATCCTTGCGCCCGGTCTTACCGGCGTGATGCTCGGCTATCTATCCTGGGGCGAACCTCTCGCCGGCATCGGCTCGGTGCTGACGCTCGGCGCAATGCTGTTGTTCGCATATATCGTCTTCACCGCGCCGCGCCGCGTACGCGCATGACGGACATCGGTCCCGCCTGAAGAGAGGCGGCGGCGCTTTACTGCGCCGCTTCCTGGGTCGTATCCTGGTCGTGTTCGTGCAGTTCGCCCATGCGGTTCCAGGCATCGAGGCCCGAAATCTTGTAGGCTTCCGCCAGCGTCGGATAGTTGAAGGTGTTTTCGACGAAATAATCGACGGTGCCCTTCAGGTTCAGCACCGCCTGGCCGATATGGATCAGTTCGGTGGCGCCCTCGCCGACGATATGCACACCCAGCAGGCGGCGGGTCTTCAGGGAAAAAATCATCTTCAGCATGCCGTTGTCGAGGCCCATGATGTGGCCGCGCGAGGTCTCGCGGAATCGGGCGATGCCGCATTCATAGGGAATATGGCGGCTCTTGACCTCTTCCTCGGTGAGGCCGCAGGTCGATATCTCGGGCACGGCATAGATACCGTAGGGGAAGAACTGCGGCGGCTCGGAGGTCGGCGCGCCAACGGCGTGGCGGGCGGCGATGCGGCCCTGCTCCATGCCCGTCGAGGCAAGGCTTGGGAAACCCACGACGTCGCCGGCTGCATAGATGTTCGGCACATCGGTCTGGAATGTCTCCGGATTGACCTTGATGCGTCCGCGCTCGTCTGCCGCAAGGCCCGCAGCTTCGAGATTGAGCGATGCGGTGGCACCTGTGCGGCCGGCGCAATAGAGCACCATATCGGCGGTCACCGAGCGGCCGTTCGACAGGGTCACGCGGCACTTGCCGTTTTCCTCGCGCTCGACATGCTCGGCGGACTGGCCGAAAAGCAGCTTCATGTTGCGGTCGCGCAGTTGGTAGGAGAAATCGTCGACGATCTCGCGATCGATGAAATCCAGCATCGTCGTGCGCGGCTCGATGACCGTGACGGCCGTGTCCAGCGCGCTGTAGATCGTCGCATATTCGATACCGATGACGCCGGCGCCGATGACGATCATCGAGCGCGGAATATCGGAAATCTCCAGCAGCTCATCGCTGTCGATGATCTTCTTGCCGTCGAACGGAATGCTGTCCGGCCGAAACGGCTTGGTGCCGATGGCGAGCAGGATCGACGTGGCGCTGACCTGCATCTTCTCGCCGTCTTCCTTCTCGATTTCCATCGTGTGCTTGTCGATGAAATGCGCCGTGCCGCGAATATGATGGACACGGTTGCGGGAGAACTGGTGTTCCAGCACCTCGACCTCATGATCGAGCGTGATCAGCAGGCGCCGGCGAAGATCCTCAGCGCTGATTTCCTGCTTGACCCGGTACGCCCGGCCATAGAAACCGCGCTCGCGCCAGCCGGTCAGGTTGAGCGCCGTCTCACGCAGCGTCTTGGACGGGATGGTGCCCGTATGGACCGATACGCCACCGACGCGCTTGCCCTTTTCCACGACGAGCACGCGCTTGCCGAGTTTCGCGGCCTGGATTGCGCCACGCCGCCCGGCCGGACCGCTGCCGACAACGATGAGATCATACTGGTTCATGAGATCGTCCCGAAATGAGAATCATGCTGCGCTGCACTCAAACGCTGCACGCAGAATTTTATCAAGGCAATGTTACTGAATCATAGCAACCGAAGCGGATTTCAGCGTTTTCCGCATCTCTGCAATGGTTAACCAGATGTAGCGCATTTTTTCGTGTCGCGGAATCAAAATCCATGAGAAGGCGTTTCAGGGCAGCATCCTGAATTCGAGCAGCAGGTTACGCTCGAGGAGTGAATGGTTGTCGTCGGATTCGATGATCAGGTGGGTCGAGCCATCCGCCGCCTTGTAGGCATCGAGTCCCTCCATATTGTCGATCTGGTGCGAGAAATCGGCTTCCATCAGCGTCTCGCCCTTGATCGTCGCATCAGGCTTGATGTCGTCCCCGGAGAACTTTCGGATGCGTATGCCGATGCCATCCCGGAGACCGAACTTGCGTTCCAGCAGCAGGAAGCTGCCGTCTTCCAGAAAAACGCCGTCGGTGATGTCATAGGGCGCCAGACGCTCCACATAGAAAGTGCCCTTCATCGGTCCCGACTGTACGCCGGCGATGAAATCTCCCTCGCTGTTGTAGCTGCGCTCGGCAACGAACATCAGGGCTCCCTGTAGCGGCCCCTTGTCCGGTGCCTTGAGGATCGCCTCCATGCCGCCATTGGCGTACAGTTGTTCGCCCTTTTTCAGGACCGGCCTTTGCACATCCAGAGGCATGGCGTTTTCGAAACCCGGGAAAGGATAGGCGTTGATGCGATGGTCCCGCTCGAAGCCGACATAGACGCGATCCTTGTCCAGAACCATGCTCTCGGCGTCGAAACTGTCCTTGTCATGGGCGCCGCTGCCGCTCGGATCCTTCATCGATGTGATCTTGTAGTCGGCAATGCCTGTCAGCTTGCCGTCGGCATCGCGCTCGATCGTGCCCGTCGCCCAATGACCCGTGTCCATCACCGAAATGAACCTGGTGCCGCCATCGGTCAGGCGGATGGAGGAGACCGCGCCCATTTCGCCATTCTTGGTGGCGAGCACCAGGCCGCTCAGATATTCGAGTTTGCCGAACACCGCACCGGCACCGCGCTTGAATTCGGGAATCTGCATGGCGACGACCGGGATCGCCACACCTTCGACCTTGGCTGGCTGGCCACCGAAAGCAACAGGGAAAGCAAGGCCGAACGCCACGAAAGGCAGAAAGGCGAGGAGTGACAGAAGTCTTTTCGATGCCAAGCGTGAGTCCCCCTGCCGAGGGATTCCTGCCCTCACCCCAATTTCTTCCGCTGCGGCGGGCAGCTAGGCGCGCTTGCGCTTCTTGCCCTGCCCCGCTTCGGCCTCGTCAGCGAAAAGTGCTGCCAGCTGCTCGGTCATCGCACCGGCGAGTTCGTCGGCATCGATGATCGTCACGGCCTTGCGGTAATAGCGCGTCACGTCGTGGCCGATGCCGATCGCCAGCAGTTCGACCGGCGACTTGGTCTCGATCTCCTCGATCACCGCGCGCAGATGCCGTTCGAGATAGTTGCCCGGATTGACCGAAAGTGTCGAATCGTCGACCGGTGCGCCATCGGAGATCATCATCAGGATGCGGCGCTGTTCGGGCCGGCCCAACAGGCGATTGTGCGCCCAGATCAGCGCCTCGCCATCGATATTTTCCTTGAGCAGGCCTTCGCGCATCATCAGGCCAAGATTGCGTTTGGCGCGGCGCCATGGCGTATCGGCGGATTTGTAGACGATATGCCGGAGATCGTTGAGGCGGCCCGGTGTGGGTGGCTTGCCGCTGGCGAGCCATTTCTCGCGCGATTGCCCGCCCTTCCACGCCTTGGTGGTGAAGCCGAGGATCTCGACCTTGACGCCGCAGCGCTCCAGCGTTCGCGCAAGGATGTCGGCGCAGGTTGCCGCCACCGTGATCGGACGGCCGCGCATCGAACCGGAATTGTCGATCACCAGCGACACGACCGTATCGCGGAACTTGGTGTCGCGCTCCATCTTGAACGACAGCGGCTGCATCGGGTCGATGACCAGCCGCACCAGACGGGCGCTGTCGAGATAGCCCTCCTCGAGATCGAAGTCCCAGGAACGGTTCTGCTGCGCCATCAGCCGGCGCTGCAGCTTGTTGGCAAGCCGGCCGACGGCGCCAGAGAGATGCGCGAGCTGCTTGTCGAGAAAGGCGCGCAGGCGATCGAGTTCCGCCTCGTCGCAGAGTTCGTCGGCGGAAATCTCCTCATCGAACTCCTGCGTGAAGACGTTGTAATCGACCTTCTCGTTGAGATCGGAAAGCGGATTGTTGGGACGCTTGACCTCGCCCGGCGTTTCGGAATCCTCGTCGCCGTCATCGACCAGATCGTCCTCGGAAATTTCCGCGCCGTCGGTCTCGCCCTGCTCCATCTGCTCGTCGGCAGCTTCGTTTTCGTCGGCGGGGGCTTCCTCGGTGCCTTCGTCCTGGTCGGCGGCGTCTTCGTTTTCTTCCTGGCTGCGCGGCTGCTCTTCCTCGGACGAGCTTTCGTTATCGTCGGAATCGGAGGGTTCGTCGCTGAGGTCCTCGGCCAGATGCATGGAGGCGAGCATGCTGCGCACCCGGCGCGCGAATGCCTCCTGATCGGACATCACGTCCTTCAGCGTTCCGACTTCCTTGTCGGCAGTTTCCTTGAAGAAATCACGCCAGAGGTCGAGTACCTGGCCAGCGCTGGCCGGCGGCCTGTCGCCCGTCAGCGTTTCGCGGACCAGCAGCGACATTGCCTCTTCAATCGGCGCATCCTCACGCGCCGAGACGCCGCGGAAATTGGCCTTGGCGTATTTGTCCGCCAGCATCGAATGCAGATTGTTGGCCATGCCGGCCATGCGACTGGCGCCCAGCGCCTCGACACGCGCCTGCTCGACGGCGTCATATATGGCGCGGGCGTCCTGGCCCTGCGGCGCAAGCTGCGTGTGCAGCCGCTCGTCATGGCAGGCCTTGCGGAGCGCCATGGAATCGCCGAGCCCGCGCAGGATCGAAAGTTCGCCCGCCGTCGGTTTCTTGGAAAGTTCGGGCAGCCGCATGCGGTCGCCAGCAAAGCCCGGACGATCGTTGGCGAACGTGACCTCGACTTCCGCGCTTTCGGCAACCGAACGGATACAGCCGGTCAGCGCCCGGCGAAACGGCTCCAGATCGACTGGAGCGCCCGGCTTGGGTCTGGAATTGTCGCCCGGTCCTGCCATGATCTATTCCCTGGCTCAGACGCCCAATACGAGATTGGCCGCACTTTCCTTGAGCTCAACGCCAAACACGCGCTGATACTGTTCGGCGACCAGCGCCCGTTCCAGATCGTCGCACTTGTTGAGGAAGGTAACACGGAAAGCAAACGAGATGTCGCCGAAGATCGCGGTGTTTTCCGCCCAGGTGATTACCGTACGCGGGCTCATGACGGTCGAGAGATCGCCGTTGATGAAGGCTGCGCGGGTCAGTTCGGCAACGCGCACCATCCTGGCGATCGTGTCGCGGCCCTTCTCGGTCTCGGAGATCGTCTTGACCTTGGCCGAAACAATCCCGACTTCATGGTCGAAAGGCAGATAATTAAGAGTCGTGACGACCGACCAGCGGTCCATCTGCGCCTGGTTGATCTGCTGCGTGCCGTGATAGAGGCCCGACGTATCACCCAGGCCCACCGTGTTGGCGGTGGCAAACAGGCGGAACGCAGGATGCGGCTTGATCACGCGGCTCTGGTCGAGCAGCGTCAGCCGGCCCGAGGATTCCAGCACGCGCTGGATGACGAACATCACATCCGGACGGCCGGCGTCGTATTCGTCGAAGCACAGCGCGACATTGTTGACGTAGGCCCACGGCAGAATGCCGTCGCGGAATTCCGTGACCTGCTTGCCGTCCTTGACGACGATGGCGTCCTTGCCGATCAGATCGATACGGCTGATGTGGCTGTCGAGGTTGACGCGCACCATCGGCCAGTTGAGCCGCGCCGCAACCTGCTCAATGTGCGTCGACTTGCCGGTACCATGATAGCCGGTGACCATGACGCGGCGATTGCGCGCAAAGCCCGCGAGAATGGCGAGCGTGGTCGGACGGTCGAAGCGGTAATCCGGATCGATCTCGGGCACGTGCTCGTCGGCTTTGGAGAACGCCGGCACTTCCATGTCGCTATCGATGCCGAACAATTGGCGGACCGAGACCTTCATGTCGGGCAATTTAGTCACTTCTTGCACTGCGGCAGTCATTGTTCCTCCGTGGCTTCGGGACGCCCGAAACCCCTGCTGTGGTCCGACACTACGGTCCGGCTGATGGGCGCAACTTAGCAGACGAATTGTCCGCAAAAAACCCGGGTGGCTCGAATAACACTATCAATAATATCAATGAGATAGGGGTTGGTGGGCCCGGCTTAAAGGCAGGTCTGGGTTGCTTGGCGGGGCGTTTTAAGAATCTCCGTTACGCGTGATCCTGCCCGAAAACCGGTTTCCCGCTTTTCGGGATCACGCGTCAGCCGAAGCCCGCCGATTTCAGGTAGTTGTAGGACTGGATGACTTCCACCAGCCGGTCCTCGGTCGAGCGGTCGCCGCCGTTCACATCGGGGTGGAATTGCTTGACCAGTTCCTTGAAGCGGATCTTCACCTGGGCTGGCGTTGCGCCCACATCGAGGCCGAGTTTGTCGAGCGCCTTGCGCTCGGCATTGCGGATCTGACGCCGCTCGGTCTGCTGCTTCTGCTCGGTCTTCATGCCGGCGCCAAACAGGCCGAAAGGATCGTCGCCCGGGCCGAGCGCGCCCAGATCGGGCTTGGCGGCGCGTTTGCCTGTGCCCATCTTCCAGGTCGGACGATGGCCGGTCAGTGCGTCCTTCTGGAAGGCGAGCACCGCGGCATCGTTCATGCCGGCGAAGAAATTATAGGACTGGTTATATTCGCGGGCGTGCTTGAGGCAGTAGTTCCAGTAATCCTTGTCGTTGCCGCGGCCCTTTGGCGCCTTGTTGGTCGCCTTCTGCTCGCAGCCATGCCATTCGCAGACCGGCCCACCGGTCTTGGGCCGCCGATCCTGGTCGGGCTTGACGCGAATCTTGTCGAACAGCGACGAGGCGCCTTTCGACTCATTGGTATCTTTGCTCGGTTTTGGATTTTTCATGGCCGGCGAATATGCGCTTTTATGGGTGACGCGTTCAAGACTTGACAGGGTTGCATTGCGCCTGATTCCGCCATAACTGGCAGCCATGCGCACCGCGGAATTGATCACACAGAAGTTGACTGAGGCTTTAACCCCGCAAAGCCTGAAGGTGGACGACGAATCCCACCTGCATGCGGGGCATTCTGGCCATCGCGAGGGCGGAGAGACTCACTACAGGGTATATATTGTATCGAATGCGTTCGAAAATAAGACCCGCCTTGAGCGTCACCGCCTGATCAACGGTATTTTGTCGGCGGAACTGGCCGGCAGCGTGCACGCGCTGGCCATCCATGCCAAAGCGCCGGGCGAAGCGGGCGATCGTTAATACTTGAATTACTGTGGCTTAATGTCGGCGGCGTGGATGATCTCGCCCCAGGTTTTGCGGTCGTCCCTGATCTGCTGCGCGAATTCGGCCGGCGTATTGCCGATCAGCCGCGCGCCGGATGTGGCGAAGCGCTCCCGCAAGGCCGGCTTACGCAGCGCCGCGGCGATATCCTTGTGCAGACGATCGATAATCGG